>DATFGQ010000015.1:0-39080 GCA_035249305.1 Blastocatellia bacterium | reverse complement strand
ATGTCTACCAGCCGCTCGAATGCTTTGTCGTCTAACCGCGGCTCGGCCCGCCACCACAAGTAGACGGGCAGGTCCGAAAGCAGAAGCTGAACGATCAGGCTCGCGACCGTGTCGACCTGCGCCTTGCGCGCGGTGATCGTGACCTGCTCGCAGCAGACCTGCTTTGACGACGCCGTCGGCAGGGTGCAGCGTGAAGTCACTTCGGCCGCGAGCGAAGACTCTTCAGCCTTGCGGTCGGCGACCGTAAGGATGGCGCGGCACGGGTGCGCGGCCGTGACATCTGTGAGCATGTCGTCGAGCTCGTTCAAATCGTCGTCCGCGGGCGCGTAGATTATCAGGTTGAGAAGGCTGGCGCGGATGATCCCGCCGTCGTCCCCGTCTTCGCCCGCCTTCTTCCACAAAGCTGTAAGGTCGCGCTCAATCGCCGACACGTCGACTGACGATTTCACGTTTAAGGATTGCGGTTGCTCATTCATCATTTCAAATCTCAAATCTCAAATTTGAAATCTTCATGGCTTGCGCCACTGTCGCCCGTCTTTCTCCAGAAGCTCGTCGGCCGCCTCCGGCCCCCATGTGCCCGCCTCGTAATTAGGGAACGCCGGCTTCGAGCTCTTCCACGCTTCGAGTATAGGCATCACGATCTCCCAGCCGCGCTCTGTCATGTCGCGGCGCGCGTAGAGGGTCGAATCGCCCAGTATGCAATCCAACAGCAGCCGCTCGTAGGCTTCGGGCGACGACACGCCGAACGACGCGCCGTAACGAAAGTCCATGTTCACCCATCGTATGCGCGTGATCTGGCCTGGCACTTTCGCGCCGACTCGGAGCGTGATGCCTTCGTCGGGCTGGATGCGCACGACTAAGACGTTAGGTTCGAGCTGCTGCGAGGGGATGTTGCGGAACAGGAGGTGCGGGGCCTGCTTGAAATGTATCGCGATCTCCGTCACGCGCTTCGGCATGCGCTTGGCCGACCTTATGTAAAAAGGGACGCCCGCCCAGCGCCAGTTGTCGAAGTAGAGCTTCAACGCGGCGTAAGTGTCTGTGGCCGACTCGGGGTTCACGTCGGGCTCCTGACGGTAGCCCACCACCTCTTTGCCGCCGACAGACCCCGGCCCGTACTGCCCGCGAACTACATACTCGGCGACCGCCTCGACAGGTATGGGGCGGACCGCCTGCATGGCTTTTATCTTCTCGTCGCGCACGGCGTTGGCCGAAAGCGAGATCGGCGGCTCCATCGCCACGAGCGAGAGCACTTGAAAGACATGGTTTTGAATCATGTCGCGCAAGACGCCCGCCGTCTCGTAATAACCGCCGCGCCCTTCGACCCCTATCGCCTCGGCGTTCGTGATCTGCACGTGGTCGATGTAGCGGTGATTCCATATCGGCTCGAATATACCGTTGGCGAAGCGGAAGACTAAAAGGTTCTGGACCGTCTCTTTGCCGAGGTAGTGATCGATCCTGTAGACCTGGTCTTCTTCAAAGACCTTCGCCACGTCGGCGTTGAGCTGTTTCGCGCTCTCAAGGTCGTGGCCGAACGGCTTCTCGATGATGATGCGCGTCCAGCTCCCCGGCTTCGGCTGCGCCATCCCGGCCGCGCCGATCTGCTCGATCGACTCGCTGTAAAGTCCGGGCGCGACCGACAGGTAGAAGACGCGGTTGCCCGCCGTGCCGCGCTCGCGGTCTATCTGGTCGAGCTGCTCGCTCATCCTCTTATAGCAGTCGGGGTCGTTGATGTCGCCCGAGATGTAGTAGATCCCCTGCGCGAAGCTCTGCCACACGGCCTCGTCGACGCGCTTGGCTTCGGAGTAAGTGACGATCGCGTCTTTCATCTTCGCGCGGAAATCCTCGTGCGACATCGTCGAGCGCGAAAACCCGAGTATCGCGAACTCCGCAGGCAGCAGCCGCTCTTGAGTCAGGCGGTAGAGCGCCGGCAGCAGCTTTCGCTTCGTAAGGTCGCCCGACGCCCCGAAGATGATTACTACACAGGGGTCGGCCGCGCGCTCTAGCCTGACCCCCTCTCTCAACGGATTATCATTTTTGCTCGACATTGCTTGCGTCCCTTTTCATCTGAAATCACTTTGCAAGTTGCTCCCATTCGGTGTGGATGAAACCTGCATCGGGCCGGTCGGTCCGCTGGTACGTGTGCGAGCCGAAAAAGTCGCGCTGCGCCTGCGTCAAGTTCAGCGGCAGGTTCGCCGTGCGGTACGTGTCGAAATAGGCGAGGCTCGCAGACATCGCCGCCGCCGGTATGCCGAGAGACTGCGCAGCCGTCACGGCCTGCCGCCACCGGGGCTGCGCTTCTAACACCCACGCTTTGAAGTCGTCGTCCAATAACAGGTTCGGCAGGTCCGCGCGCCGCTGGTAAGCCTGTTTGATCTTGTCGAGGAATTGCGCGCGGATGATGCAGCCGCCTTTCCAGATGCGGCTCAGCTCTCCGAGATCAATATTCCAGTTGTACTCTTCCGAGCCTCTGCGAATCAGGTTCATCCCCTGCGCGTAAGAGCAGATCTTCGACGCATAAAGCGCGTCGTGGACGGCGTTGATCATCGCCTCGCGGTCGCCTGTGTGGCCGCTCTGCTGCGGGCCGGGGAGCTGGCGGCTCGCCTCGACGCGCTCGTCTTTCAGACCCGAGAGAGTCCTGGCGTCGACGGCCGCCTGCATGGTCGGGATCGTGATGCCGAGCTCAAGCGCGATCTGCGAGGTCCATTTGCCGGTCCCTTTCTGCCCCGCCTTGTCGAGCACCAGGTCGACGAGCGGCTGATTCGTCTCTTCGTCGGTGACGGTGAATATCTTTGCGGTGATCTCTATGAGGAATGATTTGAGCGAGCCTTCGTTCCAGCGCCCGAAAATGTCCGCGAGCTCCGCGGCCCCGCAGCCCAACACGTTGCGCAGTATGTCGTAAGCTTCGGCGATCAACTGCATGTCGCCGTACTCTATGCCGTTGTGGACCATCTTGACGAAGTGGCCCGCGCCGTCCGGGCCTACGTAGGTGACGCAAGGGCCGTCGTCGACTTTCGCGGCGATCGCTTCCCAGATCGGCCGCACGTGCTCGTATGCCTGCTTGTCGCCGCCCGGCATCAGCGACGGCCCCCAGAGCGCGCCCGACTCGCCGCCCGACACGCCCGAGCCTATGAAGTTGAAGCCCTCGGCTTTCAACTCGCGCTCGCGCCGCTGCGTGTCTTTGAACCACGAGTTGCCGCCATCGATTATTATGTCGCCGGCTTCGAGGTAAGGCTTGAGCTGGTTGATCACGTCGTCTACGGGCTGGCCCGCCTTCACGAGAAGGATGATCTTGCGCGGCGTTTCGAGCGAGTTGACGAAATCCTGGATCGAGTAAGCGCCGATGACCTGCTTGCCTTCGGCGCGCGAAAGGAACTTGTCGACCTTCGCGGGGTCGCGGTTAAAGACTGCGATCGGGTACCCGTTGCGCGCTATGTTGAGCGCGAGGTTCTCCCCCATCACAGCCAGTCCTACCATACCAATCTTTGCTAATTCGGGCCTTGTCGTTGCAGTCATCTTATTCACCTCTATGCCGGGGCGGCAGTCCTTTTAGTGTGAGCGCCCGTGGGCGCTGAAGAGTGTTTGAGATTAACAGAATTCTTCCGAGATCAGAAGCCGGTTCATCAGTTCAGAAAAACCTGCCACGGAGACACAGGGTTTCTTTAATATCCTCTGTGTCTCTGTGTCTCCGTGGCTAACTTTTTTCATTAGACTGGTTCGTCTGGTCCGCAAGCCTGCTCGCGGCGCGCTCATCTACGAGCCACAGCAGCGTCCCGTTGCGCGGGCGGATGAGCTGACTCGGGTAAGTCTCGGGCCGGTACGGGCCTTCGAGTATGGCCGCGAGCGCGTCGGCCTTGTCGTCGCCCGCCGCCACGAAAGTCACGTTCCGCGCGTTGTTGATCGTAGCCGCCGTGAGCGTTATCCGATGGGCGTTTAGTTTCTCGACGAAGTTTGCGACCGCCACACGGTCGTTGACGTTGAGCGCCGCCGTGCCGGGGAAGAGCGACGCCGTGTGACCGTCCGGCCCCATGCCTAAGAGCACAAGGTCAAGCCTGGGCAGGTTCGAGAGCGGCGCGGTCGCGGCGCGCGGCGCGCCCGGACCCGCGAGGAAGAACCGCGTGAGCGCGTCGGAGTACTCCTCGGCGGCGCGGTCGTGGTCGTCCATTTCCGCCGGTATGCGGAAGACGTTCTCTTCGGGCACGGGGATTTTCGAGAGCAGCGTCTCTTGAGCCATGCGAAAGTTGCTATCCGCATGGTCGGGCGGGACGCAGCGCTCGTCTCCCCAGAAGAAATAGATCGACGACCACGGGACCGTATCTAAGAACGGCTCTTCGGCCAGGATCGAAAACATCGCGCGCGGCGTCGAGCCGCCCGCCAGCGCGACAGTGAAATGTCCGCAGCCGATGACGTACTGGTCCGCCAGCCGCGCGAAATGGCGCGCGGCCTTGAGCGCCAGCTCCTGCTGGTCTTTGTAGACGCGGACCTGCGCGTCAGACTTCCTAAGCATCCTTGTTGACATTGCTCTTCTCCGACCATTCCGTGTGGACGTAACCGCGCTCCGGGTGGTCCGTGCGAATGTATGTGTGCGATCCGAAAAAATCGCGCTGCGCCTGCGTCAGGTTCTGCGGCAGGTCGCGCGTGCGGTAACTGTCAAAGTAGGCGACGCTCGCGCTCATCGCTGGGACGGGTATCCCGAGCCGCAGGGCCGTCTCTATGGCCCGCCGCCAGTTGGCCTGCGAGCTT
Source organism: Blastocatellia bacterium (assembly GCA_035249305.1). Classification (GTDB taxonomy): domain Bacteria; phylum Acidobacteriota; class Blastocatellia; order UBA7656; family UBA7656; genus DASUNP01. The sequence continues at coordinate 34,340 of DATFGQ010000015.1, read as the reverse complement.
TGAATCGAGCGGTTGAACTCGTCGTCCAACAGCAGGTTCGGCAGGTCCGGCCGGCGGTCGTAAGCCTCCTTGATTGTGTCGAGGAATCGCGCGCGAATTATGCACCCGCCTTTCCATATCCGCGCCAGCTCGCCCAACTGTATGTCCCAGTTGTGCTGGCCCGAAGCCGTCGCGATTAGGTCGAGCCCCTGCGCGTAAGAGCAGATCTTCGACGCGTAAAGCGCGTCGCGGACCGCCGTCACAAGTCTCGCCTTGTCGGCGCGCGACGCAGACGCGCGAGGCCCCTTTATCTTTTTGCTCGCCGCCACGCGCTCGTCTTTCAAGCTTGATATGACGCGCGCGTCTATTGCCGCCGCGATCGTCGGCACGGGCACGGCCAGGTCAACGGCCTCCTGAACGGTCCACTTGCCCGTGCCTTTCTGCTCGGCCTTGTCGAGCACAAGGTCTACGAGCGGCCGATTCGTCTCTTCGTCGCGCACGCGCAGTATGCTCGCGGTGATCTCTATGAGGAAAGATTCGAGCGCGCCTCGGCCCCACTCATCGAATATCTCGGCCATCTCTGCGGCGTCGAGCCGCAGCGACTTGCGCAGTATGTCGTAGGCTTCGGCGATCAACTGCATGTCGCCGTACTCTATGCCGTTGTGAACGGTCTTTACGAAGTGGCCCGCGCCGTCCGGGCCGACGTATGTCACGCAGGGGCCGGAATCGGTCTTCGCCGCGATGGCCTCGAAGACCGGGCGCAGGTGTTCGTAGGCCGCGCGGTCGCCGCCCGGCATAAGCGAAGGGCCGTGGCGCGCGCCCTCTTCGCCGCCCGACACGCCGCAGCCGACGAAGTTCAAGCCGGCGGCTCGCAGGTCGCTCTCTCGCCGCTGCGTGTCTTTGTAATAAGAGTTCCCGCCGTCGATGACGATGTCGCCGGCTTCCAAAAGCGGCTTGAGCCGCTCGATCGTCGAGTCTACAGGTGCGCCCGCCTTTATCATCATCATTATCCGGCGGGGCCGCTCTAGCGAGCGGACGAACTCTTCTAAGGTGACGGCGCCGGTGATCTGTTTCTCGCGGTTCTCCTGGACGAACTTCTCGACCCAGTCCGTTTCCAGGTTCCAGACCGCCACCGGGAAGCCTTTCTCTTCGACGTTCAAGGCGAGGTTGCGGCCCATCACGCCGAGGCCGATCATGCCGAACTGCGCCTGCTTCGGTTTAGCTAATTCAGTTGCCATTTTGTAATCCTGCCGCTCAAACTCCCGCGGACTGATAACCGCCGAGCACGAAGCGCTCGATCCCGCGCGCCCAGCCTTCGTCGTCGTTCGACGTTGTGACGTGACGCGCTTCCATGCGGACCTCGTCGACGGCCTGGCCCATGGCAATGCTGGCGCCTGCCTGCCGGAACATCTCAACGTCGTTAGGGCCGTCGCCGATCACCGCCACCGCGTCCGTAGGGACGCCGAGCAGCGCGGCCAGTCGCACGATGACCGTGCCCTTGTGTATGCCGAAAGATGTTACGTCGAGGAACCGAGGCTTGGATCGTGACGCCGAAACTTTGTCGGCCAGCTCGCCCAACACCCGCTGCTCGGCCACGGCCACAAGCTCCGGCTTGCCGACCACGGTGAGCTTGTTCACCTCGTCGTTCAACCGGCTGTCGTAATCTGTCATGTTGGGGCTGAAGCCCGAAGTGTGCTCTTCGCGGTCGACGAAAGGCGTGCGCTCGCGGACGTACCACTCCGTCTCGTCATAAAGCCAGACGCCTATGCCCAGCTCGTCGGCTATCGACTTGATGTGCGCGGTGACGGCCGGCTCGATCACGCTGCGGGCCATCACGCTGCCGTCGGCGGTCACGACTAGCGCGCCGTTGAAAGCCGCGAAAGGCGAGCGAAGCCCCAGGGCCTCGGCGAGCGGGCGTATGCTGCGCGCGGGGCGCGAGCTTGCCAGCGACAACTGGATGCCTCTTTCGTAAAGGCTGGCCGCCGCCTGCTTCGTGGCTTCTGTCAATTCGTGGTTTGACGTGATGAGCGTGCCGTCAATGTCTGAAACCACAAGCGAGATCGCTGAGCGCGTGTCAGTGTTAGTCATGCCATAGTCCTGAGAGCAATCTTGAAATCAACTTACACACACATACAACAAGCCAATGAGAGAATGATGTAGGGGCAGGGCTTGTCCCTGCCCGGATTGCCGAAGGCAATGACAAGCATTCCTTATAAGATGACTTCGCTTGTATCGTATTTCGTCATCGAGCTTCGCTCGATCCGGGCAGGGACAAGCCCTGCCCCTACAGGGTTTCATTTTAACTCGCCTGCCCTTGCACGATCGGGAAAGCGTTTTGGACTATCTCAAGAATCCGGCGGAGCCCCGCGCCTATGTCTTCCCCGAGGTGTATGCGGATCGCGCGGCGCGACCGGCTGGCGAGCGACTGGAAATCCCCGAGCGCCTGGGCCTGCTTCAGTGTGCCGAAGGTGAAAGGCTCGTTCGGCAGCGGAACGTCTTCGGCCGTGTCGGCCGTGATCTGAATGAAGACGCCGCTCGCCGAGCCGCCCTTGTGCAGTTGCCCCGTCGAGTGGAGGAAGCGCGGACCGTACCCCGTAGTCGTCGCGACGCGCTGCGCGTCGCGCAGGTGCGTGCGGATCGCTTGAATGACCTCTTCGTGCTCGGGAGTCTCCTGAATGTAGTCGAGCAGCGCGACGTAATCGCCCGCCCCGACGCGCCCCAGGTGGCGCGCGACAAACTCTTCAAGCGACGAGCCCGCGCCGAGCTGATCGATGGTCTCGCGCTCGGCGTAGGCCGTGAGCCCGCGCCCTTCGGCCCCGACCTCTTGCGCGGGCAGCTCGCCGTTCTTCTTGTACTCGTCGAGCAGGCGGCGCGTGTTGTCTTTGCTCTCCTGTACGTTCGGCTGGTCGAACGGGTTGATGCCTATGATGCGGCCCGCGATGGCCGTGGCCATCTCCCAGAGATAGAACTCTTCGCCTAAGTCGAGCGTGTCGTGAAGCGTCCGCCGCACGACCGGGTGGCCCGCCGCTTCAAGCGCGCGGAGCTTTGCGTCCGTGTCAGCATCAGCCTGGCCCACGCTGATGTGAACGAAGAGCCGGTCATTGCCATAGACGCCGGGAGCGCCGAGCAGCTCGCCCGCTATAGGCACGATGCCGCGACCCTCTTTGCCCGTGCTCTCGGCAATCAACTGCTCGATCCACAGCCCGAGCGACGAGATGTCCGACGATGTCGACAGCGTCAGCTTGTCGCGCCCCGCGTTGGCGAGCACGCCCAGGATCGCGCCGAGCCGGGCGGCCGGGTTGTCTTCCGTGGGCACGCACGAGGCGCAGGCGTGCATGACGCATTCGGCGCGGTCGAGCAGCGAGCGGAAGTAGAAGCCCTGCAACGCGGCCGGCACCATGCCGAAGAACGAGAGCGCGGAATACCTGCCGCCGATGTCCGCGGGGTTGAGGAATATCCGGCGGAAGTTGTCGCCCTTCGCCATCTCTTCCATCAAAGTCCCTGGGTCGGTTATGGCGACAAAGTTCTGGCCCGCGCGCTCGCCTTTGATCTCGCGCATGCGGTTGAAGAAATACTTGTAGAACATCAGCGGCTCGGTCGTCGTGCCCGACTTGCTGGCGACGATAAAGAGCGTGTGCTCAAGGTCAACCTTCTCCTCGAAACTCTTAACCGTAGCCGGGTCGGTGCTGTCGAGCACGTGCAAGGTCGGGAAGCCCTCGCGATGGCCGAACGTGCGGCGGAAGACCTCGGGGCAGAGGCTGCTGCCGCCCATCCCGAGCAGCATAACGTCTGTGAAGCCGTCGTTGCGCACGCGCTCGCTGAAGGCCGCGAGCTCGTCGGCCGCCTCGACCAGTTGGTCGACGACCGTCACCCACCCGAGCGCGTTGCGAATGATCTTCTGGTGGTCCTCTTCCGTCTTCCAGAGGCTCGCGTCTTTATTCCAGATGCGCCGAATCCACTGCTCGCGCTCGGCCGTCTTGATCGTCTCTTTGACCTCGTCGGCTTGCGGGCCGACCGATGCGGTCTGGCGTTCGAGTATGCCGCTTGTGATGGCGGCCTGTTTCGAAGAGATGCTCCCCATCAGAGTGCGGAACGATTCGGCGAATGACTTCACGCCCTCCTCTTGCAGCTTGTCGGTGACGTCCTTCAAGCTGATGCCGATCCCCGCGAGCGCCTCGAAGACCTTCGGGGCCTCTTCGATATTCTCTTCCAGGCTCAGACGCGCTTTGCCGTGGTCGCGGAAGGCGGTGAACGTGGCGGGCGGGACGGTGTTGACGGTGTCTGGCCCGATCAGCTCTTCGACGTAATACACGTCGCTGTATTGAGGATTTTTCGTGCCCGTGCTGGCCCAGAGCGGCCGCTGCACTTGCGCGCCCGCCGCCCGCAGCTTCTCGAAACGCTCGCCGTGAAAGATGCGCTTGAACTCTTGATAAATCAGCTTCGCGTTGGCGATGGCCGCTTTGCCGAGCAAGGCCGTGAGCTTTGCTTTCTCCTCTTCGTCATTGCCCCGGCGTATGCGGAATTCAAGATCGTTATCGATCGAAGTGTCTACGCGGCTGACGAAGACGCTCGCGACCGAAGCGATGTTCTCTACGCTCTGGCCCGACGCGGCCCGCTTTTCGAGCCCGCGGATGTATGCCTCGGCGACCTCTTTATAAGTTTCCAGCGAGAAGATGAGCGTGACGTTGATGTTTATCCCTTCGGCTATGAGGGCTTCGATCGCGGGTATGCCCTCGGGCGTGGCGGGGATCTTGATCATCACGTTCTTGCGGTTGAGCGCCGCCCACAGCCTCTTGGCTTCCGCTATGCTGCTCTCGGTGTTGTCGGCCAAAAGCGGCGAGACTTCGAGGCTCACGTAGCCGTCGACCGCTTTGGTGCGGTCATAGACCGGGATGAACAGGTCGGCGGTGCGCTGTATGTCTTCGATCACGAGCGACTCGTAAATCTCCTGCGCGTCTTTGCCCTCCGAGATCAGCTTTCGCATGGCTACGTCGTAGTCGGTGCTGCCGGTGATCGCCTTCTCGAAGATCGCTGGGTTCGAGGTCACGCCGCGAAGGTCGTCCCCGCCAACCTTGTCTTGCAGGTTCGACGTAACGCCTTTCGGCAGCCCGTGTATCTTGCGCTCCAGGTCGCCCGTGTCGATAAGCGCCCTTCGTATGTTGTCATACCAGATGCTCTGCCCGTGTTTTTGCAACTCGACCAAGGGATTCTCGCTCATATCCTCACTCTCCATTCTATTAAACTAGGCGCGTGCGCGCTCGATCACGGCGCGCGCTTCGGCGACTACGTGTTCTGCCGTGAAGCCAAACTGTTTTAGCAACTCTTTGAGCGGCGCTGAAGCCCCGAACTCGCGGCGCGCGATTATGCTGCCGTCCAGCCCCACGTAACCGTGCCAGCCCAGGTTCGTCCCGGCCTCGACGGCGACGCGCGCACGCACCGAAAGAGGCAGAACGCTCGCCCGATACTCTTCCGGCTGGCGGCCGAAGACCTCCCAGCTAGGCATGCTGACGACGCGGGACTTTATCCCTTCGGCCGTCAACTGCTCGTGCGCCGCTACGCACAACTGGACCTCCGAGCCCGTGCCCATCAGTATCACGTCGGGCGTCCCGTCGGAGTCGGCCAGCACGTAAGCGCCTCTTTGCGCCCCTTCGGCCGAACCGTACTTGTCGCGGTCGAAAGTCGGCAGCGGCTGGCGGCTCAGGATCAAGGCGACCGGGTGGTCTTTGCAATTCATGATGTAGCGCCAGCATTCGGCCACTTCGTTTGCGTCGGCCGGGCGCATGACCAGTAGCTGCGGGATCGCGCGCAGGCTTATCAACTGCTCGATGGGCTGGTGCGTGGGGCCGTCCTCGCCCACGCCTATCGAGTCGTGCGTGAAGATGTAGATCGCCGGCACCTCCATCAACGCCGACAGCCTGATCGGCGCTCGCATGTAATCCGAGAAGATCAGGAAGCCCGACCCATAAGCGCGAAGTTTTGATAAAGCCATGCCGTTTAAGATCGCGCCCATCGCATGCTCGCGCACGCCGAAGTGGAAGTTGCGCCCGGCGTAGGAGCCGGCCTCAAAGTCTCCGCCATCGGCTATGCGCGTCTTCGTAGATGGGGCGAGGTCGGCCGACCCGCCTATGAGCCACGGGACGCGCGACGTGAGGGCGTTTAAGACCTTCGAGCTCGCGTCGCGCCCGGCCACGCCTTTTTCGTCGGCCGGAAACACAGGGATCGCTTCTTCCCAGTTGTCGGGCAGCTCGCCCGATTGCATACGCTCCCACTGGGCCGCAAGCTCGGGGTGCTCCTGGCTGTAGGCGAACAGTCTCTCTTTCCACTCGGCCTCGGCGCGCTGGCCGCGCTCGATCGTGCGGTTAGTGTATTGCTTCGTCTCGTCCGGGACGAGAAACTTCGCGTCCGGCGGCCAGCCGTAGCGCTGTTTGGTCAGCCGAATCTCTTCTTCGCCGAGCGGCTCGCCGTGCGCCCCGTGCGTGTCCTGCTTGTTGGGCGCGCCCCACGCGATGTGGCTATCGACTATGATGAGCGTGGGCCGCTCCGTCTCTTTGTGCGCGGTCGTAAGCGCGTTTGTCAGCGCTTCAAGATCATTCGCGTCGCCCACCCGCAGCACGTTCCAGTGGTAGGAGATGAACCGCGCCGCCACGTCGTCGGTGAAAGCCAGCGCCGTGTTGCCTTCGATCGTGATGTGATTGTTGTCGTATATCCAGACCAGCTTGTTGAGCTTCAAGTGACCGGCGAGCGACGCGGCCTCTTGAGAGACGCCTTCCATGATGCAGCCATCGCCCGCGATCGCGTAGACGCGGTGATCTACGATCTCGTGGCCGGGGCGGTTGAAATAGCTCGCAAGCCACCGCTCGGCTATGGCCATTCCCACGGAGTTCGCCACGCCCTGGCCGAGCGGGCCTGTCGTCGTCTCCACGCCCGCCGTGTGGCCGTACTCCGGGTGGCCGGGAGTCTTTGACCCCCACTGTCGGAACCGCTTCAGCTCTTCGAGCGGCAGGTCGTAACCCGACACGTGCAGCATCGCGTAGAGCAGCATAGAGGCGTGGCCCGCCGATAAGACGAAGCGGTCACGGTTTGCCCATTCCGGGTTGCGCGGGTTGTGGCGCAGGAAGCGGTCCCACAGCGCGTAAGCCACGGGAGCGAGCGCCATCGGCGTACCGGGGTGGCCCGAGTTCGCCTGCTGCACCGCGTCCATCGCCAGGGTTCTGATAGTGTTCACGCACAACTCGTCCAGCTTTACGTCGTGACCCGATCCATCGTCGGCCGTCCTCATACCTTGACTCATATCGCCTCTCTTTCAAACAAAATCACACCAATCATATTCGGCGAGTATAGCCCGCCATCCGAATCGCGCAAGGTTGGCTCATGCGACCGGCACGCCCGGCCGCCTTCCGTCATTCGGAGATCTCTTGAGTCTGGGAGCCGCCTCCAAGCTCGCGCTCGGCCTGGAGCCAGTCGTCCGCGTCGTTGCCGTCGCCGCCGCCGCGTTCGAGGTATATCTCGTAGGCGCGCAAACGAATCTCCTCGTATGTCGGGTAATTGGTCGCGGCTTCAATCTTATCGACCTTAGGCTGCTCGATGGCCTGTGACGAAATGCCGCCTTCTTCAACCTTTTTACTCTTTCCCGGTCTTGCCATAGCTATCTCCTTACCTGCTCTTCCGCCTTTTTGCCGACAGGATAACGTCAGAGCTGCCAGCTCTCTTGTCGGCCTCTCATGGAAGGTTGAGCCAAGCGGAATAGAGCCAAATGCTGCAAAGAGTCCACCTGATGTTGAAACCGCCTGTCGCAGTTTGTGGCGAGCCTATACCTTTTGCTGGCGCAAGTCAATCCGAATGGGGTGAAATTTTGTTACAAGTCTGTTTCAGAATTGTTGAGCGAAATTACTGTCGTCCGGCCCTGAACAAGGTGGTGATGAATTCGGGCTCGCCGGGCTCCGGGCGCATGGGTTGCCCTTTGGCGATCATCCAGCGATGAATCCAGGATAACCCCCTCGTAGTCTGCGCGTCGGCCAGGGCGTAGGCCTTGTCTTTCAAGGCTTCTTCCAGCGTGATGAAGGCGTAACCTCGCTTACGCATCATGCGGACGAGCTCGTCAAAATAATCTGCGTTCAGCTCGTTGGCGTGCAGCAGGAGCACCTGCTTGACTTCGTAGCCCAGAAAATCCGCCGACAGCTTCTCGAAGAAGGCGAAGACCTGCTCCATGTACGGCACGTAAGCCGCGCCCACGCGCTTCATCGTCTCGCGGTCGCCGCGCGCTTTCGCGCGCGAGTAGATGTCGGCGAACATGAAGTCCTGGTTGTCTATCGTGACGGGAGCGATGGTGTAGCCGCGCTCGGCCAGGAAGCGGTCGAGCGCCGCCTTGTATTCCGGCGTCGGGCCTGTGCGGAGCTGCGTGTGGCGAAAGTACCTGAGCTTGCGGCCGCGCTGGCCTAGCAGCATTCGCGTCACGGTCTCGCCGCGAATGACCTCTTCTTGATACTTGCCGAGCGGGACTTGATCGATGTAGACGTGCGAGAATGTGTGATTCCCTAGCTCAAGGCCGGCGTCCAACCACATCCGCAGAAGCTCCGTGCGCCGGTCGATCTCGCCCGGATGAAAAAGCTTTCCTTCGTTGACGAAGCCGATGGCGGGGACCCTGTTCGAAGTTATGCTCGCGAGCAGTCGCTTAGTGGTGTCGCTCATTATCTCGTAGTCGCCGTGCGTCGCCGGAAGATCGTCGAAGGTAATGGCCACCTCTCGCATGACGGGGCGTTCCGCGCGCTTAGAAAACGACGCCGCCACAAAAAGAGAGATAAAGATCGCCGCGATAAAGAGCTTCTTAAGCATAAAGACAATTCCTTCGGAGTGCGGCGACTTGTCGCCGCACTCCGAAATAAACAACCGAATCCGGGTTCGATTCCATTAATAATCTAGGGTTCTTTAGGCGACCTGTAGCCGGGGCGCGCGCGGACCTGAACCTCTTTGCGCGCGACCTCCACTTTGATCTTACGGTACTTCCCGTCGCGCCGCTCGGCCGCCGGGTAATAGCCGATCACATAGAGGTTGCGCAGCTCGTCGGCGATGGCGGCAAAGGCCGACCGCGTGTCGTCGAAGGTCTCGGCCAGAAACAAACGGCCCGCCGTGCGCGATGTGATCGTTTGCATGAACTGGTTCGCCTCGCCGTACAGCTTATCGAGATTCACCGTTATCTCGTCGGGCGGCGGCGCGTTGAGAGTCCGAGGCTTGGCGTTCGGCCCATCGATGACCGTGACGCGAGGGCTCGTCGGCGAACCGACTTCGATCTTCGGCGCGCGCACCTTCGGGAAGCCCGTCGGCGTCGCGTCGGGGCCGCCGAAATCGGGCGGCAGCGGTATCCGCCCATCAACAGAGAAGGGGACCTTTGACTCGGGACGCGCGGCCTTCTGGCGGCGGGCTTCCGATTCGATCCACCAGCGCGTGTCGAACTGCACTACGTAAACGACCGCGCCCATCTCTTCGGCCAATCGCAAAGTGCTTTCGGCAGTCGCTTCGATGCTCTTCATATCGACGCCGTCGGTCAGCAGGATCACGGCGCGTCGGCCCTCGCGCTCCTTCAACTGCTCAAGCGCGCGCACGACGGCTTCGTAAAGCAGCTTGCCGAATCCCGCTTCGGCGCCCTTGATAGCCGTCTCAAGCTCCTGGCGGTCGGACGTGAAGTCGGTCAACTGGCGGACCTCGTTGTCAAAAGAGATCACCATCATCCGATCGTCCGCGGCCGTCTCGCGCGCGAACCCGACGGCCACATTCTGAATAGCGTGCAGCCGGTCTTCGGCGCTGTTCGAAGTGTCGAGCACTAACACGGCGTTGAACGGTTGCTTTACGGCGGTGAAGATCGAAAGCTCCTGGCGCTTGCCATCCTCGAAGACCGTGAAATCTTTCTTCGCAAGATCCGTGATGAACCTCCCCGCGCGATCAGTTACCACGGTAGGCACCTGGACCAGCGTCGATCTGATCTTAAGGTCGTCGTCTTGCGCGCCGGCCGCGCCTGCTATGAATAGGATGAAAGCGGTCGAAGCGAGAATAATAGCTCTTGAAATCTTTATCATGACTTTGTACTTAACCCGTCCCGCACTGATGAACGTCCTCGAAAATGATTATTGCACTGGAACCCTCGTGTCAACTTTTTCGCGTCGCCTCGATCAGAGATTCTACGAGCGCCGGGGCTGTGTATCGATCCGGCTGGATGACATGGTCAAGCCCGTGCTCGCGCGCGGTCGCGGCCGTGACCGGGCCTATGCAGGCGACGAGGACCCCTTCGAGCAGGCCCGACAACTCTTTTACGCCGACGATGGCCGCGAAATTAGCGACCGTAGAAGAGCTGGTAAATGTGACGACATCGATAGCCCGCTCGGTTAGCAATCTCTTAATCTCTTCGCCGTCGGTTTCGGGTTTTATGGTCTGGTAAGCTTCGACCGCGTCTACGCGCGCGCCGAGCGACGACAGCTCTGTAGGCAAGACTTCCCTGGCGACGCGCGCGCGCGGGATCAAGAACCGCAACCCGCGAACGCGATCCTGGCCGCCCGCATGCTCTATGATTGCCGAGAGCGCCCCTTCCGCTTTTGAATCTTTGGCGACGACATCCACGCGCCCGCTCGCCGCTTCGAGAGCTTTAGCCGTCGCAGGCCCGATCGCGCACCTGATGATTCTGTCCGGCAAGCTCTTTTCGGCGAGCCTGCGATAAAAGAACTCGACGCCGTTTGCGCTGGTGAAGACTACCCAGTCGTAATCGTCGAGATTCCCTATCGCGGCGTCCAAAGCGGCCCAGCTTTCAGGCTCGCTGATCTCGATCGTCGGGCAGTGGATTACCGTCGCGCCGGCCTCTTCCAGCAAGGCCGTCATCTCGGCCGACTGCCCGAGTCCTCTCGTGATCAGAACACTCAAGCCCGCCAGCGGCCTGGTCCGCGGATTCTCTTTGTGGGATTCAAGAGCCAACCGGACCTCCTGTCTCCGAACCGGATTCGACTTAAATGATAGAAGATTATACGGTTATGCTGGCGCGGCCGGCAATCGAATCGAGGCTGATTCTACTTAATTGTTCTGATCTAAAGCCTTATGCCTGAAACGTGGTTGAGGGTGCTGATAGGTACATTACGTAACAGCAGCCTAAATGAGAGAGGCTAAAAACTTAAGGAATTCTGCTCAAGACAGGCGCTCTAGTCGATGAAAACTCAGGCCGGTTCAAACCCCAAAAAGCTCTTGCGGTGAGCCAAGCTATTTTCTTGACTTGCCGATAAATTATTGATATAAAAGACTCATAAACTGTAGTACGTTTAGCATTTCGACGCGCAGCAGTTCATTAAAATTCCGAGGAGACGATGGGCAGCTTGATTACCAAAGTCAACAAGAGCGGCTCTCGTGCGTCCGCGAAGGTTCGAGCCACCAGCAAAGGCAAGAAGGCTGCTTCGAAGAAGCCTCAACGGCCTGGAAAGATAACTGCCACCCCAAAATCGAAAGCTGCGAAGGCGAAGAAAGCCGCCCCTGTTAAGGTGAAAAAACAGGGCGCGCCGGCGAAAAAATCGGCGGCCAAGCCCGCGAAGAAAGCGCTGACAAAAAAGAGCGCGAAGCCCGCGATAGCCAAGAAGCCCGTTCGAGCCGCTAAGAAACCTTCGAAGCGGCCCGTGGCGACGAAGGGGAGAGCTGCGTCGGCGCGCCAGATGGCCCGCCCCGCCCCGCCTCCGCCAAAGAAAGCTCCCGCGCCCAGCACGCTCGCCGCCGTCCGCGCGTTCGAGCAGGCGCTGAAGTCTTTTAACCGGCATGACTTTTCATCCGCAAAGTCCGCATTCGTCGACATACTCGACAAGTTTAGCGACCAGGCCGAGATAGCCGCGCGCGCGCGCACTTATCTGGCGATAAGCGAGCAGCGGCTCGCGCGCGCCCCATCGGCCCCGCGCGGACCCGACGCGCTGTACGACCAGGGCGTCTTCGAATTGAACAAGGGTAACACGAAGGAAGCGATCGAGCTGTTTGAAAAGGCGCTCAAGTCAGAACCGCGCGCCGACCACATTCTGTACTCTCTCGCCGCAGCTTACGCTCGCCTTAATGACACGAACCGGGCCATCGATGCCCTCAGACGGGCCATCAACATACGTTCGGTTCACCGTCCCCACGCCAGGCGCGATCTAGATTTCGCCAGCCTCCGTAGCAACGAAGACTTTCAACAACTGACCGGTTATGGCTACGATTTCATAGAAGATTGATCGGACCGTTCGGACAAGGGTGATTAAGAATGTTATCAGAGGGACAGCCGGGACTTAACATTGTATCTATAGGCGGGGGCACGGGCTTGTCCACGCTGCTTTCGGGCCTGAAGCATTACGTTGGCAAAGAAGGCTTTGCGACGCGCGCGCACTGGATAGACGAGCTGAGCGCGATCGTCACCGTCACCGACGATGGCGGGAGCTCGGGCCGGCTGCGCGAGGAGTTTCAGATACTGCCGCCGGGCGACATACGCAACTGCATGGTCGCGCTCGCCGAAGACGAGCACCTGCTTACGAGGCTGTTTCAATACCGCTTCGAATCGGACGGCGACCTTTCGGGCCACAGCTTCGGCAACCTCTTCTTGGCAGCCCTGACGGGCGTCACGGGCGATTTCCTCGAAGCGATAAAAGCGACGAGCGAAGTGCTCGCCATCAAGGGGCGCATTTTCCCTTCCACTACCGAAGACATCTCGCTCGTCGCGGAGCTTGAGGACGGGCGCGTGATCGAGGGCGAAACCAGGATTGTCGAAGCCCGCGCCCGCGTGAAGGGGTTGAGGCTCTCGTGCGAAGACTGCCAGCCGCTCGCCGAAACGCTCGAAGCCATAAAAAACGCGAGCCTCATCACCATAGGCCCCGGCTCTCTTTACACTTCGATAATCCCAAACCTCCTTGTCGGGGGCATCGTCGAAGCGATACGCGATTCCGAGGCGCTCAAGGTTTACATCTGCAACGTCATGACGCAACCCGGCGAGACCGAGGGCTTCAGCGTCGAAGACCACGTCCGCGCGCTCTACGAGTACAGCCCGCGCCTTGAGCTGGACTACGTGATAGTCAATTCCGCCCCGATCACTTCGGCTCTGCGCGAGAAGTATCTCGCCGACGGCGCCGTCCAGGTCGCCTTCGGCTCGCAATCCGAAGACGAGTTTCGGCCCGAGGTCGTGATAAACCGCGAGCCCGAAACTTGCGTCCGAGTCATCTGCGGAGACTTGCTCAACGAGAACGACCTTGTGCGCCACGACCCGGACAAGCTCGCGAACCTTCTGTTAAAGCTTTATCAATCCGAGGCCGCCAGCGCCGCGGGCGAGCAGGCGTGGTACGCCAGCCAGCCCGAGTGTTGATTGTTACCGCAATCGATCTTACGCTTCTCAACGTCAGCTCCCCCACAAAGAATCACCTCGCGCCGGGCGTCGGCGTGATAGTAAAATCGATAACTGGGTGAATGCTTATGACTGATGTGATGATACTGGCGGCAGGGCTCGGCACCCGCATGAAGTCGCGCCGCGCGAAAGTGCTGCACGAGCTGGCGGGCCGCCCGCTGGTCGCGCACGTCTTAGGCGCGGCCACGGACCTTGAGCCCGAAGCGATCTACGTCATAGTCGGCCATCAGGCTGACGAGGTCGAGCGCGCGGTCCGTGACGAAGCCGACCGGCTCGCCACGCGCGGGCGGAGCCGGACCCCCAGGCTTCATTTCGTTCTCCAAGCAGAGCAGCGAGGCACGGGCCATGCGGTGATGGCCGCGCGCGATCTGCTGCGCAACCGAAAAGGCTCGATCATCATCATAGCGGGCGACGTGCCTATGATGAAAAGCGAGACGCTCGCGCGATTGGCCGAAACTCATGCGTCGGACAAAAACAGCGCGACGGTCCTAAGCGTCCGCCTCGCGGACCCGACCGGCTACGGCCGCGTCATCCGAGACGGCGACGGGCGCTTTCTTCGAGTCGTCGAGCAGCGAGACGCTTCGCCCGACGAGCTTGCCGTCTCGGAGGTCAACGTGAGCATCTACTGTTTCGACGCGGCGGACTTAGTTTCGGCGCTCGAAGATCTGAAGACGGACAACGCGCAGGGGGAGTATTACCTGACGGACGCGCCGCAGGTCTTACTCAGTCGCGGCAAACGCGTGGGCGTGGTCTGTCACGACCGGGCCGAGGAAGCCTCGGGCGTCAACACGCGCGTAGAGCTTGCGGCGCTTGAGAGGGCGTTGCGCGAAGCGAAGCTCAACGAGCTGATGCTGGCGGGCGTGACTCTCATCGATCCGGCGACCACCTACATCCACCAGCAGGTCGAGATAGGTCAGGACACGGTCATACACCCGCAGGTCATCATCGAAGGCGCGAGCCGCATCGGCGCGGGCTGCACTATACAGTCGTGGACCCGTTTGAAAAACGTGGAGGTCGGCGACTCTGTGACGATACGCAATTCGAGCGTGATCGAAGACAGCAGGATCAGCGACGGGGCGACGGTCGGGCCTTTCTCGCGGCTGCGGATGAACGCTGAGATCGGAGAAAAGGCGGCCATTGGTAATTTCGTTGAGGTGAAGAAGTCAAAGGTGGGGCGCGGGACTAAGGCTTCGCACCTGACCTATCTGGGTGACGCCACGCTCGGCGACCGCGTGAACATAGGCGCGGGCACTGTGACCTGCAATTACGACGGCGAGCGCAAGCACGAGACTTTTATCGAAGACGAAGTGAAGATCGGCAGCGACACGATGCTCGTCGCCCCCGTGCGCGTGGGCCGCGGCTCTGTGACGGGCGCGGGCGCGGTCGTGACTAAAGACATACCGCCCGACTCGCTCGCGGTCGGCGTGCCGGCGGAGGTGAAGAAAAAGCTCAAGTGAAGCCAGCGTCGGGCTGCTATAATCAAAGCGTGGGACGAGACAGGCTCTTGCCTCAGCTTCAAATCAAACGGGGGATGGATCAGCTATGTGTGGAATAGTCGGTTACGTAGGCGATAAGCAAGTGGTCGGGGTGATACTCGACGGGCTCAAGAAGCTGGAGTATCGCGGTTATGATTCGGCGGGCATCGCCGTCATTGACGAAGATAAGAACCTCACCATCCGCCGCGCGGAAGGGAAGCTCCGCAACCTAGAAGAGGCCGTCAGGCTTAAGCCGCTCGACGGGACCTACGGCGTAGGCCACACGCGATGGGCGACCCACGGCCGGCCTACGGAAGAGAACGCGCACCCGCACCGCGACTGCTCGGGCCGCGTCGTCGTAGTCCACAACGGGATCATCGAAAACTTCCTCCCGCTCAAACACCAGCTCCAATCCGAAGATCACAACTTTGTCACAGAGACCGACACCGAAGTGATCGCGCACCTTATAGAGAAGTACCTGGATGAAGAAGGCGCGAACCTTGAGTCGGCCGTGCGCCAGACGGTGGCGGACCTGCGCGGCATCTACGCGCTGGCCATCGTCTCGTCGGACGAGCCGGAAAAGATAGTGGCCGTCCGCCAGGGGCCGCCCATCGTGATAGGGCTGGGGCAGAACGAGTACTTCGTCGCCTCGGACGTTCCGCCCGTGCTTTATCACACGCGCGACGTATTCTTCCTCGGCGACGGCGAGATGGCCGTCCTGACGCGCGACGGGGTGACGGTCTGCGATTTCGAGGGCAACTCGGTCACGCCCGACGTGCAGCGCATCACGTGGGACCCGATACTGGCCGAGAAGGGCGGCTTCAAGCATTACATGCTCAAAGAGATTTACGAGCAGCCGCGCGCCGTCCGCGACACGATCATCGGCCGCGTCTCTCAGACGACGGGCCGCGTCTACCTCGACGAGATGGAGATCAGCGAGGCCGAGTTCCGTCAGTTCACATCGATCAAAGCCGTCGCCTGCGGGACGAGCCTACATGCGGCGCTGGCGGGCAAGTACATGCTCGAAGAGCTCGCGCGCATACCGGTAGAAGTCGACTACGCTTCGGAGTTCCGATACCGCGACCCGATATTAGACGACAAGACGCTGGTCATCGCCATCTCGCAATCGGGCGAGACGGCCGACACGCTTGCGGCCGTGCGCGAGTCGAAAGAGAAGGGCGCGAAGATACTGTCGATCTGTAACGTGCAGGGCTCGATGCTGATGCGCGAATCGCACGGCACCATACTGACGCACGCAGGCCCTGAGATAGGCGTGGCCTCGACGAAGGCCTTCACCAGCCAGATGACGGTCTTTTACCTGCTGGCGCTATACCTGGCGCAGCAGCGCGGGCTGATGAGCGAGGAGGAGTCGCTCGCGCACGTGCGCGCGCTCAACAGCCTGCCCGTGAAGATGGAGACGCTCTTAGGCTGCGACGACCAGATCGAGAGGCTCGGCCGCGAGCTTCACCGCGCCCAGGATTTTTTGTATCTCGGACGCGGCATCAACTTCCCTATAGCCTTAGAAGGCGCGCTCAAGCTAAAAGAGATCTCATACATCCATGCCGAAGGCTACCCGGCCGGCGAGATGAAGCACGGCCCTAACGCCCTGATCGACGAAGAGCTGCCCGTCGTCGTCGTCGCCACGCGCGACGAGGCGAGCAACCAGTCGCGCCTGAGGTTCGAAAAGACGCTCTCGAACATGGTCGAGGTCAAAGCGCGCGACGGCAAAGTGATCGCGATAGTGAGCGAAGGCGACGACGAAGCACGCGAAGTCGCCGACCACATCATCGAGATCCCTAAAGCCTCGGACCTGATCTCGCCCATACTGTCGGTAGTGCCGCTGCAACTGCTGGCCTACCACATAGGCGTGCGCCGCGGATGCGACGTCGACCAGCCGCGCAACCTGGCGAAGTCCGTCACAGTCGAGTAGGCGCGGGTCTGCATGTCAAAAGAACCGTAGTCAAAGGGTGTCTGAAGAGTCCCCGAAAGGGACAGATTCAATAGCCCGGCGCAACGCGCCGGGTGACGCACGCATACGAGATTAAGCCCTGAAAGGGCGCGATACTTATATCGCCCTTTCAGGGCTTTTCATTACTATTAATCCGTTTCCAGGGGCGGTGCTCCTGGCTTTTGAATTTAGCCCTTTCAGGGCTTCCCTTACACTTTCTCAGAAGCGGTCGCTCAGCCGCGTGAACTTGACCTTGCGGAGCAGCGGATTACTGAAGTCGAGCCCGACTACCTTTCCAGCTTTGTCCCGAGTGAAGCGCAAGATTGTACCCGCGACTTGAAAAGTGTCGCGCGTCGCGGGCTTAAATTCGAGCAGTGCGCGCGGCGCATCGTTAGCCCGGACCATCAAGCTCTCTTTGCCTGGCGTCGCCTCGAAGACTGCCCTTAGCTCGTCGCTGTAATAGCGGCCGGCAAACGCTTTCAGATCGTCGGCCGTGGGCGTATAGGGCTGAGCACGCCGATACCGCGTCGTCATTCCATCCTTCGTCTTGATCTCGATCTGGTCCGCTGACAGGAACCGCAATTCGAAGTCAGCCTCCGACATAAAGAAAAGCGTGGGGCGCTGGTTTCGGAAACTGTCGTTGGACAAGGCAACAAGAGGGCCTCCACCGGCGATGGTCAGAGTGTTGTTGTTGACGGCCAGTCGCAGCGGCTCGCCAGTCTGCTCGTGAAAGAACGTTCCTGCCTTGCCGCTCAGGTCGCCCGCTGCCACGGCTCCGGCATTGGCGGCCGGAGGGTTGGCCGGAGGCGTGTCAGGGGGCAGGAACAAGTCGAAGACGCGGCTGGCGTATGCCGATCGGGCGCCGCCGTCCAGATTGCACATGATGGCGACAGAGAGTCCGTGTTGCGGAAGATGTCCGGCAATCGCGCTGTACCCGGCAGCCCCGCCGCTGTGCCAAACCAGCTTGCCGCCGCGGCCAGGCCGAAGCTCTACGTTTAGTCCGCGGGCATAAGTTAGCTTCCTGCCACTGTTCAGCGTTGCCGGTTCCTCCAACTTTTGCGTGACAAACGCCCCGAGGCGGTTGTTCTGAAGCGCGTCATTCCAAATGACCAGATCGCTCGCGGTTGTGAACAGACCTCCCGCGCCGCCGCGGTCGTTGCCGAGATACATGTCCATCTTCCAGCCGCTCGCTTCCTTTTTGTAGGCCAGCGCCCGGTTCTTGATGAGGTTAAGCGGGTCGTCGAGGTATGTCGTCATCTTCATGCCCAATGGCTCGAACAGGCGCTTGCGAGCAAATTCGGAGAACGGCATCCCGCTCACGCGCGTGACGATCTCGGGCAGCAGGACGTAGTTGCTGTTCGAATACCCCCACTCGTCACCGGGCGCGAAATTGATCTCGCGCTGACGCAGTATCATAGTCATCGCGTCCGGGTCCCCGCCGGCAAGGTTGAGAAGGACCTGCCAGTCACGAATGCCGCTCGTGTGGGTGAGCAGATGGTCCACCGTGATCTTGTGGCCGTAATCGGGCAACTGCGGAATGTGTTTGCGGACGTCGTCAGAAAGGGAAAGTTTCCCATCCTCGACGAGAAGCAGGATCGCCGCGGCGACAAACTGTTTTCTCACCGAGCCGGCGTCGAAGACCGTCTCCGGCTTGATCGGAACATCGCGCTCTAGGTCGGCCGAGCCGTAGGCTTTGTTCACGACCAATTTGCCGTTCTGCGAGACGGCGACTGAGCACCCCGGCGCGTCCGGTTTGGCCCAGCCAAAGATCTTGTCGATCTCGCTGGCCTTGTCCTGCGCGTAAGCAGGCGCGCCGACAAGCAAGGTGGTGACTAAGAACGATACTAGAAGGAAGAAGAAACTATTCTTGCCGGTGTTTTTCATTTATGCTCCCCTACATTTTTATGACGGTTATTTTCCCTTCGTGAACTCTCTCCCGACCGCCCCGCCTTTGAATCATCTTTTACTTTCATGTACGCAGTCCCGACGATCATCAGTAGCAATCCGTGTCACTCGATCCGAGTCTAAGCGCAATCTAACAGATCGCTTCGTAAGAAGAGTGATTAAACAATGAGGAAGTTGTGAGAAATGGTGTGAGGCAGGCTACGACCGGGTCACGGGCCGCCGTTCTGACAGCACTGTAGTAATGATTGTCCGTCGACAGCTAGTCCAGATTCCCGCTTTGGCCAAAAGTCACAGGCAGACAAGGCGCACGGCCATGAAACGTTTTGCCGCTCGACCCAATTCCAGGATGTAAGGCGTTACGGACTGAAAAGTGAACCGTAATCCCAATCATCGAGAGCAGAGAACGAGGGCTAAGGATTTTCAAGTCGGCAGGCTCTCGTTCCCTGTCACAACGGACAAACAACTGATGGGGTGGCCAGAGCCCATCCCATTCAATTCGAAAGGAGGACGTGATTATGTCTACAGTGAATTCAGGAACCTGGGTGTGGGGGGGGCCGATTGGCGCTGGGGAGCAAGCTCGCTGGTATCAGGGCGGGCAACGTCAAGGTCAAGTAAGATGGTTTTCCGCGCATCCGATTAATAACCCCGGCCTTGACCATACTTTTGCGATTACTGAGGTCGCCAACATGATGCTAGGCCGCGACGGGTATCGTGTGATTGCCGTAACCGTGAAAAGCCTGGGCAACGAAAGGGCGTCGTACTATGCCATCTACTACGCCGAGACGAACTAAGACGAATAAGTGGCTGTGTACACCGAGGGCAGCAAGGAAATCAATCGTGCGTACGTTTCATGAGAAAGGAGAATCGTAATGAAAATCTTTGTAGTGCATGACAAACAGGGCAACATTAAGTCGTTCGGCGTTACGAATAAAAATCTAGAGGGGCTGGAACTACAGCCTCCCCCCGGCGCGTCCGTGGCAGAAGTTGAAGCGCCGGATATTCCAGGCATGGATGAATTCGACGAGGAGAAGTTCGGGCGAGTCCTGGACCTGATTGATCGTTCTCGGGTTGATGTGACCGGCGATAAGGCGAGCTTAGTGCCGAAATAGCCGGAAGGCCGGAAGGCCGCCCGGCCCTCCGGCCTTTCATCATTCGCACCGACGACGAGTAAGCGTCAGTTAGTTACAACTATAAGGAAGGAACATTATGTCAACATCACAACAGCCCCTATGCTTCAAGGCCAGGTTTAGAATGGGCGTTTGCCTGCGCCCCCTTCTCATCCTGGCCATCATGTTTATCGGGTCCGGAGTCGGCCTCGGTCAGGATCAGCGCCCTAGCCCGCCCGCACCCGAGGGCATCATCGACGTCGCCGGATATTTCACCGCCTATGATAACTGGCAGCACGCCATAGTCTGCAACGGCGGAAAGTTCTACGAGATATTCTTTGATCCGAACAGAGGTCTTTTTCAGGCTAGCCTGGGTCGATTCCCTGACATTGTGGCGATTGCAGCCGAGTTCGCCCCTGCCGATGCGCGACGTCAGAACATCATCGCCGTCAGCCGGACTGGCTCCATTTACTATATACATTTCATTCCGGGTTTCCCCGTTTATTTCAATGCGATTGAGAAGATCAAAGGAGTCGTCGACGTCGCCGCCTTCTATTCAGATGATACCGAAATTCAGCGTGCGGTGCTTGCAACCTCAAGCGGCGACATCATTGAACTGGAATGGCGCTCGGGGTGTGGCCTCGATCCGTGTCGCGTTTTCCGTAAAACGACTTTAACGAACATTCCGGGCGCCAGGCATGTTGCCGGATTCTTCACCAGGGATGATCGTTACAACATTGTGCTCGTCTCAACAAGCGGCGGTGACGTTTATGAGATTTATTACAAGACTCCCGACCGGATCGGAAAGAGCATAATCGCAAGCTACTCCAACATCATTGATGTGGCTGGTTTTTATACCGATGACGACCAGCTTCGGCATGCGATTATCGGGACCGGCGACGGAACCATTCATGAGGTGTTTTATAACCCGCGCGTGGGCAAGGCGTCTACTCCTTTGCTCACGGTCCCCGGCCTGACGCATGTGGCAGGTTACGCGACGACCGACGCTCCCGGTAACCATTGGAGACATGTCATAGCAAGTACGTCTGCCGGAGAGGTCAAAGAAGTGTACTATGATCCGGCAAAGGGGGTGTGGATTACGACGTTGCGAAGCTATTCGCCCGAATTTGCACAAGGCGTTACCCCGAGCGAAAAGACCGCCATCGAGGTCACACGCGCCGGACCCAGACGCCATTAATGGCTGCAATTCGCAAGCGATTCCTGACGAAGGAAGCCATGTTCTGCTAAGAGAAATTCGCCGCCGCGGACCCGGCGTCCGCGGCGGCGAATTTGACCTTAAGAGGGCCTCCACCGGCGATGATCAGAGTGTTAATGAGTCATCTACAACTGTAGTGATGATTGTCCGTCAACAGCTAGTCCAGGTTCCCGCTTTGGCCAAAAGTCACAGGCAGACAAGGCGCGGGATCGCTAAAATCAAAGTCTCCCATATCACAAGGCCCATATACTACGGGTCTTCTGTCGCCCCGTTCGACTGTGAGGTACAGATCATGTATATCTGTAGGCAATACATCAGTTTTATCAATCGCATCGTAATTCATATAGAAGTCGGTCTTCCCCGTTGGAACGCTCGTTGTTCGACAAGAGTTGGTGATGGCAATTTCGTACTTCTCCCCACTCGCCCGAGGCAGCCTTAGAAGTGGTGTTGCTGCATTATTGAGGTAAATCCCTATGCTCCCGCCGGTATCAAGATAGATGTCGGCGGCTAGAACAAGCCCAATTTGTTTGCTATCCCAGACCGTGCTCCCGCCGCGCTTTAGCGTAAATAGAGACTCGCTAATTGAGTAGGTGTAGAACAGGCCGTTATCGAAGGTGAACCTCGGCCATAGCGCATCGGGTAGCTTTTTAACGCGCCTATTATGCATTTGGGGGCCTTCTATATCAAAGCCGTAATGGACGTAGCTGTAACGATCACCAACACGGGCGGCCGGAGGGGTCGGATCAAAGATGAAGACGCCTTTTTGCATGGGATTCTCCACTCGGAAATGCAGCTTATGCTTCCCGGTCGCAAAATCTGTTGGAAGCCCAACTAAGGTGATTACCTCGCATGGGGTCGGGGGTGTCCTCCGCGCCCGAAGCTGCAAGTTCATTTCATGCGATGGAGCCTTTCTGTTGATCCCTACTTCGCATTGCTTATCATTGAAACAAAGACCTAAGAATCCATGGAAATAGATTGTCGCTGACGTTGGTCCGGTCGGATATTCTGTCCAAGTTTTACAGGCGAGTTTCATAGTATTTTCTTCCTTTCAGAATTCTGCGAAACCGCCAATGGTCACAAAGGCGGCCCATACATGCGGGTTTCGGTTATTTGTCTCAGGGCTGGTTAACATATCGAGCTGAGCTTGCCGCAATGCGCGGGCGGCGCTCAACCCATCCGTTTTACGATGCCTGTGGAAGGCGACCATAAGCCGAGAGGTCTGTTCGGACTCGACGGGCCAGAGAGTGGCGACGACCACCGGCGCACCCGCCTTTATGAAAGGCCGCGCGATGCCTATGGCCCCTTCGCCGCGATAATACCGCTCTACGCCTGTCTGGCAGGCCGAGAGCACAACCAGACGAGCGCGGTGTAGGTTCATGCCGTAGACATCCGAGGCCGTCAGCGCCCCTACCGGCTTGCCGTCTCCCTCGGCTTTGAAAGCCTCTTTTGACAACAGGAGCTTCGATAACATGGGCGAGCTTTCGTTGGTCACGTAATGGCCGGCGAAATGGATTACGTCGGCATCAAGTATTAGCGACTTTACACGGCGCGGTTGGGCCTGTTGGCCTGTAAGCGCGACAGAATCATCGTACAGGCCGGCCACCGATTCCGCCTCCGCGGCCGCCGAGGGCAGGTCGGGGAGCGAAGGGAACTCGACTCGGTCGAAGCTCGGATTCCCGACCGCCAGCAGTCTCTCATGGCGTAGCTTCGCTTTGTCGCGGGCCTGCTCGGAACAACGGGTTGTGATGCTGGAGCTCGGAGCAAGCTCGAACAGGTAATCCTCGACAAAATACTTTTCCGATTCGGGGCAGATCATCGCGCCGAACGGAAGGTAATTAAGTATCTTGTCCGGCACTATGAAGACCACGCCATTCGGCTCCAGGTCCGCCTTGACCGGCTTTATCAAGAGGTCATAAAGCGACTTTCCCCTGCCGATCACTTCCGGGCTGTCGCTCGCTCGCGATTCGGCGATCGCTACGAGGAACCGCGTGACCTGGTCCGTAAGCTCGGCCAGGGTCACGGCTTGAGAAGCGCTTTCGACCGAATCCCTTGAGATCACCCAGGCAATGACCTTATCCTCCAGCACCGCATACTGGAGTATTTGCGACTGCTCGGGCAGCCGCCGCTGTATTTCGGCCAGGCTCAGCGGACGCGCCACCCCGCTGACGCGCACTTCAGGCCCTTGTCGGCCGGTCACAACCTTGCCGCCAGCCAGTACGAGGTCTAAGAGGGAGCGGGCGCGCGAGGCTTCCGAATAAGCGAACGCCGCGCGGCTGTCGTTCAAATGAGAATAAGTAAAATCGATCGCCAGGTCGTAAGTCTCTTGAGCGAGATCAAAATAGTTATTTCTATTACCGTCTTCGAGTATTCTAGGCCGGTCCTCTTCCAGCAGGCTTATAGAGGTGTTGATCTGTTCGACGATGGCCCGCTCGTCCCCGAGCCCTATCAGCGATTGGAGCTTCCCCTTGTGCGCTTCGGCGACATAGATCTTGAGATTCATTCGCCGATGCAGCTCGATGGCTTGATTGTAATAGGAGAGGGCTTGATCGAAAGCGGCCATCTCTCTGTAAAGATGCGCCAGGTTGAGCGTCGAATTCGCGATCAGATTAGCCTTGCCCTTCTGGCCTTCGATGGCTTGCGCTTCCGCCAGCCCGAGCTCGCCATTCTTCACCGCGTCTTGATAGTTGTGGAGCTTCTGATATATCAAAGCCAGCAGCGCATAGGAACGAGATTTCAGCAGCGGCGCGCCCGACTCGGCGGCCAGCCCGAGGGCCGTCGTTTGAAATTCCAGCGCCACGGCCGGAAAGCCAAGCGCATTGAAGTTGGAGGCTATCTGCTGATAGAAGGGCCAGATTTCCGACGGCCCCGGCGAAAACGAGTCGGCGACCTCAAGGCCGTGAATGGCGAACCCTATCGATTCATAGAATTCACCGAACTGCTGGTTCATTAAGACAGGGGCCTGCAAGCTCCAGAGCATGCCGCTGACATCCTGTATGCTCTCAAAAATCTCCATCGCCCTGGCGGCGTTGTCGAGGCTTTTCGAGAACTCGCGCCTGGAAGCCTGCGCGTCGGCTATGGAGGTGAGCGATTGCGCTAGCAGCAGCCTGTATGCGCGGTGTGAGCTGTATGCGGCCAGCCGCTCGAATACGGCCAGAGCCTGGTCGGCATCCGGCGCTCTCAAAGAGCAAGCGCCGACCCCGAATTGAGCCACCGCGGCCTCGCACGCATCACCGGCCTGAGTAAATCCGCGCCCGGCTCGCTGGTAGAATTGAGCCGCCTTCTCGTATTCCGATTTTCTATAAGAGTCGAATCCCGATTTAAGCAACCCCCTGGCCGACCCGATCAGCCTTCGCTCGGCCGCCGTGGTCTTCATGAAAAAATCGGCGAGGTCCGCTGTAAACCGGTCCCCGGCCCGTTCAACCTCCAACCTGCCCGCCAGCGAGAGCAGGCGAAGCCCGGCGCGGGCGTCTGGCGCGCCGTCCCGCTCGGCCGACTCGATGTATTCGTCTATGAGTCGCTGCGTAATGGTATTTACGTTACGATTACGATTCCGGCTGAGTATCTTCCACGCCGTCGCCTCGTCACCTCTCGCGGCTGAGGCGACAAAGTCTTCGAAGTCTCGCCCTCTGTTCTCGTATGAGCGGCGCTTCCTCTCTTCGAGCGCCTTGAGCCGACGGCGCGCTTCATCGGCCCACCCCGAGCCGGAGTCTTGCCGGAGATAACTTCGCCACTCGGCCTCCGCGCGTTCCGGAAGGCGCATGTATTCATACCAGAGCGCGCGATTGAACCGCGCCTCCAAGAGCGCGTCATCAAGCTCGACCGCTTTGTTCAGACGATCGAGGCTTTCTGTCATCTCCTCTGCCCGTTCTCCGGGGTCCGGGTTCTGCCGAGCGTTCTCCAAAAGCACGGCCCCCAGATCGCTTTGAACCCCGGCGTCCTCGGGGCCGGCTTCGGCGGCCTTGCGCAGCCACTCCAGGGCTTCGGCGAATCTCTGCTCGGCAAGGTAGACCCGACCGAGCGTGTGGAATGAACGGCTCCCCGGTCGGTCGGCGGCCTCCTTGACCGCGATCAGCTCGGCCTGGCTGAGGTTTATGGTATCAATATTACGTTCGCCATCGCCCCTGCCTTGCGCCATCGGCGCATAATCAAAGCCGTATATACGACTCTCAAAGAGCCGCCCGGCGTGGTAAGCCTTCCCCAGGGCGAGCATGGCTTGCTGCTCAGGTGAGCGGAAGAAAAACAGCCTCCAGGCGACGAGCCCCAGGGCGATCACCAGGACGGCCAACGCGGCGATGCCGGCGTAAGACCGTGTGAAGGAATTCAAAACGGCCCACGGCCCGTGTGCGCCGGAGATGGCGCCATTCTTCTCGCCCTGCCCCAGCTTTGAGCCGTAGGCTTTCAACGCCCTTGCGAATCGCAGCCGTTCCATTCTGCCGGGAGAGGAGAGGAAAAAAGTCTCGAAACGATTTTGCTCGTCGTCAGAAAGGCTGCCTTCGAGATACCTGTCCATTAAATCCCGCTCCGCCGCTTGAAGCTCTTCGTTCAGCTCATCGTTAAGCAGGTAGACTTCTTCCAGCTCGACCATCTCTTCCTCAGCCATTAGGCCCAGCAGGTACTGGGCCAGTCTCTCTTCATTTTTCAGGCTCCGGCTCATTCAGGCCGCCTCACTTATTCAATTGGTAAGGTAAGGATTCTGTTTCACCGCGACCTCTTTCAGACAGCCTTTGACACAGTTTTCGAGTTTTTCACGGAGGCGAAAGGCCCGCAGTCTCAAGTTGGCGGGCGCAATATCGAGCTCGGTCGCGAGCCTCTTTCTGTTGTTTATCTTTTGACTCTTTTCGCCAACGTAGTAGCTCACAATAAGGTCACGGTTTTGATGAGCAAAGCCTTCGAGGCATTGCTCCAGACAGGCTATCTCTAACTCCGACCTGCCGCGGTCTTCCTCGCGTCTTAGGGATTCGGCGGGGTCTTCACAGGGGTGCTCGGCGTCGGACAGCTCTTCGAGCGAGGCGGCGCGCCTTGACGACTGCTCCCAATACTCTTGCAGGATGTTTCGCGCGATGCCTATGAAGAAGCTCAACGGATCGCTAGAGTAGATTTCGGCGCCTTCGTCGATCTTTTTCGCGGCGCAGTTTATCGTTACGTCCGCGTAGTCGTCGGGCAAGCGACAGCCGCGATACTCAAAAAAATCTGCGAGCCTTCTCCGTATCCTCTCGTATTTCTCCGCCGCGATCTCACGGTTGGAATCCAGGCTGGCGAGGAGCTTGTCAAAAGCCTCACGGGTCAGAGTCCCATGCCTTCTCTGTAATGCGATAGAGTCCACAATGACCCCTTCGTCCGGGTGATTGATAGGATAAAGCAAATGGCTTCGCGTTTGAAAAGTGAAGAGTTCGCGCGCCAGTTCGAACTTTAGACTCCCCAACTGACCCTGGCGATAACCCGGCATATGTAATCATAAACCCAATTTTGAAAGCAAGTCTGCGCGGGCCGCTCCGCCATTTTTGTCGCCGCCATGAAACGTTTTGAAGCTCATGCCGATTGTCGAGTGTAAGGAGATAGCAATTCATGGCTCAGACTATGTAATAAAACAAACCCTGTGAGGAGGCGATTACAGTGAAGACGAATGCTAGCGAGTACAGCAAATCTTTAGCCCGCTCAGGCGGTGCTAATTTTGAAGTCGAGGCAATCAGGTCCAGGGCATCCGTAAGCTCGGCCGTTGTCCGATGCGTAAAGCCGGCCTTACTGTTCTTGATATTCGGCGCCCTTCTAATCGGCGGAACTGTTTACCCAAAACCCGGCCAAACGCGTCAGCAATCGTCTGCGTCTACGCGCCCGCCGTCGGCCAGCCCCTCAAACCCTCAAGGCGTAGCCAGCGGGCTGGCGCGGAACTTCATTACGCGGTCAGGAGATCAGCTTATGGACGGGACGGTTCCATTTCGTTTTGTCTCCTTTAACGCCCCACTCCTGCTCGCTGACCCATGGCCTACGCTCAGTGATAGCGCCGAGGTGATTGAAGGCCAAAACTGGGAACGGGAGGATGCAGTAAAAACCCTTACTCAGTTTGCAGGCTCGGTCGCTCGGACCTTCGTCATTTCGACGCAAGGCGAATTCCCGAAACCGACGGGTGCTTGGATAGGCAAGAGAAAGCACGTGACCTGGGAGGATGGCAACATTCAGTTTGATGAGGCGCTTTTCCAAGGTATGGACAGGGCGCTTGAGCTGGCCAACCAATATGGCCTACGCGTGATTATTCCTCTGGTGGCCGAAAATCCCTCTGGAGGGTCCCTAGAGGCATGGGGGGGTGTTTACGCTTATTCCAGGGCAACAGGAGGCAGGAACTTTTACACCGACAACATCGCGAAAGCCGAGTTCAAGAAGACCATCGAGTTTATCTTGAGGCGAGTCAACACGCGCACAGGCGTCCAGTACAAAGACGATCCGGCGATCCTGGCCTGGGAAACCGGGAATGAGCTTGAGGCCGATCCGCAAGAGTGGACCGAAGAAATGGCTCGATTCATCAAGAGCATAGATCAAAACCATCTGGTAATGGACGGACATTACGGAATCAGAGACGCATCGCTTGCTGCGTCTTCTGCGATTGACATTGTCAGCAGCCATAATTATGGCGGCCGCCTCGACGCGGGGGCTGTTTGGGGGGACCGAAACAGGAGCCGAGGGAGGAAGCCATTTATCGCAGGCGAGTTCGGCACGCATCAAGGAGGAGATGCGACCCGAGTCAGGGATTTTTTAGACGCAGTAATCGCCTCCGGCATCACCGGCGCGCTGATTTGGGACCTTAAACCGCACAGTCGGATTGGAGGCTTCCAGGTATTATGTGACGGCTCCTCGGATTCGTCATGCTCCTACCACTGGCCTGGATTTACTCGCGTGCCATTTCGGAAATACCAGAACCCGGACGAAAAGCCGATTCTGTCGCTGATTGTTGAAGCGGCCAGCCGTATCCGCGGGTTCCCCCCCGGAGGCGATGGCCGGATCGGTAACCCGGACCCGCCGAAGTTGCTATGGGTGAGACAAGGGGGCGACTTCGATCTCAATGGCCGATGGAGAGGCCCTAACTTTCAGCTACGATGGCGAGGGTCGCCCGGCGCCGATGCCTATGTGATCGAGCGCGCGGTCGCCGAAGGCGGACCCTGGACTACATTGAGCAGGGATGCGTCTGACAACTTTCCTTTAGCTAGTGTCTTTGGAGCTGACGATCCCTTTTACACAGACGTAAGCTCGAAAAGGGTCGGAGACAGCTTCTGGTATCGCGTGAGCGCCCAGTTCATCCGAAGCAATGGCGCGCGCGACGTGTCCGACCCATCGAATGCTGTCCGGTCTCCTGTTGCCGGCTGCGGAGGTAGTTATCCTGACACGGACATCAACGCTTGCGGCGCAGGAGGAATGGACCTGCCGTACTCCAGCAATCCGTCAACGTGCGGGCAAGTTGTCGTTGACCCGTGCGGGGTGCGGCATGTGTGTTCGCCTTGCTTACCGCCTCCGCCTTGCGATGGCAACATACCATGCTGGGACGGATCGTGCCCCAGAGATCACGGAGGCGTCTGTCCTCCGGAACCCTGCCCGAGATCGCATCCCGTTCGTTGTCCTGATGGGACTTGCGTGAAAGCCGTCGACATTTGTCCCGTATCACCACTCAAAAAATCAACGCCGTCGAGAAAGGCTCGCAAAGACCCTAAGAGGCGATAAAGGAGAGATCATTATGTTAACCTCACGACAGTCGCAAAGCTTCGCGCCCAAGTTTAATATCGGCATTTGCCTCCGAGCGCTTTTCATGCTGGCCGCCATCTTTATCTGGCCCGGAGTCAGCCTCGGTCAGGACCAGCGCTGTAATCCGGCGGTATCTCGGGGCATCATCGACGTGGGAGGCTATTTCACCGCCCCTGACAACTTTCAGCACGCCATAGTTTCCAACGATGGCAGCCTCTACGAAATATACTTCGATCCGGCCAAAGGGATTTTCCAGTCTAACCTGGCTCGCTTTCCCGACACCATTGCGATTGCGGCCGAGTTCGCTCCTAGGGATGTACAACGCCAGAACGTCATCATCGCCAGGCGGAATGGAGAGATTCATCATGCCTGGTTCGTTCCGAGTTTTCGAATTGAGAGCAGGCTGCTCACTCGCATCAATGGCGTTGTAGACGTGGCCGCCTTCTATTCGGATGACACAGGCATTCAGCGCGCGGTAGTCGCGACGGCGACGGGCGACATCATTGAGCTGGAATGGTTTTCCGGTCTGACGCCTGAGCCGAGCCCGCTGTTCCGTGTGACGACTTTAACTAACATTCCGGGCGCTGCGCGTCTTGCAGGGTTCTTCACACGCGATGACCGCTACAACATCGTCCTCGTCTCGACGAGCAGCGGCGACGTTTATGAAATCTTTTACAAAGACCCCGCAAGCATCGGCAGGAGCTTAATCGCAAGCTACTCCAACATAGTTGACGTAGGCGGTTTCTACACCGACGACGATCAGTTTCGCCATGCGATTATTGGGACGGGCGACGGGACCATTCATGAAGTCTTTTATCATCCGACAAAGGGCAAGGGGGCTACACCGTTGACGAACGTGCCCGGACTCAAGCGCCTGGCCGGTTACGCCACCACGCCTGTTAACGGTTGGAGACACGTCATAGTAGGCACGTCCGCCGGAGAGGTCCAAGAACTCTTCTACGATCCGAAGGTAGGTAAGGGGATCGGCTTGTTACGCAGCTATGCGCCCGAAGCAACCTTTGGCGAGGACCCGAGCCCGAACCTCGCCAATAGCGTTGACCAAACGATTCGGGCTTCCACGGCCGGCTTAACGCTGGCGGTCGACGGCGATAATAACCTGCTCTACGCTATTAGCCTCAACGCCGGAGTATGGAGGTCTGCGGAAGGCGGCGCGTGGCAACAACTCACAGCTTCGCCCCCGCGCGCATGCAGCATCGCCGTGGAGCCAAATCGCGCGACCCACCTCGTCGTAGGCGAGCGCGAGGGCGACAGCATCTCGACGAGCCTGAATCGTTCAGGGATTTGGGAATCATTTGATTCCGGCAACTCATGGTCATACGTGCTGGACCCGAGGACTATAAAAGGCTGCAACGCGCAAGCAATCCCATCGCTGACCTTTGACACTCTCGGCAACATCTACGCGGCCACTGATTGCGGAGTGGTCAAGAAACCTGCGGGCGGGACCGCATTTCAACTTCTAAGGGGGACTGAAGCAAGAGGCTCGTTCACAGTCGTCACGACGGTCGATGTCGCAGGATCGACCTGGGTGTGGGCGCGGACGCGAGACTCCTTCTTCCTGTCGCGCGACGCCGGGGCGACCTGGGAGCAAATCGCCATCCCGGCCGTCGTCGCCGGTGAGTCTATTTCGCGAGGATCGCGAGGGGACTATTTTTCACTGGCCGCCTTTGACACCAGCGCCTTCACGATCTGCTCGACCGATAAAGGATCGGCAGTAATAACTTTTGAAGCGAATACAAAGACATGGTCTCTAGAGCAGATCAAAGATGGGGATGGGACAGGTCTAGGCGGACGCCGATTCGTTAAGTCGTATTTCTTGAATAACCCACCACAATTCCGGTGGGTGCTCTTCGCGGGCACGGGGCAGGGCGCATTCATGAAAGTACTGGGTTTTGCGCCGAGCTGGTATAGAGTCGCAGAAACGCCCTGGCCGCTTGGGCCGGGAGACAAACATGAATTCAACCCTGTCTCGAAGATTCATGTCGATATTTGGGACCTGCATATGTCTACACCCAGAGCTTCTCGTGTATGGCTCGGGACGGATGGTGGAGTCTATCGCACAGACCTCAGTCGTATCCTTGGGGCGCTTTCTACGCCCGGCCTGTCCGCCCAATATTTCCACCAGAGCGAAGGGATGCATACGCACCACGTTCACACGATCTCGCTCATCACGGAAGGGATGACCAGGCGCTCGAAGACTCTCTATACCACGGCCGATAATGATGAATGGCTTAGGAATTCATCGTCCATTTTATACCCGCTCGCCGCGTGGCAGACCTGGGGACAGCAGGGCGACTCTAACTGGACGGCCGCCGATAACGGCAGCTCGCCAATCGCACTGATTATGAGAAACCCCAGCCTACTACACCTGACAGGTTTCGGCGACACCGTTCCGCCTGAGGCGACGAAATACGCCCAGACGCCGCGCGCGTTTAAAATATCAACCGGCGCGTTCTTTCGTGGGCAAGAGTTTTTCAATTTTATACAAACGACCAAGTCGGAGCCTTCGAATTCGCTGATCGACATCGTGATGCTGGCAAAGCTGCCGCTTGCGTCGCCCGACCCGATGGGTAAAACCGTCTTGATTCGCAATCGCAAATTCGCGGCGAATCCGAATGCTGACGAATCAAAACTGAGCACCCCGGACTGGGTGATCGTAGACGAGAGATTGCCAAATGGCGCGCAACGCGTTTGGGCTTCAGGCGGTCACACGGACCCCGTCTATTACGTTTACGCGGAAGATAGCGCCGGCATTTCGGGGAAGCTATTTCGCAGGCAGGGAGCCGCATTGCCATGGCAGGACATCACTCCAACTGACCCCTTGATTCCATACTCTGGATTCGGCACGGCGCTCTTCGGCCCGGCCTTCATCAACCCCTACGACCGCAACCACCTGCTTGTAGCGACTGTGGCGGGCATCAAAGTGTCGCGCGATGGCGGCAATAGCTACCAGGACGATCCGGTCATCACCGCGCTCATCACGGGGTCGGGCAAGTATCCGCTCACAGGAGATTATCGCGGAGGCAATGGTCAGAATGTGGTCCACTTCAGTCAGGCGGCGCAGATGGCTACGCTCTCTCAAGTAACGTTCTATAGGGATGACCCTCGAAAGCTGGTCGTCGCAGCGCCGTACACGGGCGTCTTCTATCTCGATGAATCTTGCGGCTACTGGCAGGACCTGACGCCCTACCTGCCCACTCCATTGCCCGCGGCGCCGTCGGTCGCAATCGACCACGAAGCGGTGTACGCAGCGTTGGAGGGTCGAAGCATCTACCAGATTAGAGCATACGAATTCGCGCCGCGGGCGACTTACTTCTCGCGCGGCGGCCTGACCGGCAGGCAGGTGGCCCGGCTACTGAGGGCAAGTGGCGCTCCGCTTACCGGAACTAATGTTACATTGACTTGTGCGAAGTTGGATGGCGCCGTGCTTTTCCAAGGATCAACAGCGACGGACGGATCAGGCGTAATCGGCTTGCCGCCGGTCGTCACTGCCCCAGGCGCTTATGTCATCCATATAGACTACACAGGCGCTATGCCTGTGTTGGCTCGGAGCACGACCAGTTTTATCTTCACGCTCTGACGGTGGAACTGTAATTCGGAATTCGGTTAAGATGGAGGCCGGGAGAACTTAATTGTCCGGCAAGAAACAGCTCTTCTACTCTTACGCACACGGCGACGAGCGGCTGCGCAAGGAGCTGGACAAGCACCTCGCTGTGATGAAGCGGCAGGGCTTGATCGAAGACTGGCACGACAGAAAGATAGTAGCCGGCTCGGAGTTCAAGGGCGAGATCGACGAGCACCTGAACTCCGCCGACATAATCCTGCTCCTGGTCAGCGCGGACTTTCTGGCGTCTGATTATTGCTACGGCATAGAGATGACGCGGGCCATCGAGCGGCACGAGGCGGGCGAAGCGATCGTGATCCCAGTTATACTTCGCCCGTGCGATTGGATGGAGACGCCTTTCAGTAAAATCCAGGCCTTGCCTAAAGACGCAAAGCCTGTGACGACATGGTCCCGCCGCGACGACGCGTTTCTGGACGTAGTCACAGGCATCCGCGCCGCCATTGAATCAAGAGACAAGACATAGCTCTCTTCCTTCGGAGTGCTGCGACTTGTCGCAGCTTTTGTTTTAGCTCGACTTTATCCAATCACGCGGCATAGCAGACCGCGTCTGTTAAGCGCTCTAGCAATGAGCGCGGGATTTTTATCATCTCGGACCCTGAATCAGATATTGAAAAATAGCTTTGACTCCACATATGCCTCCGCAACAAGGCTATCGCATCAGAAAATGTCGGCTGCCTCTTGGCGTACCAAGCAGCCGTACGAATGACTCTTCTTTCAGCCTTCATCAATGTTCCGCTTGTCAAAGTGACTATCGAGTAGAGCGCCATCAAGGCTGGTGTAGTGCGCGCTATAGCCGGATCACTCCACTGCCGCTGCGTCTCAACTCCAAGATGAGCGCGAACTTCTTCAAACGTCACTTCCATCCTCCAACGTCGCGCAAACCACGTCAGTATTTGCTGCGGCGTGTGATCCAGATCGGTCGAAAGCAAGGCTTGAGGCTCGAACTCGCCTCGCGGGTCACGAATCAGCACCCAGCGAATCGAGACTGGCGGCAACCCCGTGTGATACCAAACCGCCGTGTCCGTGCTGACCTCGACCTCGCGTCGCCCTCCGCCGTACCAGTTGTTAACCTCAATGCTAGTCCACTCAGTCTTCGGATCGTTCAACACAGTTTTCAGTGTTGGTCGCCTCGCCCCTTTCAGGCGGGGTCGGCCCATCTGTCGAGGCTGTCGGGCAGGTGCCCCGTCATACAATGCCGCATCCATACGCAGCCGCGTGATGAGGCTTGCTCGGTGAAGATCACTCACTTGCTTGAGCAGTTGAATAACGGCGAAACTGCTGTCAGCCACGAAGACCACCGCGCGGTTGGGCAACCAGCGCACAACCAGTTGAATTACCTGCCACGCCCTGTCCACCAGTGTCTGATGCTGGCGTCCGAGTCCCTCATAGAACCGCTCGGATGGGCACAACACGGTCAGAAACGGCAGCGCCCAGATTCTATTGGCCCAACTAACCTCGCAAAGCAACATACAACAGAGCCAGCGAAGGCCGCTCGCCTTTACGAAGTGAGAGTGAGAAGACCTCACCGGATCGCGGTAAATGCCTTTAGCGCGGATGCGGCCTCCGCGACGGCGTTCCATCGTGTCATCAATACCAAACACCAACGCTCCCGAAGGAGCGAAGGTGGCCACAAGCAAGCCAAGCAGAATGCGAGCACCAGCCAGGGCAGACCACCGGGCGCGATTGAGGACGCGATGGTAAGTCTGGAAGTTTTTCTCGTGGCTTTTGCCCATCACGCGCAAGGCAGCCGTGACAGTGCGTTTACCGGGTGCGAGGACGGCGCCGGCCAAAAGAACTTTGGCATGCTCGAAAACCGGCTTGGAGAACAGGGGCGCGAAAGCTACAATCAGGCTCATCAACTCGACAGGCAGAGTTTGCATAGCAGTCCTTTCTTGGCGGAAAGACTTATAGCTTACTCAGCCTGTCGTCTATTTTTCAAAGACCAAATTGGATAAAGTCGAG
>DATFGQ010000014.1:0-33757 GCA_035249305.1 Blastocatellia bacterium | reverse complement strand
ATTGTAGGGGCAACCCTTGTGGTTGCCCGGATCGCGCGCAGGGCGATGATGTCATCGCCCTGCGCGCGATCCGGGCAGGGACAAGCCCGCGCCGCGCGAAGCGCATCATGCGCCATCGCCCCTACAGGTTTTTTCATATGTACGTCGACTCTCACGCTCACATCGAGATGGATGATTTCGACGCCGACCGCGACGAAGTGATCCGGCGCGCGCGCGACGCCGGCGTGGAGATCATCGTCGACGTGGGCGACGGCGACGTGTCTAATGATTCTCACGCCGCCGCGTTCCGGCTGGCCGACCAGTACCCTTTCATCTACACCACGGTCGGCGTCCACCCGCACGAGGCGCGGCTGCTCGACCGGGAGCTTTACGCGCGGCTTTGCGACCTGGCCGCGCACGAGAAGGTGATCGCGTGGGGCGAAATAGGTTTGGATTATCATTACGATAATTCTCCGCGCGGCGTGCAGCGCGACGCTTTCCGAAAGCAACTGGCGGCGGCGCGCGACCGGCGGTTGCCCGCCGTCATACATACTCGCGAGGCCGAGGCCGACACGCTTGAGATCCTTAAACAAGAATGGGCGACGACAGGTCTGCCCGGCGTGATTCATTGCTTCACCGGCACGCGGCGGTTCGCCGAAGGCGCCGTCGAGCTCGGCTTTTACATTTCGTTCTCGGGCGTTGTCACTTTCAAGAACGCCGAAGAGCTTCGCCAAACGGCCGCGGCCCTTCCGATCGAGCGGCTGCTGATTGAAACCGACAGCCCGTTCCTCGCGCCCGTGCCTTACCGCGGGCGACGCAACGAGCCGGCTTACGTCGTCGAGGTCGCGCGCCAGATAGCAGCGCTGCGCGGCGTGAGCGTCGAAGAGGTGGGCCGAGTGACGAGCGGGAATTTCAAACGGCTGTTCGGTGTGGAGTGATTTAAAGTGCTGGTAGAGTTTTCGCACAAGGAATTGAGCCTGCTCGTATTTGCGCTCGACGGCCGGGCGGCGGCAAACGCGGAGGGGCAAGCTCCGTCTTGCGAAGAGTCTTGCCCCGTGGTCGAAAACATGGAAGACCTGTTCGGCGCGGGCGGCCTCTCTCACGAAAAGAAGCTGGCTCGCCACCTGAATAATCACCTGCGCGAAGCCCTGGTCGAATGCGGGATGTTCGAGCTGCTCGCGCTCGGCCCCGCTCAATCGTTCTCTGAAGAACAGCAATCGAAGATGCGACAGGCGAACACCCGGCTGGAAAACTGGAGCTGTAAAATAGAGCTCGCCGCCGATGACAGCGAGCTGTTGCGCGCGGCAGTCGCGCGGCTGCCCGGCGCGGCGTGGGCCTCTATGCCGCGCACCATCTGGAGGCTGAGAAAGAAACTGAAGGCTCGCTAGCTCAATTAGAGATTGTTGCCATGCGGAACTTCGCACTCAGTATTCAATCGGGTATTATCCATCGAACGCCTCTCGCGACGGACGGTATCGCGAGATCAAAGTGCGGACGACGCGCGATGGCGTGATAATCCGTGCGCGGCCGGGCTATCGCGCGGCGGGCGGCGTTTGACGGTTCGGCAATGCACAAACGGTTCACAATCGAAGAGCCCGTCAGGTGGAGCGATATCGATCGCGCAGGGATAATCTATTACGGCCAGTTCCTTCGCTTCTTCGAGATCGCCGAGACTGAGCTGTTCCGCTCGGTCGGCCTGCCCTATTCAGAAGTTTTTGACCGGCTGGACATCTGGCTCCCGCGCGTGCAGATCCATTTCGATTTTCGCAAGCCGCTCGTGCTCGACGACCTGATAGAGGTGTCGGCCTACGTGGGCCGCTTCGGCAGCAAGTCGCTGACGCTTCGCTTCGAGGTGGTCAAGAAAGGCGAGACTGACCTCGTAGCCGAAGGCCACGTGGTACTGGCATGCGTCTCGCGCTCGACGTTCAAATCGATCTTTGTGCCGGGCGAGATTATCGAAAGCCTGCGCCCTTATCTTGCGGACCAGACATGATACGAGGTGACGATGTCGAACAAACACAGATTCCTTAGCGGGAAGGCGATCGACCCCAAGCCCGTGACCGGAGAGATGACCGTGGCCGATCTGGTCGAGTCGGCTTTTCTCGCTTATAACGCCGCGCGGCTGCGCGAAGGGTGCCAGCTTTTCGTCGAACGGATGCTCGACGAAAACGTGACCGTAGGCATGAGCCTCACGGGCGCGCTCACGCCCGCGGGCCTTGGGATGTCCGCGATCATCCCGCTGATCGAAAACGGCTTCGTCGATTGGATAGTCTCGACGGGCGCGAACCTCTATCACGACACGCATTTCGGAATCGGGCTCCGCATGCATCGCGGCAACCCGCAGATCTCCGACGTCGTCCTGCGCGAAGAAGGCGTTGTTCGCATCTACGACATCTTCTTCGAGTACGACGTGTTGCTGTCGACCGACGAGTTCTATCGCAAGCTGATCGAGGGCGCGGAGTTTCAGCGCGACATGAGCACGGCGGAGTTTCACTACCTCTGCGGCAAGTACGTGGCCGAGCGCGAGCGCGTGTTGGGCATAGGGCGCAAGAGCGTCCTGGCCGCGGCCTACGAGGCGGCCGTGCCTATCTACACCTCCTCGCCCGGCGACAGCTCGATCGGGATGAACGTAGCGGCGAAGGCTTTGACCGGAAATAAGCTGCGCTACGACGTGACGGCCGACGTCAACGAGACGGCGGCGATAGTGCTTGCGGCCAAGCGCGGGGGAGGGAAATCGGGCGTCTTCATCTTAGGCGGAGGCAGCCCTAAGAATTTCATGCTCCAGACCGAGCCGCAGATTCAAGAGGTCCTCAGGATTGAAGAGAAAGGGCACGACTACTTTTTTCAGGTCACGGACGCCCGTCCCGATAGCGGCGGCTTGTGCGTAGCTGAAGGCACATTCATAGATATGCCGAGAGATTTGAGTAAATACCCCGATGGAATTCCCATCGAGTCGCTTGTAGGGCAAGCAGGATTCCAAGTCTACTCGTATGACCACGACCAAAAGAAGATAACTCTATCGGAGGTGGAGAAGGTTTGGCGCACAGGAATCGAAGAGGTCTGGCGCCTGCGGTATGGCTGGTACACCGGTATAAGAAAGGAGAAATACGTCGAGGCAGAGATTCTAGCCACTCCTGACCATCTCGTCATGTTGAGCAATGGCGCGTACAAGCCTTTGAAATCGCTAAAGCCGGGAGAGGGCCTTAAAGCCTTTAACACTTCCTATTCGGCAGATGGTTACCGGCGAATCGGTTTGGGTAAAGGCAAGACATTGTCTGAGCATAGGTACCTGTTGGAGTTCAAGCTGGGCCGCCCTTTAGAGGCTTATGAAGTATCGCATCATCTCGACGGAAATCACTTAAACAATAATCTCGACAATCTCGTGCCAGAGCATTACCGCACTCACGTCTCGGAGCATAGGAAGAAAGAATGGCAGAGAAAAACAGAATATGAACGCCGACAATGGAGCGAGATTAATCGCCGCAGGCTGAGTAGGGAAAAGGCTCAACAGATGTCCCGGAAGTTTTGGGATAGTTTATCTGGCGAAGAGTTGGAAGAATACAAAGAGAAAAAGAGGGTCGAGACCTTGAGCGCACCGCCTGAAGTGAAAGAGCGTCGGCTGAAGCGCCAGAAGGAATGGTTTAACCAGTTGCCGGACGACGAGCAAGAGCGCATCCGCTCGGAGATAAGTCGAAGGGGGGTGGAGCGATGGAAAAACCTACAGGAGCGAAAGAAGCTCAGTGAAATGTTCCGGTTAGATAAGAATCCTCGTTTTAAGGACGAAATTGACGAGGAGTGCGTGAGAGAGGCATTGATGAAAACTGGCGGAGGCATTTATCGCGCCTGCGAGCTGTTACAAGTAGACTGGAGGACGCTTGATAGAAGGCTCAAGATGTATGGCATTACTAGAGAAGAGATCAAGCAGCGTTACGCAGACAACCATAAAGTCATTTCAGTTGAGCCTACAGGATTATCCGTTCCGGTCTATGACATGACTGTTAAGCGAACTCGGAATTTCGTAGCCAATGGAATTGTCGTCCACAACTCAGGCGCGACTCCGAGCGAGGCGGTGAGCTGGGGCAAGATCGATCCCGACCAGTTGCCCGGCACCGTGGTCTGCTATCTCGATTCGACCGTAGCTCTGCCGATCATCACCGCCTACGCGCTCGCGCGCCACGAGCCGCGACCGCTCAAGAGGCTCTACGATCACCGCGCGGCGATGATGAAGCTGCTGGAAGAAGAGCACGCGCGCGCCGTCGGGAACGAACCCGCTCCGCCCGGAGACGCCCACAGCCTGGACCGCATACGTTAACGATTAAAGAGAGGAAAATGACAGACAGCCGCCCACTTTCAACTTCGCTTGCGCCGGCAGACGTTGAACAGCTCATCTCTGACCGGCGCAGTTTTCACCGCCACCCGGAGCTCGGTTACAACGAGCAGCTCACATCTCGCGCAGTCGCCGATCGCCTCAATCAATACGGCTACGAGGTGAAGACGGGCGTGGGCGGCACGGGGGTCGTCGGCCTGCTCGCAAAGAGCGACGACGAGCAGGCGCGCACGTTGCTCTACCGCGCGGACATGGACGCGCTGCCCGTGCAGGAAGAGAACGACGTCGATTACCGCTCGCAAAACGACGGGGTGATGCACGCCTGCGGTCACGACGCGCACGTGGCGATAGGGCTTGCGGTCGCCAGGCAGTTGATCGCCGAGCGCGACTCTCTTCCGGGCAACGTCAAGTTCGCCTTTCAGCCCGCCGAAGAGGGCGGCAACGGCGCGGTCGCCATGATCGACGGCGGCGTGTTGGACGACCCGCCGGTTTCGGCCGCCGTCGGCCTGCACGTCTGGAACAACCTCCCCGTAGGCGCGGCCGGCATCTACACGGGGCCGATGATGGCCGCCGTAGACGAATTCGAGTTGATCGTAAACGGGCGGGGCGGCCACGGCGCCATGCCTCATCAGACCGTAGACGCCATCGTCACCGCGTCTCAAATCGTCACGGCGCTTCAATCGATCGTCAGCCGCAACGTCGCGCCGCTCGACGCGGCGGTGGTGACGGTCGGGAAGTTTATCGCGGGGACGGCCTTCAACGTCATATCCGACACGGCGACGCTGCGCGGGACCGTGCGCACGTTCAATAACGAGACTCACGCGCGGATTCCTGAGATGTTCGAGCGCGTCGTGCGCGGCGTCACCGAAGCGATGGGCGCGACCTACGACCTGACCTACAAGCGTCACACGCCGCCGCTGGTGAACGATCAATCGATGTGCGACCTGGTCTTCGAGTGCGCAGCGGAAGTCTTAGGGCGAGACAACGTCTTCACAGACGAGAGCGTGCGCACGATGGGCGGCGAAGACATGAGCTACTTCCTCGAACGCGTGCCGGGCTGTTTCTTCTTCCTCGGCACGCGCAACGAAGCGCGCGGACTGGTCTACCCTCATCACTCGGCGCGCTTCGACATAGACGAATCGGCGCTGGCCCTCGGTGTTGAGATCATGACCCGCGTCGCGCGCCGCTACCTCAAAGAACAGTCCTGAGTGCTGAGTCCTGAGTGCTGAGTAATCGGCCTTCACTCAGGACTCAGGACTCAGCACTCAGCACTTAAACTGATGAATCTCTGGCAAGCAGTAGTTGTTTTCATCTCAGGCTTTCTCGCGGGCGCGATCAACTCGGTCGCGGGCGGCGGGACGCTGATCTCATTCCCCGCGCTCATCTGGATAGGGATCGATCCGAAAGTCGCGAACGTCACGAGCACGGTGGCGCTCTGGCCGGGCTCGCTCGGCGGGATGGTCGGGTTCCGCCGAGAGCTTGCGGGCAGCCGCCGCTGGATGATCTTGCTGGCTGGCCCATCGTTCCTGGGAGGGCTGGTCGGCGCTTTGCTGCTGCTCCGCACGGACCCCGGCACGTTCGCGCGCATGGTGCCGTTTCTCATTCTCTTTGCGACGATTCTTTTCGCCGCGGGCGAGCCGATCAGCCGGAGGCTGCGGCGGTCGAGTGAGCAGAAAGGCAATGCGCGCGAAGGCGGCACAGAGAGCCGCGCGTGGTGGGTGGGCGCTGCGGTCTTTCAGTTTTT
Source organism: Blastocatellia bacterium (assembly GCA_035249305.1). Taxonomy (GTDB): domain Bacteria; phylum Acidobacteriota; class Blastocatellia; order UBA7656; family UBA7656; genus DASUNP01. Next base: position 27,707 of record DATFGQ010000014.1, on the reverse strand, counting down.
CGTAGCGGTCTACGGCGGGTACTTCGGCGCGGGGATAGGGATATTGATGCTCGCCGCGCTCGGGCTGCTCGGGCTGACGGACATTCACCAGATGAACGGGCTGAAGAATTTTTTTGCGGTCTGCATCAACATAGTCGCGGCCGTCTATTTCATCCTGTGGGGGCCGGTCGATTGGTCGAGCGCGGTCATTATGGCCGTGGGCTCTATCGCAGGCGGCCTGGGCGGCGCGGGCCTTGCGCGAAGGCTCGGACGCCCGTTCGTCCGCCGCGTCGTGATCGCCGTGGGCCTTGCGATGGCCCTGTCACTGTTGCTGTTCCGACGATAAATCGATAGTCAAAAACTTTTCAAACCTTCCGCGCGCTCCCGATGTCTCAATTAATGAGAAGGACATGCCTCGGATGAAAAACGAGGAGGTAACATGAAGAGATTATCGGGATTACTATTGGTTATCATCTTTGTGCTCGGGTTGTCGTCAGCCTCGATGGCGCAGACGGGCGGAATAAACAGGCGCGAGCGCCAGCAGAGCTTGAGGATTCGACGGGGGATTCGTTCGGACGAGCTCACCAGGCGCGAAGCTGCGCGGCTGGCGGCCGAGCAGGCGCGGATAAGGGCTTTCGAGCGGCGCTCTAGAATTGACGGCCGCGGCTTGAGCCTTCGCGAGCGCGCGCGGCTGGACAATATGCTTGACCGTTCGAGCCGGCATATCTACCGGCAGAAGCACGACCGCCATGACCGCATTCCTTAATGCGGTATGTAGATGAGTAGGACGGCTTCTCCTAAAACAAAAGCGCCGACAAGTCGGCGCACTCCGAAAGAAAACGCTGCCCCGTCCCAGCGTCCTTACTCTCTCGCGACGGCGAGCTGGGCTATCTCGCCCAACAACTCGTCGCGGCTGAAATTGCCCTTCTGAATTATCCTCGCCGTGCCGATGTCGAGCGCGCGGCGCTCTTCGTGCGACAGGTCGCGCGCGGTGAGAAGTATTACAGGTATGTCGCGCCACTCGGGGTTCAGGCTCAGGCGGTGAACCACCTCGAAGCCGTCCATCTCGGGCAGCATTAGATCGAGCACTATCGCGTCCGGCCGCGCTCGCGCTATCTCGTCGAGCGCCTCGCGCCCGCTCGTCGCCGTGCTCGTTTCGTAGCCGTTGCTCTCTATCATAGCCACCGCAAGGTCCAACGCGTCAGAGTCGTCGTCGACTACGAGCACGCGGGCCGCCGCGGGCGTAGTCACTCGCTCGATTGCCGCGACCAACTCCGCGCGCTCTATCGGCTTGTGCAAGAAGAGGTCCGCGCCGGCCTCGGTCGCCTGACCGGAGATCGTCGCGTCGGTAGAGAGCGCCACGACGGTGCCGCTTTTTTCTCCGTTCGAGATCTGCTTTATGAGATTCAAGCCGCCTTCGGGCAGATCCATGTCGACGGTGATCAGCAGCGGGCGCGCGAGCCGCGCGATCTCAGCGCCGCGCGCGGGGTCGTCGGTCGCCGCGACCGAATAACCCGCTTCGGTCAGGTACTTCTTCATGAGGTAAAGCGACGCGGGGTCGCCGTCGATCACGAGCGCTGTGCGCGCGGGGTCGGCCGCCATCGTCTCGGCCTCATCTTCGGAAGCCGCGCGCCCCTCTATCTCAATCGGGAGCAGGACCGAAAAGATAGAGCCTTCGCCCAGCTTGCTGGAGACGGTTATCTCGCCTCCCAAAAGATCGACGAGGCGGCGCGTTATGGCGAGCCCGAGCCCCGTGCCCGACCTCGACCCGCGGTTGTGCGCGCCCACCTGGCGGAACTCTTCGAATATCCTCGGAAGGTCCGCTTCGCTTATGCCCGACCCTGTGTCGCTGACCGATATGCGAATCATGTCGTTGGGCGCGCGCGCGGCCAGCACCTTGACCTCGCCCTCTTTTGTAAACTTGACGGCGTTCGACAGGAGGTTGATGAGAACCTGCTGGAGCTTTGTGCGGTCTGTGCGGAGCAAGGGAAGGTCGTCTTCTATGTCGAGGCGGAGCTTGATGGGGCGGCCCTCCTTGAGCGGCTCGACCACGGCGACGGCGCGCTCTATCAGGTCGCGCGCTTCAGCGGGCTCCGAGTATAGGTCCATGCGTCCGGCTTCGAGCTTCGACAGGTCGAGCACGTTGTTTATCAATTCGAGCAGGTCTCGCGCGTTGCGCGACACGCGCTCGAGGCTGCGGCGGTGGCGGTCGGAGAGCTGGAGCGTGCGGTCTTCCATGAGCAGCGAAGTGAAGCCTATGATGGCGTTCATAGGCGTGCGAAGCTCGTGCGACATGTTGGCGAGAAAACGCGCCTTGGCCTGGCCCTCGGTGTTGAGCCGGCGGTTCTGCTCGTTTACGGTCCGCGTGCGCTGCTCAATCTCGGCGCGCGCAAGCTCCGCGGCTTCGGCGCGGTCGCGCAGGCGGGTGGCGCTCTCTTCGAGCCTCGATGTGAGCGACTGGAGCTGGCTGACGACTTCCTCAAGCTGAAGGTTCGCGTCGGCGAGCCCGGCGTTGTCATCGATGAGCTGAAGGTTCGCGTTGGCGAGCGCCGCGTTATCCCGTTCGAGCTGTGTGACGCGCGCCTCGGCCTCGGTCCGCGCGTGCGACATGTGTATGCCCGCTTCGTTCAACCGCGCGACTTCCGTCTGGACCTGTTGGCCGAGCGCGTGCGCTTCGTCCATCTGTTTGACCAGCCGGTCCCGCTCTTCGTTCAACTGTTCGACCTGGCGGGCGAAGCTCTCTTTTTCATCACGCAGCCGCTCGACCTCTATGACGAGCTGTTCGTTCTCGCCCGCGACGCGGCTGTTGTCGAGCCTGAGGTGGTGTAGCTCTTCGTCGGCCTCTTCGAGCCGCTCTTCGACGCCCGCGCGCGACTGCTCAAGCCTGGCCCGCGCGTCTTCGGCGATGCGCAGGGAGCGTTGGAGGTCGTCTACGGATTCGCTCATCGCGGCGTTGTGCTCGACAAGCCCGCGGTTGGCCTCTTCCAGGAGCGCGACCCGCTCTTCGAGAAGCGGCAACGACGAGCGGGCCTCGGCGAGCGCGGCACGCTCCGCCTCGAGCTCTTCTTTGAGGTGATCGATCTCGCGGCTCCGCTCGGAGACTTCGCTCACCAGCCCTTCGCGCAGCGCGTTCATCTCGCCGGCCGACTGCTCGAACGCCGCCGCGCGCAGCTTGAGAGTCTCCACCTCGGTTTCGAGCTGGTTCCGTTCGGTCTCGAACTGCGCGGCCACTTCGGAATACGCGCGGTTGTTTTCCTGCTGCATGGCGAGCAGCGACTGCTCGCGCTGTGCGAGCTCTTCGGCCTTCTTTTCGAGCTCGGCGATGCGGCGGCGCGCCTCTATGGTCTCGCGCAGCAGCGGCTCGCGCTCGACCTGTAGCTGCGCGACGTGATGCGTCAACTGTGCGACCGCGTCTTCGAGCTCCGCCTCGCGCTGGCGCGCCGTCTCTTCGAGCGACTGCGCTTGCGCGGTCTCTTTATCGAGGTGGAGCCTGAGCGCATCGCAGCGGGCCTGAAGCTCGGCCACGCGGATGGCCGCCACCGCCGCGGGCGCAATCGCGGCCAGCGTGCTCATCTCCGCCGGCCCGATGGGGCGGTGGTTGAATACCCCCATCAACCCAACGGTGCCCGACGCGCCGCGCAGCGGGTAGAGCGCGTAAGAGTCGCGGCTGTCGTCGCCCGCCCCGTGTTGCAGTCCGAACAGTCTGTCGCCGGCCCCGTTTGGGTCGCTGAAATCTGAAGTGCCGCCGCGCGCGATCAAAGAGGCGTTAAGCGTGGCGAGCGGTATCCGTGGGTACTCTTTGTCGAGCGCGGCGCCGCTCGCGGCCGCCAGGTGAAGACACATCTGCCGGTTGGTGCAGACTGAGGCGAGCGGGCAGCGCTCGCAGATGTCTCCGCGCTTGACGACCCATATCTTGCAGGTCGGCGCGCCGAGATCGGCCGCCACCTGGTCGGCGATAAGTCCCAGCACGCGCTCAAGCCTTGAGCCGCGCCCGACTTCGTCGAAGATCTCTCGGATTCTGTTTTCTCCGGTTGCTTGCATGATAATCTTTACGAGGGGGAGGTCGGTGTTTAACCCGTGGAAGCTTATTGCGCCTGCACACGAGATTCTAATCCCTTAACCCGAAAGCGTCAATTATCTTTATTTTTCGGGGGCGGCCCGGTAAACTATTGCCGGAAAATCGAAATATGTCAGACGAAATCAAACAGAAGATCCAAGAAGAGCTTCGCCAGCTCGAAGCAGAGCTGAGGACGGAGATACCACAGGAGCTGAAGAAGGCCGTCGCCATGGGCGACCTATCGGAGAACGCCGAGTACGAGGCGGCGCGCAACCGCCAGGATTACGTGCGCGCGCGCATAGCCAACCTGCGCAAGCGGCTCGGCGACCTGGCGATGATCGACACGTCGCGGCTGCCCACGGACCGCGTGGCTTACGGCTCGACGGTAGTCCTCTACGACGTGGATGGCGGCGAAGAGTTGACCTACAAGCTGGTGATGGCCGAAGACGCCGAGATAGCTAATGGGAAGATCTCTACGACCTCGCCAATAGGCCGGGGGCTGATGGGGCGAATCGAGGGCGACGAGATAGAGATCCTCACCCCGGCCGGCAAACGCCGGTTCGAGATAGTCAAGCTGACAACCATCCACGACTCCGAGTAGCCGGACGCTTCGATGTCGGCCGCTAATTCTGTGGTCGAGGCTGACATCTAAACTCTAACATCTGTCATCTGAATAGCTTGACAATGAACGGGGCGTTTGCGATATTAGCGCCTCGGTGGCGTGTATGGGGCCGAGGGCTGGAGGCCGGCGATGATAAGCGATGCCATCGGGACGGGGCTGAAGGGTATTATCAACTGGATAGTGCGCGCGCTGGCGCGCAGCCGTATAAACCCGAACGCGCTAACCTTCATAGGGCTGTTGATAAACATAGGCTGCGGCGTGCTGTACGCCTACGGCCATTTTTTCGCGGCGGGCTTGCTGCTGATACTGGCCGCGCTCGCCGACATGCTCGACGGCAAGGTGGCGCGGCTGCGCGGGCGCGTGACGCGCTTCGGGGCGTTCTTTGATTCGGTCCTAGACCGCTACTCGGACATCATAGTCTACGTAGGAATAATGTTCTTCTACGCGCGCTCGACGGCCCAGCACTCGACGCTGCTGGTCGCGCTCACGGGGCTTGCGCTCGTGGGCTCAGTGCTTGTGAGCTATTCGCGCGCGCGAGCCGAGTCGCTCAACATAGCCTGCAAGGTGGGCTTCCTTGAGCGGCCGGAGCGGCTGGTGCTCTTGATAATCGGGTCGCTCACGCAAATAGGCCCGCCGTCGAACCCGTTTCTCTACAAGATGCCGCACATCTTGTGGGTGCTTACGGTGCTGTCGCACTGGACGGTGATACACAGGATCTATCACACGTGGCGCGAGTTGAGGGAGAACGACCGCGCGGCGGTCGAAGCGGCGCGCGTGAAGCGCGAGAGCGCGCAGACGAACGAGAAACAGAAGATCTCAGATTTAGGCTCGGGCTACCCGTTGGCCGGACGCGCTGAGTGAAGGAGAGAGGAAGTTCATTGAATCATAATACCGCTGCTAGCACAGACTCGATAGGAGCGACTCTATAATGCTATGCCCATGCTGTGGTAAGGACATACCACTTGGCGCCGAGCAGTGTCGTTGCGGCGCGCGCTTTGTAGGCGAGCCGCTAGGCGAGCCTCCGTTCAAGGTGCAGCGCCTCGGCCCCGTGATGGTCGCGATAGGGCTCCTGGCCCTGGTCGCCGCCTCCGCGCTGATAATTACGAAGTGGCTAGCGCTCGCAGCCATTCTCGTCGTATGGGCCGCGCGGCGAGCTATGAGGCTCGCCCGCCTTGAGCCCGAAGGCTACGGGGGATACCGCACCGCGGCGGCCACGCTGGTCGTGACTCTGGTCGCGGGCGCGGTGTCGGCCGGCTACACCATCGCATTCGTCCCGAAATTCTTGAATGACCGCAAAGAGAAGCGGGAAGCGCACACGCGCGCCGAATTCTACCGCGTGGCGGGCAAGCTGGAGACCTACAAACGCAAGTACGGCTCTTACCCATCCACTATGCAGGATTACGCTAAGGCCATAGACGAGCGGATGCCCATAGACTACTGGGAGAACGGCATCAAGTATCAAGGCTACGGCGGGGCGGTGGCGGCTTTGCCTTCGTCGGGGGGGCCTGGAATATACTTCGCGAACTTCGAGCTGCGCTCGGCCGGCGCCGACGAGATCGAAGGCACCGATGATGACATCATCATGCGCGACGGCATATTCTTCACCAACGCCGAGATCAAGAAACAGCCTATGGTCGGCGTCGAAAGTCAGAGGCAAGAGGCGAAAGGCAAGAGGCAAAAGTAGCTTCTCTTAAAGTCACAGCTCGCTGTCTTCAATAAGTCTTCTGATACACATCCTGGCCTTAGCCAGGATTCATTTTTGCCTTTATGTTCAAAAAGCTGCTCATAGCCAATCGCGGGGAGATAGCCGTGCGCGTCGCGCGAGCCTGCCGCGAGATGGGCATACGGCCCGTGGCCGTCTACTCAGACGCGGACCGCGCCTCGCTCCACGTCCGAGTCGCGGACCAGGCTATACACATCGGCCCGCCGCCTTCGAGCGAAAGCTACCTCAACATAGAGAAGATCATCGAGGCGGCCCGCCGCAGCGGGGCCGAGGCGATTCATCCGGGTTACGGCTTTTTGTCAGAGAACGCGGAGTTCGCCGAAGCGGTCGAGCGCGCCGGGTTAGTGTTGATTGGCCCGCCTGCCGCTGCGATGAAGATAATGGGGTCGAAGACCAGCGCGCGCCGGGCCGCCGAAGAGGCCGGCGCCCCTATAGTGCCCGGCACCACAACCGCGCTCCGCTCGATAGAAGAGGCCGCGACGACGGCGCAAGCGATAGGCTATCCCGTCATGCTTAAGGCCGCGGCGGGCGGAGGCGGCAAGGGCATGCGCGTGGTCCGCGCGGCCGACGAGCTTTCGAGCGCCTTCGAGCTCGCGCAGGCCGAAGCAGTTTCGAGCTTTAAGGACGCGGCGCTTTACATGGAGAAGTACATAGAGCGCCCGCGCCATATCGAGATTCAGTTGATAGGCGACAAGCACGGCCAGATGGTCTACCTCGGCGAGCGCGAGTGCTCGCTCCAACGCCGGCACCAGAAGGTGCTCGAAGAGTGCCCCTCGCCCGTCGTAGACCCCGCCTTGCGCAGGCGGATGGGCGAAGCGGCCGTCGCCATAGCGCGACGCGCCGGCTACGCCAACGCCGGCACGATAGAGTTTCTCGTAGACGCGGAGAAGAATTTTTATTTTCTCGAAATGAACACGCGACTCCAGGTCGAGCACCCCGTCACTGAGATGGTCGTGGGGCGCGACCTTGTCCACGAGCAGATAAGAGTCGCCGCGGGCCAACGGTTGAGCTTCGCGCAAGACGACATCGTTATGCGAGGCGCGGCGATCGAGTGTCGCATCTACGCCGAAGACCCTGAGAATAATTTTATGCCCAGCCCCGGCCGCATAACCCGCATGCTTGTGCCCTCGGGTCCGGGCGTGCGCTACGACGGCGGAAGCTACGAAGGCTGGGAGGTGCCTATCTACTACGACCCGCTGCTTGCGAAGCTCTGCGTCTGGGCCGAGACTAGGGAAGCCGCTATCGCGCGGCTCGCGCGAGTGCTCGGCGAGTACCGCGTCGAAGGGATTCGAACGTCGCTGCCGTTCTTCCGCGCGGTCGTAGAAGACGACGAGTTCCGGCGCGGCCTGTTCGACACAGGTTTCATAGACCGCTTCCTGAGCCGGCAACCCGACGCGCGCAACGCCGTCGAGGAGGCGGACGAAACGCTCAGAGAGATCGCGGCGATCGCCGCCGTCTTGTACTCGAAAGAACGCGCGGGCAAGACGGCCGCCGCAAGCCCGCCCGCTACACAGAGCCGGTGGAAGCAATATGGTCGACTGGCTCAAAGGAAGTCCTGAGTGCTGAGTGCTGAGTCCTGAGTTAAGAATATTACTCAGGACTCAGCACTCAGCACTCAGGACTTAGAAAAGATATGAAATACGAAGCTGAGATCGATGGCCGGCTGTTGACTGTTGAGCTGGACGAGCGCGACGGGCGCATCACGGCTAAGATAGATCAGCGCGTTTATGAGCTTGAAGTCCTGCGACCCGAGGATGGCGTCTACATCTTATTCGACGGCGACCGCGTGCTGGAGGCGAGCGTCTGGGCGGCCGAGCCCGACTCGCTGCGCGTCGAGATAGACAACCGCGCGTTCGGCGCGAAGGTGATCGATCGCAAGCACCGCCGCGCCGCCGCCGAGCACGGCGACGAGGGGCGCAAGCAGTTGGTCGCGCCAATGCCCGGCAAGGTCGTGCGCGTGATGTTGGGGCCGGGCGACGAGGTGAAGGCGGGCCAGGGCGTCGTCGTCGTCGAAGCGATGAAGATGCAGAACGAGATCAAATCCCCCAAGGCCGGCCGCGTCGTCGAGGTGAGAGTCGGCGCGGGCGCGACCGTTAACGCAAATCAAGTGCTGGCCGTCGTCGAATAGCGGCTCGCCGGAGCCCTATCCCATTTCGTTGAAATCGCCTCGCAATTGGTGTTCTAAATAATTCCAGCTTGTCTTCAAGCAATTCAAACCGCTCCCTGTAAACGCTCATTTATCGCATTTTCGCCTATTCAGGCGTCAGGCCACCTTTGGCATACCGATTGTAATCAAAATCAGTGCAGAGCAATCATATTAGACTCTGGCACAGGTTACAGGAGGACGAAGATGAAGACGAATCAGCTAAGGAGAAAGATAGGCGGTGCTGCCCTGATGCTCGCTATGATGATAGGGATCACCATAGCCGCGAGCTCGACGGCCCAGGCGCAGTATCCCCGTTATGACGACCGTAACGGTCGTTATGATGATTACAATAATCAGGTCCGTTGGAGCAGGGACCGCGAGAGGCAGTACGCCTACGCGCTCGGCTACCACAACGCCTACACGGAAGGGCGCGACCGCGGCAGATCGATGGATTACAGGCAGTCGCAGGCCTATCGTAACAATGATAACGGTTACAGGCCGTGGATGGGCGACATGAACACGTACCGCGACAACTACAGGCGCGGGGCCGAGGCCGGCTTTAAGGACGGCGAATCGGGCCGCGCGCGCCGTTATGATCGTCAGGACGTAGAGCGCTTGCTCGGCGCCCGCATGGTCGACGTTTACGGCGAGAGCGATGACAACGGCTGGTGGGGAGATCGCCGCAGAGACAACGGTCGATGGGACGACCGGGGCAATGGTAGATGGGACGATCGGGGCAATAACCGGAATGACGTTTACCGCATAGCCCAGCAGAACGGTTACCGCGACGGCGTGCGCCGTGGCCAGGAAGACCGTTCGCGTAACCGTCGTTTCGACTATGACGATTCGAGTGATTACCGCGACGCTTCGCGAGGCTACAGGTCCGAGTATGGCAACCGCGAGGCGTATCGCAACGCGTACCGCGACGCCTTCCGTAGCGGCTACGAAGATGGGTATCGCAATAACAGGAGCAACAACCGTTTCCCCTGGCCGTTCTAACGACGGTTAAGGCAAACCAGATTCGCCCGCGACCTGCGGGCGAATTTGAGATCAATCGGGGCATCTTCGGTTGATTTCACGATCACCGGGCGACGAGGTAGGGGGCTTATACTCGTCGCCCGGTTTTCTGCATACAAAAGTACGCTTATCCACGCGCCCGTACTATTTTAATTCCTGGACCTTTCGCCTCGGACGACTGCCCGACATCAAAACTGCAACTTTCTAACTCATCCACCCAGTCTGATCATTAAATCGAGTCGGGTCCCGCTCGTATCGGCGCGGCATTGCACTTGCCTGGAAGCCTTAGGGGCGCGCATACGAACAACTGGCAAAAAGGAAAGATCATGAGCAAACGACCGGGTGGCGAGCTTTCGACCAGGCCGCTTCACTTCATCTGGATAGCTGACAGCTCCGGCTCTATGGCGAGCGACGGGAAGATCCAGGCTCTAAACAACGCCATAAGAGAAGCTATCCCTCACATGCAAAAGGTGGCTGACGAGAACCCGAATGCGCAGGTGCTTGTGCGGGCAATAAAGTTCTCTAACGGGGCGCAATGGCACATCTCCCAACCTACGGCGGTCGCCCATTTCAAATGGGAGGACCTGAGCGCCGAAGGCGAGACCCACATGGGCAAGGCGCTGCAAATGGTGGCCGAACAATTAAAGATTCCGCCGATGACCGACAGGGCATTGCCGCCCGTCCTCGTGCTGATTTCCGATGGGCAGCCGACGGATGATTTTCAGGGCGGTCTTAAAACCCTTATGGACCAGCCCTGGGGCAAGAAGGCGGTCCGCGTGGCCATATCGATCGGCTCGGACGCCGATGACGAAGTGCTACAGATGTTCATCGGCCACCCCGAGATAAAGCCTCTGCAAGCGAATAACCCGGAGGCGCTCGTCAGGCATATAAAGTGGGTATCGACCGCCGTGTTAAAGTCCGCATCATCTCCCGCCAGCCAGACTAAAGACGCCGCTTCGCCCGGCGTGAACGTGCCCATCCCGGCCGCCCCCGTCGCCGCCGATGTTGGTACGGAGCCGACCGATGTCTGGTAGGTAAGGCGATGAGCGAGCACACTGCAAGATCAAGGTGGTGGGTCATAGGCAGGAGTGTGCGCGGCGCTTCTCATGAACGTACGGGGCTCGCCAACCAGGACGCTATAGGCTGGATGCAGGTCCAAGGCGAGGGCCAGCGACTGATCGTCGCCGTCTCTGACGGGCACGGAAGCGCCAAGTACTTTCGCAGCCACATCGGGTCTCGCCTCGCCATAAAGACCGCCCTCGCGCTCGGCCAGGAATTCTTAGACGGTCAGCCCGATCTGAAGAACCTCACGACCGTCAAGCGCACAGCCGAAGAGCGGCTGCCGCAAGAGATGGCCCGCCAGTGGACTGAGGCCGTCAAGCTTCACATAGAATCCGACCCGCTGTCGGACGACGAGCTGGGCGAGCTTGAAAAGACGGACGGGCCGGCTGCGCGTGAGTCTATAGCCACAAACCCCATTCGCGCGTACGGAGCCACGATCGTTATGGCGATAGTGGAGGGCTCCTTTATCCTCTACCTTCAACTCGGCGACGGGGACATTCTGCTGGTATCGGATTCGGGCGAGGTCACAAGGGCTTTGCCGAACGACGAGCGTCTCTTTGCCAACGAGACGACATCGCTCGGCTCGCAGAACTCGTGGCCCGACTTTCGTTTCGCGTTCCAGACGCTTGTAGGCGACCCGCCGGCGCTGATCTTACTTTCGACCGATGGGTACGCCAATTCGTTCGTCAACGAAGACGCGTTCTTAAAAGTCGGGAAGGACATGCTGGAAATCTTGAGAGCCGAGAGCATAGTGGCAGTCGATCAAAGCCTTGAAGGCTGGCTCACGGAAGCCTCAACCGCGGGGAGCGGAGACGACACTACGCTTGCCATCGTCTGCCGCGCCGACGCCTTATCAAATACTCCCGGCGCTTCGACCGACAAGGGCGTAGCTGAAGCCGCGGGCGAATCGGCCTCGTCCGAGCACGGGGCCATTGAAACGCAGGCGGTTGCGGCAGAGGGTGAGAAGCCATGAATGCGGCCGTGCGGCAAGCGCTTGTTAGAATCATTACCGAGCACGGACGGTCGGTCGTAGATGATCCGCGAAAATGTGAGGCTCTGCTGCGCGACTATTGCGGGCAGTACAAGCGCGAGATAAACGTCCTTGTCGGAGCAATCAAAGAAGGGGTGGCGCACGAGCTGACTGCAAACTCGGCAGCGCTCCCCCCTAAGGTCCTCGTGCCCCGGCTCGCGAGACGTTTGCAAGACAACCTCGGTTATTCAGAGGCGGCGTCAAACTGGGCCGTAGAGTCATGGGCGCTGGCGCTCGGCGTAATCGCCGCCGCCGAATTGGGAGAATCAGAGCCCACCCAGGTAACACCTTTAACGGCGACCGAATCTTCTTCGTCGCTTGATCCCGAGGACCCTTTTATTCAAGCCACCCCTGGAGGGGTGGTGACTGCCCCGCCGGAAGAGACGCTGCGCCAAGCCCTGCGCATAGTCTTTGCAGACGATGTCGCCACCGAATACGAAAAGGCCGACCTCCGCCGTATAAGGGAGAGGCTAGGAATACCGGCCGACGTGGCCAGCAGGGTCTTCGCGGAGGTCAAGCGGGAGAGGAGTCAAGCGAACCAGAATCTTCAAGTCAAGCCTTCCGCCGCGAATACTCTGATCGTCTCTCAGCAGCGTGGCGCTCAGTACGCAACCATAAGCCAGGCTGTCAGGAGCGCCGCGCCGGGGACGCACATCCACGTCAAGCCCGGCCTGTACAGAGAGAGCCTTGTCATAGACAGGCCCATAAGCATCAGCGCGGACGGCCGCGCAGGGGAAGTGATAGTCGAATCGATCGGCTCGCCATGCCTTGTAACACGAGCGGCCCAGATCAAGGTCAGGGGGCTCACGCTTCAAAGTCTTATCAGTGACGAGCGAAATAGATACTTTGCCGTAGACATAAGCTCCGGCCAGCTTACGCTTGAAGACTGCACGGTCATCAGCGACGCGGACGCATGCATTTCGGTTCACGGGCCGGGAGTTAACCCTGAAATAAGGCGGTGCCGCGTGCGAGACGGCGGCGTCTACGGAGTCTGGGTATGGGATGACGCGGCGGGGATTATTGAAGAGTGTGAGATTTCTAACTGCGCCGGAGCGGGTCTGGTCATCAGCGGCGACACGATGGAGGAAGCCAGGCAGATGGCCGCTGACATACTCGCCGACATCTCTGACGGTAGGAACATAATCGATCCATCTTCGATCAATAACCGAGGCGACGCCTCGGCGAAAGCCGACACCGGCGGCATGCCGCATGTGCGTCGGTGTAGCATCAGCGGCGGGCAAGACCATGGCGTCTGGGTGCATTACAAAGGTCGGGCGCTGATCGAACATTGTCGCGTCTATGAAAACAGCGGGGCAGGCGTCTGGGTCGACCAGGGCAGTGAAGCGGCGGTCAGGCATTCCAATATCAACCGCAACGACTGGGAGGCGATGCGAGTTACGGGCGCCAGTATGGCGACGGTCGAGGATTGCGACTTGAGCGGAAATGCAAACGGACCCTGGGCTGTAGAGCGCGGGTGTCAGGTCCGCGAAAGCGGGAACAAAGTTTAAGGGAGAAGGAAGATGAATCAGATTCTTGAACCCGGCCAAAGGGTGCGCGCCGAAGCCTCTGGCATGGATTGCGCGATAGGCCAATTCCTGGGAGCGGGCGGGCAGGGCGAGGTCTACCGGGCGGACCTTGGCGGCAAGCCAGTGGCCGTGAAATGGTTCTTCCCGCACATAGCCACGAACGAGCTGCGCTCGTCGATAGAGACGCTTACAAAGACCGGACCGCCGAACGAGAAATTCCTCTGGCCTTTAGAGATGTTGTTTGCTCCGGGCGTGCCCGGCTTCGGCTACGTAATGCCGCTGCGGCCTCCGGGCTTTAAAGGCATAGTCGACCTGATGAAGCGGCGCATCGAGCCTACTTTCCGCGCACTGGCCACGGCCGGGCTCGAACTTTCACACAGCTACCTACAGCTTCATTCGAAGGGTTTCTGCTACCGAGACATCTCTTTCGGCAACGCCTTCTTCGACCCCGACACGGGAGATATTCGCATAGGCGATAACGACAACGTGGCCGTCGACGCGCAGGCGAAGAGCAGCGTGCTCGGGACGCCGCGTTTCATGGCCCCGGAAATAGTCCGGGGCGAAGCATTGCCGAGCACGCAGACAGACCTCTTCTCGCTCGCCGTCCTTCTCTTTTACATGCTGATGGTCCACCACCCGCTCGAAGGCAAGAAGGAATTGTCGATCAAATGCCTGGACCTGCCGGCGATGACGAAGCTCTACGGCACGGAGCCCCTATTCATCTTTGACCCGCAGGATCGCTCTAACGAGCCCGTACCCGGCTACCATGACAACGCGCTCGCCTTCTGGCCGATCTACCCGCAGTTCTTGCGCGACCTTTTCACCAGGGCGTTCACCGATGGGATAAGGGACCCGCAGCATGGCCGCGTGCGCGAAAGCGAGTGGCGCGCCGCTTGTGCAAGGCTGCGCGATGCAATCGTCTACTGCCCGAGCTGCGGGATGGAGAACTTCTACGACGCGGAGGCGCTGAAGCAATCGGGTCAAGCCGGCTCCTGCTGGTCTTGCAAGAGCCCGATCCAACTGCCGCCGCGAATGCGAATAGACGGTAACGTAGTGATGCTCAACTACGACACGAAGCTGTTCCCGCACCACATCGATGAACAGAGATTATATGACTTCACCCGCCCTGTCGCGGAGGTGGTGCGACACCCATCGAATCCGAGCGTCTGGGGGCTTAAAAACCTGTCCGAGGAGAAGTGGGTGACGACTTCGGCAGAAGGCGCGGTCAAAGACGTGGAGCCGGGACGAAGCCTCACGATAGCCGTCGGGACGAGGGTGAATTTCGGTGAGGCGGAGGGTGAAATTCGTTCGTAACGAATCCCGGACTCACAGCCGATCGGCAAAGAAAATCACGGCTGAAACTCAAACGTCAAGCTAAACACCCTGCCGGGTCATTTAGACGAGTTCAGATGCTTATGCCCGTCGCCCGGTTTTCTGTGACGACTCTGTTTCCGCCGGGCCTGACTCGGGGGTAAACGGGTGTTGCCCTCCAGTTAAGAAGAGTGATAGCATTCATCTCGCCAATAACAGCTCCTTCGCTCTCAGAGACCGGTTGTAGCACAAGGTTTGGCTGATCAAGGCAACAAAATTAAAGGAGTATCTTATGAGATGGATCAGTGTGCTGGTTCTGGCCGCGCTGCTTACGGCTGCGCCTTCGCTTCATCCCACACAAGCCGCGGCCGGCGATCTTGACGCTTCATTCGGGAGGGGAGGGAGAGTCGTAACTGAGTTCACCTCGCATTCTAATTTCTCACACGCGGTCGCCATCCAGCCCGACGGCAAAATCCTGGCGGCGGGAGAAAGTCTGAAGCCCTTCGCGGATTGGGATTTTGCCCTGGCGCGATACAACCGCGATGGCTCCCTCGACCAGACTTTCGGCGCGGGCGGGAAGGTCACTACAGACATGGGGGGCAGGCTCGATTCCATTCAGGCCATTGCTGTCCAAAGTGATGGGAAGATCGTGGCCGTGGGCCAGTCTTTTGACTTCTTCATTACGGGCGCGTTCCTCTCTGAGTTCGCGGCGGCACGCTACAACCCGGACGGCAGCCTTGATACGACTTTCGGCAACGGCGGTAAAGTGATAACACATTTCTCGAGCGGCTTTTCTTTCATGGACGATTCGAGAGCTTTTGCCGTAGCCGTCCAGCCCGACGGTAAGATCATAGCCGCCGGCTCCGCGTTCGCTTCGTTCGAGAACCTGGACTTCGCGCTCGTCCGCTACAACGCGAATGGAAGCCTTGATCCGACCTTCGGCAACGGGGGGCTTCTCACGACGAACGTGGGCTCAAGATTCGAAGGCGCATTCGGGCTAGAATTGCAGCCCGATGGGAAGATCATCGCGTCGGGATATACCACTTTCGGCGTCGACGATTTCGCGCTCGTCCGTTATAACCCCAACGGCAGCCTCGACCCCACCTTCGGCTCGTCGGGTATGGTCAGGACAGACTTCAACGACTCGGGCGACCAGGCTTTCGCAATGGCGTTGCAACCTGACGGCAAGATAATTCTCGCGGGATACACTAAGCGGGCCGACACGAACTACAGGTTCGCCTTAGCCCGCTACGAGGCGAGCGGCGCGCTGGACAGCTCATTCGGCAGCGGGGGCAAAGCGGTCAACGAAATCTTCGGAAGCTTCGAGGAGTCGGCCAGGGCAGTCGCCGTTCAGCCGGACGGGAAAATAGTAGTGGCGGGCGGCGGCCAGGCGGGCTTTCTGGTTGTGCGCTACAACGCGGATGGCACTCTTGATGGCAGCTTCGGGGATGGGGGCGTCAACAAGACGGACTTCTCCGACTTCACGGACGAGGACGGGGAGGTAGTAGGCGCGTCGGCGGAAGCAGTCGCCATACAGGCTGACGGCAAGATCGTCGCCGGAGGAAACCTTAATAAGGGGTTCGGCGCGGTGCTGGCTTTCGCCATGGCGCGGTACACAGGAGACCAGGAAGAAGACCAGGGGTTCGACGTATGCTTGCAGGACGAGGGCAGGGGGGAGTTCCTTCAGATCAACTCGACAACGGGTGATTACAGGTTTACGGACTGCGCTGGCCTCACAATCGTCGGGACGGGGGCGTTAACGCAGAGGGCGAGCGTCCTCACCCTGAGACATAACGCGTCGGACCGTAGAGTATCGGCGATGATCGACACCGCCAGGCGAACGGGCACGGCGTCGGTGAAGGCCTTCTCGCAACTGGGTGTCTACACGATTACAGACAGGAACACGGCCGACAATACTTGCGCGTGCCGGTGACGGAGTGACTGCGTTAGCGTCATGCCGAATACCCTGCCGCGTCGTTCAAGCCGGTGCGATGGCTTACACCCGTCGCCCGGTCTTCTTTTATCACACTTCAGATTCGGTCTGCCTTTACCCCGCAAACTAAATTGTGGCGGCCGCTCTTTGTGTTATACTCCGAACGCCAAATCTAACGACATCGGGACAGAGCTTATCGCTTTTTCCTTATGCCGCTCGTTACAGCAGCACAAGGAGGTCCTGAATGTCAGCTCGAAATAACGCTACGCCACAGCCTGAAAACCTTGTTCTCTCATCTCTAAATAAATCGGAAAAAGAAAGGGCCTTATGAGAATCCTGCTCTTCAACCCTGATAACGGGGTGACACGCAACTTCATGCCACACCTCTGGATGTTTCTGCTGAAGTCGCTGACCCCGCCCGAACACGAAGTACTGCTGATCGACGGCAATGCCCGGCCGATGGACGAAGAGGCCATTGCGCGGTTTGTTCGGGAAGAGAATATCGGCCTAGTCGGCATAGGCGCGATGACGAGGATGATAGCGAAGGCATACCGCATGGCGGACGCTATTCGCGCGGCGGGAGTCCCCGTAGTGATGGGCGGGCCTCACGTGACAGAAGTGCCGGATGAAACGCTCGGACGAAATGGCGGGCCGCGCCATGCCGACGCCGTGGCTCTCGGCGAGGCGGATGAAACATGGCCCAGGATAGTTGAGGATGCCGCGCGCGGCGAGCTTAAGGAGATCTACGCGCCGGTCGATGAAACGGGCAAAGAGCGCAAGCCGAGTCTCCAGCCATACCCGTCGATCCCGTGGGAGAGCATGAACCTGGATCAGTTCAATATTATTCCAAAAGTATTCGCCCCTATGCTCAGACGGGCCGCGGGCGGGTGGGGAACTTTCCGGCTCATCCCGGTCGAATCCGGGCGCGGGTGCCCTTATGGCTGCGAGTTCTGCACGGTGACCGGCTTCTTTGGCGACTCTATAAGGTTTCGCACGAACGAGAGCGTCGTCGATGAGATGTTGCGATTGAAAGCGCGCGCCAAGAGCGAGCGAGGTCAGATCGCGGTCTTTTTCATCGACGATAATTTCGCCATCAACGTAAAGCGCACAAAGTCGCTGCTGCGCGACATCATAGCCGCGGGCGCGCAGATGCACTGGGTCGCGCAGATCAGCGCCAACCTTCTGCGCGACGAGGAGCTTGTCGACCTTATCGCCGCGTCAGGGGGTAAGTGGATATTTATCGGCATGGAGTCGATAGACACGACCAACCTCGCCATCGCGAACAAGGGATTCAACAAACCGGGCGAGTATCAGGCGGTGCTTGAACGACTGGCCGAGCGCGACATTCACGCGATCACCTCCTTCATCTTCGGGATGGATAACGACACGCCGGGCGTGGCCGAGCGGACGCTTCAGCAGATCGGCAATTGGCCGCCGGGACTGCCCGTCTTCGGCACGCTCATACCGTTCCCTTCTACTCCCCTCTATAAAAGGCTGGCTGCGACCGGGCGGCTTACGCGGCCGAAACACTGGCTCGACTTCAAGCCATTCCAGATGGCGCACACCCCTCTAAAGATGAGCATCGATGAAGCCCAGGCCGAGGTGAATCACGCCTGGAACAACTCCTACAGCCCGGAAGGCATCGGGAGAGCCGTGGACTCGCTGAGTCACAAGCATTTCGGCCATCGCATAAACATACTCATCGCGCGCCTGTGCTTCCGCGGGATCTACTTCCCGCAGATGAACAGATGGGCGTGGGTAAAATTGATCGCCAGGAATCGGCGCACGATACAAAGGCTGATAACCGACGCGATTGACTCGGCCCGCGAGTCGAGAAAGGTGCGCGAAGGCACAAGCCAGGCGATCGATCCCGAGGCTAGAGTTTAACGCGTATTGACAGTTGCGGAACCCGGGAGCGGCTATGGACGATGCGCTTACGATTCACCGGCTGCATTTCGCATTCACTATCACTTACCACTACCTCTTCCCGCAGTTGACCATGGGGCTGGCCCCGTTGATCGTCCTCTTCAAGTGGCTCGCGATCAGGAAGCGAGACGAGCGCTACAACAGGGCGGCGCGGTTCTGGGCGAAGATATTCGCGATCAACTTTCTGTTCGGCGTCATCACGGGCATCCCCATGGAGTTTCAGTTCGGGACCAACTGGGCGAAGTTCGCGCACTATTCGGGCGGCGTGATAGCTACGACGCTGGCGATGGAAGGCGTCTTCGCATTCTTCCTCGAATCGTCCTTCCTGGGGTTGTTCCTGTTCGGCGAGAAACGGTTCGGCCCGAAGTGGGGCCTCTTCTTCGCCACCATGGTTTTCTTAGGCTCCTGGCTTTCAGCCTACTTCATCATAGTCACGGACGCGTGGATGCAGCGCCCCGTCGGCTACGAGATAGCGGCCGACGGCACGGCGCACCTGAACAGCTTCTGGTCGCTGCTGACTAACGATTGGGCGTTCTGGCAGTACATACACAACATGGGCGGGGCCGTCGTCACGGGCGCGTTCGTTATGGCGGCGGTCGGCGCGTTTTACCTGCTGTCGCGCAGGCAGGAAGAGTACGGGCGGCTGTTCCTGAAGATGGGCGTGTGGGCCGCGCTCATCTCGTCCGTCTTTCAAGTCTTCCCGTCGGGCGACGGCCACGGCAAGATGGTCGCGCATCATCAGCCGGTCACGCTCGCCGCGATGGAAGGGCTCTTTCACACGGAGGCCGGCGCGCCCATCGTGCTCGTGGGGCAGCCCGACGTAGCCAATCAGAAGCTAGATAACCCGATCACCGTGCCGCGGATGTTGAGCTTCCTCACCTACAAGCGCTGGGAGGCGGAGATCAAAGGGTTAAACGAGTTCCCGCGCGACCAGTGGCCCGACAACATCCCGCTGCTCTATTACAGCTATCACATCATGGTAGGGCTTGGGACGATCTTCATAGCCGTGTCGGCCGTGGCCACCTTCCTGCTGTGGCGCAGGCGTCTGTTCACGGCGAGGTGGATGCTCTGGATTCTGATGCTGGCCTTCCCGTTCGCCTACATCGCCAACACCGCCGGCTGGCTGACGGCGGAGCTGGGCCGACAGCCATGGCTCGTCTACGGTTTGATGCGGACCTCGGAAGGCTACTCGCCGACGGTCTCGGCGGGCAACGGGCTCTTCACGCTGATAGGCTTTATGGGGATGTACATGGCGCTGGGGATTCTCTTCCTCTTTCTGGTCAAGCGCGAAGTCGAGCACGGCCCGAAGCTGTTAGCGACGACCGATGACGGGACGCCGCCGAGCGCCAAGATCGTCCCGGAGACGGCCGGCGCGAGCAAGGAGGGCTAGAGGTGGAGACGTTATGGTTCATACTCGTCGCCCTGATGCTTATCGCTTACGTAGTGCTGGACGGGTTCGACCTGGGGGCGGGCATCATTCAGCCGCTCGTGGCCAAGACGGACGAAGAGCGGCGGCTGGTGCTGCGCACCATAGGGCCGGTCTGGGACGGCAACGAGGTGTGGCTGATCGCCGCGGGCGGCGCGCTCTACTTCGCCTTCCCGCTGCTTTACGCGTCGAGCTTCAGCGGCTTCTACCTGCCGCTGATGATCGTGCTATGGCTGTTGATGCTGCGCGGCATAGGCATTGAGCTGCGCTCGCACGTCGACGACGCGATGTGGCGCTCGTTCTTCGATTTCGTCTTCACGGCTTCGAGCCTGCTGTTAGCCATCTTCTTCGGCGCGGCCATCGGCAACGTCATACGCGGCGTGCCGCTGGGGCCGGACGGGTATTTCTTCGCGCCTCTGTGGACGAACTTCAAAACGGGCGCAGAGCCCGGCATCCTCGACTGGTACACGGTGCTCACGGGGCTGCTGGCGCTCGCGACGCTGACGGCGCATGGCGCTCACTGGGTCGCGATGAAGACCGAAGGCGACCTCAACCTCCGCGCGCGCCGCGTCGCAGGGCTGGCCTGGTTGGCGCTCGTGCTGCTCACGATCTTGAGCCTCGTCGCTACGCTCTACATACGCCCGCAGGCGCTTGAGAATTTCAGGCTGCGCGCGTGGGGATGGCTGATACCCGCTGCCGTCGCCGCGTCGCTTGCGCTCATACGGTACTTCCACGCAAAGCGGCGCGACGTGGCCGCGTTCCTCGCTTCGACCGCTTACATCGCGTCGATGCTCGGCGGCGCGGCCTTCGCGCTCCACCCTTACCTTTTGCCCGCGAGCACGGACCTCGCTCACAGCCTGACGATCTTCAACTCCAGGACGGGCGATTACAGCCTCCGCGTAGGATTGGTGTGGTGGACAATCGGGATGGCGCTGGCCGTGGGCTACTTCATCTTCCTTTACCGCTTCTTCTGGGGGAAGGTCACGCTTGAAGAGCACGAAGGGTACGGTCTATGATTCTCAAGGCAACTTCACTTGGTCGGAGAATGTTTATGAAAGTAGCTGACTGTCTACGACTGGCATCCGGGGCGGTTCTGAATCGAACGCGCCCGGACCAGAGGAGCTGAGCGGGCCGCAAGGCGTCCCAGTTTGGGACCGTCAACGACCCGCGCATTAACAGGCTCAAAGGCAGATCGCCGGCCTTCACCTCGCCTTAGAGTGACATGGCGGCTTGCTTCCTTTGGGCCGGAAAGCGAGCCACCCGTCACTATGAAGAGAATTACTTTAGCCGTCCTTTGCTGCATCCTTTCGATCTTCCTTAACGACGCCTCGGCGCAAAACACCCGACAGACAATTCAACCCGGCGCCGCGCCTCCGATAAGCGCGCTCGGCGCTGCCCGTGAGAAATCTCCAAAGCCCGTCGCGGAGAGCTCGGCCGCCGACATCGAAGCGCTCAAACGGCGCGTCGAAGAGATCGAGAACCAAAACCGCCTGCTTATTGAGACGGTCAACCAACTCAAGGCGATGCTCGAACAGTCGGGCATGGTCGAGAAGGGTAAGAACAGCCCGTCGACTGCGCCCGCTTCGTCAGGGGCTTCGACCGCTCAGGCGAATAACGACCAGACGGTGCGCTGGTCCGAGCTCGTAGGCGAGGGGAACAAGATCAAGTTCTATGGCTTCCTGCGGCTCGACCTTGACTTCGACAGCCAGCGGCCAAACAACACCCAGACCCCTTTATTCATAACCTCTCCCGACCCGCTTGCGGGCGGGAACGACAACGGCGATTTTTCGATGCACCCGCGGCTGACTCGCTTCGGGATAGATTATTCAGGCCCGCGCATCGGCGGGCTCGGCGACGCGAAGCTTGTGGGGAAGCTCGAAACAGATTTTGAGAACGGCGGGACCGAGTCGCGACAGATCATCCGCATACGGCACGCATACCTGCGGTTGGATTGGGAAGATTTCTCGCTCCTCGCGGGCCAGACCTGGGACACGGTTTCGCCGCTCTTCCCCACGGTCAACAACGACACTCTACAGTGGAACGCGGGGAACGTCGGCGACCGCCGCCCGCAACTGCGCGCCGCGTATGAACCGAAGGCGGGGCGAGGCAAGTTCTCGTTCGTCGTCGGCCTGGGCCTTACCGGCGCGATCGATGCGGTCGACCTGGACAATAACGGCTTCCGCGACGGCGAGGAGTCGGCGCTGCCCGACTTTCAAGCGCGCGTAGGTTATTCGCACCCGCTCGACAAGGACAGGAGCGTGAGCTTCGGCGTCTCGGGCTTTTACGGGTTCTTGAAGACCTCGCGCCCGGTCGCGGGTCGGACAGAGTTCCGCAGCCAGCTCGTCAACATCGATTTCACGCTGCCGCTGCTCAGCCGTCTCGCGCTGCGCGGCGAAGGCTGGTGGGGCCGCAACATGAGCGACACACGCGGGGGGGCGGGTCAGGGGATCAATCTCGCCAACGGCCGCGAGATACGCGGGCGCGGCGGCTGGTCGGAAGCGAATATAAGAGTCTCGCGTTACGTGTCGATTAATCCCGGCTTTTCTACAGACGACCCGGTCGACGAAGACCTGCCCGGCGGCGGGCGCACGCGCAACCGCGCCTTCTATGTCGCGAACCGGATTACGCCCGGCGGCAATTTCCTGATCGGGGCCGATTACTTGCGCTGGCGCACCGATTTCAGGGGGTTCAGGCGCGGCATCGATAACCGCATGAACATCTTCTTCCAGTATGGCTTCTAAACGTCCCGCAACTGTACGACGGAGGAAACATGAAAAGACTTGTCCGGTTTAACTTGCGTCCGGCCACAACCGTGGCGATCGTGATGTCATTGCTTTTAGCCTCATCGTCTCAAGCAGGCGCTCCCGCCCCGCGCGAGCGCAAGTTTCAGTTCGAGTACAAAGCGACGGTCAAAGACATTCCGGCAGGCTCTAAGAGAGTCGACCTGTGGATACCCGTGCCGCACGACACGCCATTCCAGTGGATCACCGACCTCGAAATCGATGCCCCGCACCCCTACAAGATTCACACGAGTGATTATGGGAATAAGGCCCTGCACATCAGTCTGAGCGACCCGCCGCAGTCGAGCTTCACGGTAACGATGCGCTTCAACGCAATGCGCAGGGAGCATGTGCAGGAGAGGTTAAAACTGGCCAGGCTCACGCCCTTCAAAGAAGTCCGTGACCCGAACATGGCGCGCTGGCTCCAGCCCGACCGGCTCGTGCCGATTGATGGGAAGATAAAGCAGTGGGCCGAGGAAGTGGTGGCTAAGGCCCGTGCGAAGACGGACCTGGATAAGGTCAGGGCGATCTATAACCACATAGTCGCGACCGTGAAGTACGATAAGAGCGGGCAGGGCTGGGGGCGCGGCGACATCTACTACGCCTGCGACGCGCGGCGAGGCAACTGCACAGACTTTCATGCGATCTTCATAGGCTACAGCCGCGCGCTCGGCATCCCCGCGCGCTTCGCCATAGGTTTCCCGCTGCCCGCCGACAGGGGCGAAGGCAATGTAAGCGGCTACCACTGCTGGGCCGAAGCCTACGTCAAAGGGGTTGGCTGGATACCGGTCGACGCGTCGGAGGCGGCGAAGGACCCATCCAGGCGCGAATACTTCTTCGGCGCGCACGACGAGAACCGCGTCGAGTTCACCATAGGTCGTGACCTGACGCTCAACCCGAGGCAGGCCGCCGAGCCGCTCAACTACTTCATCTATCCTTACGCTGAGGTCGATGGCAAGCCGCTCGGCTCGATCGATAAGAGCTTCGCTTATCGCGATCTGGCCGACGGCACAACCACCGGTCTTAAATGATCGCCGCGTAGCGGCGGTGTACGCGCAGTCGTCGGCAAATATCTCTTTCGCCTCATGCTCAACTGGCTGTATTGGGGTAAAAGCAGGTTGAGGCAAGAGTGTAGGGGCAGCCCTTGTGGCTGCCCGGATCGCGCGTCAGCGCGATGACGTAATCGTCCTTACGGACGATCCGGGCGGGGACAAGCCCCGCCCCTACAATTTCACCTCCAACCTGCTTTTACCCAACTACACAACTGGCATCTGCGCGGCGTCTTGGTGTAATATGAGCGACAATGACTAGGTCCCGACAAAATGCACACGGACGTTGGCGAGCGCTGCTTGCCATCGCTGTCCTGCTGTCCGGACTTGCATACGCGCAGGTCGGCCTTGCGAATGATTCGCCGGATGTATGCGCGATGGTCTGCTGCGTTGAAGAGGGCCATTGCTGCTGCACGCCGCGCCGCGCTTCCGTTAAAGGACAAGAGCCTACTGACCACCCCGCCTTCAGCCAGGCGGAGATCGTCTCTCCTTGCCCCGAAGGCTGCACGAATTCAACTACACCGTTCAAGCTGGCGGCGAAGGAAGCCCTTCACCCGGCCAGCCGCCTCACAGATTTCTCGGCGACTGTCGTCGCCGGATTTGAGCAGAGCCTGGTCGCGCACTTTTATTTAGGACTAAGCTCGGCCTCACCCCGCGCTCCTCCTCTTGGGTAACAACCACAGCTCGGCAATCGAATACTCGCGCAAGTGACAGCCTGTCTCTGCGCACGCGCTGCTGTCTTTTGTGCGAAGCGTTTATGCTTGCAGCAAAAGGAGGAGATCATGGACTTACTACGTCTGAGGGGAAGACCCTCTAGAGGACTAATACTCGTTTGCACACTTATTCTGCTCGCGGGGAGCGCGCTCCCCGCTCTGGCCCAGCAGTCTGTCACCTCTGCGACACTCAGCGGGCACGTCGAAGATAAAGAAGGCGCCAGCTTAGCCGGCGCGACCGTCACCGCGACGAACCTGGAGCG
This sequence comes from Blastocatellia bacterium, assembly GCA_035249305.1. Classification (GTDB taxonomy): domain Bacteria; phylum Acidobacteriota; class Blastocatellia; order UBA7656; family UBA7656; genus DASUNP01. Next base: position 3,144 of record DATFGQ010000014.1, on the reverse strand, counting down.
TAACCAGTCGTGGAAGATGCGGAGCGACGATCATGGTAGATTTCGTTTCTCGATACTCCCGGTCGGCTCTTACCGAATCGAGGTCGAGCACGCGGGGTTTGCGACCTTCGATCAGGAGTTGAACCTGTCGATAGGGCAGGCCATAGACCTGCCTGTCACGCTCGCCGTCGGCGGCATCAGCGAGAGCGCGAGCGTTACGACTTCCGACACGCCGATAGTCGAGACGGTTCGCACACAGGTGGCGGGCACGGTCGCGCCTCGCGAGGTGAACGACCTGCCGCTGAACGGCCGCAACTACCTCGACCTCGCGCTTCTCGTTCCTGCCGTGTCGCGCACGAACACGGGCAGCAACCAGCGTTTCGCCGAAACCTCGGCCGTACCCGGCACAGGCATCTCCGTAGCCGGGCAGCGCAATCTTTATAACGGCTTTATCGTCGATGGCCTCTCGGCCAACGACGACGCGGCAGACCTGGCTGGCACTTTCTTCAGTCAGGAAGTGATACGCGAATTCCAGGTCGTCACCTCCGGCGGCATCGCGGAGTTCGGGCGAGCCTCCGGCGGCGTCGTTAACATCGTGACTCAGTCGGGTACGAACGACTGGCGCGGCCGCCTGTATGGGTTCTTGCGCAACCAGCGGTTCGACGCGCGCAACACGCTCGCGCCCGCCAAAGACCCATTGACGCAGGCGCAGTACGGGGCGAGCCTCGGCGGGCCTCTGGCGAGCGGCCGCACCTTCTTCTTCTCGAACTTCGAGCAGACGCGCCGCAACGACTCGCTGATCATCACGATCCCCACGGCGACCGTCGCTACGATCAACAACCGTCTCGATCAGGTGGGCTTCACCGGCCCGCGCGTAGAGACGGGGCTCGTGCCTTCGGGCTTCGACGCGTCGAACTTCTTTGCCAGGGTAGACCACAGGCTGAACGCGAATAATCAGCTCTCCGCTCGTTACAGCTTTTACGACATCGCGGCCCTCAACTCGCGCACGGTGGGCGGGCTGAACACGGTCAGCCGTGGGACGGGCCTCGACAACAGCGACCATACGTTTGCCGCGAGCCTCGTGACGACCCTTTCGAGCAAGTCTGTCAACGAAGCGCGATTTCAATATACCCGCAGCCGTCTCGACGCGCCGGTTAACGACCAGACCGGCCCGGCCGTGAACATCTCCGGCGTCGCCAGCTTCGGCGCCGCCACCTTCTCGCCGATCGCCCGAGACATAGACCTCTATGAAGTCGTAGACAACGTCACGACCCAGCGCGGCGATCACTCGGTTAAAGCGGGGGCAGACCTTCTTTACAACCGCGTAGACATCCTCTTCCCCGGCGCGCTTCAAGGCGTCTACACGTTCACCACTCTCGACAACTTTCTGGCTGGCGCGTATGGCAGCTTCCAGCAGGCGTTCGGCGCTCCGTCGCAGTTCCAGTCTAACCCGAACATCGGGTTGTTCGTTCAAGACGAATGGCGGGCGCGGGCGAACCTTACGATCAACGCGGGCCTGCGGTACGACGCGCAGTTTCTGCCCGACCCGATCAATACCGATAAGAACAATATTGCGCCTAGAGTCGGCATAGCCTACGCGCCGGGCGATCACAAGACCGTCATTCGCGCGAGCTACGGGATCTATTTCGACCGCATCCCGCTGCGCGCAACGTCGAACGCGTTGCAGCGCGACGGCTCGAAGTACGTCGTCGTGCAACTGTCGCCCACGCAGCCCGGAGCGCCGACTTTCCCGAACGTGCTGGCGGCGCAACCCGCGAGCCTTATCATCAGGCCGAACATCACGCGGATCGATCCGAACATTGAGAACAGCTACAGCCACCAGGCGAGCCTTCAGATCGAGAGGGAATTGCCCGGCAACGCTTCGGTCTCGATCGGGTACATACACCTGCGCGGGCTGCACCTGATACTGTCGCGCAACGTGAACGTGCCGCGCTTCCCCGCGTCGGCCGGCGTGCCGAACCTGGGGAGGCCCGACCCGAGCTGGGGCAACATCAGCCGGTTTGAAAGCTCTGGCGATTCTTACTACAACGGGATGATCGTCTCGTTCAACAAGCGGCTGAGCCGGTGGGCTTCGACGCGCGTCTCTTACACGCTGTCGAAGACGATCGATAACGCGGGCAACTTTTTCTTCAGCACGCCGCAAGACAACTTCAACCTGCGCGACGAGCGCGGGTTGTCGGACAACGACCAGCGCCACCGCTTGAGCGTGAGCGGCACGCTCGAAGCTCCCCGCTCAAGCGGCGGCTCGATGGCGCGGCGCGCGGTCGAAGGGCTGGGCTTCAGCTACATCTTCACCTACGCCTCCGAGCTGCCGTTCAACGTCGTGGCCGGGGCCGACCGCAACTTCGACACGAACTTCAACGACCGCCCGGCCGGCGTCGGCCGAAACACCGGGCGCGGTTTTGATTTCGCGTCGCTCGATTTGAGGTTGAGCAAGCGGTTCCGCGTCACCGAGCGTTTTGGGATCGAGGCGATGGCCGAGAGCTTCAACACGCTCAACCGTTCCAACTTTCAACTGCCGAACAACACGTTCGGGTCGGGCGCGGAGCCGCCGCCGAGCTTCGGCAGACCGACCGCCGCCGCGGACCCGCGACAGATACAGTTCGGCTTGAGGGTCGATTTTTAGCGATCACCGGGCATTGTAGATCGTCATTGGCCTGCGGCCAATCCGGGCAGGGACAAGCCCGCGCCGCGCGAAGCGTGGGCACGAAATCGCGGGCGCGAAATCGCGCCGTGAACCCGTTCTGACGGGTCGCGCCATCGTCCCTACAGGTTTGTTGCAATGAGGTACTACGTCATGTTGCGAGTAGCGACGGCAATTATATTCTTACTCATCTCTTCGGCTGCTGCGGCTGCGCAGACGCACCAGCATGGGTCAAGCCCATCAGGTGACGGAAACTTTAATCCCTACGTGGCGTCAGATGGGCGAGGCGGCTTCTACCTGGCTCACATACATCGCGCGAACGGCTCAAGCAACGTGATGCTTCGCCATTCGGACGACGGCAAAGTCTTCTCCGACCCCGTGCGAGTGAATGACCGCGAAGGAGACGCTGCGGTGCGCAATGAGAATCCGCCGAAGGCGGCTGTCTCTCCCGGCGGAGAAGTTTACGTCTGTTGGGCCAGCGAGCGCGCGAAATGGAAAGG
>DATFGQ010000013.1:0-42856 GCA_035249305.1 Blastocatellia bacterium | reverse complement strand
TGAAGTTGACGCTCGCGCTCTTCTTCTCTTCATAATCGTCTAGCGACGTGATGCGCTCGTTGGTCTTGTTGACGCCTTCCACGGCAACGTCCGCCGTCTCCTGTGCGGCGGCCGCCCCGCCCTTGGCGAGGTTGGCGACCTGCGTCAGCTCTTCGACCTGGCCCGACAGGCGCTTGGCATTCTCCTCGGCCTCGGTTATGCGGGTCTCGGCCTGGCCCACGCGACCCTCGACCGGAACCACCTGCGACTCGACGGAGAGAGCTACCCTCTGAGCGTCGTTGGAAAACTTGATCTTTTCGGCGACCAGGTCGCCCGCTGCGCCGCCGCGCCCTTCGACCTCAACAAACAGGCCGCGGATCACCTGATCGGTGGAGAACTTCTTCGCCCCGCGGAACGGGTTGCCCTTCTTCTCTTCCACCTTCGTGTTGCCGGTCATCTGCACCGACAGCTCCGCGCCGGTCGTGTCGCGCATGACGAAGCTGTTGGCGTCGCGGCGGAGTATGACACCCTGCGCCTTCATCTTCTGGCCGGATGTGACCTGAGCCCTGCGCGCGTTGTCCTGATCGCTATTCTGAGACGCCATGACTGAACCCGTCAGTGTCAGCGACATTAACACTACGAGGATTCGTAAGATCGACAGTTTTTTCATACATTCCTCCAGCAAAGACTGAGATTGGTTTTTATATCGATTGAAGTCCGCCGGGCTCGATTCTGGTTCGGAATCGAACCGTTTCGGCTTAAGACGATTTGTATCCGGATGGGGCTCAAGATCCGCCGCAAAGCACATGGGGGTGCGGAAGAGTCTGCCTTCCGCCGTTTGTTACCCGCGGCCCAGTCGCGGCTAGCGACCACATTCAGTGCAATCTGGAACCAGGTCATCCGTTGGTAATGAACTGCAAACGGTGTGCAACTCGCGACCGCCGCCGCCGTCGCAGTTAACCCGCTTGTTCTCACTATTTCGGAAAAGGCCGACAGGCGGAAGCTTCTCGCTACTGTGTAAATTTTTCAGGGCCACATGGTCGTTATGGGTTGTTTCCGTACGAAGCTTTAACGCCTAAACTTTAGCGCCTAAACTTTAGCGCGGCGCGGCGCGGTTAATCATATCGAGGTTCTGGCGTGCGGGGGCGTAGTTAGGGTCAAGCGCGAGCGCGTCATTAAAGGACTCGATAGCCTGCTCGCGGCGGCCGTGCGCGGCCAGATAACGGCCCCGGTTAACAAACATCCCCAGGTAAGCGGGCAATACTTTTTGCCTCACCACGTCGTCGCGGTCAAACCTCAGCGTGCCGTCGGCCAGCCCGCGCGTGAGCAGAGCGGGCCGCGCCGGCTCATGAAAGACGCGGTCGGTCTTGAGCTCGAAGACCAGCCCTTGCGGGATCAGTTGATACGTCTCGCCGAGCGGGACTATCCAATTGCCGTCCTGGTGATAGGCGGCCGGCTGCATATCCCTGTTCGTGCGCTTGACCTCCGCAAGGAAGGCGTATATCGCGAGCACGTCATGGGTGACGTATACGGGCGCAGTTCGAAGGTAGTTGCTTATCATCGAAAGGATCAGGTCGCGGAAGCGCGAATCGATCCTCGTCGCCAGTTGCATGTTCCGCTCGTAAGCCTTCGGGTCTTGCTCCCAGCTTCTCAGGTCTTCTAAGAAGGCGTCGACCTTCTCCCGGTTCTGCTCGATCACCGACGGGTAAGAGCGGCTGAGATAGTCGAAGTACCATGACCGCCGCATCTGGTTCACGTCGATTGCTATAACGTCGCGGTGGTGGCCTTCCACCTCCGAGACGTAAAGCAGCGGCGAATAGATCTGCCAGTCGAGCGTCAGCAGCATCGCGCCCGGCTCGATCGTACTGAAGACGTTCTCGACGTAATCGCGCGCAAGGTGGTAGCGGCTGCGATCGTTATGCGGGAGGTTCCCCGCAAACGTAACCGCGACGGCCACGAGCACCGCCACGGCCGCCGCGGCGCGGGCGAGCGTCAGCGGCAGCTTCGTCCGGAGGATCGTGCGGATAAGCCATTCGACGCCGAACCCGCAGGCTACGGCCATCGAGACGAAGATCGGAAGGTAGTAAGCGTCTTTGTCTTCGGCGATGTCGTAGTTGAGCGCGACGGCGAGGTCCGCGACTACGATGAAGGCGAAGAAGAAGAAGGCCGCCCGGTTTCGTTTAATCATCGCGGCCAAGCCTATGACGGCGAGCGCGAGCCCGACAATCGACCACCAGGGGCCGAACTGGTTTGCGGCGAACCTTATGAACTCTTCGAACTGGCCCGCCATCGTTGTGAGCGAGAGCGAGAAGAAGGTCTGGTACTGCCTGCCCGTGACGTGCCACCAGAACCGCTCGAACGTTCGCGGGTCGCCCCAGTTCAGGATGGGCGAGCGCGACGCGGCCAGCGGCAGGTAGGCGTAGATCGCGAGCCCCGCGAAGGCGAACAGCGCGGCGTACATCAGCCCCTTGCTCTTGAAGAACCCCGCGCCCGCGGTCGAATAGACGAGATAAGCGAGCGCGGGCAGCATCAACACGATCGTCACGTGATGAACTCCCATCGCAAGCCCGAATAGAAAGGCCGCCGCGTAGAGCAGACGATTCCCGCCCTCCTCTTTCGCGCGCCGCCGCCACCGGAACATCAAAAAGATTATCAACGTCGCCAGCAGCACGTTCAGCGTGTAGACCTCGGCTATCGTCGCGTAGGCCCATAGCGTGCGCGAGAACGCGAAGAGCAGACCCGCCCCGAGCATCGCCGCGAGAACTGCCGTCTCGGAATACCTCGACCACCGCTCGTCGGCTTCAGCTTTTCGCGCGGCTTCAGCTTTGCGCTCGGCCGCGGATTGCTTCGGCCGTCTCTTTTTCTCGCCCTGAGCGGCGGCCGAAGACGAGCGGAGCAACTCGCCCACGACAAGCGCGACAACGACGGCTGCTGCCGCCGCGAATAACGCCGAAGCGAAATTGACTCGCGCGGCCACGTTGCCGATGGGGACGAGCTGCGCCAGGTGGGCTAATAAAATGTAGAGAGGCGTGCCGGGCGGGTGCGCTACGCCCAGCGTGTGCGCCGCCGCGATCAGCTCGCCGCTGTCTACGAAGGTGACCGTGGGCGCGAGCGTGAAATAGTAAGTCGCGAGCGACGCGACGAAGACGGCCGCGGCGACGGCGATCCGCGCTTTTTCACCTCTGGCGGTTCGCTCGCGCGCGGTCTGTTTTTCGGGGTCAACTTTCGGATCGGCCATCGGGTAAGCTTCGGCGGCGCGGTCTAGCTCTTAACTTTCTTATAACTCGTGAAGCGCACCTTGACGATTACGCGGCTCAAACGATTGCCGACGCGGATCTCGTCGTCTGCCGTCGTATAGGCCGGAAACCAGTACTGGTCGTAGTTCTGAAAATAGGTCTCGAATTTAGGCGTGCGGTGCGCGCTCTGTTCGGGCAGCGCCTGGCCCGCGACTTTCACCACCTGCAAATCCTGATCGTCTACCCACACGCGCCCCTTGAGGTAGCGGTCGGGGCTCTTCTCCGGGTCGGGCATCTTCCCTTTAGGCTTCACGTCGAAGACGTATGTGTTCAGCTCGTCGATCTTTTCGCGACCGACATAACTGAGCTCGTATTGACCGAGCGTCTCGGGCGTGATGACGAATTGATAGACGCGGATCAGGTTGTAAGCCGCGTTCGTGCCTATGTGAGCCTCTTTCGGCAGCGTCGATGTGTTCTCAAAGACTTTCTCCTGGCGATTCCCGCTGCTGTCGTAAGAGAGCTGCGAGAAGCGAAAGTATTTGCCCGTTATCACGTCGGCCTGGCTCACGGTCTGGAGCGTAAGCTCGGCGTAGTAGGTGTAACCGCGCAGCGCCTCGACGAGCTGTTTCCCTTTTTGCGCCGCGGCCTGGAGGATGGCCTCGGGGCTGCCCTTATCTTGCGCCGCCGCTGGCGCGGAGACGACAGGGCTCGCGGCGACCAGGGCCGCGGCCGCCAGCCACGCGATAACGGACCCGAAGCGCCTCTTTGTAGTCGACTCGGCGATCAATCTTTACCTCCTGGGCGAAGCCTTCTTGTACTCGCTGTACTTGATCTCGACGAGGATCGGGATGTCGTAGCGCGGGAACTCCAGCAAGTCGCGGCCGTAAACGAAGCTCGGCATCCACAGCTTGCCGTCGACGTTCTCGCGGTAGTATTCAAATTTCGGGAACCGCTGCTTATCGTCTTTCACGGTGATCGCGCGCCCTTCCACCTTGACGATCTGAAAATCCTGATCGTCCACCCACACCCGCCCGCTGAAAGGGAAGGGCTCGCCCTCTTTGTGCTTCGCGGTGCGCGAGGCGGGCTCCACGCTGAAGACGTAGGTGTTCAGCTCGTCGATCTTCTGCCGCTCGACGAACTTGACGGTGTAATGCGCCAGCGCGTCGCTCGTCAAAAAGAAAGGGTCGACGCCGATCAAAGTCCTGAAGTCAGGCTTCATCACGCCTATCAAATTGGTCAGCCTTGAGGGCGGGAACTCTATGATCCTTTCGACGCGGTTCCCGAGATCGTCATAGGTCATTTGAGAGACGCGGCGCATCTGGCCGACGACGCTGTTGGCCTCGCCGAACATCTGGACGGTGATCTCCTGGCGGTATGAGTAATCGCGCTCGGCGGCCTTGAGCTTATCTTCGGCCGCGACGGCGCGGCGGAGCGCCTCTTCCGGAGCGACCGCCGCTTGCTCGGTCGCGCCACCCAGCAGCGCGACCGTCGCGAGCAGCACGGTTATTGCTGATGGTCGAATCCAGAAAGGCATCAATGAAGTCCTGAGTGCTTCTTAAGTCCTGAGTCCTGAGTACGGATATTAACTCAGCACTCAGAGCGTGTCAGAGAAATAGCAACTTACCCGGCTCCGTAGGAGCCAGATGTTTGTAGAACAATAGCGTTAATGCGCCCCAACTCCGTAGGAGTTGAATACCAGACATTCAACCCCTACGGGGTTGGGGAATGGCTCATGGCTATCTACAAACATTCAACTCCTACGGAGTTGAGGTGCATTTGCGCTGTTGTTCTACAAACATAGAGCCCCGCAGGGGCTTTTCAGACGCCCTCTTAGCACTTCTTATGTCAGGGGCGCTTCGGACCCTTTTTCGGTTCCGGCTTTACCGTTTCGGGTTTCTCTTCCTTGCGGACCTCGGGCGCGGGCGGCTTTGCGCTCTTGTTCACCTGCGGCTCTTTTGACTCTTCAGGCGGAGCCTCTTCGCCGCCGTCATCCACTCTTATGCCCGTCGTAAACTTCTTGTAGTTCGTATAACGCACGGTCATCCGAATGTGCGTGTCGCCGCGCTTGAACTCCAGCACGTCGTCCGCATACGTGTAGGTCGGGAACCAGTAGCGACCGTCTATGTTCTCGCGGTAAGTCTCGAATCTCGGGTACTGATTCTCTTCGTCTTCGGGCACGCCCTGGCCCGCGACCTTTACGATCTGGTAATCGGTGTCGTCGACCCAGATGCGGCCTTCAAGGTAGCGCTCGCGTTTAACAAGCTTCTTAGGCTTTACGTCGAAGACGTATGTGTTCAGCTCGTCGAGGCGCTCTTTGCCTACGAAGATCACGTTGTATTTCGGCAGGTCGTCTACGGTCAGCGCGAACGGCTGGACCCCGCCGAGGTCTTGCAGGTCCTCTGTCGTGATAGTGAGCGTCGCGGTCGAGACTGGGAAATGCGTGATCTTCTCGAAGCGATTGCCCGAGTTATCTAAGACTATCTCGGAGACGCGCTTGTAGCGGCCCGTGATCGAGCCTCCTTCGCCGAGCGTCAAAAACTCAACGTCCTGTGTGAAGGTATAATTATTTCTCGCTATCTTGTTTTCGCTCTCGGCCGCGGCGAAGCGGCGGATGATCTCCTCGACAGGCGGCTCGGTAGAGCTCTGCTGGCCGGCGAAACCCGCGGCCGAAATAAGGCACAATATTAATGATAAGACTGCTGTTCTGAACTTCATGTGTATCTCCTAATTCTGTGTATATCTAATTCTACAGTCTTGTCAGCCGGGCCGACAAGTAAGCGCACGCGGGCCGGAGAAGAGTTTTGATGACCGGCGGCGTTGCTTCGGTTCGCTATAGGGTGAGCCAAAAATCGTTAGGCGGGCAGGTATTTGGACAATACGACCATCAGCGCGTCGAAATCTATGGGCTTCGCGACGTAGTCCGTGCAGCCGGCGTCGCGGGCCTGCGTGTGAAAGTCGCTCAGGTCGTGCGCCGACAGGGCTATTATCGGCACGCGCTGAACGTCGTCATGGCTTTGGGATTCATGCTCTCTTATCTGTTTGGTCGCGCTGAGGCCATCGATTATGGGCAAGGAGAGGTCCATCAATATCAGGTCGGGCTTCGCGCTCAAAGCGAGATTCACCGCCTCGGCGCCATCGGTCGCTTCGAGGACTTCGTAGCCTTCGATCTCCAAGAGTTTTGAAAGGGAAAAACGGCTGTCCTCAAAATCTTCTACTAGGAGCACACGCTTTGATATGCTTGTCATCGGTTCTTCCTGCTCGAAACCTTCGCCCAATTTGAATTCTATCAACAATCTAGCCGGAAACCAATCAAAACATTTGGGCGCGACTGTCTCGTTTTTGACCTCGCTTTCTGTACGCATACGGTTCACGGGCGGAGTGGGCTCCGTCTCAATTCGTTTCATGATAAGAGTACAGCCGGGTTATTATAAAAGCGTTTCTTGATCTTTCAGGCTGGCACGGGGGTTGCCCTTTTCAGCGGCGGGTTGGTTTAGGTTTAGTCGGTTCTGTCGCGGGCAAACGAGAGGGAGACTCCAAGCTAAAAAATAGATAACAAGCAGGACAATTAAGGAGGGTTTAGTCATGCGAAGAGAAGCGAAGAAGTCTGCGTGCGCGGTCGTGGCGCTGGCGCTCATGCTTGTGCTCTCCGGGCAGGCGCTTGCGGCCCAGGTTCTGGATGTGCCGAACGGGACCGTGATACCGCTCAGGATGGAGACCAATTTGAGTTCGGAGAGCTCGCAGGTGGGCGACCGTTTTACGGCGACGGTATTCCGTCCCGTGGTGCTCGACCGCCGCGTCATCATCCCTTCGGGCTCGAAAGTGGAAGGGCACGTCACGGGAGTTGAACGGGCCGAGCGTGGAAGCCGAGCAGGGACGGTCGCCGTCGCGTTCGACCGGCTGGTCTTCCCGAACGGGTATTCGACGCCGATAGACGGGACGCTGACGACGCTCGACATCGCGGCCCGCCGCCAGATTGAAGACTTCGGCGACGAAGACCGCGTCGAAGGCGGCAGCCGCACGCGCCGCGCAGTGGTCTTCATCGGAGGCGGCGCGGGCGCCGGCGCCTTGATAGGCGCGGTGGCGGGCGGCGCGAAAGGCGCGGCCGTCGGCGCAGGGCTAGGCGCCGTGTTAGGTACGATCGGCGTCTTGTTGACCAAGGGCGACAAGGCCGAAGTGAGACCCGGCACAGAGTTCGGCCTCAGGGTCGAGCGCGCGTTCAATCTCGGGATGGAGCAGGCGGGCGTGGCCGGCGTGCGATACCCTTATGATGGCGCGGACGCGTACCCGCCTTTTGACAGCAACGCCGTCCCGGCAGGCGCGCAGTCGAACACCGTCTTCACCTCCAGCGACGCGATACGCGCGGCCCAGATGGTGCTCAGAGACCGCGGCTATTACAACGGGACGGTAAGCGGCGTGATGAATATTCAGACGAGGAATGCGATTCGAAACTTCCAGCGCGACCGCAACCTGTCGGAGTCGGGCGAGCTCGATTTCCGCACGGCCCAGGCGCTCGGGATAGCCAACGACCGAGGCGATGTGGCCGAGCCCGTCGAGATCCTTAACCCGCGCGCCGAGCGCATAGGCCGCGACTCGATACGAATAGAGTTCACCGCCCGCGCGCGCAGCAGCGGGTGGCGAATATTCACAGACAAGTTCGTCAGCGGCAACACGCTCCACGTTTACGCGCGCGGCACTCGCCCTCAGTTCGGGGGGCAGAGGATAGACGAGCAGCCCATCTCTGAAACCGTCGACAACGCGGGCGGCGTCACGCGCGCCATCTTCCACGGCGCGGAGCGCGACATAACGGTAGATATCGGAGGCAGGGGGCCGACAGGCGGCGGAGGCGGCGGCACAGGTGGCGGCATCGGCAACCCCCGCCAGATAGCCTTCCTCGCGAACCGACTGCTTGAGGATTACTCGCGCGAGCTGAACGTGAGGACGACTCGCGGCGAGGTGGTCTTCGACTCGACGCGCAGGCTGCGCGACAGGGAGATCGAGCTGTTGTTCAACCTGCACAGCCTGAGGGCGACGTCCAACCTTTACGCCGCCCTCACCAACAGCGTGACGGACCCGGAGGCGCTCAAGGGCGCGGCCGACGCCGTGGTGAGGCAGGTCCGCCAGGTCAACCGTCTGCTGAGGCGCGACGGCGGGATGCAACTGTCGAACATTGTGCAGACCGATTGGGAACAGTTAAGAAGCGAGATCGCTCGGATAACCTTGACCGACGTCAATCTCGATAATGATCCCGATCGCAACCGCTAACGATTTAGGACCTCGGGTTGCGGAATTACGGATCGCTACTTCAATCCGCATTCCGCGATCCGAGGTCCGAGATCCGAAATCGATATGGAAGCCGGGATGGTTGAAAAAATAGAAGAGGCCGGGAAGGCAAAGCTAACCGCTACGACGCTCGTCGTATGCGACGCGGGGGGGAGGGTGCTTGCAGTCTCTTCGGGAGCGGCCGCCAACGGGCTGTTCCCAACGGGCGCAGCGCAACAACATTTCGCGGAGGTCTTCGGGATAGATTCGACTATAACCTCGTGGCTGACCGAGCACCTGAGCGAGGCGCGCAAGCGGGGCGATTACTACGCCGAGTCGAGCCTTGAAGGCGATGGCAATCTCTTCGCCTGTATAGAGACGCTGATGAAGGACGGCGAGATTTTCGGCTACGCGCTCCACTTCATACCCGACGGCGCTGAGGGGGGCCGCCAGGCCCTGTGCGAAGGCGATTCCGTAGTCACGCGCCAGCAGTGGCACGACATAAAGAACAACCTCGGTGGGCTGAAGCTCTACGCGACCTACCTGAAGAGAAAGCTGACCGAGGGCGAAGACCAGCAGATCGCAGACAAGATTCTCGCCGGCGTGGATGGGCTCATAGACCAACTCGCCAAAATCCGCAGAGGAGAAACGCAGTGAGGAGACAATTCAACATACTCGTTATCGACGACGAAGAGAAGATACTCGACGCCTTGCGCCTGAACCTGGAGCAGACGGGCTACTCCGTGGCTACGGCCAAGTCGGGCGAAGAGGGGCTGGTCCTGTTCAACAACAGGGACTTCGACCTCGTGCTTGCCGACTTGCAACTGCCCGACATGCAGGGCACAGAGGTGATGAGGCGGCTCAAGGAGAAGCGCCCATCGATAGAGGTGATAATCATATCGGGGTACGGGTCGGTCGCGCGCGCGGTCGAGGCTACGAAGGCCGGGGCGTTCCATTTCGTCGAGAAGCCTTTCGAGATCGACGCGCTGCTGCTTTTGATAGAGCGCGCGCTAGAACGGCAACTGCTGATAGAAGAGAGCGACGTGCTCCGCCGCACGCTCCAGCAGCGCTCCACCTACGGCGACATAGTGGGCCGCTCCAAGCAGATGCAGAACATATTCGAGATGATCGAAGCCGTCGCCAAAAGCGACGCCAACATCCTGATCGTCGGCGAGTCGGGCACGGGCAAGGAGCTGATAGCCAACGCGATTCATTACAACTCGCACCGAGCGAAGGGTTCGTTCGTGAAGGTCAACTGCGCGGCGCTGCCTAAAGAGTTGATCGAGTCGGAGCTGTTCGGACACACGAAGGGGGCCTTCACGGGGGCGGCGCGCGACAAGGAGGGGCTGATAGCGCGGGCCAACGGCGGGTCGCTGCTGTTGGACGAGATAGCCGAGATGCCGCTGGAGCTACAGCCGAAGCTGTTGCGCGCGCTGCAAGAGCGCGTCTACTACCGGCTGGGGAGCGAGAAGCCGGTCGAAGTCGACTTCCGGCTGATATGCTCTACGAACCGCAACCCGCCCGATGCGGTCCGGAGCGGGCAGCTCCGCGAAGACCTCTACTACCGCGTATCGACTATCACGATCGAGGTGCCGCCGCTCAAAGAGCGCACGGACGATATACAGTTGCTGGCCGACCATTTTCTTAAGACGTTCGCGGGCAAGTACCAGAAGCCGCTCGAAGGCTTCTCGCAGTCGGCAAGCTCGGTGATGTTCAACTACCACTGGCCCGGCAACGTCCGCGAGCTTGAGAGCGCAATCGAGCGCGCGGTGCTGCTAGCGAAGGGCGACCGTATAGAGGCGAGCGACCTGCCTTTCACCGCGACCGAATCGCCCGCGGCAACAAATAATCAATTCCATGTGCCGCCTAATATGAAGCTCGAAGACATAGAGCGCGAGGTGATCTACCAGACGCTCCAGCGGACCAAGGGGAACAAACAGGCGGCCGCGACCGCGCTCGGCATTTACAGGCCGCGGCTCTACAGCAAGATAAGGAAGTATAACCTGACTGAATTCATGTAAAAGTGCTGAGTGCTGAGTGCTGAGTCCTGAGTTTATCTCTTTTACTCAGGACTCAGCACTCAGCACTCAGCACTGCTTTGGGGACTAATAATGACTGACGAGTTGATGGGCGCGTGTCTTGCCGACAAATACATGATTGAGGAGCGACTCGGTTCGGGCGGTATGTGCGACGTTTACCGCGCGCGCCACGTGGGGATGGATAAGCCCGTCGCGGTGAAAGTGCTCAAGCCCCACCTTTCGTCCGACCCGAAGATCGCCAAGAGGTTCGAGCAGGAGGCGCGGGCCGCGAGCCGCATACACCACCCGCACGCAATAAGCGTCACAGACTACGGCATGGATCACGACAAGACGCCGTTCATCGTGATGGAGCTTGTTAAAGGCGAGACGCTCGGGCAGACGCTCCGCACGACGGGGGCTTTCTCGGTCGAGCGCGCGGCCAACATTCTGCGCCAGGTCTGCGGCGCGCTCGAAGCTGCTCACTCCGTAGGCGTCATCCACCGCGACATCAAGCCGGAGAACATCATCCTCGCCGAGTACGACGGGTCGGACTGGGTCGAGGTAGTCGATTTCGGCGTCGCCAAGGTCCTGGAGGACGTGAACCGTCGCGGGGCGCTCACGGGCGCTAACATCATCGTCGGCACGCCGCGCTACATGTCGCCCGAGCAGTGCGAGGAGAAGCCCGTCGACGCGCGCAGCGACATCTACTCCGTGGGCGTCGTGCTCTACGAAATGCTCACTGGCGAAGCGCCGTTCGAGGGCGACTCCTCGACGCGGCTTCTGATGGCGCATGCCAGCGCGCCGCCCGCCCCGCTCAGGGAGAAGCGGCCCGACATCTCGGCCGAAGTGGAAGCCGTCGTTATGAAGGCGCTCGAAAAAGACCCCGCGCGCCGTCCGCAGAGCGCCGCGGAATTCGCGCGCGAGTTTGAACAGGCCGCGGGATTGGGGCAGTCAGTCCGGGCGGGGACGCGCGGCGGCGCATTCTCGCGCATAAGCGTCCCCATCGGCGAAGATGAGATGCCGACTCCCGCGCCTGACCAGGCAAACTTCGACGAAGCCGACGAGGCGACGCTCGTCCGCCCGCGCTCAAGGATCGCCGCCGACACGCCTGCGGCCAACACTCCTATCAATAACACTCCAATCAATCAGGCTCCCGCCGATCCATATGACCGGCGGGATTCGGGAGTCAGGGAGGTAGTGCGCCCCGCCGTTTTGCGCGGAGGCTACGTCGACGCGCCGCGCCGCGGCAACGGGGCGACGATCGCTATAGTCGTCGTGTTGCTGCTGGTCGCGGGGGTCGCGGGTTATCTCCTTTTCGGGAATCGCCTCTTCGGCGCGAGCACGACGGGCGAAGCCGTCGTCGATGCGCTCCAGGCCATCGCGGAGGCCAGCGCTCGCGTCGATTCTCTGCCGAAAGACCACGCGCTCAGAAGCTACCTGCCACAGCTCGCCGAGTGGCAGGGAGAGCTGCGCGCTTACCAGGAGGTGAAGGAGTACAACTCTCAGATCGTAGAGAAGGCTGAGCGTTACGAGAAGAGGGCCGAAGACATATCCGCGCAGGCCCGCGCCGCTCTGGCCGGCTCGCCCCGCGAGCAGACGACTAATTCGAATAACGGTAACGGAGCGCCCGCCAACGCTTCGACGCCTCCGAAGCCCGCCGCCGAGCCCGGCGCTGAGGAAGAAGACCCCGATGCTTCCGAGGAAGAGGAGGAGCCCGCGCCCGAGAACAAGAACGCGTCGCGCGCCGCCAACAAGAACACGCCTCGCCCTCCCAAGCCCGAGCCGCCCGTCATCGACCCGATCAAGCCCACGCCCGCCGACCCGAGGCCCCCGAACTCGAACAGGCCGAGGAACAACAACGGCCCGCCGGTCCTCGAACGAATCGAGCAATGAGATTTGAGATTTGAAATCTCAGATTATATGATCGTTTGGCGATGAAAATCCTGATCTGTAGCGATGGGTCTAGCCAGGCCGAAAACGCCATCCGCTTCGGCGGGCTGATCGCCGAAGCCTGTCGCGCCGAAGCGACTATATTCGGGATCACGGAGAAGGTCGAAGACGAAGACAGGGTCTTTGAATCTCTCAGGCGCGGCCAGCAACTGCTCAAAGAGCGCGGCGTGCGCGCCGAGCTGATAACGAAGGCCGGCGACCCCATTGAAGAGATCGTCAAGAGGACCGAAGAGACTGCTTACGATCTGGTCGTGATAGGCGCATCGCGCAAAGGGACGCGCGGGCCGTTTCTGATGTCGGCCAAGGCTTACAAAATAATCAAGGCCGCCTCGCCGCCGGTCCTCGTCGTGATAGGGAATCGAATCTCGCTCAACCGCGTGCTGATCTGTAGCGGCGGCGAAAAATACATAGACAAGGCCGTCGAGTTTTCGGGCGAGATAGCGCGCGCCACGGGCGCAGCGGTCACGCTCTTTCACGTCGTCAACCAGCCGCCGGAAGTCTTCTCCGACCTCATCAAGATGGAAGAGGATATAAACCTGCTGCTGCACTCGAACACGGTCCTCGGACAGAACCTGCGCCGCGAAAAAGAGGTCCTCGATCGATTGGGGATCGAAAGCGAAGTCCGCCTGCGCCACGGGCTCGTCATCAGCGAGGTCTTCAAAGAGATACGACGCGGCGATTACGACCTGGTCGTGACCGGCTCGTCGCCCACCGGGAGCACTCTGAGGACTTACATAATGGGCAACATAACTCGCGAGATCGTCAACCGCGCCGAATGCCCCGTGCTCGTCGTCCGCAGCGAAGACGAGCCCGTAGGCATCGGCCGCAGCCTGAAAGGTTTCTTCACGCAGGCCTTCGGCTCGTCGAAAGAGGCGGGCAAATAGAAAGGCCGGGCGATCTAAACCGCCCGGCCCGTTCAGTCACTCGGAGAAGCGACTATCGCTTGATGTCCTCTCCGATGTCTTCGATGGCCTCGCCCGTCTTGCGGCGGACTTCGCCGAAGCCTTCCTTGATGTTGCCCTTGGCTCGGTCCATCTTCCCTTCCGCTTCCATGTCGCGGTCGTTGATCGCGCGGCCTACGTTCTCCTTAACCGCGCCCTTGGTCTGATCCCATTTGCCTTCCACTTCATCCTTGTTAAACCCCATGCTCGTTCCCTCCTATAGTTTTATTGCCCTCGCCGCACAAACGGAGAGGTGTCTTCCAGGTTTTATAAATCAAGCGCCGTGCCAGTTATCGATGCGCGATAAAGCGCTGTTTCGGCCGTAGAAACCCTCTCTGACTGTCTCTAATGATACAAGCTGTCGTAACGAAAGCGGTCAGGGCGACGAGCTGCGGGCGCGGCTTTGATTGATTCGCCCGCCGTCAGGATGTCATAATGGCGGTCAAGGACGCGAACCAGGTAAGGAGGAGATCAGGTTTTGACATCTGACAACACCGCACTCCAGAATACGCCGAATCCGCGAACAATCAGAATGCTCACAGAGCGCGAGAGCGAGATTCTCGAAGCGTGGATCGAAAACCGCGTGAACTCGCCCGACTTCCGCGAGACGCTCATATCGGGCGAGGAGTTGACGGCCGACTCGCAGTCCTTCCTCCGCGCCTTTGTCACGTCGATTGCCAACTCGAACGTCGAAGAGATGCGCGGCAAGGAGTTCAACTCGATACGCCGTCTGCTGCTCGACATATCCGAGGCCCGCGCCGCGCAGGCATTCAGCCCATCGGAGACGGCCTTCTACGTCTTCAGCATGAAAGAGACGCTGCTGCCGTTCCTGCGCGACGAGTACCGCGACGACCCCCAGGCGCTGCTAGACGAGGTGAACAAGCTGTCGAAGGCGCTCGACAAGCTGGGCTCTTTCATCTTCGTCTCGACGATCAAGAACCGCGAGCGCGTCATACGCCAGCAGCAGCAGGACATGCTGGAGCTGTCGACTCCGGTCGTTCAGATTTGGGACCGCATAATCTGCCTGCCCCTGATCGGCACGCTCGACAGCCGGCGCACGCAGTTGATGATGGAGCGGCTGCTTGAGCGCATAGTCCGCACGCGCGCCGAAGTCGCGATACTCGACATCACGGGCGTGCCCACGGTAGACACGCAGGTGGCGAACTACCTGATAAAGACCGTCAACGCCGTCCGGCTGTTGGGGTCGACCTGCATCATCACGGGCGTCGGGCCGTCGATAGCCCAGACGATAGTCCACCTTGGGATAGACCTCGCGGGGATCATCACACGCAACCAGCTTTCGGACGGCATACGCATGGCCTTCGAACTCACCAGACAGAAGGTGCTGCCGATAAACTCGGCGGCCGACGCCGACTCGGCGGCCGAGGGGGGAGACATAGATGAGCGCGTTCAAAGTGCCCATCCTTAAAGTCGGAGACGTGTTGCTGGTCTCCATCCAGTCAGACATAGACGACCGCACGGTGGTCGAGCTTCAGCAGCGCGTCCTGGAACAGATCGAGCGCACCAGCGCGCGCGCCGTGCTCATAGACATATCGCTGCTTGAGATGGTCGACTCGTTCACCGGCCGCATGCTGAGCGACATCGCCTCGATGGCCTCGATCATGGACGCCGAGACGGTAGTCGTAGGCATACAGCCCGCCGTCGCCATAACGCTGGTCGAGCTTGGGCTTGAGCTGAAAGGCGTCTCCACGGCGCTCGACGTCGATGACGGGCTCCGCATACTCCGCGAGCGTATGAAGGACAAGCAGCGGAAGCGGGGCGCGGGCGCGGACGACTGGCATGCAACAGCAGGAACTTGACCGGATACAGATCCAAGACAATGACGACGTAGTCCGCGTCCGCGCGCGCGTGCGCGAGGCGGCGGCGCGCGCAGGTTTCGGCCACGTCGACCAGGTGCGGCTCGTCACGGCCGCAAGCGAGCTTGCGCGCAACATCAGGCTCTACGCCCAGCGAGGGCTGGTCGAGATCCTCCCGGTAAAGAAAGGCAACCGGCGCGGGCTCCACATAAAGTTTGAAGACAGCGGCCCCGGAATACCCGACATAAAACTCGCCATGACGGACGGCTACACGACGAGCCGCGGGTTAGGCAAGGGGCTGCCCGGTTCGCGACGCCTGGTCGATGACTTCGAGATCGAATCCGCCGTCGGCCAGGGCACGACTATCAGAATAACGAAGTGGCTCTAGTAAGTCCTGAGTGCTGAGTCCTGAGTGCTGAGTTTTATACTCTCACTCAGGACTCAGGACTCAGCACTCAGGACTGGTTAAGTGGCTCTAATGAAATCATACGAGTGTGTTGTCCTCAACGAAGAGGCGAGCATAGGTCAGGCGCGCAGGGCGTTCAGGAGGTGCGCGGCGGAGATAGGCTTCAACGAGCGGCAGATGGCCGAAATCGAGATCGCCGTCAAGGAGGTCGGGTCGAACGCCATAAAGTTCGCCCGCTCTACCGGGCAGATCTACTGCTCGGAGACCGACGAGCGACTGGACCTGCGCGGGCTTGAGATAGTATACGTCGACAAAGGCCCCGGCATAGAAGACACGGCGCTGGCGATAGAAGACGGCTACACGACCTCCGGCTCGATGGGCGCGGGGCTGGGCGCCGTCAAGCGCATGGTCGACGAGTTCTACATCTACTCGATGGCGCCAAGCTCGACGCGGCGGCTCTCGCTCTACGGCCGCACGAACCACGGCACGGCCATAGTTTTAAGAAAGTACATTGACCAGATCGAAGGCCAGCCGGCTGTCAGGCAGTCGCGCTGGGGCGCGTTCACTCGCCCGCAGGTGGGCCAGGAGAGCAACGGCGACGGCTACGTGATCAAGTCGTCGGAGGACCGCCACCTCGTCGCGATAATCGATGGCCTCGGCCATGGCGAAGGGGCGCGGGACGCCACGGCCGCCGCGATCGAGGTGATCGAAGAGAGCTGGGAGGCCCCGGTCGAAGTGATACTGCGCGCGGCGCACGAGGCTTTGCGCCCCACGAGGGGCGCGGTGATGGGGCTGGCCGCTATAGATTACGCGAACCGCACGGTCGAGTACACGGGCATAGGCAACACGGACTTTCGCGTGCTGGGCGGCGCCAAGCCGCTCCGCTTTATATCGCTCAACGGCACTCTCGGCTCCAGGCTCGAACGCGTAAAGGTCTTCAAAGAGCAACTGCCGCGCTCGGCGACCATGGTCTTAACTACAGACGGCGTGTCGGACCGCTGGGACCCGGAGAACTATCCGGGGCTCATAGGGCTCGACCCGCAACTGTTTTGCGGCGTCATCATGCGCGATTACGGACGCACGAATGACGACGCAACGATCCTTTGTGGGAGGTTGACCTTTTGACCTCGGAGTTATTCGGTTTGACAGGCGACAAAGCGCCCAGGCGCGAGAAGATAGGGTCCATCTTTATCCGCAGCGAGGCCGACATAGTGCGCGTCCGCGACCGCATACGCCTGGTCGCCCGCGAATTCGGCTTCGACAACGTAGCGCAGATAAAGCTTACGACGGCCGTAAGCGAGCTCACGCGCAACATCTACGAATACGCCAGGACCGGGAGCATCACCGTCTCCGTGGTCGAGCGCCGGGGGCAGACCGGCATAGAGATCATCGCCGAAGACAGCGGGCCGGGGATAGCCAACCTCGACGAGATTCTTTCCGGCAGGTTTCAATCAAAGACCGGGCTGGGCCGCGGCATCAGCGGCTCGCGCAGGTTGATGGACGATTTCGTTATCACGAGCTCTCCTGAAAAAGGCACGCGCATTGAGGCCGTCAAATGGTTCGACGACGATCAGCGCACGCCCAAGAATATAGACCAGATCCGCCAGCTCTTCTTTTCGTCGAGCGAGTCGGGCGCGGTCGAAGAGCTGCAAGCGCAGAACAAGGAGCTCGTGCGCGTGCTGGGCGAGCTTACCGAGAGCCGCCGCGAGTTGGAACAGACGAACCGCGAGCTTCAATCTGCGAACGAGAAGCTCAAGCAGGTCGACGAGATGAAGTCGCGCTTCATCTCTACGATCGCGCACGAGGTTCGCACGCCTCTCAACGCCATCATAGGGTTGATACAGGTGCTCGGGCGCGACAAGCGCGAGCCGCTCACGCCGCGCCAGCGCGAGACCGTCGAGCGTCTGGAAAAATCGGCGACCATGCTCGTCAGTTTAGTCAACGACCTGCTCGACCTTTCGAGGCTCCAGGCCGGCAGGATGCAGATCAAGCTACAGCCGTTCAGCGCGGCCGAGCTGGTCGACTCGATCTGCAACGGGATGAATCAGACGGCAACCAGCAAGGGCGTCAAGCTCGACTACGAAATCTCGCCCGACCTGCCCGAGATAAACTCCGACCCCACGAAAGTCGCGCAGGTCATAACCAACCTCACTTCAAACGCGATCAAGTTCACGCCCTCCGGCGGCAAGGTGACGATAAAGGCGGGCCGCGACGCGGGGCAGATGTGGCACGTCGAGGTCACCGACACAGGCATAGGGATGGAGGACGAACAGGTCCCGCTGATCTTCGAAGAGTTCCGCCAGGTCAACATCGCAAGCCCGCACCACGGCGGCGGCACGGGGCTGGGACTGCCAATCACAAAGCGTGTCGTAGAGCTGCTCGGGGGCCGCATCAAAGTCATAAGCGCGCCGGGGCTCGGGTCTACGTTCACCGTGGTCTGGCCGGTCGACGTGCGCGGCTACGTCGCCGACAGCCTTCTGAGTGCTGAGTCCTGAGTCCTGAGTCCTGAGTAATAGCAAGCTACTGGGCTCCGTAGGAGCCGGATGTTTGTAGATGATCATAACGCAAGCCGTCCAACCCCGTAGGGGTTGAAGGTCTGGTATGCAACTCCTACGGAGTTGGGGTGCGTTTACGCTATTGTTCTACAGACATCGAGCCCCTACGGGGCTTTTCAAACACTATCTCAGGACTCAGCACTCAGCACTCAGCACTCAGGACTCAATCCTCCCCGGCCGGGTGACGTTGATTATAATTCTTGACACTATTAGGCCTTGAGCGTAGAATCCAGACCCCTGATTCGAAAAATGATCTTTGCATTTTGATCGCGAGGTTTTTCTTCACCGAGAAAGGTGACACTTCTCGAAAGAGAGTGGACGCAAAACTGCCGGCCTAAAGACCGCGCCCGACTGGCGCGTCTATGGATTGGCGGTTGCCGAAGTGAAGGCAAGTAGCTTGACGAGCCTGCACACCGGTTGTCCCATAATCCTGGTGTTGCGGGCTTCTTTAGTTTTAGCAGGAAACTTTCGCTCCTCATGACCCGAAGGTTTCCCTTTTAACCGGAGGGAACCAAAGATGAATAACTGGACAGCCCGATGCAGAGGCCGGGGCGTGCTGGTGTGTCTGGTTCTTTTCTCGCTTTTTCACTGGCCCGCTGCCGGCGCGACGACGCCCGCACAGACCGGCGTAGAGACTTTTACTGGCACTAGACTTTCGCCTGACCTCGCACGAATCTCGAACGGAGCAATCCAACAAACAGTCCGCGTCATAGCTCAAGCGCAGAAGGGAAGGCTCGCCGGCTTGCGCGCGGAGATAGTCAAACAGGGCGGCAACCCCGTGGGCGAGTTTGAGCTCATAGACGCGCTGGTCGCGGAGCTTCCGGCCTTAGGCTTGCGCACTGTGGCCGACGCGCCCGACGCATATTACATTTCCGCGGACTCTCAGACTTTCGCTTCGCTTGCGGAGATAAATAGCGGCCCCATCCACCTGCTCGCCGCGACCGGCGCGTCGCAAGTGATAGGCGCGGACGGATTGGCCAACAGTCGCGCGCCCATAGTCCAGCAGGCGGGCTACATCGCGCGCAACGGCCCTAACGGAACGGGCGTCACCATCGCCGTGCTCGACAGCGGAATCTATGGCGGCGACAGTCTCCGCTCCGACTTGCGCTCGCTGACTAACACTTCGTCAAGCCGCGTGATCTACCGCAAGAACTTTGTCGCGGACCAGCCGCTCACGGCCGAGCAGTTGAGAGTCGGTTATGACCCTTACGGTCATGGCACGCACGTCGCCGCCGTCGCCGCGGGGACGGGCATCGACTCTATGCGGATGACAAGCTCCGCCGCCAGCTTCGCCGGAGTGGCTTTCAACGCCAATCTGATAGACCTGCGCGTCATCGGTTCGGACGGCACGGGGCGCGTGAGCGACACGATAGCTGCGCTCCAGTGGATCGTGGCGAACCGCCAGACCTTCAACATACGCGTCGCGAACCTCTCGATCGGCGCGATGGTGACAGACTCTTACTTGCGCGACCCGCTCTGCCGGGCGGCTGAAGCGGCCGTCGCGTCGGGCGTGGCCGTCGTAGTCGCCGCGGGGAACTTCGGCAAGGACGCGCAGGGGCGCACCGTCTACGGCTCTGTGCTCGCGCCGGGCAATCACCCGGCCGTCATAACCGTGGGCGCGGCAGCCTCTCAGCAGACCGACAACCGCTCCGACGACACAGTGGCGAGCTACAGCTCGCGCGGGCCTACGCTCGTCGACGGAATTGCTAAACCCGATCTGGTGGCGATAGGTTCGAGCGTCGTCGCTTCGTGCTCGCCGGACTCTCGGCTCGCCGCTTCGCACCCGGAAGCGGTCGTCTACCGCGAAGGGGCGGAGGCGATCTATCTGAAGATGAGCGGCACGTCCGTGGCCGCGCCCGTAGTCTCCGGGACCGTCGCGTTGATGCTGCAATCGAACCCATCGCTTCTGCCAAGTCACGTCAAAGCCATACTGCGCTTTTCCGCGCAGAGGCTCGCGTCGATTGCCTCGATGCCGCCGGCGCTCGCGCTGGTGACTCAAGGGGCGGGGCTTTTGAACTCGGCGGCGGCCGTGCGAGTCACGCGCGCCTTCAGCTCGGCGGCCCAACGCGTCCCCGCGGGCGGCCTCTTGATTGGCGGGAATAACAACCTCGGGCCGACGAACGCGAACCTTGAATTCACAAACGTCATAGCGGGCGAGACGGTCGCCTGGGGCAACTGCATTTACTCGGACGGCGTAGCCTTTGTCCATCTTCCGTTCATAGGCTTTCGCGCGTTCAACGCCATCGGGGCGATGGCGGGAGGCTTGTTGTTGCCTTACATCGACCTGATCCTGCCGGGCGAGAACATGTGGTCGAGCGGCGTGATGGTCATCGGGGGAGTGATGGTCATCGGAGGCGTGATGGTTATTGGGGGCGTTATGGTCATCGGCAGCGTGTCGGACGCCTTGACGCTCAATCAATCGGTCGGGACGAGCCAGTGGGGGGCCGAGGCCGCCTGGTCCGAGAACCTTCTCGATCAAAGCGCCGGTGTGGGATCGGCCATCGAGGTGCTCTTCTCGGGCGAGCAGTTCGCAGGGATCACCGCCGAGCGGATTAGTGGACCCGCGCACGCGCTTTATCCCAGGCCCAGATAAAAAAGATTTGAGATTCCTAGAATCGGAGGACAGCGTATGAAGCCCCTGTTTGAAGAGCTGCGCGGCCTTGCCGCGAGGGCTCGCGTCATCTGCGTCTTTGTCATCGCGATGGCGCTGCTGATGCTGACCGTGTCCGTGGTGCGCGTGATCGGAGGCCCTGCCGAGAGTCTGTTCATGCTCCTGGCCTTCGCCGCCATCATAGCCTTCTTCACGGGCTCGCGCCCCGTCATCCTGCCCGGCGCGAAGACGGTCGTCTCAGTCTCTGAATCAATTATCTTCCTGGGGGCGATCTTGCTCGGCCCGTTCCACGCGGCCGTGCTTGGCCTGATCGACGCGGTCGCGGGCTCGCGAAAGCTCGCGAAGAAACAGGTCTATGTAGCGATCAACATGTCTGTGCTTTCGCTGTCGGCCTTCGCTTCGGCCTGCGTCTATCAATTCGCCTATTCGCAGCTTGAGAGAAACTCGCTGCTCGGTTACGAGCAGCAGACGCTTGAGCTGCTGGTGCTGCCGATACTGGCGCTGGCGACCAGCCATTACATAGTCAACATAGGGTTGATGGCGCTCTTATCGAACGTGTGGGGTACGGGGGGCTTCTTCCGTTTGTGGCGCGAGACATTCCCGTGGATACCGACTACGTATCTTGCGGGCGCGGCGGCCGCGGGCATAACGGGCTACACGCTGTCGCGTTACACGATAGAGGCCGCGCTGCTGGTGATGGTGCTTGCGTTGCCCATCCCGCTCATCATCTACTACACGTTCAAGACCTACCACGCGAAGCTCGACGACGAGCGCCGCCACCTCGAACAGATGAACGAGGTGCATCGCTCGACGCTCGAAGCTCTGGCCATGGCGATAGACGCGAAGGACCAGACTACGCACAAGCACATACGCCGCGTGCAGGTATACGCCAGCCGGCTGGGCGAGCTGGTGAAGATGAGCGAGCGCGAGCTGAAAGCCCTGGAGGCCGCGTCACTGCTTCATGACATAGGCAAGCTCGGCGTGCCGGATTACATCTTGAACAAGCCGGGCAAGCTGACGGCCGCCGAGTTCGAGAAGATGAAGATTCATCCCGTCGTGGGGGCCGAGATACTGTCGAACGTCAAGTTCGGTTTCCCGGTCGCCACCTACGTGCGCGCGCACCACGAGCGGTGGGACGGCTGCGGCTACCCGGACGGGCTCAAGGGCGAAGAGATACCGCTGGGCGCGCGGATACTGGCGCTCGTCGACCACTTCGACGCGCTGCATTCGGACCGCCCGTATCGCAAGGCGATGACGCGCGAAGAGGCGATCCTTCACATAAGCCAGTTGAGCGGGAGTTTCTTCGACCCCTCGCTGGTTTCGCTGTTCTTAGAGAACCTGAAGAACTTTGACCGCGAGATCGCTTCGATGGCGATACCCGACCAGGAGCCCGCGCCGAAAGCGCGCGCGGTGGCTGCAAACACTAGCGCGCCCGCGGCCGGGTATGCCGAAGAGCAGAGGCCGCTGACGGAAGTGGCGCTCGACCGCATAGCCGCCGCGCACCAGGAGGTGATGACGCTGCACGACATCGCGCGGGTGCTGTCGAGCACCTTGAGCCTGCAAGACACGGTCGCGATAATCGCGGGCCGCATCAACAACCTTGTCCCTTACTCGACGTGCGTGATCTATCTGGTCGAAGAGGGCAAAGAGGAGTTGAGGGTCGAGCACGCGAGCGGGCTTCACATGGATCTGTTCCGAGGCCGGACGTTCCGCATAGGCGAAGGTATAACTGGCTGGGTGGTGGCCAACCACCGGCCTATGTACAACACATCGCCCATGCTCGACCTGTCGTTTCTCGGCGCGGAGGCGGCCGAGCGTTACAAAGGCGTCGTTGTCTTCCCGGCGATGAAGGACGGCGCGGCCATAGGCGCGGTCGCGCTCTATTCTGTAGACCATGCGCGGTACACGGACGAGCACCTGCGGCTGCTTGAGATGATAATGCAGCCGGTGTCGGACGCTTTGCACAACGCGCTGCTGTTTGAAAACGCGCGGCAGACGGCGCTCACCGACTCGCTGACGGGGCTGCCGAACATGCGCGCTTTCGGGATACTGTTCGACAGGGAGGTGACGCTTGCCGCGCGCTCGCAGCATCCCGTGTCGATACTCGTAGTGGACCTCGACGAGTTCAAACAGATCAACGACACGTTCGGCCACATAGTCGGCGACCGCGTGCTGTTGAACATAGGCCAGGTGCTGCGACGCCAACTGCGCGAAAACGACATGGTGGCGCGTTACGCGGGCGACGAGTTCGTCATACTGCTGCCGATGACAGACCAGGAGCAGGCCGGCTATGTCGTCAGCCGCATTCAGAACGCGGTGAGCCAGTACGCGTATACGACGGGTGAGGGGGAGAGGGCCTCCGTGACTGCCAGCGTAGGCGCGGCCACGATACCGGCCGACGGGCAGAGCTTCGAGGAGTTGATGATGCTGGCCGATAAGCGCATGTACCGCTCTAAGGACGATACGAGGTCGCGCCCGCGCTCGGATGGGGCGGTCGTGATGATCACAAGGCGAAACGCCAGAGCTTTATAGAAGTGCTGAGTGCTGAGTGCTGAGTCCTGAGTAATAGCAAGCTAGTCGGCTCCGTAGGAGCCAGATGTTTATAGTTGATCGCGAGGCAGGTACATTCAACTCCTATGGAGTTGAATAATGGTAATGCGACCCTACTACAAACATCGAGCCCCGCAGGGGCTTTTCAGACGCCCTTTGAGTATTCTATCTTTCACTCAGGACTCAGGACTCAGCACTCAGCACTCAGGACTTAGGGATTGGCTTGCTTGACATGCATAGTATGAAAGTGTAGAGTTGACCCTTGCCTCTAAAGCATTATGAAGAGACGGATAGACGCATGCGCTCAGAGTCCTGCCACGCTCTTTATGAT
The DNA here is from genome assembly GCA_035249305.1 of Blastocatellia bacterium. Classification (GTDB taxonomy): domain Bacteria; phylum Acidobacteriota; class Blastocatellia; order UBA7656; family UBA7656; genus DASUNP01. The sequence goes on along the minus strand of DATFGQ010000013.1, from coordinate 19,203 downwards.
TATGAAGAGCTCCGTAGCACCAGCGACACCTTAAGCTGAAGTTGTCGTGCTCGCCGAGCTTCGAGCAGGCGCGGCCTCCGTTAAGAAGCTCCGCTTCGCACGGCTCTCCGTCCCATCTCTCTTCTCTTTCATAACGGCAGCGGGAGGCTTGAACGATTCAATCTGATGAAGCATACTATCAGATAAACGGTTCCATAAGTCAGAAGAGAGTAATCTGATGGCTATCGAATACGGCAGTTGAGGAGGAGCATCTATTAATGGCGACAGATAACATAAACCAGTCCGGTGTGAGCGCGGCGGCAGACAGCGCCAGGGAAGAGGCTGCCTCGCTCGATTCCGCCACCGGCCCAGACAGCACAGCCGGCCAAGAGACGAGCGGTGCGACTGAGCAGACAGAAGCCGGCGGCGCGCAAGCGCAGTCGAATGAGGCTAACGAGCAGAACCAGCCGACGGCCTCCGATGAGCCATCCGCCTCCGGCGAGTCCGCTGCTTCGGGCGAGACGGCTACGGAGCAGACCGGCGGGCAGGACTTCGGCGCGCTGCTTGAGAATTACGAGAAGGAGACGGCCGTCTCTAAGCAAGAGGGCGAGATCGTCCGGGGCATGGTCGTAGGCATCTCGGAACAGAACGTCCTTATAGACATCGGCTACAAGTCCGAGGGCGTCGTCCCGCGCGAGGAGTTCTTAGACCGCCAGGGCAACCTCACCGTCAAGCGCGGCGAAGAGGTCGATGTCTTGATCAAGAGCCTCGAAAACCAGGACGGCTACGCCGTGCTTTCGCGCGCCGACGCCGTGCGCGTCCAGTCCTGGGAGCGGCTGCGCCGCGCCAACCAGTCCCACGAGACTATAACAGGGCGCGTGCTCGACCGCATCAAGGGCGGCCTCCGCGTTGACCTCGACGGGGTGCCGGCCTTTCTGCCCGGCTCGCAGGTAGACACGCGGCCCGTGCGAAACCTTGAGTCCTACATAGGCCAGGAGATCGAAGTCCGCGTCATCAAGCTTAACCGCAAGCGCGGCAACGTCGTCGTCTCGCGCAAGGCCGTGATGGAGGAGAGCACCAGCAAGAAGAAGGCTGAGACGCTCGCCAACATAGAAGAGGGCGTCGTGCTGGAAGGCACCGTAAAGAACATTACGGACTACGGCGCGTTCATCGACCTGGGCGGCATAGACGGCCTGCTCCACATCATCGATATGAGCTGGGGCCGCATCACCTCGCCCAACGACATCCTCAAGGTCGGCGACACCGTGCAGGTCAAGGTGCTGAAGTTCGACCGCGAGAAGGAGCGCATAAGCCTTGGCTACAAGCAACTGCTCCCGGACCCCTGGCAGTCGGTGGCCGAGCGGTTCCCGGTCGGCTCGCGAGTGCGCGGCAAGGTCGTAAGCCTTACAGACTATGGCGCGTTCATCGAGATCGAAGCGGGAGTGGAGGGCCTGGTCCACGTCACGGAGATGACCTGGTCGAAGCGCCTCAAGCACCCGTCGAAGTTGCTTTCGATCGGCCAGGAGGTCGAGGCCGTAGTCCTGGAAGTCGACAGCGACAACCGCCGCGTCAGCCTCGGCCTTAAGCAGATCACCGAGGACCCGTGGGAGTCTCTGCCGGGCCGTTACCACGTCGGCTCGCGCGTGAGTGGCAAGGTGCGATCTCTTACAGATTTCGGCGCGTTCGTCGAGATCGAAGACGGCATAGACGGCCTGGTGCATGTCTCTGACATCTCGTGGACCAAGCGGATCAAGCACCCGTCGGACGTGCTCAAGAAGGGCCAGCAGGTCGACGCGGTCATCACGAACATCGACGTCGAGAACCGCCGCCTGAGCCTGTCGATCAAAGACCTTGAGCCGAACGCCTGGGACCGCTTCTTCGAGACGCACAAGGTCGGCGACGTGATCAAAGGTCGCATAGTGCGCTTTGCGAACTTCGGCGCGTTCGTCGAGATCGAAGAGGGCATAGAGGGCCTGTGCCACGTCTCGGAGCTTAGCGACGAGCGGGTCGAGAAGCCCGAAGACGCGGTGAAGATCGGTCAGGTGCTGCCGTTCAAGATCCTGAAGCTCGACCAGGGCCAGAAGAAGATCGGCCTTTCGGCGCGCGCCGTCGGCAAGGAGAACGACCCCGAAGACGTGCGCACGTATCAGGAGACCGGCTCCGGCATGGCGACGCTCGGCGACATCTTCAGCGCCGCGACGGATAAGAAGCGCGAAGAGTAACGGAGAGTAGCCAGTAGTCAGTAGTCAGTAGACAAGAGCCAGAGGTCGGAAGTGTTCAACCCGACCTCTGGCTCTTGGTTTACCCGGCCGTTTGCATTTATTCTGACTACTGGCTACTGGCTACTGACTACTGGCTACTGCTATGGAACACATCTTCAGCCCGTGGCGCTACAAATACATCGCCTCGGCCGACAAAGAGACCGGCTGCGTCTTCTGCCGCGCGCGAGAAGGGAAGGATGACGATTTTTTCATCGTCTATCGCGGCGGTCTGAATTTCATAATACTGAACCTCTACCCTTACACGAGCGGCCACTTGATGATCGTTCCTTACGACCACACGGATTCGCTAGCCGCGACAACAAGCGAGACGACTACGGAGATGATGGAGCTGGCCAAGCGCGCGCAGACGGCGTTAGAGGCCGAGTATCACCCGGACGGCTTTAACATAGGGATGAACCTGGGCCGCAGCGCGGGGGCGGGCGTGGCCGACCACATCCATTTGCATGTCGTGCCGCGCTGGACGGGCGATGCGAACTTCGTTTCGATAGTCGGGGAGACGCGCGTGCTGCCGGAAGATCTGGCGACGACTTACGAGAAGCTCAAGAAGCATTTCGGCGATTAATCATATGAGATTTGGTTTCAGCATCCTCTTCTTATTAGTCTCGATCTTGCCGTCGGCCGCGCCGGCGCAGGAGACTTTGCGCGGCAACAGGACTCAGGTCATAGCGCACCGCGGCGGGGCGAAAGAGTCTACCGAAAACACCATCGATGCGTTCGAGCGCGCGCTGAGGATCGGCGCAGAGGGGATCGAGACCGACCTGCGATTGACGCGCGACGGCGTGGTCGTGCTCTATCACGACGACAGGTTCGGCCGCGTCGAAGGGCTCGCGCCGGCTCAACGCACGCGCTCGGTCTCGGAGATGACCTACGCGGAGTTGTCCGCTCAGACGCTCGTCCCCGTGGGCGAAGACACGGGCGGGCGGCGCGTGCCGACGTTTCAAGAGCTGCTCGCCTCGATCAAGACGGGCTGGCTCAACGTCGAGCTGAAGCGCGGGCCTCGGTTCGACGACCTCGTCGATAAGACTATATCGATACTGAGGGGCTTCCCGCAGCTCGACCGCGTAGTGCTTGAGCCGCCCGACTTGAAGACCGCAGAGAAGCTCCGCGATAAGCTCGGCCCGCGCCTCAAGCTGCACATCAACCCCGCTTTCGAAGGCTCCGCGATGTTCGACAAGACGTTGAAGCGGGTCTTGAAATTTAAACCGCACTCGATCTCGGTCTCGCATGAAAGGCTCTCGCGCCAGATCGTAGACGCGGCGCACCGCGCGGGCGTGGAAGTGTGGGTCTACACTGTAGACTCGCCCGAGGTCGCGCAGGCGATGCGTTTGATGGGCGCCGACGCGATCAAGACCGACAGGCCCGCGATGCTGATCGAGTTGTTCAGGAAGAGGGCGAGTAATTAATCGAAGTGTTTGAATAAGCCGCCGCGTAGCGGAGGTTGATCCAGCCATCGACGCCGCGTAGTGGCGATCAGCTAATCCCCGCGCTCGGCCACGGGCTCGTTCTCCGCGTCGATCGTTGTCATCTCGGCCATTAAGAGTTTTTCGCATTCGGCCGCGGAACTCGGGACGCGCTCGGCCTCGGGCGTGGCTTCAAGATTTGGCTTGGCGAGACTCGCGGGCAGCCAGAAGCCGGACGCGAAAGCGAGGATTGCCAGGACCAGTCCCACCTGAAAAACGTGGTGCAGCGCGCCGCCGAGCGCGCCCCTGATCGCCTCGAAAAGCAAAGGCTCTTGCTCCGTCATCTGTTGCCGCGCCATCGGGTCGGTAAGCGCGTTCGGCTTGCGGACCACGCGGACGACTTCCTCTCGGGACTTGCCGCTCGCGCGCTGAATGTCGTCGACGTGTGAAGTCAGTCCTATGGTCAAGATCGCGCCCATTACGGCCACGCCCACGGTCGCGCCGATCGAGCGCGCGAACTGGCTGAACGAAGTCGCCGTGCCGAGCTGGTTGCGCGGGACGGAGTTCTGCGTGGTGACGAGCAGGGCGAACATCACAAGCCCCATCCCGGACCCCGTCAAACCCATCGTGGTCATAAGCCACCAGCGCGGCGTCGCCTGGCTAAAGGTCAAGAGGATCGCGAAGCTGAGCGTCAGAATCGTCAGCCCCGCCAGCACCGTAGGGCGGTAACCTATCTTGAGCATCAAACGCCCGCCTACGATCGCCAGCGTCACCCAGCCCAGCAGGAAAGGGGTCAGCGCCGTCCCCGCGTCCGTCGCCGTGCCGCCGAGCGTGCCCTGGACGAAGAGCGGGATGAACGTTATCACGCCGAACATCGCCGCGCCGATCAAAAAGCTGGTAATCGATCCTACGGCGACTACGCGGTTGCGAAAGAGCGAGAAAGGTATTATCGGCTCGACCGCGCGCCGCTCGGTCCAGATGAACAGGTAGCCGAAGACTACAAAGCCGGCCCCCGAGATCAACGTCAGCGGGCTCGTCCACATCTCGCGGTCGCCCATCTCTACGAGCGCGACGAGCAGACACGTAATCGAGATCGTCAGCCACGTAGCGCCCCAGTAATCTATGACAGGGCGCGCGGTCCTCTTCGGCTCTACCAGCGCGAGCCCTACGACGATGGCGGCGGCCAGCCCGAAAGGCAGGTTGATGTAGAAGACCCAGCGCCACGAGAAATGGTCTGTTATAAAGCCGCCCGCCAGCGGCCCCAGTATCGAAGCGAGCCCCCACACGCCGCTGAAGAGGCCTTGAATTCGCGCCCGCTCGCTCACGGTGTAGATGTCGCCGTTGATCGTCATGCTCAGCGGGATCAACGCGCCCGCGCCGAGCCCCTGGATCGCGCGGAAGATAATTAATTGAGTCAGCGTCTGTGACGCGCCCGAAAGCGCCGACCCGAGCAGGAAGAAGACCACGCCCGCCAGGTAGAGCGGCCGGCGGCCGTAAAGGTCCGACAGCCTCCCCCAGACCGGCACCGTCACGGTCGAGGTCAGCAGGTAGGCCGAGAAGACCCAGCTATACTGATCGAGCGTGCCGAGAGTCTGGATGACGGTCGGCATCGCCGTGCCTACGACCGTGGCTTCGAGCGCGGCCAAGAACATGCCGAGCATGACGCCTGCCGTCACTGCCTGCCGTCTCCGCTTAGACAAGACCACGTGCGGCTGCTCTGTGTCGTTTATGAGATCGTTTCTTTTCATCGGGCGAAGAGAAGTCTTACTCACTCTCTATGGGGTAGTCGAGCTCGCGCCAGCGTTTCCACCCGCCGTCCATCGAGATGACATTTGTGTAACCCATCTGCTGAAGCGCGTCGGCCGCGAGCGCGGAGCGGTAGCCGCCGCCGCAGTAGAGAATGATCTCCGCGTCGTGGTCCGGTATGGCTTTTTCGATGTCGCGTTCGATAATGCCTTTGCCCATGTGGCGAGCGCCCGCGGCATGGCCTTTCTGCCACTCGTTGTCTTCGCGCACGTCTATGAGATGAAAGCTCTCGCCGGCCTGCTGTCTCTGGCGCACTTGCTCAGGGGTCGTTTCGCGGACGCGGCCCTTGGCGTCGTTGACCAGCTTTAAAAACCCTTCGGAATGCTCCATAGCCTTCTCCTGTCGGACGAGCGGTCTCAGCACATATTTTTATGATAGCGGAGCGAAACAAGAGTGGCAATTTTCTTCCCGGCTTGACCCTGGCCGCCGGCGAACTTTAGAATCGCTTAACCGACACGTTCAGCCATCAAAACAGGCTTTACCAGTGGATTACATGATCAGAGGATAGGAGTCTCTTTATGCGACAACGAAGGTTTTTTCTAGCGCTCGCGCTCGCGTCTGTCATGGCCGCGAGCGCCTTGGCAAACGGGCGGGACCGTCTGACGCTCGACCTTTTCCTGGATTGGGAATACGTGGCGTCGCCGATGATTTCGCCCGACGGCAATCAAATAGTTTACACGCGCCGCTGGACCGACAAGGTCAACGATAAGTACGAGAGCGAAGTCTGGATAATGAACGCCGACGGCGGCAAGAACCGCTTTCTCGTCAAAGGCTCTTCGCCCGAATGGTCGCCCGACGGCAAGCGCATCGCCTACATCTCGCAGGGGCAGCCCGCCGGGGCGCAGGTCTTCGTCAAGTGGATGGAGACCGGCGAAGAGACTCAACTGACTCGGCTGGAGCGCGGGCCTTCGAGCCTGCAATGGTCGCCCGACGGCAAGCGCATCTCGTTCAACATGAACGTGCCCGCGAAAGCCGACGTGATGATAAAGATGCCGCAGCGCCCCGCCGGCGCTAAGTGGATAGACCCGCCTCGCGTCGTCAGCCGGCTCGATTACCGCGCCGACGGGTCCGGGTTCAGGCCCGACGGGTTCAGCCACATCTTCGTAATCCCCGATACGGGCGGGACTCCTCGCCAGTTGACCGACGGCGATTACAACCACGGCAACGCCGAATGGACGCCCGACTCTCAATCAATTATCTTCAGCGCGGTCAGAAAGCCCGAGGCCGAATACCTGCGCGGCGGCCAGGAGATCTATGCGCTCTCTTTGAAAGATAACCAGATCCGCGCGCTGACCGACCGCAACGGCCCCGACTCTAACCCGGCGGTTTCGCCCGACGGGCGTTATATTGCTTACACGGGCTACGACCAGACCGACGACACTTACACAGTGTCGAAGCTCTACGTGATGGAGATAGATGGCCGCAACAAGCGGTTGCTCAGCCAGGGGTTTGACCGCGCGCCCGGAGGGCTCATCTGGGCCGGGGATTCAAGCGGGGTCTATTTCACGGCCGAAGACCGCGGCTCGAACAACGTCTACTTCATGCCGTTAAAGGGCGGCGAGCCGCGCGCCGTAACGACGGGCGTCCACCAGATCGCGGTCTCGTCGGTCTCTCACAACGGGCTTGCGGCTTCGGTGCTTAGAAGCCCTACCGAGCCGGGCGACGTTTTCGTATTCAACCTCAAGCAGCCGGCCCTCAAAAAGATCACGGCCGTCAACGAAGACTTGCTCGAAGGCCGAAGGCTCGGCGCGGTCGAAGAGATCTGGTACGACTCGGTCGGCGGCATGAAGATTCAAGGCTGGATCGTGAAGCCGCCCGATTTCGACCCGTCGAAAAAGTATCCTCTGATTTTGTACATCCACGGCGGCCCGCATTCGATGTACGGCGTCGGGTTCGATTTCGAGTTTCAAAATCATGCGGCCGAAGGCTACGTCGTCTTGTACACGAACCCGCGCGGCTCGACTGGCTACGGCCAGGTGTTCGGCAACGCGATTAATAACAAGTACCCCGGAGACGACTACAATGATCTGATGAACGGCATCGACGCGGTGATCAAGAAAGGCTACGTCGACGAGAGGAATCTTTTCGTCACAGGCGGGAGCGGCGGCGGCGTGCTGACGGCCTGGATCGTGGGTCACACGGATCGCTTCGCCGCGGCCGTGTCGATGAAGCCGGTGATTAACTGGTACAGCTTCGTGGGGACTACGGACGGGTCGAGCTGGTATTACAACTTCAAAAAGCTCCCCTGGGAAGACCCGACCGAACACCTTCAGCGCTCGCCCATAACCTACGTCGGCAACGTGAAGACTCCGACGATGCTGCTGACGGGCGAGCTCGATCTGCGCACGCCGATGGAGCAGACCGAGCAGTATTATCGCGCGCTCAAGCTCCGCAAAGTCGACACGGTGATGGTGCGCCTGACGGACGAGTATCACGGCTTCAATTTCCAGCCGCGCCACCCGTCGAACAGGCTCTCGCAGATCCTCTACCTGCGCGGCTGGTTCGAGAAGTACAGGAAGAAGTAGCGCGGCTCGACTACGCTTATGGCTCCCCCGAAAGAAGACTGCGGCCCGCAATTGATCGCGCGGGCCGCAGGTGACAAAATAATACTGGAAGGCGAATTGTGCGAGGCGACGGCCTCGGAGCTTGACGGGCTGCTGGATGCTTCCGACTGGCAGGGTCGCGGCGCGGTCTGCCTCGATCTTTCGGGGCTCGACATCGATGACGGGGCCGGGGTCGCGGCCGCCATAAACTTTTTGCGCAGGCTGCGCGCCCGCTCATCAAGGCTCGTGCTTACGGGCGCGCCTCAGATGCTCTGCCACAATCTCTACCGCGTCGGATTGCTCGAAGGCGACGGGCGGATTGAGCTGATCGATATGCGACAAGATGAACCCGCGGGGTTTTGACGGAGGCGTACGAAGTGGCTTCGACGATAAAACGTATAGGCGTGTTGACCGGCGGCGGGGACGCGCCCGGATTGAACGCCGTGCTGCGCGCGGTCGTGAAGGCCGCGATCAACATATATGGCTGGAGCGTCATCGGAATAGAGGATGGGTTCGAAGGTCTGTTGGGCGAGATGCGCTTGCGCCCCCTGATCGTAGACGACGTGCGCGGGCTGCTCCCGCGCGGCGGCACCATACTCGGCAGCACTAACCGCGGTAACTTCGCCCGCAAACGCGCGGAGGCCGGCGAGGCTTTAGACGATGTTTACCAGGAGGCGTTGAGGAACTTCGAGCGCGCGGGGCTGGACGCGCTGATAGTCATTGGCGGCGAGGGGTCTCAGACCATCGCTTACGAGTTCTCGAAGCTAGGCATGCCCATCGTCGGCGTGCCTAAGACTATAGACAACGACCTGATGGGGACAGAGCTTACGTTCGGCTTCGACACCGCGCTCGACATCGCGACGGAAGCCATAGACCGGCTACACACGACCGCCGAAAGCCACGACCGCGTTATGCTCGTCGAAGTGATGGGGCGGCACACGGGTTGGATCGCCCTGCAATCCGGGATCGCGGGCGGCGCAGACGTCATACTGATCCCCGAGATACCGTTTTACGTCGAGAAGGTCGCGGCTAAAGTGCGGATGCGCGAGAGCCAGGGACGCCACTTCTCGATCATCGTCGTCGCCGAAGGCGCGACGCCCGCGGGCGGCATGCCCGTCTATCAGGACGCGGGCGCGACCGACCGCGCGGCCCGCCTCGGCGGCATAGCCCATTACGTCGCCGATACGCTCGCGCCGATTCTGAATAAAGAATGTAGAGTCGTGATACTCGGTCACCTCCAGCGCGGCGGCACGCCCACGGCCTTCGATCGGTTGCTGGCTTCGTGTTATGGCGCGGCCGCCGTCAGGGCCATAGACCGCGGCCTCTTCGGCCAGATGGTCGCATGGACCGGCAGCGAAATCGTGACAACCCCGCTTGAGCGCTGCGTAAGCTCTCTCAAGACCGTCCCGCACGGCCACTACCTCCTGGGCTCCGCGCGAGACCTGTCGATCTCGTTCGCCGGTGAAGAGGATTAGTAAGAGGGCGTCTGACAAGCCCTGTAGGGGCTCTATGTTTGTAGACAATAGCGTAAATGCACCCCAACCCAGTAGGGGTTGTATGTTTGTAGACAATAGCGTAAATGCACCCCAACCCCGTAGGGGTTGAATATCAAACATCCAACTCCTACGGAGTTGGAGAATGGTTATGCGACCCTTCTACAAACATCTGACTCCTACGGAGCCGAGAATTCTCATGCAAACATGTGGCTGCTACGCAGCCGGGTAAGTTGCTACTTCTCAGACGCGCTCTCAGCAATATCTCCACGCCTCGGCCGTCGATTTTGAGTGAACGCTACACGCCGAGCGCCCGATACTGTCCTGTTAGACCACGCTTTTTCTATTGACGCTCACAGCCGAGCGTGTTATTTTCGCACGCGTTAACGGATCTCAAGAATCTGGTCTTATTAAGGTTTATCGCGCTCTACCTCACGGCTTAATTCTCTTGAAAAGCATTTATCAAGTTCTCTCGTGGACAGCCCCCTCTGCTGTTTTGCTTGTTGAGTGTTTACCTCACAATCGATAGTGATCTGAGATGAGCGCGTCCGATGCAATTGGCTCTCGGAAGCTCCCCCTTCATGCCAAGCGTCCGCGCATCGCTAACAGGATTGCCGGAAGGTTGATCTATGCACCCCTTCCAAGGCTTTCAAGGTGATATATGAAAAGAGACCATTTCCACCCCTACCTGAAACGTCTGTTGCTTTTCGGGCTCTCGGCGATGTTGATCGTGGCGAGCCTTTCGCCGCTCGCGGCGGCCGAGCCCGCGCCGCCGCAGGTGCAGGTTTCGAGCGCGGACGCCGTCCGCTTCCTTGAGCAGGCGACTTTCGGCCCGTCACCCGCGATGATCCTGCGGGTGCAGAACAGCGGGTTTAAAGATTTTCTGGAGCAGGAATTCAACGCGCGCATGTCGCTCTACCCGGCCTTGCCCGTCTTCCCTGATGATTCGGCGGAAGGCTGTCCGACTGGGGCGCCGGCAAATTGCTTCAGAGACAACTACACGCAGTACCCGCACCAGATCGCCTTCTTTATGAACGCGCTTTACGGCGAAGACCAGCTCCGCCAGCGCGTCGCTTTCGCGCTGAGCCAGATATTCGTCGTCTCGGGAGTCGAGATCATACAGCCCAGCTCGATGTATCTGTACCAGAACATTTTTCTGCGCCACGCCTTCGGCAACTTCCGCACGATTCTCGAAGAGGTCACGCTGAGCCCTACGATGGGCCGCTACCTGGACATGGCGAACAACCGCCGCCAGGCGCCCAACGAGAACTACGCGCGTGAGGTTCTTCAGCTCTTTTCGATCGGGCAGTTCAAGCTGAATCAGGATGGCACGCTGATTTTGGATGGGCAGGGCCAGCCCATCCCGACCTACGACCAGAACACCATAATCAACTTCTCGAAGCTCTTCACAGGCTGGACCTACCCGCCGCGTCCGGGCGTGCGAAACCTCGCGATAAACCCCGAGTACTACATCGGGAAGATGGTCTCGTCCGAGGCGAACCACGACCGCACGGCAAAGACGCTGCTCGACGGTTTCGCCGTACCCGCAAACCAGAAGGCCGAGACGGAGATCCGCCTGGGGCTGGACAACATCTTTAACCACCCGAACGTCGCGCCGTTCATCTGCAAGCAGTTGATACAGCATCTGGTGACGAGCAACCCGTCGGCCGCTTACCTCGGGCGCGTGAGCGCCGTCTTCAACAACAACGGCTCGGGCGTGCGGGGCGATCTGCGGTCGGTGGTCAGCGCGATACTGCTCGACGCTGAAGCGCGCGGCGACGTGCAGACGGACGCAGGCTACGGCCACCTGCGCGAGCCTGTGCTCTATATTACGAACATACTGCGCGCCTTCGGCGCCGCGAGCGACGCCAACCTCCTGGCCGAGCGAGGCAGAGACATGGGGCAGTTCCTCTTCAACTCGCCCACGGTATTCAACTACTACCAGCCGACCTACGTAGTGCCGGGCACCGCGATACTGGGGCCGGAGTTCAGCATTCAATCTACTTCGGCGGCGATAAACCGCGTGAACTTCGTCAACCAGATGGTCTTCAGGACGGGCGGGCCGCCGGCCGGGACCGTGATCAATTTTACGGACTGGCAGAACCTGGCCAGCAACACGACCGCGCTGTTGAACGAGCTCGACCGTCTTCTGATGCACGGGGCGATGTCTTCGGCGATGCGCACACGCATAACGACGGTCATAGACGCGCTTCCAAACGTCACGGCGGCCGACAGGTTGAAGCGGGCGCAGTGGGCTATTTACCTGGTTTTGACTTCGTCGCAATACCAGGTGCAGAGGTGAAGAGATGGCAATACCAAGAAGAACATTTATAAAACGCTCGGGGGGCTTTTTAGGCGGAGCAATGTTCGCCTCCAGCTTCCAACAGTTTAACCTCGTAAACGTGCTGGCGCAGAAAGGCGGGGGCGGCCCCGCGGGTGGGCCGACCGCGGCCGACCCCGAATACAAGGCCCTGGTCTGCATCTTCATGTTCGGCGGCAACGACCCAAACAACACGGTCGTGCCTATCGGGACAAACACGGTGCTTCCGAACACGAACTACAGCGACTATTCGTCGGTGCGCGCGGCGCTCTCAATACCGGAGGCGAGCCTGTTGCCGATCACGCCGTCGACCGCTCCGCACGCGGGCATTACGTTCGGGCTGAACCCAGGGCTGTCGGCCCTGTTGCCGATCTGGAGCGCGGGCGACCTCGCGGTAGTCTGTAACGTCGGGACGCTCTTCCAGCCCTTGACGCGCACGCAGTATCTCAACAACTCTATTCCCCGGCCCGAGTTCCTCTTCTCGCACGAAGACCAGGAGCGTCAGTGGCAGACGGCCGTCGTGCGGAACACTCTGTTGAGCGCGCCGACGGGTTGGGGAGGGCGACTCGCCGACAACACCATGAGCTTGAACCCTCCGGGCGCGGAGTTCCCTATGATAGTCTCGACCGGCGGCGTGCAGATGTATACGACGGGCGTCAGCAACCGCCCGCTCGTGCCGAGCTCCGGGCTTACGGGCTTCGCAAATCCCCGGTCGAGCGACCCGCGTTACATAGCCATGCAGGACCTGATGGCTATGGACAGGAACACGACGCTCGTCGATTTCGCGAGCGAGACCATGCAGCGCGCGATTCTCAGCACGGACGAGCTGAACGTAGCGCTCAACGACACGACCACCGTGACGAGGGTATTTCCCAACACGGGCATCGGCACGCAGATGCGAAACGTCGCGCGGACGATCGCGCGGGGCGCGGGCTGCGGCAGCGCGGCTCGCCTGTTCGGCAACCTCAAGCGCCAGATCTTCTTCTGTTCGATAGGCGGGTTCGACGCCCACACCAACCAGATCGCTTCGCATAACAGTCTGCTGCCGCAGCTCGGCGCGGCCATGGCAGCCTTCTATAATGCGACGGTCGATTTAGGGATTCAGTCGCAGGTGACGGCCTTCACGCTCTCCGACTTCGGGCGCACGCTCCGGCCCACCGACACGGGGACAGACCACGCGTGGGGCAGCCACCACTTCGCTATGGGAGGCGCCGTCAACGGCGGAACCTTCTATGGCACGTACCCGAGGCTTGTGACGGGCGCGGGCACCGGCAACGGCAGCGACGACACCGGCAGCGAAGGGCGCTGGATACCGACCACGGCCGTAGACCAGTACGGCGCGACGCTCGCGACGTGGTTCGGGCTGCCCGCCGCAAACCTCGCGACGGTCTTCCCGAACATAGGGAACTTCGCAACGCAGAACCTCGGGTTCCTCAGTTAGTCTCTTCTAATGGCGACGCGGCCTAAGGGGCGAGCGGGTCTTATCGGGCCTGCTCGCCTTTGCTTTTACTTGCTTCGGTGTGCGGGTAAAAAAAAGAGAGGAAGCGCCGCCCGTGGCCGTTCCCAGGTGTGATAGCCCCGGTTTGCGCGCTTCCTCTTTAGCCGCTAAGGAGGAAAGTGAGGAGCCGTTCATTACACGGCCGCAAACTCAAAATATTGAGCAGCGCTGAAATACCGTGACATAATTGCTTTTTATGTTATTATTTACGCCCCTGCTTTTTTAAGCAGGTCGATGTTAATTCACTCGAAGACGGCTGTCAATCAAAATTTTGAACATAGAGCAATATATTGAGCAAACCTAAAAATCCGCGGCTATGAGTAAAACGGGAAGAGAAGATCTAAGCAGATACGTAAGGCGCGTCATGCGCGAGAAGCAGTTGAAGGTGCGCGACGTCGAGTTGCGATCGGGCGGTCAGATATCTAACGGATACGTGAGCGGCATCATGAGCGGCAGCATCACGAACCTCTCGGTCGATAAACTGAGAGCTCTGGCGCGCGGCCTCGGCGTAGAGCTTCGCGAGGTGTTCGACGTGATATGCGGCCCGCGCGCGCGGGGCGCTGATGGACCACGCTTAGATCCGCCGCAGTTGCTGGAGTTCCTCGACCTCATGCAGAGGGTCGTCGCGAGCCGTGAGATCTTAGAGATACTTGAAGAGTCTGTGCTGTTGTCGTCGGAAGAGATGCTTATAGTTCTGAAGTACGTTAAGAAGCTGAATCACAGTAAGAGCCGGTCGCAAGCTAAACAGAGGCACAACTAATCGCCGCGCCTACGCAAGGCCTTCCAGCACAAATAATATCTTGAGGAGTTGATCGTCGGTGATCGTGTCGTCGCTCATCAGGTCCATGATGCGCAGGAGCTTCTGCCTCGTAGTCATTCTGCGCAAATCCTCAACCCTCGCCTCCTGCGTCGCCGCGCCGGCCTCGATGACCGCGCCGCCGCCTGCGACCTCACTCACTTCTTTGGCCAGCCTCAAATAATTCCTGAATCGCAGGACGCGCGCCTGCTGCGGGATCGCCGGTTGATACTTCGCAAGGCTGGTGCTTGGCTGCGTCGCGGGCAAAGTCACGACGTTTTGCGCAGCCGGGGCGGTCTGGCTTACAGCCACCGCGGACCGGGATAGGCCGCGCGATTTCATCAGGAGGTTGGCTTGCGTTTCGCGCCACTGTGAGTAAATCGCTCCGTAAGGCGAGGCGACGGCGATGCGCGAGGCATTGAGAGCCTCTTTGAGACGGCCCGCTTCTCCCAGCTCTACCGCCAGACTGTTTTGGTAATCGTAGTAGGCTTGCGGGTAGGTGGCGCGGACCTGTTCTGCAAGCGGGCGCAAGCTCTCCAGGTCGCTGAGCGCGCCGCGCCGGTCGCCGTCAATACCCTTCAGGATGGCGATCGTGCGATGCGATTGGATAAATGTGAACGGGTCGAAGACCTTGTTGCGCGCCGTGGCCGTCGCCGCCTCGCCGTAGGCCGGCAGCGCCGACTGGAAGTCGCCTTCATTGTAATATGAGGCGCTTATAGCCAGCATCACTCTCGGCTTGAAGTGAGACGGGATTTCCTCAATTAAATTCTCCAGCAGGGCGCGCGACTGGCCAAAAGTCCTCTGCCCACCCGTCGCCACTACTTGAAAATATTGCCCGACGCCTCTATAACCATTACTTAGCGGTAGATTGATAAGGAGCCGACTCACTTGCTCAACGGTGTCCATCCGGCGAAAGCTGAAGGCCTCGTCAGCCAGGCTCCAAAGCTTAGCGCCTAATTCATTTAATGTCTGTTTTTCATAGACAGCTTTAAGCAGTCCTAGTAAAACTAGCTGGACGTTTTCGCCGTTGTTTATTAGTTTTGCCGTATCACCTAACCGCTTCCTGGAGGAAAAAGAAGTGAGAAAAAGATTGTTTTTGGCGGCTATCTGCATTTTGTCTCTTCCAATATGGTTTTCACTTAACCAGGTTGAAAACCGTACTGCTTCTGCCCCATTTGCAGTGGTCGCGATTGCCGGCCATACGCCTGGCGGCAATTTTTGCGTATGTACCAGCAACAACCCCGACTGCATCTGTGACGAGGGTGAAACCCGCGTCAGGGTAACCAGAGCTCCGGGCAAAGATGATGTTTCGGATCAATCCGATGTCTCCGGTCTCGACTATGGCTCAGGCGCGTTGTTGCTCGCGCTTGCTTTAATTATGTGGACCAGGCTCAGGGCATAGCGTCACGCCCAGATTGTAATCCACACTGATCAGTTCTAATACGCAACCGCCTGTGTGAGCGCGGTTAAGGGGATCTCTGTCTCCTCTTCGCGCTGCATTCTACTATAGTTATACCCATTGCACTAGGGAATTTAGGGGGGGAAGCCCCTCGGGCGCCCTCGCCAAATTCCGTCTCGTAACTCACCACGCCAAGCTGGGGATTAATTCTCGTGACCTGTTGGGCGGGTCACGTTGAGATATTTACTACTTTCGAGCTGCGACAAAAGTTCAATAATTTGGATCACTCTCCGACCAGGCGGAGGAAACGGGGGTCCTCTCTGATGCGGTCGAAGTCGGGCTCGATGCGCGCGCGGATCGTGTTGAGCGCGCGCAGGTGCACGAAGGTCTCTTCGAGGTATTTGATGGCCTTGTCCGTATCGCCCCTGAGCGAATGCAGGCAGGCCACATAATACTTCGTGTAAGGATCGTCGGCGCCCCTGGCGAGCCGCTCCTCGTACTTCTTGAGCGCGTGCTTGAAGTGGCGCTCGGCCTCTTCTTCGAGCCCCTTACGGAAGTAGGCCGCGCCCAGCTTCTGATTCAGCTCTACGAGGCTGCGCTCGCGCAACGCATGGTCGGATGATGATAGAAACTCAAGCTCACGCTTGTACTCGGCGATCGCCTCGTCGTAACGGCCCTGGTAGTAATATACGTAACCGAGCCTGGCGTACGCGCCGACGACCTGCAACCCCTCCTTGCCCGAAATGTATTGCGATTGGAGGTTGACGGCCTTCTGGCATGCCGCCTCCGCCCGTTCGTAATTCCCGCGCAGCGTGTAGAGCAGGCCAAGCTGGAGGTAGGCGTAGCCCGCAAGCGGGTTGATCTCGACGGCGTGCTCCAGCTCGGTTATGCCCTCATTGATCATTCCCTTGCCGAGCCAGTAGGCGCGGGCCAGGGAAGAGTGCGCGCCGGAATTCGACGGGTCGAGACGCACGGCCTCTTTGATCGATTCGATAGCTTCGTCGGTGTGGCCTATGCTGTTTAGCGACTCGCCCAGTATCTGGTGCGCCTGTGAGAGCCGCGGGTTGAGCGTGATAGCCCTCTTCGCAATATCTATCGCCTTGTAGGAGAGCTCGGGTATGCTCAGGAACGAGCCCTTGAGGTCGTAGGCCGCGGCGAGCGCCGCCCACGCACGCGCGTAATTCGGGTCAAGCTCGGCGGCCTTCTCCAGCATGTAGATGGCGCGGTCCAGCGAGTCGCGGCTCCCCATTCGCAGGTTCATCATCCCGCGCGAGAAGTGCTCGTAGGCTTCGACCGACTTCGTCTCGTCGCGCTCGATCTCCGTGATCTCCGAAGTGCCCAGGTGGAGGTTCAACCCCTGGCTCAGCTCGTAGACGATGCGGTCTTGCAGCTCGAAAATCTCCGTGATCTTGCCGTCGATCTTGACGGTCTTTATGAGCGCGCCCGTATCGACTTCGACAAAGCGCGCGGTGATGCGGATCAATTCGCCCATCCGCTGGTAGCCGCCGCCTATGATCCACGCGGCGTTCAGCCGCCGGCCTATGTCTATGGCCAGCATCTCGTCGAACTCCGCCAACTGCCCCGTCGATATGTTTTTTATGACCTCGAATATTCGCTCCCGCCCGATGACGGAGACGCCGCGCACGTTCTTGAGGTCCGCGGTCACCGTCTCTGCTATCCCCGAGCCTATCCAATCGTCGGAGGGCTCTTTCGTGATGTTGACGAACGTCATCACGGCTATGGCGTTTTCGAGCTTCGGCTGCTTGGCGGCCGTGGCGGCCGAAGGGTCGGACAGGACCGTGGTCGGCGTGTTGTCTTGCAGGCGCTGGCTCTCCCGCTTTATTACGCCCGCGATCTCGAGGTCGCGGCGCAGGTTGCGCAGGTCTATGTAGAGCTCGCGCGTAGTCTGGTAGCGGTACCTGGCGTCCTTCTCAAGCGTCTTGCGGACTATGCGCTCAAGCTCTGTGGGCACGTCGTAATTGAACCGCGCGAGCGCGGGCGGCTCCTTGTGGACTATGTGGTCTATGACCTCCGTAGAGCTATCGCCGGCGAAGGGCAACAGCCCGGCCAGCATTTCGAAGATCACGACGCCGAGCGAGAAGATGTCCGAGCGGTGGTCTATGCTGTGGCCGAGCGCCTGCTCGGGCGACATGTAAGAGACAGTACCGACCACAACGCCAATGGCGGTCTCCTGGCCCAGCCTCGACGTGGGCTCGTCCGAAGTGGCGTCGGCGCGCGCCGAGCCGATCCCGTTTATGACTTTGACCAGCCCGAAATCGAGTATCTTCACCAGCCCGCGTTTGGTGATTATGAGGTTCGAGCTCTTTATGTCGCGGTGAATAATCCCTAACCCGTGGGCTTCGTCGAGCGCGTCGGCGATCTGCATGGCGATCTCTATCGCCTCGTGAACTTTCATAGGCCCGCGCGACAGCTTGTCGGAAAGCAGCTCGCCTTCGACCAATTCCATGACTATGAAGCTAGACCCTTCGTGCTCGCCAAGGTCGTAAATCGCCGCGATGTTTGGCGAGCGCAGGGCCGAGGCGGCCCGCGCCTCCTTGTAGAACCTGTCGCGGCGGTCGGGGTCGTACTGGTAAGAGGAGGGCAGGAATTTGAGCGCCACCTGGCGGCCCAGCCTGGTGTCTTCGGCGCGGTATACTTCGCCCATGCCGCCCGCGCCGAGCCGCTCTCCGAGCCTGTAATGGAGGATACTTTTGCCCGTCATAATGAGCCCCGTCCGACCTGAGGTATCGGGCTAATTAAACATTAGTGAGAACTCTCGCCTCGCGCAAGTCTGTGAGCCGTATCTCAAGCCGATGATTGCTAAACGTGGACCTCCCCGTAAGCGAGCTCGCCGGCCGTCTCTCTGTGCTTAACCATGATGTAGAGCATCCAGCCATAAAAAGCGATGACTCCTATGAGCACCACCCAGCCGGGCACGTAGCCTACCGAGGCATTGCGGAACCATTCGCCGAACGAAGGAATCACCGCGCCGGTGCCCTGTTTGGGTTGAAGCATGGTCGTTGTGGTCTTTAGCACCCAGGCGAGAAGCAGAACGAGAAAAAGCCACGAGTAATTTCGTCGCAGGCGACGAGCCATGGCTTGGCTGAGCGTTATAGAGAAGCGCGGCAATCTTAAGTCGTCGCCCAACTGGCTCATCCAGTGAGTGGGGTCAATCATCTCGCGCGGCGAGAAGATGCGTGCGTAATAGTTTCGCTCGATCATGCGGACGCGGCTGCGGTAGACGTGGAAGAAACGGTAACGGCGCGACTCTATTCCCAACAGCAAGAAGACCAGCACAATGGCGAACAGCAACACGCCGTGATGGGCTTCGGGCGAAGCCAGCGAGACCGACAGCATCGCGCCGACGCCCGTTATCGCCCAGTTAGTCGTCCGGTCCAGTCGGTCTCGCCAGCTCATCATCCTCGACATCTCGCCGCGGTAGTAATGTGAAAGCGCATTGACGAACTCGACAGAGTTCGTAGGGAAGATCGGCTGCGCAGTCTTGAGGTGCGGCTCCGGCCTTATGGTCAGATCTCTATCGGTGATCATAGCGTCCTCGCCTCATCGTCCTCCTGGCTCTTCAGGGCTTCGGAGGGGGAGTCTGCCAGAGAATATTCACGATCATCCACTTGCCGTCATATTTCGCAAGGTGCATGTAATCGATGCCCCAGACGGCCGTCAGCTTCG
>DATFGQ010000012.1:0-63204 GCA_035249305.1 Blastocatellia bacterium | reverse complement strand
ATCAGGCATCGCAAGAAGGGCCGAGGCGGGCGCGCGCGAACCCGACGCGCCGCCGTTGCGCGTTTGAGCATAATACGCTGGAGGTAGAAATGGACTACACGCTGACCGAAGAACAAGAGCAATTGCGACGGCTCGTAGAAGAGTTCGTACACCGCGACGTGAAGCCGTACTTTGAGAAGCACGGCCAGGAAGAGTTCCCATGGCCGCTGTTTCGCAAGCTCGGCGACCTGGGGCTCGCCGCGATCCCTTTCCCGACCGAGTACGGCGGCGGCGGGCTCGATTATTCCAGTTACGCCGTAGTGCTTGAAGAGCTGACGCGGCTGGGCTCTCACCTCGGAGGGCTGTTGGCCGTGCACGGGCTCCCGCAACTAATCATCAACCAGTTCGGAACGGAGGCTCAGAAGAAAAAGTACCTGCCGCCGATGGCGCGGGCCGAGCTTCTGGGCGCGTTCGCGCTCACCGAGCCGCACGCGGGCTCGGACGCGGCCAACATCAACACGCGCGCCGAATTGAAAGGCGATAAGTACATCCTGCGCGGGCAGAAGATCTGGATCACACACGGCGGCGAGGCGGACGTTTACATAGTCATGGCCGTGACCGAAAAAGGGAAAGGCGCGAAAGGCGTGAGCTCGTTCATAGTCGAAAAAGACGCCAAGGGGCTCGCCTTCGGCAAGCGCGAGCGGCCGATGGGGCTGCCTCACCACACGCGCGAGCTCTTTTTCGAGGACTGCGAAATCCCGCGCGAGAACCTCGTAGGCCGCGAAGGCGATGGCTTCAAAGTGGCTATGACGGCGCTCGATTCCGGGCGAATAACGGTGGCGGCCACTTCCGTAGGCACGGCGCAGCAAGCGTTCGAACACGCCTTGCGTTACGCGAACGAGCGCCAAGCCTTTGGCAAGCCTATAGGCGACTTCCAGGGCATCCAGTTCATGCTCGCCGACATGGCCGCGGCCATCGAAGCCGCGCGCTGCGTGATGCGCAAGGCGGCGTACCTCAAAGACCGCGGCCTGCCTTTCAACGCGATAGCCTCGATGGCGAAACTGCTGGCGACCGACGCTTCGATGAAAGTGACTACGGACGCCGTACAGATTTACGGTGGCTACGGCACGAGCGAAGACTATCCCGTGCAGGCGCTGATGCGCGAAGCGAAGATAGGCCAGATCGTCGAAGGGACCAATCAGATACAGCGGATGATCATCGCGCGGGAGCTGCTCAAGAAACTCAGACAGTGATAGCCCCGAAGGGGGCGCGGATTCAATAGGATGCCCCGAAGAGGCGAGATTCAATAGCCGAAAGCCCCGTAGGGGCGCTGTTCAATAGCCCGGCGCAACGCGCCGGGTAATACGTCATACGAGACGAAGCCCTGAAAGGGCGAAATAAGTATCGCGCCCTTTCAGGGCTTTTGATAATGATAACTCGTTTCCAGGGGCGATGCCCCTGGCTATTGAATCTCGCCTCTTCGAGGCTTTTCAAACTTGCTCCGCTAACGGACAACTACATGAACTTTGCTTTGACCGACGATCAACAACAATACATGAAATCGCTCGGCGAGTTCTTGAGCGCCGAGATAGCGCCTCACGCGGCCGAGATGGATCGCACCGAGACGTTTCGCCGCGAGAACCTCACGTCGCTTGCGCGGTTCGGGTATACCGGCCTCAACTTCCCCGAAGAGTACGGCGGGACGGGCGCCGATTTTCTGACCACCACGATGGCCTCTATAGAGCTTGCGCGCGCTTGCGCCGCCACGGCCCTTTCAGTGGGCGCGAGCCTCGCGCTCACTGGCTACCCGATATTGAAGCACGGCGCCGAAGAGCAGCGCCGCCGCTACTTGCCACGGCTGATTTCGGGCGAGTGGGTGGGCGCGCTCGCGCTCACGGAGCCGGGCGCGGGGAGCGACCTGGCATCAATAAAGACCCGCGCCGCGCGCAACGGCGACCGTTTCATCATAAACGGATCGAAGACCTACATCACCAACGGCCCGATCGCCGATCTGATAATCGTCTTCGTAGTAACCGAGCGCGGGCATAGCCTGTTGATTGTCGAAGGCGAGACGGCGGGGCTCGTGCGCGGGCGCAAGCTCGAAAAGATGGGCGTTAAAGGCTCGCCCACGTCCGAGCTCTATTTCGAGGATTGCGAAGTGCCTGCGTCAAATCTGATCGGGGAAGAGAACCGCGGCTTTTCTTTATTGATGCGCTGTCTGGCTTACGACCGCGTAGGGATGGCCTGTTTCTGCCTGGGGATCGCAAAGGCGAGTCTAGACGAAGCGCTCGCCTACTCGACCACGCGAAAGGCGTTCGGGGTCACGATATCGACGTTTGAAGAGATCAGCTTCAAGCTTGCCGAGATGAAAGCCGAAATCGACGCGGCGGAGCTTTTGATACTGCAAGCCGCCTGGCTGCACGACCAGGGCAAAGACGTGACGGTCGAGGCGTCGGCCGCCAAGCTCTACGCCTCGGAAGTCGCGAAAAAAGCGGCCGACGCGGCGGTACAGATTCACGGCGGCGCGGGCTATTTCCGCGATTATCGCGTCGAGCGGCTTTATCGCGATGCGCGGCTGTGCGAGATAGGCGAAGGCACGAGCGAGATTCAGCGCATGATAATTGCGCGCTCGATCCTGGGCGAGAGATAAAAGACGAGAGGTAAAAGAGAAGAGCCGCGATCAATCGGGATCGCGGCTCTTCTTTTTTGTTTAAATATATTTATAAGGCCCGTCTAATTCGAAAAATCTTTCTTCTTTTCGCAGCCCCTCCGCCGGTCCGACATATGCTGGTTGCGGCCCCGGAGCCTACGCGCCGTAACCACTTTCGCTATTAATGACAAGAACTTATCGAACTCTATGGGCTTCTGATAGGTAGCCACCGCGCCCAATTCCATCGCGCGGTTGAGCTGCTGCTTTTCGACCGCGCTCATGGCGACTATCGGGACCCCAGCCAGCGCGCCATCTCTTTTTATAAGTCTAATTAGCTCAAGCCCATTCACCCTCGGCATGTTAATGTCGGTCACGATCAGGTCGGGCTGTTTGGTGGCGGCCAGCAGATAAGCCTCCTGCCCGTCGCTGGCGGGGATCACCTCGAACCCTTCGAGCTCGAACAGCATCGCCAGCGCGTAGCGAGTATCCGTGTCGTCTTCAACCAAAAGAATTTTGTGTTTAACCTCTTTACTCATCACATCCACCATTACGTTTGGCTCATTCGCTTCGTTCCGGGGCGCTCCTTTCACCAGAAATACTGCGCCCCCGTCATAAATATAATTAGCAACTCCCGTTCCTTTAGATGGCTTAAGACGCAGGGTGAAAACGCGCCCTAGATCGGGGCAGTTGAGGGGTCTGGCGCACTGGAGGGCAAGAATTGTCACCCCAGTGTCATAAAGTGATATAGGCAGTGGTTGATTATGCTACTGTTTCAGACGAACTCCAGCTCGACAGGCCCCGGCAGTATGCCCGCCTCGTGACCGCGTTTGAGCAACAACTCGACGGCCCTGCGTCCACGGTCGCCATAGTCTATGGTGTAGTCGTTGACGTACATCCCCACGAACCTGTCTGTTAAGTCTGACTGCATCCCGCGGGCGTAGGCCATGCTGTGGCTCACGGCCTCGTTGCGGTGCGCGAGCCCGAATTCGATCGATTCGCGCAGCAGCCGCGAGACGCGCTCTATCATCTCAGGCCCGAGCGATTTCTTGATGGCGTTGCCGCCCAGCGGCAGCGGCAAGCCCGTCTCGGCTTTCCACCACTCGCCCAGGTCTATGACCTTTTCGAACCCGCGCGCGCCATAAGTCAACTGCCCTTCGTGAATCAAAAGCCCGGCGTCGGCCTGGCCGCGCTCGACCGCGTTCATGATCTCGTCGAACGGGATTACTACGGTGTTGACCTCGCCCACGGCCAGGCGCAGAGCCAGGTAAGCCGTCGTCATCAAACCGGGCACGGCGACCGTAGACGAGCGAAGCCGGTCTAAGGTCATAGGCTCGCGCGCGATCACTATCGGGCCATAGTTGTCGCCCATCGAAGCGCCGCTCGTCAGCAGCGCGTAGCGGTCCAGCACGTAGGCGTAGGCGTGTATAGAGATGGCCGTCACGTCAAGCTCCGCGTTCATGGCGCGGCGGTTTAGCGTCTCTATGTCCTGAATTATGTGCTGAAAGGATAGCCCATCAGTCTGGATGCTGTCGGTCGCCAGCGCGTAAAACATGAACGCGTCGTCAGGGTCAGGGCTGTGCCCAAGAGTGATCTCTTGCTTTTCCATCTCTCCTCCGATTCTAAGCCCTGAGTGCTGGGTAATAGTTCTTCTTTTACTCATAGCGTGTCTGAGAAGTGGCAAGCTACCCGGCTCCGTAGGAGCCGGATGTTTGTAGATAATCGCGAGGCAGGCACATTCAACTCCGTAGGAGTTGAATAATGGTTAGGCGATACTTCTACAAACATAGAGCCCCGCAGGGGCTTTTCAGACACCCTCTCAGCACTCAGCCCTATCCCTAATGTAGCCGCGAGACCTGCGACTGACAAGCTTTCCCAACCCGGCGCTGCTGGGTTATCCTAGCAGGCTGTCTTTGTTGTTCGATCCGAAACCGTTTATGTGAGGTTTGATTTCCGCATGCTTAAAGTCGGTCTACTCGTAGGGCGCGAGCGGTCTTTCCCCGACGCCCTAATCTCTGAAGTCAACGGCCGCGGCGCGGGCGTTACGGCCGAGTACGTCAAGCTAGGCGAAGTCTCAAGCTCGGACGCTTGCCTTTACAGCGTGATCGTCGACCGCATCTCGCACGAGGTAGTCTTTTACCAGCCTTACCTCAAGGCCGCGGCGCTATCCGGCGCCGTCGTCATCAACAACCCGTTCTGGCGGCTGGCCGACGACAAGTTCTTCGGCACGGCCCTGGTCGAGCGCCTCGGCGTCAGCGTGCCGAAAACGCTCATACTGCCTTCGCGCGATTACCCGGAAGGGATTATCCCCGAGAGCCTCAGCAATCTGAGATCGCCGCTCGACTGGCAGGCGATAGTCGACTACACGGGGCTGCCCGCCATACTCAAGCCGCACTGGGGCGGCGGGTGGAAAGATGTCTCGCGCGTCGACAGCCTCGACGCGCTTCTTACGGCTTACAACCAGACGGGCCGCCTCTGCATGATGCTGCAAGAGTTCATAGACTGGCAGCAGTACGTACGCTGCATCTGCGTAGGCAAGACGAACATACTGATAACGAACTGGGACCCGCGCCGGCCGCACTTCGAGCGTTACCGCAACGTCGAGCAGCAACTCGACCCGCAGCTCGAAGATCGAATACGCCGTGACGCGATCAAGATAAACGAAGCGCTCGGTTACGACATGAACACGGTAGAGTTCGGGGTCCGCGACGGCGTCCCATACGCGATAGATTTCATGAACTCCGCGCCCGACTTCGACATCTCTTCGCTGACCGAAGCCTACTTCCCATGGGTGGTGCGCGCCATGGCCGACCTTGTGATCGAGCGCGCGCACAACGCTTCGGATGATCGACCGCATTACCGCTGGGACGCGCTGCTCAACCGCGGTTAGAATATGCCGATGAGCCGACCCGACGAAGCTATCAATTATTATCACGACCTGCTGGCGGGCCGTCACCTCGACAGCACCAGACAAGTGTTGGACGAAGCGACCGAGCGCGAAAGCCTATCGTTCGGCGGGCGCGCGATCTGCACGGTGCTGCGCCCTTATTTCATCACCGCCGAGCAGTACGAATACGTGAGGCGAGCTTCGACGCTCGTGATGATGGCGATCGCAGCGCTCGGTCGCCGTTTGATGAGCGACTCGCGGCTTAGAAGCGAGCTTGACCTCGACGCGAAGGAAGAAGAGATCATTCAGGTCGATACGGGCTACGGGTCGGCCGACGTGAGCGCGCGGCTGGACGGGTTTTTGAGCGAGGAAGGCGATTTCAATTTCGTAGAGTACAACGCCGAAAGCCCAGGCGGGCTCGGCTACGGGAACGCGCTCAGCGACGCGTTCGCGAGAATGCCGATCATGCGAGAGTTCTCCGCGCGCTACGACGCGCGCGCGCTGCCGGTCCGCACCTTCGTCTTCGACGCGTTACTTGCGGCCTACCACCGATGGGGCGCGAGGGGGCTGCCGAACGTCGCCATAGTCGATTGGCGAGGCGTCAGCACCTACAGCGAGTTCTTGTTGATGCAATCGGAGTTCGAATCGCACGGCTGCCAGGTGAGGATCGCCGACCCCGAAGAGCTTGAATATCGCGGCGGGCGTCTGTTCGTCGGAGACTTCGCCATAGACCTCGTTTACAAACGCGTCGTGACCGCGGAGCTGCTTGCGAAGTACGGCACTCGTCACCCGCTCATCGACGCCGTGCGCGACCGCGCGGTCTGCATGGCGAACGGGTTTGCGGTCCAGATGCTTTATAAGAAAGCCGTCTTCGCCCTGCTCAGCGACACGGCGATCTCCAGCTCGTTCGGCCCCGAGATGGCTTCGCTGCTCGCGCGTCACATACCCTGGACGCGCAAGGTGCGCGAGATGAAGACCGACTACAAAGGCCGCAGCATCGACCTGGTCGAGTTCGTCGCGGGAAACCGCGAGCGATTAGTGCTCAAGCCCAACAGCGAATACGGCGGCCGGGGCGTAGTGCTCGGCTGGGAGTGCGATCCCGACGATTGGCGGAAAGCTCTCTCGGACGCCTTGAACAACTCTTACATAGTGCAGGAGCGCGTGCCGCTCGGACGCGAGGCGTACCCCAGCATAGTCGATGGCGAGCTTCGGATTGACGAGCGTTATCTCGACCTCGACCCTTACGTGTGGGACGGCGAGCGGGCCGAAGGCTGCGGCGTGCGATTGTCAAAGCTCGCTTTGTTGAACGTGAGCGCGGGCGGCGGGTCCGCCACGCCTATGTTTATCATTCGCGACAAGGCATGAATTTCCGATTTCAAATTTGAGTTTTCAAATCTCTTGACTATTATGATTGAGGAAACGGAGAGTCTATGACAACGATTGAACGGGTCACGGCCAGGGAGATACTCGATTCGCGCGGCAACCCTACGGTGGAAGCTGAAGTCACGCTGGCCAACGGCATAGTGGGCCGCGCCGCCGTCCCTTCGGGAGCTTCGACCGGGGAGAATGAGGCCATCGAGCTGCGCGACAACGACAAGAAGCGCTACGTGGGCAAGGGCGTTTCGAAAGCGGTGGCTAACGTCAACACAACTATCTCGAAGTCGGTCATCGGGCGCGACGCTTTGATGCAGGCCGATATCGACGCCGCGATGCTGAAGGCCGATTCGACGCCGACTAAATCTAAGCTCGGCGCAAACGCGATACTCGCGGTCTCGCTTGCGACCGCGCGCGCGGCCGCCGACGCGCTCGGGGTCCCGCTTTACTCGTACCTCGGCGGGGTCGGCGCGAAGCTGCTGCCCGTCCCGCTGATGAACATCATAAACGGCGGCGCGCATGCGGATAACAACGTAGACTTTCAAGAGTTCATGATCGTGCCGGCGGGGTTCGCGTCGTTTTCGGAGGCGCTGCGCGCGGGCGTCGAAGTATTTCACAAGCTCAAAGAGGTTCTCAAGAAGCGCGGGCAATCGACCGCCGTCGGCGACGAAGGCGGATTCGCGCCTAACCTGAAGACGAACGAAGAGGCCATCGAGTCTATACTCGAAGCGATCAACCAGGCCGGCTATCGCCCTGGCGAGCAGGTCGCGCTCGCGTTAGACGCCGCTTCGAGCGAGCTCTACAAAAACGGCCAGTACGTCTTTCATAAGTCGGACGGCGCTCGCAAGTCTTCCGAAGAGATGATAGCGCTCTTCTCAAAATGGGTGGAGGATTACCCCATAGCCTCTATCGAAGACGGGCTGGCGGAATCGGACTGGAAAGGATGGGCTCTGCTTACGGCGGAGCTCGGCGACAAGGTTCAGCTCGTGGGCGACGACCTGTTCGTGACTAACACGGAGTTTCTCTCGCGCGGCATCCGCGAGCGCGTCGCAAACTCGATACTCGTGAAGGTCAACCAGATCGGCACGCTCACGGAGACGCTTGAGACTATCGAGATGGCCAAGACGCACGCTTACACGTCGGTAATCTCGCACCGCTCGGGCGAGACCGAAGACACTTTCATCGCCGACCTCGCGGTGGCGACAAACGCCGGGCAGATCAAGACGGGCTCGGCCAGCCGCACGGACCGCGTGGCGAAATACAATCAACTGCTCCGCATAGAAGAAGAGCTCGGCCGGGCGGGCCGCTTCGCGGGGTTCGGCGCGTTCACAAGCTCGGGCGCGGCCGAACGACTCGCGAAGCGCAACCAGCGGGCGGCGACAAAGAAGTAATCTATGCACGACCTGAAGACGCTCGGATGGGATTCATTTTTCGAGAAGGAGTTCGAGCCTTTTAAGAACGAAGGCTACCACGTGGGCAGGGTCGCCCTGGAACACAAAGGCGGCTACCGGCTCTACACCGAAAACGGCGAGATGCCGGCCGAAATAACCGGGCGCGTCAGGTTCGAAGCCACGGGGCGCGCGGATTTTCCGGCCGTAGGGGATTGGGTAGTCATCAGCGTTCAGACGGCCGAAGAGAAAGCGCTGATCCACGCGATCCTCCCGCGCAAGAGCAAGTTCTCAAGGAAGATCGCGGGCAGCGTCACGGACGAACAGCTAGTCGCCACCAACATCGACACGGTCTTTTTGATTCAATCGCTCGACAAGAATTACAACCTGCGGAGGCTTGAGCGTTACCTGGTGCTGGCGCTTGAGAGCGGGGCCGACCCGGTGATCATTTTGAGCAAGTCCGACCTGTGCGAGACGGTCGAAGAGCGGCGCGGCGAAGTCGAGGCCATAGCTCCGGGCGTGCCGGTCCACGCGCTCAGCCCGAAGCTCGGCCAGGGGCTTGAGCAGTTGAACCCTTACCTGGGCGCGGGCCGCACGATCGCTTTCTTGGGGATGAGCGGGGTCGGCAAATCTACGCTCATCAACCGGCTAGTCGGCCGCGACGTTCAAAAGGTCGCGGAGGTCCGCGCGCACGACGACCGCGGGAAGCACACCACGCGTCACCGCGAGCTCGTCATACTGCCTTCGGGCGGGCTGCTCGTCGACACTCCGGGCATGCGCGAGCTGCAACTGTGGGACGTGGGCGAAGGGCTCTCGGATTCTTTCACTGATGTCGAGCGGCTGGCCGCCGAGTGCCGCTTCAGCAACTGCACGCACCGTCAGGAGCCCGACTGCGCCGTGAGAGAGGCTATCGAAAACGGCTCGCTCGACCCTAAGCGGTTGGAGAATTACCTGAAGATGGGCAAAGAGTTAGAGTACCTCGAATCTCGCCAGGACACTAAGACACAGTTGAAGCGCAAAGAGCGCGATCGAAAGATCATGAAAGAATATAATAAGATCAAGCGTCACAAACGGAGATAGGGTCAAGGATAATTTGCAATCTCAAATCTCAAATTTGAAATCGCAGGTTGTTGCCGGCGGCGGGCCGCGCGTCCTCGACATAGGCTGCGGGGCGAACAAGATTCCCGGCGCGGTCGGCATGGACATCAACCCGCGCACGGCCGCCGACGTGATCCACGACCTCGACGACCTGCCTTACCCGTTCGGCGACGACGAGTTTGACGAGGTGGTCGGGCGTCACGTGATAGAGCATGTGCGCGACCCTATGGCCGTCATGAGCGAGCTTCACCGCATCACGCGCGCGGGCGGGACGGTCAAGATAGTCGTGCCTCACTGGACCAATCCCGACTGGGCAACGGATTTGACGCACCGCAACCACCTGAACAGCTATTCGTTTCGCAACCTGACGGACGAGCGCGCCGTCTTCCCGTTCTACACGACGGTCAGGTTTCGCCAGCGCGCGGCGCGCGTGACGGTGCTGAAGGTCTGGAAGCTCTTGGGGTTCGAGTTCTTTATAAACCTCGACCGAAAGTTTCCGCGCCTCCGCTTCTTCCGACAGATCTGGGAGCATTACTTGAACGCCATCGCGCGCGGCAAAGAGATTCATTTCGAGCTCGAAGTAATAAAACCGGAGGGGAAAGCGATTTGACGGTTCTGAAAAACACGCCGCTTGCTTTGATAGTGCTCGACGGGTTCGGGCATTCGCCCGAGCGCGAAGGGAACGCCATCGCGCTGGCCCGCACGCCGAATTTCGACGGCTGGTACGCGGAGTACCCTCACACGCTGATCGAAGCTTCGGGGACGGCCGTGGGACTGCCCGCCGGCCAGATGGGCAACAGCGAAGTGGGCCACCTCAACATAGGCGCGGGGCGCATAATCAGGATGGACGTGTCGCGAATAGACCACGCGATCGAGACGGGCGAGTTCTTCCAGAACAAGGCGCTGGTGCGCGCGATGGATCACGCCCGCATAAACGATTCCGCGCTTCACCTGATGGGCTTGGTCTCGCACGGCGGGGTGCATTCCTGGCACGAGCACCTTTACGCGCTGCTGAAGATGGCCAAGCAGCGGGGCCTGGATCGCGTATTCGTCCACGCGTTTTTGGACGGGCGCGACACGCCGCCCGATTCGGCCGAAGCCTACATCGCCGAGCTGCTTGAGAAGATGCGCGAGTACGGCGCGGGGCGGCTGGCTTCGATCGTAGGGCGCTACTACGCCATGGACCGCGACAAGCGGTGGGAGCGGACCGAGAAGGCTTATCGCTTGCTCCGCTACGGCGAAGGCAAACCGGCGCGCGACGCCCTCGACGCCATACGCGATTCCTACCGCCACGAGACGACGGACGAATTCATGCTGCCGATCGTGATGGTCGACGAAGACGAGCGTCCCATCGCCACAATACAGGACCGCGACAGCGCCATCTTCTTCAACTACCGCGCGGACCGCGCGCGCCAACTCACGCGGGCGTTCACCCAAGAGGACTTCACCGGATTCGATCGCGGGCCGCGCCCCGGCATACGCTTCACGATGATGACCGTTTATGATCACACGTTCATGCTCCCCGTAGCTTTCGGGCCGGAGCGTCATACGCACATACTCGCGGACGTTTTCGCCGACGCGACGTTGCGGAACCTTCGCATAGCCGAGACGGAAAAGTATGCCCACGTGACCTTCTTTTTCAACGGCGGGGTCGAGACGGAATTTCCCGGCGAGAAGCGGCTGCTGGTCCCTTCGCAAAAGGTCGCGACCTATGACCTCAAGCCCGAGATGAGCGCTTTCGAAGTGACCGACGCGATCATCAAAGCGATCGAAAGCGACGAGTTCGATCTCTTCGTAATCAATTATGCTAACGCGGACATGGTCGGCCACACAGGCGTGCTTGAGGCTACGATCAAGGCGATCGAGACGATAGACACTTGCGTGGGCGACGTGGTGACGGCCATACGAGAGCGCGGCGGGACGGTGATAATCACGGCCGATCACGGCAACGCCGAGCAGATGATCGACCCGAAGACCGGCGGCCCCTTCACCGCGCACACGACAAACCCGGTGCCGCTGATACTCATAAGCGATTACCGCGGGCGGCTGCGCGAGGGCGGGTGGCTCAGGGACGTTGGGCCTACGCTGCTCGGCCTGCTCGGCATACCGAAGCCAGCCGAGATGACCGGCGAAGACCTGCGGATCGATTTGAGATCTGAAATCTCAAATCTCAAATCGGAGGGCGAATGAAAGTAGGACTGGTAGGTTTCGCGGGGTCAGGGAAGACGACCATCTTTAACACGCTCACGGGGCTTTCGGCCGAGGTCGGGGGCTACGGCGCGAAAGAGAAGGCGAACATCGGAGTAATAAAAGTTCCAGACCCGCGAGTGGAAAAGCTCGCCCAGCTTTACAACCCCAAAAAGAAGACCTTCGCCGAGATAAGCTTCGTCGACGTGGCGGGGCCGCAGACCGAAGACGGCTCGCGCAGCGAGACGGGGCTCGACCCCAAGCTCGTTCAGCACATGCGCGAGGTCGAGGCGCTCGTCCACGTCGTTCGCGCCTTCGACAACCCTATGCTGTCGCAAGCGGCGGACCCTGCGCGCGACATCCGCGCCTTCGACGACGAGATGATCCTTACGGACATGGTGCAGATCGAGAACCGCATCAACCGTTTGAAAAAGGAGAAGGACTCGACGCGCGAGCGGGAGCTGCTCGACCGTCTGAAAGAGGCGCTTGAAAAAGAGACGCCCCTGCGCGACGTGCCGATGGCGGCGGAAGAGCTTGCGCTGATCGCGGGCTTCCGGTTCCTGAGCCTCAAGCCGCTGTTGTTGCTCGTCAACGTGAGCGAAGAGGAGATCGCCTCAGAGATCGCGGCCGACGCGCGGGAGCTAGCCCGGTCGAAGAACCTGAGCCTGATAGCGATGTCGGGCAAAGTCGAGATGGAGATCGCCCAGCTCAACGAAGACGAGCAGCGCGAGTTTCTTCAAGACCTTGGGATAACCGACCCGGCGCGCGACCGGTTCATCCGCGCCGCTTACGGCCTGCTCGACCTGATAAGCTTTCTGACTTCGGGCGAAGACGAGTGCCGCGCCTGGTCGATAAGGCGCGGGACCACGGCCCACCGGGCGGCGGGCGCGATCCATTCAGACATCGAGCGCGGTTTCATACGAGCCGAAGTCGTGCGCTTCGAGGATCTGATAGAGCTGGGCAGCGAAGCCCGCTGCCGCGAGCAGGGCAAGCTCCGACTGGAAGGCAAAGAGTACGTCGTGCAGGACGGCGACGTGATCCACTTCAGGTTCAATGTCTAATCTGCGAGTAATCCTCTTTGACATAGATGGCACTCTGATACGCGCCGTGCGGCGTCCCGAATACCGCGGGCGGATTCGCAACATGCTTTTGGATGTCTTCGGCACCTGCGGTCGGATCGCGGAGGTCGATTTCGGGGGCAAGACCGACCTTGCGATCTACCGCGAGGCGCTCGAATGCGAAGGTGTAAGCGTGGACGTGATAGGCGAGCGGCTGCCGCGGCTGGAAGCGACGATGGTGGAGATTCTCGACCAGTTGGCTTCGACCGGCGAAGTCTTTCGCGTCTGCGAGGGCGTTCGCGAGCTTCTCGAATCGCTCGCGCGCGATGAGAGATTTCTTACGAGCCTGCTGACGGGGAACGTCGAGAAGCTGGCCGAAGCGAAGTTGCGCGTGGCGGGGATAGGCCATTACTTTCGCGGGCGCGGGGCCTACGGCAGCGACGCGGAAGAGCGCGACCACCTGCCGGCGATCGCCGCCGCGAGGATAAATGCCGAGCTGGGGCTGAGCCTCGCGCCCGACCGCTTTGTGATCGTAGGCGACACGCCGCGCGACATCGCCTGCGCGCGCTACTTCGGCGCGCGAGTCGTCGCGGTCGCCTCGGGCTTCCACACGGTCGAGCAGTTAGAAAAGTTTTCACCAGACGCGCTGCTCCCCGATCTGAGCGACACGCGCAAGGTGATCGATCTGCTGGAGGAGATATAACCGCCCGCTTTAGTACTGGGGTAATCCTGTGTTGATTTGCCTAACAAGAGTCTGGGCGATGGAGTAATAGTGTTGATTGCCAATTGAGAGCGCCCAGAATAATCAGCGCCTACTTCGGAGTGCGGTGACTTGTCACCGCTTTTGTTTTAAAGGCTAGCGGCCGACAAATAACCGGCCGCCGGCATCCCCTGATAATGAATGTAAAATTAGATACCTCAACCTCGTCTTACATAACCTTCAGCCGTTGTTTGGTTTGATAGTCAACAACGGTGGCGCCACTACCCTCGCTTTTTGTCGTTCCCGTTTTCTCGGTGTCGGTGGTAGAATCCCTGCCGGCTCTGTTAACGAATACAATTCGCCGCAGGTAATAAACGCTCATTATCGAGTCGTGATTACACCCTCGTGCTTGGCCTGTCGGCCGCCGATGACACGGGCGGTCTGCGCTTCGACGAGATCGAAGGGGAGCTTGAGAGGCGGCGTCAGCAGTTCCTCAGCTCGCAGGAGGGGCTCGGTTACCTGGCGCAGCACACGGGCGGGTTCTTAGTCCGTAACGTGAACCACCTCGATAAGGGCGTCGACCGCATCCTCGACGACCAGAGCGGGTATTACTTGATCGGCTACACCCCGGAAGAGTCTACCTTCAAATCGGTCGAGGGCCGCCGTAAGTTTCATAACATCACGATCAAGGTGAAGCGCCCGGCTTTACGGCCTGACGCGCCGGGCGCTTGATCTGTATAATCATCGTAAGATTATGCAGAAGACGGCTCGCCATATACTCGTCCTGGATTTATCCCCATTCGGAGAATCGCTCGCGTTGCTGCCCGCGATCAGGGCGGTGCGGGCGGATTACCCGCGGACTTTTATAACGGTCGCGGCGTCGAAAGGGACCTGCGAGCTGCTGGCCGCGAGCCGCCTAGTCGATGAGGTCATCGACCTGGGCGTCATCAAATCTTCGAACCAGAATTTCAGCGCGTCGCTCGGCAGAATCGCCCGGCTGTTTAAGAGCGCGCGCCGCAGCGACCCCGACCTCGTCGTAGACCTGTCGCCAAGATTGGAGACTCAGGTCTTTACTACCGCGGTCTTGCGCGCGCGCACCGTCACCCCTTCAAAGCCGCTCGATGTGCTCGATCGTTTGCTGAGCCGGACGGCCGGCAGGAGCCGCGCCGACTCGCACACGGCCGACTGCCGGAAGGCGTTAAAGCAGATTGGCGTCGAAGCCGCGCTCGACCGTTTGGGGATCGAGCTATTGCCGGAGGAGGACGCGCGGTTCGAGCGCGTTCTCGCCGAAAAGGGGAGCCGCGGCGGGCAGCCCGTCGTCGTCCTTTATAGCAGCGGCCGCGCGCCTTCCGAGTCGTGGCCCGTAGAGAGTTTCGCCGAGCTTGCCGAGCGGCTGGCGAAGAACTTCGCGGCCAGAATAGTCTTTGTGGACGAACCGGGCGACAGCGATTTTACGGACCTTTTGGGAGCCACGCTGCCCGACGACGCCATCAAGCTGCGCCAGGCGCGGGCCGTCGAGGTAGTCGCGGCGGTCGCCCGCGCGAGCCTCGTCATAACCGACGACGCGGGCATAGCCGAGATGGCGACAGACCTCGGGGCGCCCGCTCTTGAGATAGCCCGGTCCAAGCCCGAACGCGGGCTGGCGAAAAACCGCCGCGTCATCCATTCGGCCGCCCCCGCTCGCGTAACGACCGACGAGGTTTATCACCTCGCCTCCGAGATGCTTCAGGAGAGCCGCTTGATCACGCTTTTCGAGCGGTGAGCTGTTCGAGCGGTGAGGGGCGGCCGAGACTTTAAACACGTTTTGAACAAGCCGGAATTCGTGTATAATTGCACCCGCAGAGGTTCACGCATTCGCATCGCTACTGTAGCTGCTTAGTTTCAGGTTCTGTTCTTACCAAATAAGGAGGGGAGCCATGAAGCATATCCTTTTGATCGTGGGCGTGGTTGCCGCCGCCATAGCGGTCTATTTCTTTATCAGGTATTCGAGCACGGGCGCAGGCGAGCACAAGAACGACCTCATCATTGGTGTAGGGTTAATCGTCGTCTCGCTCATCTGCTTCGCCATTCACTTTTTCAAGAAGTTCAGAGCTGAAGGCGACGAGGACATCAGCATTACCAAGTTCTAACCGCCCGGAATTGACAAGCCGCTGCTTACGCTTTCAAGAAACGTAATCGGGCGTCTCGGGCTTGTAGTGCGGCAGCTTTGCTAAAAGGGAGCTGCCGCATTTGTCCGCCCGCACACTCGCCCGCTTTCATCTACCATCAATCCTCCCCGCGCGATCAATTTTATTCATTGGTGTTGCATCTCAGATAACTGTTAAAATGGATCAGGAAGGGTGAGGTTGTGGGCTGCTTGAAAGATCAAAAAGGGTGCATGGGTTCAAATGAAGCTTTGTATGAGTTGCGGCTCGCCGGTTGCTGCCCTCGCGGAAAGTTGTCCTCATTGTGGCGCGCCTTTAAAATCCCGCACAGATAATCTCATAGGCACGGTCCTGGCCGATAAGTACCGGGTGGAAGCTCACCTGGGCACGGGCGGCATGTGCGACGTGTACCGCGCGCGCCACTCGCTGATAGGCAAGCAGGTCGCCATCAAAGTCCTCAAGCCCGAGCTGGCCGCCGACACGAAGATCTCTCAGCGGTTCGAACAGGAGGCGCTCGCCGCCAGCCGCGTCCGCCACCCTCACGCGATCGACGTCACGGACTTCGGCGTCGACGGCCGCAACCGCCCGTTCATCGTGATGGAGCTGGTCGAGGGCAAGACCATAGGCGAGCTGCTGCGCGAGAACGGACCCTTCAGCGTCGAGCGGACGGCGGCGATACTCCGCCAGGTGGCGGGCGCGCTCGAAGCCGCCCACGCGGCCGGCGTCATTCACCGCGATGTCAAACCTGACAACATAATGATCGCCGAGTACGAAGACGGCGACTGGGTCGAGGTGGCGGATTTCGGCGTCGCCAAGATTCAGGAGGACGTCAACCGCCGCGCCGCGCTCACGGGCGCGAATTTTATAATCGGCACGCCGCGCTACATGTCGCCCGAGCAGTGCGAGGAGAAGCCCGTCGACGCGCGCAGCGACATCTACTCTCTGGGCGTGGTCGTCTACGAGATGCTTACGGGCGACGCGCCGTTTGAAGGCAACTCGACGCGCCTCCTCATAGCCCACTCGACGGAGCCGCCGATGCCGCTCAGCTTGAAGCGGCCCGACATTGCGCCCGCCGTCGAAGCGGTAGTTATGAGGGCGCTTCATAAAGATCCCGCCCGCCGGCCTCAAAGCGCGCTTGAGTTCTCGCGAGAGTTCAGCGAAGCCGCGGGGCTCGCTCAGTCGGGTGAGGAAGAGGCCCTGGCGAGCGGCTTTCTACGCCGCGCGAGCGCCTACACCGGCGAGGACCCTGACAACGAGGCGACGCTCGTTCGCAAGCAACAGAGAGAGGTCGCAGAGCAAAAGAGTCTTCCCGAAACTCTCCCTGACCTTGCCGACGCAAACCCGTATTACACTAAGCCGGAGATGCCGCGGTCGAAAGCCGACAGCGCGCGCTTTGTCGCCCCGCGCGTCACCTCGACCGGGCCGAGCAATTCCGGCGCGCGGAGGAGGATGGCGATACTTTACGGCTCTGTGCTCGCCATCGCGTTTCTGGTGGGACTCCTGGCCTTTCTCCTAACAAGAGAGGGCCGAGAGGCGCCCGCGCCCGCCCCCAGCACGGCGGCGTCCGAGCCTGCGCCCGCGCCGAATGCCCAGGTCCCGGAAGACGGCGTCGATAGCACGCCCGAGCCGTTGACGAACGTGACTCAGCCTCAGGAAGAACCGCCGCCGCCTCCGCCGACCGAACCCCCGAGGCTGTCTGAAGCCCAGGTGGTCGCGATACAAAAACAGGTCGCCTCTACTCTCGATGGCTGGGCGACGTCGATGGAGAGACGCGATCTGAAGTCGCACCTCAGTTTTTACGCGCCGAAGGTGGACGTCTATTATCTGAAGCGCGGCGTCGACCGCGATTACGTGCGCGAAGACCGTGCGCGCGCTCTGGCCGTTTACAACGATCTGAATTTCCAGTTCAGCAATGTCAACGTCAGGGTCTTAGACAGGGCGGGCCGCCGCGCCGTCGCCACGTTTGACAAGAGGTGGGATTTCAAGGGGCAGAGGAACTCTTCGGGCTCGGTCCGCGAGATAGTGTGGCTTGAGAGGTCAGGCGGCAGGTGGCGCATCACGGGCGAGCGGGATTGGAAAGTCCATTACATAAATAACGGGTGAGTAAGCTCCGGAATCTGTCGGACAAGCCTCGAAGAGACGTCATTCGATAAGCCCCGCAGGGACATGATTCAATAGGAAGCCTCGAAGAGGCGTAATTCAGTAAGCCCCGAAAGGGGCGTGATTCAATAGCCCGGCGCATCGCGCCGGGTGACGCACGCATACAAGATTAAGCCCTGAAAGGGCGCGATACTTATATCGCCCTTTCAGGGCTTCTCATTACTATCAATCCGTTTCCAGGGGCGTTGCCCCTGGCTATTGAATAGCGCCCCTACGGGGCTTCGAGGCTTCCTATTGAATAGCGCCCTTTGGGGCTGCTAAAGCTTCTCTACGGCTCGTGCGATTCTGCGAACGCCTTCTTGTATGGCCTCCAGCGAGTTGGCGTAAGAGAGCCTGATGTAGCCTTCGGCGTCGAAAGCCGACCCGGCCGTGACGACAACCCTCGCTTCATCGAGCAACAGGCGCGCGAACTCCGACGAGTTGCTTGCGCGCTTGCCGAACAGATCCTTCACACTCGGCATCACGTAGAATGCGCCTTCCGGCATCGCACACTGAATGCCATCGATCTCGTTGAGCGCGGGGACCAGCCAGTCGCGCCGTCGCTGGTATTCGGCGATCATCGCGCGAAGCGGTTCTTGAGGGCCGGTCGCGGCCTCTATCGCCGCCTTCTGTGAAATCGACGGCGCGTTAGAAGTCGAGTGGCTCTGCACCTTCAGCATCGCCTGAATCCACTGGCGCGAGCCGAGCGCGTAACCTATGCGCCAGCCCGTCATCGCGTGTGATTTCGAAAACGACCCGCTCACTAAAACAAACTCGCGCAGCTCGCGCGGCAACTGACCCGCCGTGTAGGGCAAGGCCGGCGGGTAGGCGAAATAGAGATAGCATTCGTCGCTTATGACGCGGACGCCTCGCTCGGCCGCCGCCTCGACGATCTTTTGAAATTCGGCCGGCGGGATGATGCGCCCCGAAGGGTTGTTGGGCGAATTCAAGATCAGCAACCGCGAGCGCGGCGTGATCGCTTGTTTCACCATCTCCGCGGTGAGCTGAAACCCTTTGTCTTCGGTCTGAATGATGACCGGGCGCGCGCGCAGGAATTTCGCTATCTCGGGAAAGGTCACCCAGTAAGGCGCGGGTATCAGAACCTCGTCGTCGGGGCCTACGACCGTCGCCATCGCGTTAAAGATGCCCTGCTTCCCGCCTATGGTGACGATGACTTCGGGCGGGTCGTAGCTCGCGCCGAAGTCGCGCCTCATCATCTCGATGATGGCTAGTTTCAGCGGGTGAATGCCGCTCGTAGAGGTGTAGCGGGTGAAGTTCTCTTCGATGGCGCGGATGCCCGCGTCCTTCACGTTGCGCGGCGTGGGGAAGTCAGGCTCGCCCGCCCCCAGGTCTACCAGATCGACGCCCTCGGCGCGGAGCCGCTCGGCCTCCATCAGCACCGCCAGCGTCGAAGAGACCTCCATGTCGGCGACGTAGATAGATTCTTTGAAGACTGCTTTGCTCATCTTTAATCCCTACTGCCTCACGCTTAAACCCGGCCCTGCTTCTCTCTCATACGCCGTTCGACAAGCTCCGGCACCAGCCCCGCGATAGAGCCGCCCAGCTTGAAGACCTCTTTGATCAGCCGCGAGCTCAGGTAGGAATACTCTTCGGCGGCCATCAGGAAGACGGTCTCGACGCGCGGCTCCATGCGGCGGTTCATCAGAGCCATCTGAAGCTCGTACTCGTAATCCGAGACGGCGCGTATCCCGCGCACGATGACCTGCGCCTGCTGCTCCACGGCGTAATGCACGAGCAGGCCCTCGAACGTGTCTACGCGGACGTTGTCCCAGCCGACGATGATGTCGCGGATCATCGCCACGCGCTCTTCGGTCGAAAACATCGGCTGCTTTTCTATGTTGAGCAGGAGCGCGACGACCACCTCGTCGAAAAGCTTCGACGACCGTTCGATTATGTCAAGGTGCCCGTTAGTGATCGGGTCGAAAGTCCCAGGATAGATTGCGCGGCGCGTCACTCTTCGGCCCCCCAAATGTTATGAGTTGAGCGATACTAGCACGCGCGCGCGTAGAAGGCGAGCGCCGATTCGCCCTGCTTCACCTCTCTGTACATTTTCAGCTCTCCGTACTCGGCCGCGGGCGGTCTCTTCGCCCTGTGCTCCGTGATGACCACGCCTTCCGGGTCGAGCAACAGGCCCGAAGCCAGTTCGCCCATGACTTGAGAGTAGATCTCGGAAGCGTAAGGGGGGTCGAAGAAGATTATGTCAAACTGCGCCGCGTCTGCTGACAGGCGCTTGAGCGCCTGGAGGGCGTCTCTGTTGATAACGGTCGCGTTCGACGTGATGGAGAGAGAGGCGAGGTTTGATTCGATGATGGCCGAGGCGCGTCGCGATTTATCGATGAAGGTGGCGGAGGCTGCGCCGCGGCTGAGCGCCTCTATGCCTATGGCCCCCGACCCCGCGCAGATGTCAAGGAAACGGCAGCCTTCGACGCGGGGCGCGATGATGTTGAAGAGCGTCTCGCGCAGGCGGTCCGAAGTGGGCCGCACCTGGTCGCCGTGCGGCGCGCGAAGCCTTCGGCCGCGGTACTGTCCCCCGATGACTCTC
The DNA here is from genome assembly GCA_035249305.1 of Blastocatellia bacterium. Classification (GTDB taxonomy): domain Bacteria; phylum Acidobacteriota; class Blastocatellia; order UBA7656; family UBA7656; genus DASUNP01. The sequence goes on along the minus strand of DATFGQ010000012.1, from coordinate 43,040 downwards.
ACCTTGTTCCTCGCCTCGATGATAGATTAAAATCAATTCAAATCATAACCAACGGGGTTTTTATGACCAGGAGAGTTCTCATAATCGCGCTCGCCGTGTTGTGTTCGCTCGTCGCGGCTTCGGCGGCGCAAAAGACCGGCACGCTCAAGGGCAAGATCGAAGGCGAGAAGGGCAAGCCCATCAGTGGGGCGCTGGTCCGCGTGATGAGCAGCCGCGACCGCGCCGTCAAAGAGGCGACGACCGACAGCGCGGGCGAATATTCATTCGAGCTTGAGGCGGACGATTACACGGTCAGCTTTGACGCCGAAGGCTACCAGGGCGGGACCATGGTTCAGATGCAGCAGGTCGAGCCGGGCAAAGAGACTCGCGTCAAGACGATTCAGTTGCAGAAGGCGAGCCGCACGTCGTTGATACGCGGGGCCGTCTTTGACACGGGCGGGTTGTCGGTTGCCGGCGCGCGCGTAAAGCTGGTCCGCGTGCCTACGGCCGAAGAGTCGAAGGAGCGCAAGAAGGTGGAATCCTTCAGCCGCGATTACGTCACAAACAGCAAGGGCGAGTTCGCCTTCCGGCTCCCGGCCAAACGTGCGCGCTACCAGGTGACGGCGATGCACAGCGATTACAAATCCGAGACGAAGACTGTTGATGTCGAGGAAGGCGAGGCGGCCCCTGTCGCCTTCAACCTCGAACGGCTTAAGAAGCCATAGGAGGAGCGTGACGGTCGAGAAACAACCAGAAGAACAGGCTAAAGATAAACGGGCCGACTACCTGACCGCGCGGCAGCTTGCCGAGGTCTTGCAGATCAGCGAATCGACCGTGCATCGTCTCCGCCGCGCGGGCCGCATCCCCGCCGTTATGCTGACCGACCGCCTCATCCGATTCAACCTCCGCGACGTGCAGAAGGCGCTGCGTCCCACGGCCGCATCCCGCGCGCAAGCGGACGGAAGCGCGGCCGAGCAAGACCAACAGCCCAGCCCGCAACTCTCATTCGAAGACCTTTATTCAGATTTCGTTCAGTGACTCGATCTTCCGAACGTCGTCGAGGATGATCTGTGATATGGCGTCGCGGCCGGACCGGGCGAACGCGACCGTCTCGCCGCTCTCTTCGGTCCTGAAGAGCGCAGCCTTCGACGTGCCTGAAACGGAATAGAACGGAGAATCCGCGTTGACGATCTTCGGCGCGACGCTGACGCGGACGCGGCCCTGCCATATGCGCGCGCGGCCTACGAGCCGGACGCGGCCGTTGCGATCGCGGGCCGTATGGATGAGAGATTTGATTTCGGAATCGATTCCGATGCGAGAGACTTCTGTGATGCTCGCCGTAGCTCCCATCAGATCTTTTGCGAGTATCAAAATCTTCGCCGCCGTGTCCCATCCCTCGATGTCCAGCGAAGGGTCAGGCTCGGCTACGCCGTCCGCCTGGGCGCGGGCAAGCGCCTGATCGAACGAAAGGCCGCGCTCCTGCATCTCGGTCAAGATGTAATTCGTAGTACCGTTCAACACGCCGCGTATTTCAATCACGCGCGAGGTCTGAATATCGTCAGGCGCGGCGACGCCGGTCGTGCCGCTGAACCCGAAGCCGACGCCCGCCGCATCGGCCGCGGTTTCGAGCGCGTTCAGCCCATGCACGAGCGGGCCTTTATCGACTGTGACTACGTTGATCCCGCGCGAGAGCGCCGACAGGATCAGGCCGAGCGCCGGCTGGCCTGACGACAGGTTTGTGGGGAGCGACTCTATCAAGAAACGCGCGCCCGCTTCCGGCAGCAGGTCGATAAAATCTTTCCCGTCGCGTATGACATCGGCCGAAGCGATCTCGGCGATGCTGCTGCCCGACTCTTTGAGCGCCACGGCGCGGCGGGCGTGATCGTCGCTTGAGATTAAGAGGCCGCCCGTGCTGTCTGCCAGCGCTACGATCCGAACCGGCAAGTTATGGCTGTCGACATAACGGGCGAATGCGCGGCCTACATTGCCGAGCCCCAGCAGTGCGACGTTGATCATGCGGGGAGCAGTCCTTTTATGTCGCGCACGACGCGGGTGACGTCTTCCTGGTCGCCCAGCGCCATCATGAAAAACTTGTAGCCGTTGTGGAAACAGATCAGGCCGTTGCCGAAAAGCCAGATGCTCGACAGCAGCGGGTTGCCGCCCAGGACGAGATTGATTGGGAAGCCCGTGACCACCGCGCCGGTGAACGCTTCGTACATCAGCCCCGCGCCCGCCGCCACGCTGAATGCGCCGAGCAAGGGAGCCCCGACGTACTTCGCCATGTCGCGCTCGAATTTGACGCGCGACTGCTCGGCTTCCGAAAGCTTGCCTTCGGCCAATAGCGCTTCCTGGCGCTTCAGATACGACTCGTATTTTTCGGAGAGCTTTCTCAGCCCGTAAGGGACGATCGCGGAATGAAAGAGCCAGTTGCCCGCCCCGCCCGCGCCCAGCAGCGTCACGTCTAGCGCGGAAAAGGCCGAACCGGCGCGCGTGCCCGCCACGAAGGCGAGCGAGACTACAGCGGCTTTGCCTGGGTTCTCTTTGACCCATTTGCGCGCGCTCGAAACCGCGCCCTTCACAGACGCGGGCAGCCGCGCGGCCGACACACTGCCCCTGGCAGCGCCAGTCGCGGTGTCGTAATAACGCCGCGCGCTGCCGAACAGGTCCGACGCCGTAGCTTTCGCGTCTTCGGCAAACTCGCTGGCCGTCTCCCTGGCCTTCCCGGCCGTCTCTTTAGCTTTCTCTTTCGCGCCCGAGTTGCGCACGGTCTCTTCGACTTTGCGCGCCGATTCGCGCGCGCGCTCGGTGATCTTGTGCTCGCGGTCTAAGCGCGCGGCCTCTTCGCGGGCGGCGTTCAGCCCCGCCGTAGCCGCGTCGGTGCCCTTGCGAATTGCGTCGGTGGCGGCGCGGCGTCCATCTTCGACTTTCGAAGAGATGTCGAACTTCTCGTCGAGCTTGCGCGCGGCCTCTTCGGCGCGCCGCCTGATCTCGTCAAGCTTGCTTGGCATTGTTTAATAACTCCTTCTGAAATCGATACGCCGCCGGGTGAGCGGCGGTTCCTCACGCGGCGAAGACCGCTCGCGCCGCCCGTATAGTGTTGCAGTGCGCTTCGACCGTGTCGGCCACGTCGCTTGAATACCCGCCGCCGAGCGTGATGACCGTAGGGACGCGATATTTAATACAGTGATTAAAGACCAACAGGTCGCGCTCGCGCAGCCCGTCGTGCGTGAGCGCGAGCCTGCCAAGGCGGTCGCCTTCGAAAGGGTCTACGCCCGCTTGATAAAAGATTATGTCGGGGCGAAACCGCTCGATTGCGCGGGGCAGCGCGACCGCCAGCGCGTCTAGATAATCTTTATCCCGCGTCCCGTCGTCGAGCCCCACGTCGAGCGTGCTCTGCTGCTTTACCAGCGGATAATTCTTCTCACCGTGAAGCGACAGCGTGAAGACCTCCGGGTCGTCGGCGAAGATGTGAGCCGTGCCGTTGCCTTGATGAACGTCGCAGTCGATGACCGACGCGCGGCGTATCAACCCCTCGGCCCGGAGCAGTCGGATGGCTACGGCTATGTCGTTCAGCACGCAGAACCCCTCGCCGTGATCTCGGAAGGCGTGGTGAGTGCCGCCCCCGAGGTTCGCGGCCACGCCTTCGGCCAGGGCCGCGTGCGCCGCGGCGATGGTCCCGGCCACGGAAAAGCGCGAGCGGCTGACGAGCGCTTCAGACCACGGCAGCCCCAGGCGGCGCAGCTCGCGCGGGGTGAGCTGCCCGCAGGCCAGGCGGTCGTAATAATCGGCGGAGTGGACTAAGAGTATCTCTTCACGTCGGGCGAGCTTCGGCTCCGCGATCTCGGCCGCCCGAAGAGTTCCGTCGGAGACGAGCCGGTCGCGAATCATGGAGTATTTGATTATGGGGAACCTGTGGTTATCCGGCAGCTTGATGACGTAGCGGTCTGAGTATGAAGCGCGCATGGGAGAATTTTAGATCAGACTTCATCGCGAATCGGCACGGGCCGCCGATTCTCGTCAATAGCGACGTAGACAACTTCGGCTTCGGTGACGACGACTCGCTCTCCCGGCTGGCGCACGCGGTCGGCTTCAACCAGGACCTTTATCGTTATCGAGGTGCGGCCGATGCGCACGAGCTCCGTGTAAAAGCTCACAAGGTCGCCCACGTGAACGGGCGCGACGAAGACGACCTCGTGCATGGCCTTTGTCACGATCTTCTTCAGAGTGTGCTTGCGCACTTCGATCGCCGCGGCGATGTCTATGTAACTCAGGATGACCCCGCCAAAGATAGTGCCATGCGCGTTGGTGTCTTTAGGCATAAGCACGACGCGTATGGCCGGGTCTGACTTAGGCTCACTCATACTCCTGAAAGCCTAGCCTGCGCGCTCGAACGATGTCAAACAGATTACCTTTTATGATTGTAGGGGCGGGGCTTGTCCCCGCCCGGATTGCCGAAGGCAATGATGTGCGTTTCTTATCGACCACTTCGCTTGCTTCGTATCTCGTCATCGCGCTAACGCGCGATCCGGGCGGGGACAAGCCCCGCCCCTACAGGTTATTGAATTCGACGCCCACTTGCGCTACACCTTTAATCATGGAAGAGAAGCTGGCCGCTGGCGGCGTGGTGGTCGAAGCCGTCGGCGGTGTCATCAGAGTCTTGCTCGTGCACCGCCCGCGCTACGACGACTGGTCTTTCCCGAAGGGGGGCGTGCATTCCGGCGAGTCGCTCGAAGAGGCGGCCTTGCGCGAAGTGCTCGAAGAGACGGGCGTCGAGTGCCGCGTAGAGCGGAAGCTCTCGGTCGCTCGTTACAATTATCGAACGAAGCGCGGCGCGGTCCGCCCGAAGGCCGTTCACTATTTCCTGATGCAAGCCACGGGCGGCCGTATCGCGACCGACGGCGTCGAGGTCGACCATGCGGAGTGGCTTGATGTCGCGGAGGCGCAGGGCCGGCTCAGCTACGATTTCGATAAAGAGATGCTAGCCCGATTGATCGAAAACCCGTGAACTATTGCAAGGTGTTATAAAATGTATCTGCCCCACCTATCAACTTGAAGATCGGAGCCGCCCGGATGGCTGAGAGAAGGCCGATAATAACGCTCACGACAGATTTCGGCGAGGCCGATTACTACGTGCCCGCGATGAAGGGGGTCATACACACGATCAACCCCGCGGCCGAAGTCATCGACCTGACGCACCTCATCCCGCCCCACGACATCTACGCGGCGGCGTTCACGCTGATGTGCTGTTACAAAGAGTTCCCCAGGGGGACGGTCCACGTCGTAGTCGTCGACCCCGGCGTCGGCTCGTCGCGCCGCCCGATAATGGTGGCGGCGGGCGACTATCACTTCGTAGGGCCTGACAACGGCGTGTTCAGCTACGTCTATCAGCGCGAGCAGTCGCGCGTAGTCCACCTCACGGCGGATCATTATTTCCGCCCGAACGTTTCTAACACATTTCACGGGCGGGACGTGTTCGCGCCCGTCGCCGCTTACGCGTCGAAGCTCGTAGACTGGCAGAAGATGGGCGAGCAGATAAGCGACCCCGTGCGATTCAACACGCCGACGGCGGTCGTGCTGTCGGATAGAGCGATCCGCGGCCACGTGCTCCACATAGACCGTTTCGGCAACGTCATAACCGACATCACGCGCGACGAGCTGACCGAAGAGCGCCTGAAGTCAGGCGCTCGCGTGCGCATAGGCAGCCGCGAGGCCGCGCGCGTGCTGAGCCATTTCGCCGAGGCGAACAAGGACGAGCTGTTCGCCTACTTCGGGAGCGCGGGCTTTCTTGAATTGGCCGTGCCGCGCAGCAATGCCGCGCGCTTGACGGAGGCCCGCCGCGGCGTCGAAGTCGAGGTCGTCATAGGACAATAGTTTTGCCGCGGATAACTTTGACACGCGCGCGGCCCTGTCCTATCCTTGAATGTTGGGCGAAAGCCCCTATTGCTCTTTATCACTGCGAAGCAGATTGAAAGGAAACAAGAAAGATGTCGAGTGAAGCCAATGTGGCAAAAGCCGGGCTTGAGGGCGTCGTCGCCGCGCAGTCTTCGATCAGCGATGTCAACGGCCAGGAAGGCCGCCTGATCTATTGGGGCTACGACATTCACGACCTGGCCGAGCATGCGACCTTCGAGGAAGTCACCTACCTGTTATGGAACGGCCATCTCCCTACGCACGCCCAGCTTGAAGAGCTTAAGAGCCAGTTGTCGCGCGAAGCGAGGCTGCCGGCAGAGATTCAACAGTTCATGAGAGCCATCCCCAAGGACGCAGCGCCTATGGACATGCTCCGCACCGTGGTCTCCGCGCTCTCGCTCTACGACGCGGAGGCGGCGGATATGTCGCGCGAGGCGAACGTCCGCAAGGCCATCCGCCTCACGGCCAAGTTCCCGACGATCGTCACGACGTTCGAGCGGCTGCGCAACGGAGCTGAGCCCGTCGAGCCGCGCGAGGACCTCTCTGTGGCCGGTAATTTTCTCTACACGCTACGCGGCCAGGAGCCGGACGATGTCGCCACGCGCACGATGGACGTTGCGCTCGTGCTGCACGCCGACCACGAGCTCAACGCGTCCACTTTCGCCGCGCGAGTGACGGCCGCCACGCTCTCAGACATGTACTCGGCGATAGTTTCCGCCATCGGGACGCTCAAGGGGCCGCTGCACGGCGGGGCGAACGAAGGCGTGATAAAGAATCTGCTTGAGATAGGCACGGTCGACAACGTCGAGGCGTGGACGAAAGAGGCTCTCGCTAACAAGAAGAAGATCATGGGATTCGGCCACCGCGTCTACCGCACCGAAGACCCGCGCGCTACGCACCTGCGCGAGATGTCGCGCAAGCTGGGCGAGCGCACGGGCGAGAAGAAGTGGTACGAGATGTCGCACAAGATGGAAGAGGTGATGATACGCGAGAAGAAGCTGAACCCGAACGTCGATTTTTATTCCGCCTCGACCTACTACGCGCTGGGTATCCCGACGGACCTGTTCACGCCGATATTCGCTTGCAGCCGCATAACGGGGTGGACCGCGCATGTCCTTGAGCAGTATGAGAACAACCGCCTGATACGGCCGCGCGCAGAATACGTAGGCCCGCGCGGCCAGAAGTATGTGCCGATAGACGAACGCAGGTAATAACGAGCCCGTACCGCTAAATAAGTTTCACAATAAAAAAGGCGCCTCCCCGACGGCCCGCCAAAGCAGGCGGCGGGACATCAGACGTTACGGGTATGTGAGTCCGCTAGCTTATATCAACCTTCAGGAGAACTTGCACATGAAACTCTACGAGAGACGGTTTTTCGTCATGACGGTCATCATTTCTCTGTTCGTTAGCGCGAGCGCGATTTTTCATGCGTCGGCTCAGCAATCGAACTGCCCTACGGTCCGGGCCACTTGCCCCGACATGGTCTATTTAGGCGACGGCGCGTTGACGTTCACAGCGAATGTGACGGGCGGCGACCCGAACGTGACTCCGACTTACAACTGGACGGTATCGAACGGGACTATCTCATCGGGCCAGGGGACTTCGGTTATAACTGTGGACTTGACCGGCCTGACCGATAACTCCACTGTGACGGCCACGGTCGATGTCGGAGGCTACGACAGGGCCTGCTCCACCTCAAGCTCGTGTACGGCTTCGGTGATGAAGAAGGCCGAAGGGCGCAAGTTCGACGAGTACGGCAAGATCGTCGCTAAGGATGCGAATAAGCGCCTGGACAATTTCGCCATCGAGCTTAAGAACGACCCGGGGGCCGTCGGGTACGTGATCACCTACGGCGGGCGCAGGAGCAAGGCAGGCGAAGCGAAGACGATGGCGGCCGCCGCGAGGACCTACCTTGTAAAGAAGCGTAAGATTGTCGCTCAACAGGTGATGACTTTGGATGGCGGGTTCCGCGAAGAGCCTACGACTGAATTATGGCTCGTGCCGTCGGGAGCCGAGCCGCCGCAGGCTACGCCCAACGTAGACCCGAGCGAGGTAGTGGGTCCGATTAAGCCCGCGAAGTCGAAGTCGAAGTCGAAGTCTTCGAAACCGGCAAAGACAAAGACTGCGACTCGCAAGAAATCATGAGGCCCAAAGCAAATATCATAACTAATGAAACCGGCTCGAAGGCCCTGACGTAAAGATTACTGGCAAACGGTCTGTTGATTGATTCTCAAGTCTGTCCGGTGATAGACTCGACCGACGCCGGACATCCCACTCAGGAGGTGTAAGCTGTGCTAATAATCAAGAAAGCGCTTGTCGTGCTCTTCCTTGCGACCGTCGCGATCGTCGCGATGGCGCAATCGCCCGCGCCCGACCCTCCCCTGTCGGACACACGACTCACTGTTCACACGCTGTTGCGCGAAGACATCTTCGCGGGCTTTTTGACCGACGACATGACACGGTTCTCCAGGGGCGAGAAGAACATCGACCTGTTGATGGAGAAGCGGCCCAACGCGAAGTCTGACCTGCTGGCCTGGAAGGGCGGCGCCGCATTTTACCGCGCCGTGCTCGCGCACGAAAACAAGCGCGACGACGAATTCAAGAAGTATTACACCCAGGCGCAGGACTTTTTCGCCAAGGCCTCCGAGGTGAGCCCTGGTAACTTCGGCGTCCACGCGATCCGCGGCGGCACGAACGTGATCTTCGCCGACCGGCTGCCGAAAGAGCATCGCGCCGCCGCCTGGGCGCAGGCATACGAGTCTTATCAGATTCTTTGGAAGTATCAGGGAGAGATGGTCGATAAACTGCCTCTGCACTTGCGCGGCGAGCTGCTGGGCGGCCTCGCCCAATCGGCGCAGCGGACAGGTCGGGTAGAAGAGATGCAGCAGCACCTGGACAAGATACTGGCCTTGCTTGGCGACACCGCGTACGCGCCCGTTGCAAAGAAGATGAAGGAAGACCCGAAGTTTGCGGCGTCCGCCAGCGTGACCTGCATGAGCTGTCACGACGCGGGCCGCCTGAACTCTCGCCTGACCGCGCTCAGCGGCAAATAGCCGCCGTCGGTCCGCGGAGTCTATCGCGGCCCTGAGCCACGCAGGGGCGACGATTCAATAGCCGAAAGCCCCGTAGGGGCGTGATTCAATAGCCCGGCGCATCGCGCCGGGTGACGCATCAAATGAAACGAAGCCCTGAAAGGGCGCGATAAGAGTATCGCCCTTTCAGGGCTTGTATTAAATAACACGCTTTCCTGGGGCTGCGCCCCAGGCTGTTGAATATCGCCCCTACGGGGCTTTCGAAGAGGCTGTTGAATTACGCCTCTCGAAGCTTACGAACGTTTTTTCGAACATGGTTGTGGGTCTTTGAGCGATAAGCTACACGTTTAGGAGACCATTATGCGGCGCTTGATTTTGACCGTTGTCCTGTTACTTCTTTCCCATGCTGCGGCTCTGGCTCAGCACCAGGATCACTCTCACGCCGGAGCAAAGCCGATCCCTCTGATCTCGGGTCTCGGCGAACACCATCACCCGGTTTCGACGACTAACGCGGAAGCCCAGCGCTTCTTTAATCAGGGGCTCACATTCGTCTTCGCGTTCAACCACGAGGAAGCCGTGCGATCGTTTAAGCGCGCGGCCGAGCTCGACCCTAATCTAGCTATGGCCCACTGGGGCGTGGCCCTCGCACTCGGCACGAACATAAACCTGGCCGTCGACGCCGAGCGCGAAAAGATGGCCTACGAGGCCGCGCAGAAAGCTCTCGCGTTAGCTCCGAAAGCTTCCGAGTCAGAGCGCGCTTACATCACCGCTTTGAGCAAGAGGTATACGAACGACTCGAAGCCAGATTTCAATAAGCTGGAAGTCGATTACAAGAACGCGATGGCCGAGCTTTACAAACGCTATCCGTACGACCTCGACGCGGCGACGCTTTACGCCGAGAGCATGATGAACCTGCGCCCGTGGCAGTACTGGGGCGTCGACGGAAAGCCCGCCGAAGGCACGCTCGAAATCGTCGCCGTGCTCGAAGGCGTGTTGAAGCGCGACCCCGACCACATAGGCGCGAACCACTATTACATTCATGCCGTGGAAGCCTCACCGCACCCCGAGTGGGCGCTCACGGCCGCGCAGAAACTCAAGTCCCTGACGCCCGCCGCCGGCCACCTCGTTCATATGCCCGCGCACATAGACATGCGAGTAGGCAATTTCGAAGCCGCCGCGCGGAGCAACGCTTACGCGGCCGTCGCCGACGAAGAGCATTTCAAGAGTCACGGCGAGCAGGGGATGTACCCCCTGATGTACTACAGCCACAACCTGCACTTTCTGGCCGTGGCTCATTGCCTGCAAGGGCGCTACGCCGACGCGGAGCGGGCGGCCCGGCGGCTCGAAGCGCACTTGATCCGTCACGTCAATGACGGGCCGATGTTCAAGGCGATGGCGCCGATGTTCGATTCGTTCATGCCTACGTCGTTGTTGATTCAAGTCCGCTTCCGAAAGTGGGAAGAGATATTGAAAGCGCCTGAGCCCGACCGGAGGCTCGTCGTGACAAAAGCTATCTGGCATTTCGCACGCGGCATGGCCTATGCGGCGACTGCAAGAGTAGACAAGGCGGAGGCCGAGCTCGCGGCCTTCACCGCGACGGGCAAGACTCTTGGTAAAGATGCTACGTATGGGGCGAACAAGGCGAGCGGGGTCCTGTCGATCGCGGAGAACACGCTCAACGCCAGGATCGCCACGGCGAAGAATCAGAAGAAGGCTGCAATCGAGTTTCTTAAGAAAGCCGTCGAGGCCGAAGACCAGTTGAGCTACACGGAGCCGCCCGACTGGTACATCTTTTCGCGCGAGTCTTTAGGCGGCGCGCTCCTCGCGGACGGCCAGTATCAGGAAGCCGAGCGCGTCTTCAAGGCCGACCTCGAAAGGAATACGAGGAACGGGCGCTCGCTTTTCGGGCTGGTCGAGAGCTTGAACGCGCAGGGCAAGAAGCTCGACGCCCAGCTCGTCAAGAAAGAGTTCGACGCCGCCTGGAAGAACGCCGACACCTCTTTGCGTGCCGAAGACCTGTAATCATGATTTCTGAGATAAAGTCGGGAGGCGAGCGCGGCGTCATAAACGTGTGGCGGCCGGCGGACCTGCATCAACTGGAGCTGCACCGGGGCATCTTCGTCGCGCGCCCGGTGCCCCGCCACTGGCACGAGCAGTTTCAGTTGTGTCTCATCGAAGCCGGCTCCGGCGACGTAACGTACCGCGGGGACAGCTACGTGACGCCGCCGGCCAGCCTCTTCATCGTCCACCCCGGCGAGATTCACTCGAACCGCTGTTTCCTGGCGTCGGGCTGTAGCTACAGGACCCTCTTCATCGAGCCGGAGGTGATGCGCCGCGTCGCCGCGGAAGTCTTCGGGCGCGACCGCGGCGTGCCCTTCTTCCCCGAAGCCGTCGTGTTCGACAGGGATGTTCTCGAACTCTACTTACAACTCCATGTCGCGCTTGAGACGCCCGCCTCTACGCTCGAACGCGAAACGCTGCTCGACACTTTCTCGACCCGCCTGATCGCACAGTTCAGCGAGCGGCACGCCTCTTTTGATTCGCTCAACCGCAAGCCCACGAGCGTCAAGAGGGCATGTGATTACTTGATAGAGCACTACGGCGAGAACGTCTTTCTCGGCGAGCTGGCGCGGCTCGTGGGGTTGAGCCCTTTCCATTTCAGCCGCGTCTTCTCCGAGCAGATAGGCATGCCGCCGCACGCCTTCCAGACCCAGGTGCGAGTTGCCCGCGCCAGAACCCTCCTGCTCGAAGGGCTGTCGATCTCGGAGGTCGCGGCCCGCACGGGCTTCGCCGATCAGAGCCACCTCACGCGCCATTTCAAACGACTCGTCGGGACTACGCCGGGCCGGTATCAACAAAACAGCAAGAACGTTCAAGACTCCCGAAACTCGTAGCGTTAATCTCCCTGTCATAATTCTTTGATATGGGAGTGGCTATGAAAAGGAGTCTTTGCTTGATAACGCTTGCGCTCGCGTGCGCCGCTTTGGCGAACAACGCGGCGGTCTCTTCGTCTTCGGACAGCGCGGATTTCGACCCCGCGCGCTGGCAGATCAAAGACCCGAACGGGCGCGTCGAAGATCACCTGGGCCGCAAGAGTCTCTACCTGAAAACCGGCTTCGCCTTCATGAAGGATGTCACGTTCGAAGACGGCGTGATCGAAGTCGATATGGCCCCGCCCACGCTCAGGTCGTTTATGGGGATCGTCTTCCGATTCGAGAACGAGGACGACCACGAGATAGTCTACTTCCGCCCTCATAAAAGCGGGCTTGACGACGCGTCGCAGTACGCGCCTTCGTTCAACGGCTCGGCCTGCTGGCAGTTGTACAGCGGCAAAGGGTTCACCGCCCCCGTAGAGATACCGAAACAGCAGTGGGTCCACGCGCGCATAGAAGTGTCGGGGCTCGGCGCGAAAGTGTACTTCAACAACTCGGATAAGCCTGTACTGGAGATTACCGATTTGAAACGCGGTTACACACGCGGCACGGTCGGGCTCTGGGCGGGCGCAAACGGAGGGCACTTCTCGAACTTCACTTACAAATCCGTGCCCGCGGGCGAGAGAGTCGAGAAAAAGCCCGCGCCCTTAGCGGCGGGGATTCTGGCGAAGTGGGAGCTTTCCGAAGCTTTCGACGTGGCTAAGCAAGACCCCGAGACGCTCCCGACTTCTGCGGAGCTTAAAGCGATGAAGTGGCAGCAGGTCTCCGCGGAGCCGCCCGGCATGGTAGTGATCGACCGCTACCGCAGGAGCCCCAGCATCGTGCGCTTCTTCGCCGACCCTGCGGAAAGAGTAGGCAAGCGCGAAGGGCGCAAAGTGGTCTTCGCGCGGGCCGCGATCTACTCGGAGCGCGATCAGGTTGCGAAGTTGAACATAGGCTACAGCGACGAGGTGACGATCTTCTTGAACTCGAAGCCGGTCTTTACCGGCCTGAGCGCGTTCAGGTATCGCGACCCTGGATTCCTGGGCATCATGGATGTCGAAAACGACGCCGTCTATCTCGACCTGAAGCGAGGGCGCAACGAGATAGTTCTGGCGGTGGCCGATTATTTCGGCGGCTGGGGCTTCATCTGCCGCATAGATGACACTCGCGGCGTTAAGTTAGATTAGCCGTGAGAGCGGTTACACAATAGAGGGTGTTTGGATCGCGCCCGCAGGGCGTTCGGACCTATCTTTTCAAACACCCTCTAGCTTTCCTGATCGAGCAAAGGGGCTATCGCCTCCCTCGTATCCTGAGACGGGACGACCGGGACTATCTCGCATTCCATCAGGTCATGCCACTGGGCGACCCACTGTTGGAAGAGCCGCGCGTCGTCGCACTCCATCAGTTGAAAGCAGCGGTCGAAGTTCGCTTCGATCCAACTCCCCACGTACTTCAACCCGTCAGGCATCATCCGGCCCCGCTCTTGAAGCCTGCGGTAAATGGGCACGGGGTCCCGATTCTTAAAACGCTCGATCACCATAAAGAGCATATCGCTTCCTTTCGTCAGGTGGTATCATACGAAACTCCGCTCTTGGCCGGTCGGAAAGACTAAATCTTATAAGGAATCTTTGTGATGAGGAAAGCCATAAGCTCGCTTCTATTATTCATCGCCCTGGTCATCGTCTGCCCGCCCGCATCCGGCGAGGGTGATTCGCTCGTAGCATTTGTGAACGTCAATGTGATTCCTATGGATCGCGAGCGCGTGTTAAAGAACCAGACGGTCGTCGTCCGCGACGGGCGCATCAGTGCGGTGGGCGACGCCGCGCGGGTCAAGGCGCCCGCGGGGGCCGTGAGAATCGACGGGCGCGGGAAATACTTAATGCCGGGCCTGATCGACATGCACACGCACCTGTTTTCGGACGACGAGTTCCCCGACCAGCTTGCGGGCGACGAGTTGATGGTGATGCTCGCCAACGGCGTGACGACGATCCGTCTGATGATAGGCACGCCCGAGCACCTGATGATGCGCGAAAAGATAGCTAAAGGCGAGATGGTCGGCCCGACGCTTTTCGTGGCCAGCCCGCAGATCACGGGCCGCAAGTATGGCGCGATATTTAATGGGCGCGAGGTGAAGACGGAGGACGAGGCGCGGCAGGCCGTGAAAGATTTCAAAGCCGCCGGATACGACTTCATCAAGATCACCAACTTCATCACGCGCCCGGTCTATGACGCGGTGGACCGGACGGCCAAAGAGGTCGGCATACGCGTGATAGGCCACGTCGACACGAGCGTGGGTGTCGAGCGCGCGCTGGAAGCCCGCCAGCAGATCGAGCACCTCGACGCGTACCTCGAAGCCGTGTTGAAAGACGACTCGCCCATCAAGACTTCAGTCTCCGACGTCGGCCTCTTCCGCAAAGAGAACTGGGAGAGCCTCGATTACATCGACGAGCAGAAGGTCAAGCGCATTGCCAGGGCTACGGCGAAGGCGGGAGTCTACTCTACGCCGACGCTGACGTTTTTCAAGGTCACGTTCGGCGCGCAAGCGAGCGACGAAGAGGTTCGCAACAGGCCCGATTATCGCTTCGTCCCTACGAAGCTGCGCGAGAGATGGGAGAAGGCGGTCAAGCGAATCTGGGCCTCCCCGCCTACCGAAGCGCGGCGGCGCGAGTACGTGCGCGTCCGCAATCTGCTTGTAAAAGAGATTCACGCATCGGGCGGCAAGATCATGGCGGGCTCCGACTCGCCCGACGCGTTTCTGCTCTACGGCTGGTCGCTGCACAGAGAGCTGCGCAACCTCGTCGAAGCGGGCTTGAGCCCATACGCGGCGCTGGAAGCGGCGACGCGCAACCCTGCGGAGTTTCTGGGCGGGCTCGACACGTTCGGCACCGTCGCGGCGGGCAAGCGGGCCGACCTTCTGCTGCTGGAAGCGAACCCGCTTGACGACATCGCCAACACAGAGAAGCGCGCGGGCGTAATGGTGCGCGGCCGTTGGATGCCTGAGTCTGAGCTGAGAAAGAGGCTTGACGAGATCGCGCCCCGCTTCGAGCGTGCGCTGGGAGGTTGATGCGGAAACGGATAATTATAGCGGCTTGCGATTGTCTGTGACCGTTCCTTCGGAGTGCGGTGACTTGTCACCGCTTTGTTTTAGGCAAAACGGCAATGGCTAACTCAAAAGCTGCGACAAGTCGCAGCACTCCGAAGGAATCGCATTTTATTCAGGCCGTATTCAATTGCAATTAGCTATAGAGGGTGTCTGAGAAGTGGCAACTTATTAGGCTCCGTAGGAGACAGATGTTTGTAGTTGATCGCATAATCATTATCCAACTCCGTAGGAGTTGAATAACAGACATACAACTCCTACGGAGTTGGTGGGTATTTAGGCGATACTTCTACAGACATTGAGCCCCTACGGGGCTTTTCAGACACCCTCTAGATACCTGAGAGGAGAGTATGAAAACATACGAGTTCGTTACCATCTGGCGCGTCCGCGCTCCGCTTGAATCGGTCTGGAACGAGATATACCACTCGGAGCTGTGGCCTACGTGGTGGAAAGGCGTCGAAAGAGTCGAGGAGCTCCGCGAGGGCGACGATAAGGGCGTGGGCAGCATCCGCCGCTACACGTGGAAGAGCAAGCTCCCTTACAGGCTGGCCTTCGACATGGAGACGATTCGCGTCGAGCCGCCCGTGCTTTTGGAAGGGGTCGCTACGGGCGAGTTAGATGGGAAGGGGTTGTGGCAGTTGTCTAGGGAAGGGAACGACACCGTCGCCCGCTACGACTGGAAAGTGCAGACTACGAAGCAGTGGATGAACCTGCTCGCGCCGCTCGCTCGCCCCGTCTTCAAATGGAATCACAACGTAGTGATGAGCTGGGGGGCGGAAGGTTTAGCAAGCCGCCTCAAGGCGAGCGTCAGCCAACTGAGCGAACACTGAAAGAAGGTGGCCTGTGAATCAATTCAAAGATAAGACTGTGATCGTGACGGGGGCCGCCTCGGGCATCGGCCGCGCCATTTCGGAACAGTTGAGCCGCAATGGCGCGATAGTCGTTATGGCGGACATACACAGAGACGGCCTCCAACAGGTCGCCGCGAGGTTGACCGAAGAGGGCGGCCGGGTAGAGACGGCTTACCTTGACGTCACGAGCGCCGAGGATGTGCGGGCGCTGATAGACAAAGTGATCGCCGGCCACGGCCGGTTGGATTACATCTTTAACAACGCGGGCATCGCCGTCGCGGGCGAAGTCCGCGACCTCAGCCTGGATCACTGGCGGCGCATCATAGACGTAAACCTCTGGGGTGTGATTCACGGCGCGACCGCCGCCTATTCGGCCATGGTCAAACAGGGCTTCGGCCATATCGTCAACACGGCGTCGCTGGCCGGCCTGGTCGGGTCGCCGACGATGGTCCCTTACTCGACGACGAAGTTCGCCGTCGTGGGTCTGTCGACTTCGCTGAGGGCGGAGGGGGAAGCCTTCGGAGTAAATGTTACAGCGGTCTGCCCCGGATTCATTCAGACGGGGATTTTCGACGCGGCTACTTACGTCCATTCCAGAAAGGACGACATGTTAGCCAAGCTGCCTTTCAAGCCTATGGACGTAGACGCCGCTGCGCGGATCATCCTGCGAGGCGTCGCGCGCAATAAGGCGATAATAGTCTTCCCGTTCTACGGCCGGCTGCTCTGGTGGATTCAGCGTATGCACTACTCTTTGATAAAGCCGTTGGCTCGAAAGACTGTCAAAGATTTTCGTGAAATGCGCACGGAGAGCAAGGCGAAAGCGGGCTCCTGAAAATCTGAAGTGTCGCCACGGGACTCGCCCGGCAACTAGGGCCTTCTTCTGGGCGGTGGCGGCGGCGGCATGTCGCGTGGATGCGGCGGCGGCGGGTGAGGCGGCCTGTTCATATCGGGCGGAGGCGGCATCGGGCGCATAGGGTCATCCCGGCGCACCTCCTCCGGCCTGGGGTGAGGCTGGCCCTGCGCAGGCTCCGGCTGTGGCTCGGGGTTAGCGCGCTGAGGCTCTTGCGCCGGTTCCGTTTGCTTGGCTTCTTTCACCTCTCTGTCATCTGCCTTACTCTTGTCATCATCCTGTTCCCGCCGTTGCTCTTCTTTAACCGGCTGCTCGATCGGAGCGAACGATTCGATCCTTGAGCCCGTTGCGTCGCGGGCCTCCGCGGCAGCGGGCTTCGCCGTGGAGCCCTGCTGCTCTGCGCCCCCGGCCTGCTCTACCTTCTGGATGATGGTCGGCGTGGCGTTAGCATTCTCATTCTTCGAGCTCGGCTTGAAGGCGTAAACGACGAATGCGACTGCGACGATCAATACAACAGTTGCCGCAATCACCTTCGATGAGTTCATGGCTCCGCCGCTCACCACCGCGACCGTAGCCGGTTGACGCTGGGCCGCCGTGGCCAGCCTCGGGCGGTATAAGCTCTTTTCGGGAGCGCGGGCCGGCATCGGCCGCCTCATGTTAGTCGCCGATGCGCGCGTCGCGTATGAGGCGGGATCGCCAGACTCTCCCGCGGGTGTCGTCGGCGTGGAAGCAAACACCTCAGTCGACAAGACGGGCCGCGCGGCCGGGCCATCGGCTTTCTTCATCTCCGCGCCCGCAATCTTTGACTGCGCCTTCACCGTTACATCGTCACTGTTCGTGCCCACAGAGTCGCGAAGCATCTTGCGCATCTCGGCGGCGCTCGCCGGGCGCTCGGACCTCTTTATGGCCATCGCTCTCATTATCACGTCGTTCAGCGCGATGGATATTTGCCGATTAATATCGCTGGCATAGGCGAGAGGGTCCGGCTCGCCATTCATTATCGAGGTCGCGCGGCTCACAGCGTCGACGGGCTTCTTGCCGGTTATGAGGTGATAGAGCGTTGCCGCCAGCGAGTAGATGTCGCTCTGCGGGTCGGTGCCTGAGCCCTGAGCCTGCTCTAGCGGCGCATAGCTGGGAGTGTAACCAAAAATACTTGAGCTGGATTTCGACCCAGCCTGCGTCATCCCGTGGGCCGTGCCTTTCGCCAGCCCGAAGTCGAGCAGCACTATCTGGTTCCTCGACGTGAGCTTCAGATTCTGAGGCTTTATGTCGCGGTGGATTATCGGCGGCTGCTGAGAATGCAGGTAATCGAGCGCGTCGAGCAACTGGTCGGCCCAGTGCAGAGCCTCTTCTATCGACGGCTTGCGGCCATCTTCAAGCAGCTCGTGCAGGTCCTCGCCCGAGATGTACTCCATGACGAGGAACTGGCCATTATTGTCGGCGAAATGATCGATCACCTTCGGCAGCGCGCTGTGGCGGAGTCCGGCCAGTATCCTCGCCTCGCGCTCGAAGGCCGCGAGCAGAAACGTGTCCGAGAAGAACGTCTCCTTTAAGGCGACTATGTTCCCGAGCCTCTGGTCCTTCGCCAGGTAGACGGCGCCCATGCCGCCCTGGCCGATAGGCTTGAGGATCTCGTATCGGTTTTGCAGGATAGTGCCGGTTTCAACCATCTTCGTCCTCCCGTACAGGGGAAGCAATACAGAAGCAAAACAACGGCGAGTTTAAACCAATGGCTGCGCTTGGGGAATACAAATCTTTAATGTTATGTGGATTACGAGGAGGCTCAGACGCCGGGCTCTTTGCGGCCCTTCTCGGCCAGGTTCGTCTCTATGATCTTCGTCGTCTGCTCGGTGACGCTCGGCGGGCGTGCGGCGAGTCCTTGGGGCGATGTCTTCCTGCCCAGCTCCGGTTTTGCGGAGTCGGCGGAGACACTCTTACTTGCGACGGCGACACAGATCAAGCCGCGGCCTGTTTGGCGTCGGAACGCGCGGCAATCTTGCGCTCTCTCATGTACAAAAACAGCGGCAAGCCCAGCGATACGCCTACCGCGAGGTTGCACACGATGTAGACCCAGAGATGCTTCATACGGTGGCGCGGCCCTTCGGTGAAGACGAGCACCCAGAGCACCACCGACGACACGACTACGTCCAGCCCGAAAAAGCCCGAGATGCGATTGGCGAACAACTGCTCTATCATCAAACGGAGGTCGAGGCCGTGATCGGCCAGGAAGGGTAGGAGCTGAGAGCAGGGAAGGGCCGCGCCCAGCACGCACAAAAACAGGTATAGATATTGAATCATGACGGGATACTCTCTTTCTTGCGCCTGCGGTTCGCGATCACCGCGATGAAGTTCACCGCGAACGCTAACGGGAATGAAATGAAAAGGGCCTTCAACCAGATGTTGAAAAGCTCGTAATCTTCGCGCGTGTGCGCCTTGCCTGTCTTCCCAACGTACCCGCCGGCAGTCTCTCGGATAGGCGCGTCGGGCCACTTGTAGATTCCAATCGCCATGATCAGAGCCGCGATGATGACGAGCATGACGCCGAGGAAGGTGAGGATGCTTTGCCAGGCGGGTCTTGCGCGCTCATTCATGAGGCGCATCCTAGCACTGGCGGGCAGTGCGGTAAAGCGTCCGCAATCGCCTGGACAACGCCTCGCGAAGAATAGTATTTATCTGGTCTACCATAACTATCCGGCCGGCGTGATATGACCAGACAACCGAGCAAGAAGCAGCGGCGCGCGAGTAAGAAGAAGCCCGTCACCCTTGAGACTGTGCGGGGCATTGCGCTCGCGCTCCCGCAGGTCGAAGAGGGGCTGTCGGGACGCCTGCCGGTCTTCCGAGTCAGAGGGAAGCTGCTGGCGCGTCTGCACGAAGACGGGCAGGCGCTTGCAATAAAGATCGACTACCTCAAGCGCGACATCCTGCTCAACGCCGAGCCCGAGACTTTCTACATCAACGACTTTTATCGATGCTTTCCAATGATCTTCGTCCGGCTGTCGAGCGTAGACCGCCGAGTGCTTGAGAGCCTGTTCGAGGACGGGTGGCGGCTCCTGGCATCGAAGCGGGCCGTGGAAGCTTACGATGCTGAGGCGAGCGGTTGACCGAGTGGTCAACTCCCCTTCTGTTTTATCGAGAATGTCTGCCCGCCTATAGAGATTCTCCCTGTACGCCCGGCCGGCATGTCGTTCGGCCTCACACGGTAGGTGACGGTCCCGTTGCCGAGCCCGCAACAATTCGAAGTCACCTCTATCCACTTGTCGCTGGCCTGCGCCGACCATGCGCAGCCGAAGTTGCAGATGACGTTTATGCTGCCGCTGCCCCCTGTCGCGGAGAAGGAATCGAACTTGGGCGAAAGGCTATACGAGCATGGCTGAGTCCCGGCTTGAGTGATGCTCAAGGTCTGTCCGGCGATAGTCAAAAAGCCCTGGCGGCCGAAAGGCGAGAGGTTGTCTCTCGCGACATAGGTTACAAGGCCGTCGCCCTCGCCGTTGTCGGGCGAGACGATGGTTATCCAAAAGTCGTTGGTCGAAGCGGTCCAGGGGCACCCGGCCGGCGCTCTCACGTCTACAGTCGCTTCCCCGCCCGAAGTAGGGAAGAAAGCGCTGCTCCGCGAAAGCGAAGAGGTGCAGCCGAGATAGCGCGCCAGCGCGAAGTCGAGGCTAAAGACTTCGGACGTAGTTTGAGTGAGTCCCGCGGTGACGATACTGCCGTCCGGTTGAATAGCGACGGCGAAGACTTCGTCTCGACGACTGAGGAAATCGGTTGTGACCTTTCCGTTTGAGCCGAACGTCGCGTCGGGCGTGCCGTCGGTGTTGTAGCGAGCCAGCGCGGCATCCTGGCTTTCGGAGAGATTATTCCTGAAGGCAGTCCCTGCGGCGACGATCTTGCCATCCGGTTCAATGCCGATCCCGCGAATCGTGTCGGTCTGGCCGAAGAAGTCTGTCAGCATCCTGCCGCCGATCGCAAACGAACCGTCGATCGAGCCATCCGTGTTATAACGCGCAAGCCCGAACTCGAATCCGGTAGTACTGAAAAAAGGGCCGCACGACCCGCCTACTACCAGCCGTCCGTCACTTTGAATCGCAATCGCAAAAGCAATGTCGCCGCTGTCAAACAGGTCGGTTGTTACTTTGCCGCCGACGCCAAAGCTCATGTCAAGGCTGCCGTTTGTATTGTACCTTGCTAAAGCAAAATCGTTGATCGCGCCGCCCGCAACGACGATCTTGCCGTCAGGCTGAAGGACCATGGCTTGACCCAGGTCGTTAGAGCCCGCGAAGTCTGTAACGACTTTGCCTGCCGTCCCGAATGAATTGTCCGGGCTCCCGTCCGGGTTATACCGGGCGAGGGCGAAATCTCTCGTCCCATCGGGTTTCGTCGCTGACCCGGCTGCTACTATGCGGCCATCGGCCTGTATCGCTGCGCCCCAGGCATTGTCAAAGTCGCTGAAGAAATCTGTCACTACCTTGCCGCCGGAGCCGAAGGTCATATCAGGGCTTCCATTGGCATTGTGCCGGGCAAGGCAGAAGTCGACGTTAGTCCCGACGAAAGTAGAATCTCCGACAGAAACGATCTTGCCGTCCGGCTGGAGCGCAATGTCGCGGATCACAGAGCCCCCGCCGAAGCTTGTGAATACCACGCCTCCGGGGCCGAAGCTGAAATCGAGCTCGCCGTCCGGCATGTATCTTACTAGCGCAAAGTCGACTCCATTAAACGCGCCTCCGGCGAGAATCCTGCCGTCCGGCTGAATCTCAACGGCGTTCGCCGCCTCCGCCGCGCCCAAGCTCGTAACTACCTTGCCGCCCTTGCCGAAGGTTGTGTCGAGATCGCCCCCCACCGCGCGCACGGGCGGAACAAGATTGAATGATAAGAGCAACATTATCAGCGCGAGCACGATCACCACACGCGCCCGGCGCGGCCGCAAGCTAATTGGATTGTTCATAACGACTCTCTTATAAGGAACTAAGAACCGAGATCAGGCTGAAGGAGCCGCCATCTTATGCGCCTTTCGCGCCGGAGTCAATTAATTTAATATGTTGCTCGAATCGCCGTCGGCATGAAAGGAGGGCTATGTCGGTCGAAGCTACTGCGGAAAAGGCGGCGGCCCCGCCCGTCGTGATCTCAAGGAAGAAGAAAGCGCTGTTTACTCTAATTATTTTCGTCATCTTTCTCTTAGCGCTCGAACTCGTCCTTAGAGTTGCCGGGCTGCCGCCCTCGCTCAGGACCGACCCCGGTCTGATCACCGTGGCCGAAGACCGCGACAGCTTTGACGACGCGCTCGGCTTTGAGTACACGCCGCTGTGGACGGGCTACGACACGGGCGCGCTGGTCAGCATAAACTCGGCGGGCTGGCGCGGCAAAGAGTTTTCAAGAACGAAGCCCGCGGGCACGGTGCGGATACTCGGCGTAGGCGACTCCTACACATTCGGGAAGGCCGTCGACAACGACGACATATTTCTTGTGCGGCTCGAACGCCTTCTTAATGAAGGCGGCGGCTCGCGCTACGAGACTATAAACACTGGGCACGACGGGGCGAACACCTACGAGGAGCTGCGCTACTTCAAGAAGCACGACATGATGGGCCTTGCGCCGGACGTCGTGGTCATAGGCTTCACGGTAGGCAATGACGCGGAGCTCACGTTCTGGGACAACCGCAAGATACTCCGGAGCAAGCTGCGCGACAAGAGCGTGATGCTCGACGTGACAGAGAGCGACTGGTTCCGCGGCCTCAAGCGCAATTCGCGGATAGCCGGCATACTCGGTGCGGGGGCCGACTGGGCGAACAAAGACCTCATCACTAAACATTCATTCAAGCTGAAGCTCAAGACATACGACGAGGGCGGCGAGGCCTGGCAGTCGTGCCGCAACTCGTTAATAGGCTTCTACGAGATGTGCCGCGATAAGAAGGCGCCGCTCGTCGTCATACTCTTTCCCGATTGGACGAGGGACGCGCGGCAGACCTATGCAGACTACCCTGAAGAGTTCAAAGCGATTCACGAAAAGCTCAAAGCGTTGTTCGCCGGACAAAGCGGCGTGGCCGTCGTCGACATAGTTGACGACCTTAAAGCGACCGGCCTCAGCGTGAGAGAGCTGAGCGTTCCTATAGACGGACACCCAAACGCCATCTGGCACGAGCTGGTCGCGACGAAGCTCAAAGATACGATAAAAGGGCTCGGGTTGTGACGCGGCGCGGCTAAGCCGTGTGCTCTTGTTGCCGGAGTTTCGTCCGGTAATCTGTGTACGAGCCGAAGACCAGTATCAGGTAGACCGCGAGCGCGACGACCAGATCGATGAGTACGATAAACAACATCACGCGCGGCCCTATCGATTCGAACAGCTTGCCGACAAGCAGCGGGACGAACATGCCGCCCGCGCTCCCGCCGACTATGAACATGCTCATCACCTGACCCGAGATCTTCATACGCCGCTCGGCGAACGTCAGCGCCGTCGGGTAGATCGAAGCCATCGAAAGCCCTATCAGGATTGTCGCGACCGAGACGGCCACGAGCGAGCTCGACCAGACGATGGCGATCCCCATGGCGACAAAGCAGCCGATCAGGTCGATCAGCAAGATCGTGCGCGGACGCAACCGCGCGGCTACCGGCACGCCGATTAGCCTCCCCAGAGTCAGCGAAGCCCAGAAAGCCGATGTCAAATACGCGGCCATGTCGTCGTCGCCTAGCTTCGTCTCTAACACGTACTTGTATATCCACCCGCCGTAGCTCACCTCCGCGCCGATGTAGAGACAGAGCAAGAGCGCTACCAGGATTACGAGCTTGTAGCTGGCCCGCCCTTCGTTCGCGTCGTCGCTCGCATACTGGTTCTGGGGGCTGGGCAGGCGCAGCAGCAAGATGGCGGCCGGCAGCACTATGACCGCAAGCACAAAGTAGGACGCGGCCGTCGAGCTAGTGACTTTACGAGTCAGGTTGATAATGAGCGGAGAGATCAGGCCGCCGACGCCGTAGAAAAAGTGCAGCGCGTTCATGTAGGGCGGGACGCGGCTCTGATGGACCCAGACGAGCAGCGCGTTCCCGCCTACGCCGAGCGCCCCTTCGGCCGTGCCGAGCGCGAGCATCACCGCCAGCACGAGTACAAGCGTCGCGACGACAGGCATCAGCGCCAGCATCGCAGACATAGCGAGGATCGTCGCCGCCATCACCGCATGACCGTTCATACGGTCGTAGAATCTGCCTATCAACAACGAGCCGAGCAGGAAGCCGAACGAGCGGGCCGTGAAGAGGTAGCTGATCTCGCCTATGCCTACGCGCGTCTGCTCGGCCAGGGCCGGGAGCGTGGGGCCGAGCGAGGCCATCGCCAGTCCGAGCGCTACGAAGGCTATGAAGTAAGAAATGGTCTGGGCCGTCTTTGTCTTATTCAACGGGGCCTATTCTTCCTCTTCTTCTTTCTCTTTGCCGCCTCGCGTCCAGAACTCTCTCATCGCGTCCGCGCCGGGGAAAAACTTTTCCCACATCTGCGGCGCGGAGGCCGTCATCTCCAGCATCCCGCGGAAACGGCGGTCGAACTCTTCTTTAGTCTTCAGATAGGCCTCGAAGCTTGAGGCCAGGTAATTCTTAAAAAAGTCTTGAGCCGCCTCTTCGCGCGCGCGTATCAGTTGGAACAAGAACGGCAGCGGCAGGAGGTTCTTCTGATTCTTCTCCTCCTCAAGTATGACCTGCATCAGAACCGATTTGGTCACGTCGGCCTTCGTCCTGGAATCGATGACTTGAATATCGTTGCCGTCGCGGATCAGTTTTATGAGGTCCTGATAATTGACGTAGCTGCTAGTCTCCGTGTTGTACAACCGGCGGTTGCCGTACCGCTTGATGATCACCCTGTCGGAGTCCGCTTTCTTCTTAGCCATAACTGGCCGCACTGTAACACAATTGCGACAAGTATGTCTATCGCTTTTCTTTATCTTTAATAAAATCAAAGTATTACCGCGATGCTGCGATTGCGAATAAAAAGAATCCACGATAATCGCTCTCAAATAGTTCGATTATGAAGAGGCGATTCGATCTTGTTTTATGTATTTGCTGAAATGATGAAGCTTATGAATTTTCTTTCGCAAATGCGAAAAATCTTCTTGACACATCAAGTTTCTATGATATTCTCTTGGGCGAGAAACACTTTTGAGAAGGAATAAAACCATGACCAACAAATCAAAATCTACGAACAAGCAGAGCGGGCAGGCGGCTGCCGAAGGCAAGGCGGCCGACACCAACCAGTCGGCCGAATGGGCCAAGCAGGTCGTCGAGCACATGGCCGACGCGCAGAAGCGCTGGATCGAGATCACCTCCGAGCAGAACGCGCTCGTGTTGAAGGCGATCACCGAAGGCATGGCTCTTTACAGGACCGCGCCGACGCCAGCACTCGCCGACTGGGCCAGGCAGGGGATCGAAGGTTTCGTCGAGGCGCAGAAGCGTTGGGCCGAGATCGCCTCGCAGCAGAGCGCGCAGTTCTTCGAATCGATGCGCGAGGGCGCGGGGTTCGACTCTTCCGACGTGACGCGCGCGATCTCCGATTACGCGGGCCAGGGCGTTGACGCTTTCGTCAAGGCGCGCACGCAATGGCTCGATTTCGCCGCGCAGCAAAACGCTCAGGTGTTGAAGGCCGTCAAAGATGGCCTGGGGCTAGACGAGTCTTCGCCGGCGGCGGCGATGGCGGACTTCGCGCAGCAGGCGGTCACCAACTACGTCGAAGTGCAGAAGCGCTGGCTCGATCTAGCCACGCAGCTCCCCTTCCTCCGCCCGCCTTCCAAGTCCTGAGTGCTGAGTGCTGAGTAAAAGAGAATCACTCAGGACTCAGGACTCAGCACTCAGCACTGGAGTAGAGATGGTCACTTACGTAGTCCTGTGGAAATTCACCGACGAAGGTGCTAGAAACATCAAGCACACGACCGGCCGCAGCGAGGTCTTCAAAGCCCAGGCCGAAGAGCTAGGGGTCCGTGTGAAAGATTACTACTGGACCCTCGGCTGCTACGACGGCATAGTGATCCTCGAAGCGCCCGATGACGAGTCGGTGGCGCGTCTGATACTGCTGGTCTGCTCGCTTGGCAGCGTCCGCGCCGAGACTCTGCGCGCGTTCACTCAAGAAGAGGTGGATCGCATTCTGTCATGATGATGGTAGAATGCGGCCTATCATAGGAGAGAGCTTATGACTCAAGAGCCCGTCATGAGGCGGTCTTATCCCTGGACGACGACGATCAAAGATCATCAAGTCACCATACGCCTGATGAAGCCCGAAGACAGCCAGGACCTGCTCGACTTCGCCCGGTCGCTGCCCGAAGACGACCTGCTCTTCCTGTCGGTCGATATCACTAAGCCGGAAGTGGTCGAACAGTGGGGGCGCAACATCCAATCCGGCCGCACCCGCACGGTGCTTGCCGAAGCGGGCGGCAAGCTGATAGGTCACGGCACGCTGAGCTACAACGAGCTGACGTGGACGCGTCATCTCGGAGAGATCCAGTTGATGATAAGCCCCGACCGCAGGGGAGGCGGGCTCGGGAGCGTGCTCGCTAACGAAGTCTTCGCGCTGGCTCAAGAGCTGGGTCTGCAAAAGATCATAGCCCGCATGGCCTCCGAGCAGAGAGGGGCGTTGCAGGTCTTCGAGCGTTTGGGCTTCAAAGCCGAAGCCCTGCTAGCCGATTACGTGATGGACCGTCAGAATCGCACGCACGATTTGATCGTCATGTCTTACGACGTGACAGGCTTGACCGAATAGGTCGAGGCGAGGACTCGAAATGCTTGGGCGAGAATTGGCGCGCATCGAAAGCGAGTTTTATCGCGGCCTCAACAGCGTGGTCGAGCCGCTCGTGCGGGCAGGCGTCGCCAACCCTCTCTTATGGCCTACAGGCGCGATTGTGCTTGAAGTCACGGGCCGCAACACCGGCCGGGCGATCAGAGTCCCGCTCGTCGCCACACGCGTCGGCGACCTCTTTGTGGTCAGCACCTATCGCCGCCGCTCCGAGTGGGTGAAGAACCTTGCGGCCAACCCCGAAGCCCGTTACTGGCTCGGCGGCCGGCCGTATGACGCGACGGCGTATGTTGTCACTCGTGATAATCAGTTGCCGCCGGTTGACGACCTGCCGCCGCGCGTCGCGTGTCTGGCCGGGCTTCTGAAACAGCAGAGTCAATTATTCGGGGTCAGTTTTGCCCTGCTCGCTTTGCGCGATTGAAGGGTGAGATTATGAGCACGAACTTCCCCCTCGCGCGCATCCCGCAGCCTCCTGAAAAATTATTGCTGGGCAACCTGCTCGCGCTCAGCCCGACAACTCCGATACAAGACATGGTTCGGCTCGCGCGCGAGTACGGCCCGATCTACCGGCTCACGATGCGCGGCCGCGTGGTGCTCGTCGTGTCGGGCCACGAGCTGGTCGACGAGCTGTCGGACGAGAAGCGCTTTGACAAGACGATTCGCGGCGCTCTGGGGCTGGTCAGGCGGTTCGGCGGCGACGGCCTCTTCACCGCCAAGACTCAGGAGCCGAACTGGTCGAAGGCGCACAACATACTGCTCCCCAACTTCGGCCAGCGCGCGATGCAGGGCTACCACCCGATGATGCTCGACATCGCCGAGCAGCTCGTGCTCAAGTGGGAGCGTCTCAACGCCGACGAAGAGATCGACGTCGTCCGCGACATGACTAGCCTGACCGTAGACACGATCGGGCTTTGCGGTTTCAACTACCGATTCAACTCGTTCTATCACGACACGGAGCACCCTTTCGTCCGCGCGATGGCCGGCGCGCTCGGAACTACTATGGACGAGCTGGGCGACGTGCCTATGGAGAAGCTCGTGCGCAAGAGCCGCCGCCGCCAGCTCCAGGACGACATGCGCGTGATGAACGAAACCGTCGACCGCATCATCAAGGACCGGCGGGCGAGCGGCGAAGATTTATCGACGAAAGCCGACCTGTTGAGCTACATGCTGAGCGGCGTCGATAAGAAGACGGGCGAGCGGCTGGACGATCTGAACATACGCTACCAGATCATCACGTTCCTGATCGCGGGGCACGAGACGACGAGCGGGTTGCTATCGTTTGCCATCTACGCACTACTCAACAACCCCGAAGTGCTTGCGCGGGCGTATGAGGAAGTCGATAGGGTTTTGGGGCGCGACACTTCGGCCAGGCCGACCTACGCACAGGTCAATCAATTGTCTTACGTGTCGCAAGTCTTGAAAGAGACTTTGCGGCTCTGGCCGACCGCCCCCGCATATTCGATCTACGCCTATCAAGACACGGTCATCGGCGGCAAATACAAAGTGAAGCGCAGCCATCACGTGACGGTGCTGCTGCCGATGCTGCACCGCGACCCTGCGGTCTGGGGCGAGCGGGCGGAGGTCTTCAACCCCGACAACTTCGGCCCCGAGAGAGAATCGAATCGTCCCGCGAACGCCTACAAACCGTTCGGCAACGGGCAGCGCGCCTGCATCGGCCGTCAGTTCGCGTTGCAGGAGGCGACGCTCGTGCTGGGGATGATCTTGCAGCGCTTCAAGCTGATCGATCACACGCGGTATAAACTACAGATCAAAGAGAGCCTCACGATGAAGCCCGACGGCTTCAAGATCAAAGTGCGGATGCGCGAGGCCGTCGCCCAGGATCAACCTGAGATCTCAAATTTGAAATCACAAATCACAAATCTGAAATCTCAGGTTTCAGATCAAGCCGCGGTCCCCGCCCACGAGACGCCGCTGCTTGTGCTGTACGGCTCGAACATGGGGACGGCCGAAGAGATCGCGCGACGCATGGGGCAGGACGCGGAAGAGAACGGCTTTGTAGTGAAGATCGCGCCGCTCGACGATTACGCGGGCCGGCTGCCGAAAGAGGGGATGCTCGCCATCGTCTCTTCTTCTTACAACGGGCTGCCGCCCGATAACGCCGTGAAGTTTTGCGACTGGCTTCGCGACGGCGACCTCGACGCGGGTTCGCTCAAAGGGGTCACCTATGCCGTGTTCGGCTGCGGCAACCGCGACTGGGCCGCGACCTTTCAGGCGGTGCCGCGCTTCATAGACGAGATGATGGCGGCCTACGGCGCGCGCAGAATATACCCGCACGGCGAAGGCGACGCCCGCGACGATTTCGACGGCCAGTTCCAGCGCTGGTATCACCCGCTGCGCCGAGCCGTCGCGCGCGAGTTGGGCATCCGCATGGAGGCCGAGGAGGTCGCGGGGGCGCGTCCGCTTTACAGGTTAGAGATAGTGCCGGGCCGCCAGATGAGCCCGTTCGTCGATTCGTTCGGCGCGCGGGCGATGACCGTGCGCGTCAACCGCGAGCTGCACCGCAAGGACGGCGAGCAGGCTTCAGAGCGTTCTACGCGCCACATAGAGCTGGAGCTGCCCGAGGGTGAGAGCTACCGCGCGGGCGACCACCTGGGCGTGATCCCTCACAACAGCGAGGCAGTGGTCAAACGAGTGGCCTCAAGGTTCGGCTTTGACCGCGACGCGTTTATACGGCTGCGCCGTCTGACCAACCGCAAGACGTTTCTGCCTGTGGAGCAGACCATTTCTGTTTATCGACTGCTGGGCGATTACGTCGAGTTGCAGGACGTTGCCACGCGCTCGCAAATACAGACGCTCGTGGCTTATACTGAATGCCCGCCGGAAAAGATCAGGCTTGAAGCGTGGGTCGGCGACGACCTGACGAGCCAGGCGCGTTATAAAGAGGACGTGCTGGCGAAGCGCAAATCGCTCATCGACCTTCTCGAAGAGTTCCCGGCGTGCCAGATGCCGTTCGAGGTCTACCTGGAGTTGCTGTCACCGCTCAGGCCCCGCTACTACTCGATCTCTTCGTCGCCCCTGGTCGACGGGCGCAGTTGCAGCATCACCGTCGCCGTAGTCGAAGGGCCTGCGCGTTCGGGGCGCGGCGCGTTCGCGGGCGTCTGCACAAACTACCTCAGACGCCAGACGGAAGGCGGCGTGATCTACGCTTTCGTCAAAGACACGAAGTCGGCTTTCCGTCTGCCCGACGACCCGCGCGCGCCGATCATTATGATAGGCCCCGGCACCGGGCTTGCGCCGTTTCGCGGCTTCCTTCAAGAGCGCGCGGCGCTCAAGGCCGCGGGCGCTGAGATAGGCAAGTCGCTGCTCTTTTTCGGCTGCCGTCACCCGCGGCAGGACTTTATTTACGAAGAAGAGCTGCGCCAGTTTGAGAGTCAGGCGGTGACCGAGCTTGCCACCGCGTTCTCGCGCGTCGAGGGCCAGCAGAAGTGTTATGTTCAGAACGAGATTTATGCTCGGCGCGACGACGTGTGGCGGATGATCGAAGAGGGCGCGGTCGTCTATGTTTGCGGAGACGCCTCGCGCATGGCCCCTGACGTTCGCCGCACGTTCGCCGCCGTTTACCGCGAGAAGACCGGCGCGAGCGACGCCCGAGCAGAAGAGTGGTTGAATGATCTGGCGGCGCGCGGCAGTTATCTGGTAGATGTATGGGCCACGAGCTGAGCCGCGCATTACAAAATAATATTCGGAGATGATTATGTCCGCACCCAGTCTCAACACGCGGTTGACTTCGATGGACGCGACCTTCCTCTATTTCGAGAAGAAGGAAGCGCCCATGCACATAGGCAGCGTCAGCATATTTGAAGGCGAGATACCTTTCGATAAGTTTATCGACAACATCAGCTCGAAGATGCACCTGCTGCCGCGCTACCAGCAGAAAGTCGTCCCGGACCCTTTCAACCTCGGCCACCCGACCTGGGAATTCGATTCGAACTTCGACATCAACAATCACGTCTTCCGCGTCCGGATCGACGCGCCCGGCTCGGAAGAGGAGCTGATCAAGCTGGCGGGCAAAATATTCTCCCCGATGATGGATCGTAAGAAACCGTTATGGGACATCTACCTGGTTTATGGGCTCGAAGGCAAGCGGACGGCGATGATAGCGCGCGTGCATCACTGCATGGTCGACGGGGTCTCAGGAGTCGATCTGCTCAAGATCGTCCTGGACATCTCTCCCGACGCGCAGCCGCTGCCGAAATCCGAAGCCGCGCCGCCGCGCCCGCCGCGCCCCGACCCGACGCGCAGTTTCTTTGACGCGCTGCTGGGCGGCATGCAGGAAGGCATGAACCGCTGGATGGAGTTTCAGACGGGTCTTTTGAATCTCACTCAAGCGATGACTTCGGGGCAGTCTGCTTCGTCGCTGCCCGACATGACCAGGATGCTTCCGGGGCTGGCCGCGCCGGTCCCGCTGTTGCCTTTCAACCGCCCCTGCTCGGGCGATCGCAAGCTGGTCTGGAGCACGTTCTCTTTCGCCGAAGCGCGCGCCATACGCGGGGCGCTGGGGGGCACGGTCAACGACGTGGTCCTGACCGTGCTGTCGGGCGCAGTCTCGCGCTACGTCGAGCAGCACGGCCAGCAGACGGCCGGGCGCAGCCTTCGCGTGATGGTGCCGGTCAGCTTGAGGCGCCAAGATCAGCGCGGCGCTTTAGGTAATCTCGTCTCGCTGCTGCCCGTAGACATACCGCTCGACGTGAAAGACCCGGTCGAGCGTTACCGGCACATCAACGCCAAGACCGTCGCGATGAAGAGTGCGCGCGTGGCCGAAGGGCTGAACCTCTTCTCGGCTTTGATGGGGATTCTTCCCGCCAGCGTGCAGGCGCTGGTCGGCGCGATAGCGAATACGCCTTTCCCTGCTTTCAACATGGTGTCGACGAACGTGCCCGGCCCGCAGGTCCCGCTCTACGCGATGGGCAAACGCATGACCGCTTATTACCCGTACGTGCCGGTCGGCTATGCGGTCGGGTGCGGCTGCGCTATAATGAGCTATGACCAGAAGCTCTATTTCGGGCTGACCTCGGACACGCAGGCGATGCCTGATGTGGAGAGGCTGAAAGCGTTTCTGGAAGAGTCTTTCGTCGAGCTGCGCAAGGCGGCGGGGGTGGACGAGATCAAGCCGCAGGTCATGAAAGCCGCAAGAGGCAGGAAGCGGTAGCAGCAAAAATCTAGCGTAACAGGAGAGGATAGTTCCGACACTGCTGAAGTCTCCTTCGCTATGCCAACATATACAAACACCTTTCGCAAAGATCAAAAGGCCGCAAACAGGCCCATCTGGCGTGAATCATTTTTCGGACTCGAATGGACGGCGCTGCGGGCGTCGCCAGTCTACTATGGCCTTGGCGTGCCGCGCGGCGACCGCTCGGCCGTAGTTGCGATTCCGGGGTTCATGGGGACGGACCTCTACCTCCAGGAGCTTCACTGGTGGCTGCGGCGAGTGGGCTATCGCTCTTACCTCTCCGACATAGGCCGCAACGCCGATTGCCTTGACCTGCTCGTGGATCGATTGCTCGACACTATCGAAAAGGCTCATGCGGATACGGGCCGCGCGGTCCACTTGATCGGCCACAGCCTGGGCGGGATACTGGCGCTGTCGGCGGCCTCGCTGCGGCCCGACGCGGTCGCGTCGATGATAACTCTCGGCTCGCCGTTTCGCGGCATACGCTCGCACCCTATGGTGTTGCAGATGGCCAAAGTCGTGCGCGAGCGCATCAAGAGCGCGCGCGACCGGGACCACACGAAGCCCGCTTGCTATACGGGCTACTGCGACTGTGACGCGGTCAGCGCATTGCAAACGCCCTGCGCGCTCCCCGTCCCGCACACCGCCGTCTACACGAAGACTGACGGCATAGTCGACTGGCGCGTCTGCATAAACGAAGACCCCGCGACGAACGTCGAAGTCACGGGCACACACGTAGGGCTGGTCTTCAACCCATCGGTCTACGAGCTGATCGCCAGGAAGCTGGCCCAAAAGCCTTAGCAACTTATTTTGGAGTGCGCAGACTCGTCGCCGCTTTCGAGTTAGGCAATACGGCGCTAGTTAACACAAAAGCGCCGACGAGTCTGCGCACTCCAAAGGATAAGGGCGATGACTATAACAAGATTCTCGACAGTCCTACTGACTCTTGGGCTCACGTGCGGCATGGCGGCCTCGAGCGTCACGCAAGAGCGCGCCGCGCCGCAACCGCAGACCGCGCCGCCCGGATATGTGTCGGCCGGCGAGAAGGCTATCGCCGAGAAGTTCAAAGGGATCACGACGGACGGAAACGTCGCCCCCGGACTCTATTCGATCAAGCGGACGGGCGTTTCGACAAAACCGATCAAAGACGCCGTCGACGCGTTCATCAATTCTCTTACAGAGAAGCAGAAGGCGAAGGCGCTTTACCCCGTCGACAGCGACGAGTGGCGGCGCTGGAGCAACATTCACCGCTACCCGCGCGAAGGGGTCTCTTTCGGTGAGATGAATGCGGCGCAGCGCGAGAAAGCATTCCAGTTGTTGCGCGCGAGCCTCAGCCTGAAGGGGTTTGAAAACGCGCGCGACATCATGCGGCTCAACGAGACGATAGCCGAGATGACTGGTCGCCGCGAGGAGTACGGCGAGGGCCTTTACTATTTCACGGTGATGGGCCAGCCTTCGGCCGACAATCCGTGGGGCTGGCAGTTGGACGGCCATCATCTGGTGATCAATTATTTCATACTCAAAGACCAGATAGTCGTGACGCCGACCTTTATGGGGAGCGAGCCCGTCTTCGCGGAATCGGGCAAGTACGCCGGGACGCGCGTGTTCGAAGAAGAAGAGCGCGTCGGCCTTGCCCTGATGCGCTCGCTTACGCCCGAACAGCAGGCGAAGGCGGTAATCTCCAAGGAGCTGCCGCGCGATGTCTTCACATCGGCCTTCAGGGATAACTTCGAGATGAAGTACGAAGGCATCGCTGTCCGCGAGATGAATGACGCGCAGCAGAAGCTTCTACTCAACCTCATAGAGACTTATGTCGGCAACATACGGCCCGCGCACGCGCGCGTCCGAATGGATGAGGTGAAAAAGCATTTGGCGGCGACCCACTTTGCGTGGATGGGCGGCTTTGACGACCAGAGCGTCTTTTATTACCGCGTCCACAGCCCTGTGATCCTCATAGAGTTCGACCACCAGCGCGGCGTCGCGCTGAGGAACGATCGGCCTACGCGCAATCATATTCACACGGTCGTCCGCACGCCGAACGGCAACGACTACGGTAAGGACCTGCTCCGCCAGCACCACGAGCAGTACGATCATTCGAAGGGCGGGCATCAGCATCAAAAGCAAAGGTGAAGTTCTCCTCAACCTCAAATCCAAACCAGGACCTGAACGATGAAAAAAAGATACCTCGCTTTTGTGGCGATTCTCTGCTGGCTGGGGGCCGGCGTGAGCTCTGCGCAAACCGGGCTGGCGCACTG
Source organism: Blastocatellia bacterium (assembly GCA_035249305.1). Classification (GTDB taxonomy): domain Bacteria; phylum Acidobacteriota; class Blastocatellia; order UBA7656; family UBA7656; genus DASUNP01. Next base: position 9,207 of record DATFGQ010000012.1, on the reverse strand, counting down.
GTCGGAGTGGCGCGGCCCGTTCTTAAACGGGATGGCGCGCGGCGACGCGCCGACCGCCTGGAGCAACACGAAGAACATCAAGTGGAAGGCCGAGATTGCTGGGCGCGGCCATTCGACCCCGGTGATCTGGGGCGACAAGATCTTTCTTACGACGGCAGTCCCGACTAAGCCGCTGCCCGCGCCAGCCGCGCCGGCCGCGGGCGGTCAAAACGAGCCGCGCAGGGGCGGCGGGCCAGGCGGCGGCGCGATGGCCAACGTCGAGCACCGCTTCGAAGTTGTCTGCATCAACCGCAAGACGGGGAAGGTCGTCTGGCAGAAGACGGCCCGCGTCGCCGCGCCTCATGAAGGCTATCACCGCGCCTACGGCAGCTTCGCGTCGAACTCGCCGATAACCGACGGCAAACACGTTTACGCGTTCTTCGGGTCGCGCGGGGTCTTCTGTTATGACCTGAACGGAAAGCTCGTCTGGGAGAAAGACCTCGGCGTTCAGATGCGTATGCGTTTGCAGTTCGGCGAAGGCGTCGCGCCCGCGATGGATGGCGAGAGGATCATCCTGACCTTCGACCAGGAGGCGGACTCTTTCATCGTCGCTTTAGACAAGCGCACGGGCAAAGAGTTGTGGCGGGCGGCGCGCGACGAGCGGAGCTCATGGAGCACACCTCTCATCATAGATCATGCGGGGCGACGCCAGGTCGTAGTGAGCGCGACAGGCAAGGTGCGCAGCTATGACATTCAGACGGGCAAAGTGATCTGGGAGTGCGCGGGGCTCGGGTCGAACGTCATCCCGGCGCCCGTCTACCACAACGGCGTCGTCTACGTGATGAGCGGGCACCGCGATCCTAAGCTGATGGCGATAAAGCTTGGGAAAGAAGGCGACCTCACGGGCACGGACTCGGTGTTGTGGAGCCACACGCGAGGCATCTCGTACACGCTTTCGCCCGTGCTGCACGAAGGCAAGCTTTACGTCGTGACCGATTCGGGACAGGTCAGTTGTTTCAACGTGGCGACGGGCGAGCCTTACTACCATCAGGTGAGGCTGCCGCGCCCGTACAATTTCAAAGCTTCGCCGGTCGGAGCGAACGGCAAGCTATACCTGGCGAGCGAAGAGGGCGACGTTATCGTCGTGAAGATGGGCGAGAAGCTCGACGTGATCTCGACGAACACGCTGGAAGATCAGACGTTCCTGGCTTCGCCCGTCATCGTGGAAGGCGAGCTTTTCTTGCGGAGCCAGAACGCGCTCTACTGCATCAGCGAAAGCAAGTTGAAATAACCTGTAGGGGCCATGGCGCATCATGCGCCATGGCCCCTACAGGGTTCATTCAAACGTAACCCACAAAGGAATCCTCTTATTTATCCGCATCTTTGACGCCCATACCGCTGCGGTCAGAGTACGGAGGCCGGCGAGGCTTAACTGCCGGGCGGCGCTTGATCTCTTCAAGTATGTCTTTGATCGCCGCATCGAGTTGCTGATCGCTGCCGCCGGGGTCGCCGATTATCTCAAGGTCCGGCTCGATGCCATACCCTTCGATCATCCAGGTTTCGTTCTCTTCAAAAAATGGCGCGTTAGGTATGTTTAAATACCCTCCGTCGATCAAAGAAGGGTTGCCGTTTAACCCGATCAGCCCGCCCCAAGTGCGCGCGCCGACGATCTTGCCTCTCCCCAGCTTGCGGAAGTAGTAAGCAAAATTCTCGCCCGCCGAAACTGTCATGCCGCTTACGATCAATCGCTTAGGCCCGCGATTATAGCGCCAGGGCACGGGGCGATTCAGGCTGTAACGCCCTCCCAGGTAGTTCAAGCTCGTGGGGTCCAAAAGGTCCGCGAAGACATCTCCCAAAAAACCGCCCGCGCTCCAGCGCAAGTCGATGATAAGCCCCTCTTTATCGACCTGTCCGTAAAGCTGCCGCACCATGGCGTTGAGCCCGTTGATCGAAACGTCAGGCAGGTGTATGTAACCGACCTTGCCTCCCGTCTGCTGCTCGACAAATTTGCGATTCGCCTCGACCCAGGCGGGGTATCGCAAGTTGTTCTCATCCGACAAAGGCTTCACCTTTACTTGCCATGCGGTAGAGTCGGCCACCGGCTTGTCGTTCAATGTCAAAGTAACTTCGCGGGCGGCGAGCCCTTGAAACGCGGCCCGTATGTCTTTCGTCACGTCGACAGGCTTTCCGTCGACCGCGATCAAATAGTCGCCCACCTTCACCCTGACGCCGGGCTGGCTGAGCGGCCCGCGAGAGTTTGTGTCCCACCGAGCGCCTTCATAAATCTTCGTGATCCGGTACGCGCCGCCCTTAAGCTCGAAGTCTGCCCCGAGCATACCGATGGAGACGGCGGCCGGCGGTCTTTCCGTATCGCCGGTGTTGCCCATATAGGCATGCCCCACGCTGATCTCGCCCACCATCTCTCCCAGAACATAATTCAAATCATCGCGCGTCGCACAGGCGTCGAGCCATTTGCCGTACCGCTCGCGCATCCCCGCCCACGCGACGCCGTGCATCCCCGGATCGTAAAAGAAGTCTCTGTAGAGCCGCCAAACGTCGTTGAAGATCTGTCTCCATTCGGCCGTTGCGTCTATCTCGACCTGCATCTCCTTCGCGGGTATCGCCAAAGCATTCTTAGGATCGCCGGCCAGGTCGTGGATAGTGATCTCCGAGCCTTTGCGCGCCGCCAGGTATCTGCCGTCAGGCGAGAGGCTGAAATCATTGACAGCTTCAATGATCGTCTTCTCTTTCTGCTCCGCGGGATCGAAGACCGCTATGGACCGTGTGAAAGCCTGATCGATCCGAGCGTAGACGAGTCGGCCGTCGTGGGCCACGGCGAGGTTGCGGATGTTCCATGCTTGAACCGGCAGCCGCGTCGCGCTTCGCTCGACACCTTCCATCATACGAGGCTGCTCCCTGAGATCGATGGCCACGATCGTGTCCTGATCTCTGTAGACAAAGTTGTTGGTGAGCGGGTTGAAAGTGGGGCTCGCGAAATTCCGCGTGCTGACAAAATAAAGGTAATCGCCTTTACGATCGAACGCCGGGTAGAAATCGTCGAACATGCCGCTCGTTACCTCAACGGCCTTAGCCGAATCGGTGTCGTAAACCCAGAGGGCGGATAAAGAGGTGTCTCTCGTTTTGCCGTAAGCGAGACGGCGTGAATCCCCGGACCAGCTCATCTGAGGCCGCTCCCCCCACTCGTCCGCGTCAACACGTTTCGTCTCGCCGCTCGCGATCGTGTGGATGTGAATGGCGTTCGCCTGATCGATGAAAGCTATCTTACTCGAATCGGGCGACCACAATGGCCTGTAGCGAAAGCCCGAACCCATACGAGTCAACTGCTTCGTTTCGCCCGCACCGTCCGAGCGCGCGACGTAAAGCTCATACTCGCCCGTCGAATCCGCGAAGTACGCTACCCAATTGCCGTCCGGGCTGAGAGCCGGATCGCGCTCAAAGACTCCGCTGGTGCGTGTAAGATTCATTGCAGGTTTGTTCGCGGGCGAAAGCGCCCAGATGTCGCCGCGCGCTTCGACTGCCACGCGGTCGCCTGTCGCGGCGGCGCTCAAGCTCACGATAAAATCCGCGGCGTTGACTTTGACGGACTTGACCGGCCGGCTCTCTTGCGGGATGACCACATCGACGCGGCGCGGTTTATGCGTGGCTAAGTCGAGCGAGTAGAGATCGACGCCGTTCTGAAAAACGATTTCGCCCTCGCCCTGCCGGCCCGGCCCTATTGATGGGTTTTTGACATCGAACTCCGTGAAGCTGGTGATCTGGCGGCGCTCGCCCGTCTTAATATCCATCGACCAGATGTTATGCCTGTGATCCGGCCCCGCGTCCGAGACGTAATAAAGAGTCTCGCCGCGCCACATAGGGTTCTGGTCGGTCCCTTTCCAATCGGTTAAGCGCTTCGAGCTCTTATCACGAATGTCGAATAGCCAGATGTCCAGCGCCATCCCGCCGACGTAACGCTTCCACGTGTTTATCAAGGTGTTCGACCAGTTTTGAGTGTAAGCAATGTAACGTCCGTCGGCGCTCACTGCTCCGTCGGCCCCATACGTCATGGGCAGTCGCTTGGGCATTCCGCCGTTCGGACTGACGGAGAACAATTGCATCGCGAGGGGGTTGAACGAAAGCGCGTTTGTGTAAAAGAGCAGCTCTCCCGCTCCGGTCCACTGGCACAGCGCCTTGCCTCGCGGCAGATGTGTGACGCGTTTGGGCGCGCCCCCTTCGATCGAAACGGTGTAAATCTCCTGACTGCCTTCGAGGTTGGCGACAAAGGCTATGGTGCGGCCGTCGGGGCTGAAGCGCGGGTGAAACTTCATGCCGGGCGCGTTCGTGAGCGCGCGGGCCGGGCCGCCGTCTCTGGGCGCGCACCAGATGTCGTTCGCGTAAACGAAGGCTATGTGAGTCCGGCTCGCGGCCGGGTAATACTTCAACTCCGCGCCCGCCGCTGCCGCCGCGAAGAACAATGGGGCGAGCATAAACGCAATGCTTCTTACAGCAAATCTCATTTCGCAGATCACTCCCGTTCTGAAATCTTTAAGAAGAATCTAGCACCCGGCCGCGCCCGTGTATTGCACTATTCTGACGGCGTTGTACCGGACTTGCGCGCGCGAGCGATCTCTCGGAATCTCGCCGGCGTAGTCCCCGTGAGGCGTTTGAAGGTCCTGGAAAAATGTCCTTGATCGTAGAAGCCCGAAGTGGCGGCGATCTCGGCCAGCGCGGCGTCAGTGGAAGAAAGCTCGCGGCAGGCGAACTCTATTCTCAACCTGCGCGTGTATTCCCCGATCGTGCAGCGGTAGTGGCGGCGGAACGAGCGGGCCAGGTGCGCCGGGTGCGCGCCGACATCCCTCGCCACGTCGTCGACGGTGAAGCTGTCCGAGAAGTGCGCCTGGAGGAACTCTCTGGCCCGCTCAAGCCATTTCGGAACCGCGAGGGATGAATGCTTGAGGTTATGGCGGCCGACCTCCGCGATGATCTCAAGGAATAGCCCTTCAATCGCCAGGGCCGACACCTCGTCCGCTTGTTGGAACTCCTTATAGAGTTTTATTGAAAGAGCGGCGGGCGCGCCGCCCTCGAAGCTGGCCGAGCCGTCGAGCCTTATCGGCGGGCGGCGGACAAGCTCGGTCCACTCGGGCTCGATCTCTATGTTGAGACAGCGGCCGCCTGCGTCGTGAAAGTAGTCCGAATGGACTTCGCCGGCCGGCCGATAGATGAGCGTTAGAGATTTGCACTCGCGGGACCGTATGCCGTAATTCTCATGAAAACTGCCGCCGATCGTGAATATGAAACAGGCGTGCTCGTGCGAATGTTTCGGCAGCACCTGGAACGGGGCGTAAGTCGTCTCAGTCAATCGAATCCCGTACAGGTTAGAACTTCTCAGAACGTCGCCGCAGAACTGGCCGCCGGGGAGCTTCAATTCCATAGATAGCCCTTTTATGAATGCGCGGGGATTATCGATCAGGGAGCTTAAGTATATATTGATTGACGCCCTTGATAAAGTTTCGGCGCGGTGCTAATTTAGCACCAGACTTTTTGAACTCTTACTGGCTGGGAGGATTTTTCCTGGTCTCCAAAGCTCGAATAGAGCGTGACGGAAGGCCAGGGTTATTATGCGTGACTAAGCTCTAACAACCGCAGACGACACGATCAGAAGCACGGCTGTCTGATCAAACACTACGTCTCTATCCTTGGAGCTTAGCACATGCATTATCATCTCAGCGCAATCGACCTGGGCTATAACCTGCCCGACAGCACAAACATCTTCAACTCGCTCACGTTCAGCTTCAACCCCGTGCGCACGGGTCTGATAGGGCAGAACGGCGTCGGGAAATCGACGCTGCTCGACTTGCTGGCCGGGCGACTGACGCCGTCGGCCGGAACCGTAGACGTGACGGGTAAGATCTCTTACCTGCCTCAGAATGATTCGATCACGGCGGACGCCACGGTGGCCGACGCGCTCCGGCTGGCCGACGCGTTGTGGGCGCACGACCGCATCGCGAGGGGCGAAGGTGAGGACGCCGATTTCGAGAAGGTGGAGAATCTGTGGGACCTCCCCGAGCGCGTCGAGAGAGTCTTCGAACAACTAAGCGTCTCTCACCTGTCGCTTGAGCAGCCCGTCTCTACGATCAGCGGCGGCGAGCTTATGCGAGTCCGCATCGCCCGCCTGCTGGTCGAAGAGCCTGATTTCATTCTGCTCGACGAGCCGACTAACCACCTGGACTTTTCGGCGCGGCGGTTCGTCTACGATCTCATCGGCGAGTGGACGAAAGGGCTTGTCGTCGTGAGCCACGACCGGAGGCTCCTGTCGCTCGTAGACCAAATCGCGGAGCTTGATTCTAAGGGGCTGAAGTTTTACGGCGGGAACTACGCGTTCTATAAAGAGCAACGCGGCGTCGAAAAGGCGGCGGCCGAACAGAGCTTCGCGGTCGCAAAACTGAAGCTCAAGCGCGCTAAAGAGTCTGCACGCAAGGCCGCGGAGCGACAGGAGCGGCGCTCTGCGTCAGGTTACAAGCGCGCGATCAGGACGGGCATATCGCGCATGGCTATTGGGAATCTCCAGCGCAAGGCGGAAAACAGCGCGTCGAAGCTGAAGGGTCGCCACGAGAAAAAGATCGAGGACGCGAGCCGCGATCTTCAAGAGGCGCGCAAGAGTCTGCCGGTCGACAGTCAGATCGCCGTTGACCTGAACCGGACGGCAGTCCCCGCCAGCAAGCGAATGATCGAGCTTGAGGACGTGAATTATCGCTATCCCGGCGCGGCCGATCTCTTGTGGGGGCGCGCGCTGAGCTTGAGCGTCTTCGGGGCCGAGCGGATAAGCTTGGAAGGCCCGAACGGGAGCGGGAAATCGACTCTCATAAGAATCATCTGCGGCGACCTTGAGCCGGCGACCGGGTTTGCGCGCGTAGGGACATCAAAGGTAGGGTTGCTCGATCAGCGCGTAGACGTGCTCGACGACCGTTTGACCGTCTTCGAGAACCTGAAACGGATCGCCCCGACGCGCCAGGAGCATGACCTTCGAATCTTGCTCGGGCGATTCCTCTTCTACAAAGACACGGTCTTCAAACCGACGGCGGTCTTGAGCGGCGGCGAGAGGATGCGCGCGGGGCTGGCCTGCCTTTTAGGCGCGGACCAGTCTCCGGACATTCTGATACTCGACGAGCCTACGAATAATCTCGACTTGGCGAGCATAGAGGCAGTCGCCTCCGCGCTCAGGAATTATCGCGGGACTCTGATCGTCGTAAGCCACGACCGCGAGTTTCTTGAAGAGATCGGAGTAGAGAGAGCGATTGTGCTCGGTGGAGACGATGTCTAAGGGTATTTCAGAGAATGCACCGCGGAGACGCAGAGGACACAGGATGGCCGATGATGTGCTTCGCACGCGGCGGAGGCGCAGAGAGAAATGATGGAATAGATAAAGCCCCGTAGGGGCGGCATTCAATAGCCAGGGGCAACGCCCCTGGAAACGGATCGTTAATAATGAGAAGCCCTGAAAGGGCGATACTCTTATCGCGCCCTTTCAGGGCTTGGCGTTGTATGCGTGCGTCACCCGGCGCGTTGCGCCGGGCTATTGAATGCCGCCCCTACGGGGCTTTCGGCTATTGAATAGCGCCCCTACGGGGCTTTTTCCGCTCTATTCGTACCTCAACGCTTCGATCGGGTCGAGCGCGGCGGCTTTGCGCGCGGGGTAATAACCGAACGCGATGCCTACGAGGGCGGAGAATATGACCGAGATGAAGATCGACGCGGGTGAAACGAGCGTCGGCCATTCCAGCGTCGAGGAGATCGTAATCGACGCGGCGACCCCGAGCAGCACCCCTATTATCCCGCCTACGAGCGAGATCGTTATCGACTCGATCAAGAACTGGCGGCGGATGACGCCGCTGCGCGCGCCTATGGCCATGCGCACGCCTATCTCGCGAGTCCGCTCGGTGACGCTCACGAGCATAATGTTCATGATGCCTATCCCGCCTACGAGCAACGACACGCCAGCTATCGAAGCTAACAGGTTCGTCATGATGCTGCTCGACGCGTTCGCGGCTTCGGCGATGTCCGTAAGATTGCGCACGGTAAAATCGTTCTCTTCGTTAGGCGCGAGGCGGTGGCGCTGGCGCAACAGATCGGTTATCTGCCGCTCCGCCGTGAAGGTCGCGTCCGCGCTCACGGCCGACACCATAGCCATCGGCACGTGCGTTATCGAAAGCAGCTTCTTCTGCGCCGTGGTGTAAGGGATCAGGACCGTGTCGTCCTGGTCCTGGCCGAACTGGCTCTGGCCCTTGGGGGCGAGCACGCCGACGACGCGGAACGGCAGGTTGCGAACGCGGAGCGTCTGCCCTATCGGGTCCATCCCCGAAAACAGGTTGTCGGCCACGGTCTTGCCAAGCACGGCCACGCGCGCGGAGGTCCTCACGTCGTTTTCGGTGAAGAACTCGCCCGACTCTATCTGCCACAGACGTATCTCGGGGAACTTTTCGCTGACGCCGATGATCCCGCTCGAAGCGACCCAGTTCTGATTGCCGAACACTAGCTGGCCGCTCGCGCGCACGTTCGGGCTCGCCGCGCGGACCGAAGGTATCTCTTGCTCTATCGCCTGAATGTCTTCTACAGAAAGCGTCGTGGCCGAGCCGGACCCGCCGCGCGTGCCGCCAGTGTTCGACGACCCCGCCGAAACGTAGAGCATGTTGTCGCCGAGCTGAGAGATCTGCGACTGTATCGAAGCACTCGCGCCCTGGCCTATGCCCACCATCGCGATGACCGCGCCGACGCCTATGATGATGCCGAGCATCGTAAGCATGGAGCGCATCTTGTTGCGCGCCAACGCGCGCAGCGCGAGCTTGAACGTAGCAACCAGATTCATTATTCGTCTCCTTCTTCGTCTTCCACAGGCGGCAAGCTCTCAAGCTCTTCGCGGGCCGAGCGCGGGTTCTCAACCTCATAGTCGCTCTTGATGCGCCCGTCTTTGAATGTAACAACGCGGCTCGCGTACTGAGCTATGTCAGGCTCGTGCGTCACAAGCGCAACGGTTATGCCGCGCTCGCGGTTCAGCCGCTGGAATATGTCCATTACCTCGACCGAAGTGCGGCTGTCGAGGTTCCCCGTAGGCTCGTCCGCAAGAATGATCGCGGGCTGATTGACCAGCGACCGCGCAATCGCCACGCGCTGCTGCTGGCCGCCCGACAACTGATTCGGCATGTTGTGTATGCGATCTTTCAACCCTACAAG
>DATFGQ010000011.1:0-6011 GCA_035249305.1 Blastocatellia bacterium | reverse complement strand
CACTATTAAAGGCTGGATCGAGTTCGGCAGAACGTGTTTGAGGAGGATTCGGTAGTCGCTCGCGCCGAGCGCCCGAGCGGCCGTCACAAAGTCGTACTCGCGGACCTTCAGCACCTGCGCGCGCATCAGCCGCGCGTAGCCCACCCATCCGATCACGGAGAGCGCGATGATCAGGTTCTTTATGCTAGGGCCGAGAAAGGCCACCATCGCGATCGCGAGTAGAATGCCGGGGAACGAGAGAAAGACGTTGAAGAGAAAGCCCGATATTATGCGGTCGGTCCACCCGCCCTTGTACCCCGCGAACGACCCGATCATGACTCCGAACAGCGCCGATATGGTGACGACCGACAGGCCCACGAGCATGGACACTCTCGCGCCGTAAATTATGCGCGCCAGCATATCGCGCCCTAGCTGGTCGCGCCCCATCAAGTGCGCGCGGTCGGGCGGGTCCAGCCGCGCGACCAGCTCCTGGCTCTGCACCTTCTCCCACGAGGCGAGCAGCGGCGACAGCGCGGCCATCAATATCAGCGCCGCCGCGACTATCATTCCGAATTTCGCCACTCGATTCATGTTTCGGCTTTCGCTAATCGACCTTTATCCGAGGGTCGAGAAAACGGTAGACGATGTCCGTGAGCGTGTTCACCACCACGTAGGTGGTCGCGATCACAAGTATGCACCCTTGAGTCAGTTGGTAATCTCGCTCGCTGATGCTGTCGACGAGCAGGCTGCCGACGCCCGGCCACGAGAAGACGCGCTCGGTGATGATCGCGCCCGCAAGCAGCACGCCGAATTGAAGGCCGAGCACGGTGACTACGGGTATCAGCCCGTTTTTGAGAACGTGTTTGTAAATCACCTTGCGCTCGGGCAGCCCCTTGGCGCGCGCCGTGCGGACGTAATCTTCCCCGAGCTCTTCGAGCACGCTCGATCGGACTATCCGCGTGAGTATGGCCGAAAGCGCCGCGCCGAGAGTTACTGCCGGAAGGATGATGTGCGCGAGGCTGCCGCGGCCGGAGACGGGCGTGACTCCCAGCTCGACCGAGAATAAGAGAATCAGCAAAGGGCCGAGCGCAAAGCTCGGTAGCGAAATCCCGAGCAGCGCGACTAAGGTCGAAGCGCTGTCGATTACGCTGCCGCGGTGAGTCGCGGCCGTCACGCCGAGCGGGATTGATAATAGAGTCGCGATGAACATGGCCGTCACGGCCAGTAATATCGTCGCCGGGTATCGCGACAGTATTCGGTCGAGCACCTTCTGGCGGGTGACGGGGTTTTCGCCCCAGTCGCCGGTAAAGAGGCCGACCCAGTAGTCCTTGTATTGAGTCAGCAGCGGCTTGTCGAGCCCAAGCTGCCTCTCGACGGTCTGTATCTGCTCGGGGGTGGCGTTCGGGCCTAAGAGCAGCTCGGCGGGGTTGCCGGGGACCATGTGTATGAGCAGGAATACTAAAGTGACTACGGCCCAGAGGACCGGAATGAGTATAAACAACCGCCGCAGGATGGCGAAGGCGATCTCTCGCATGCTCGAAAAATCATATCAAAGCTTTATGGCTCGCGCCAACCAGGTGAGGGTCAGCCTCGACTTTCCTCGCGCTTGCAAATGAAGGTTCGGTTGCTTAATATCAATTCTCTGTGGAGCCTATAGAGCTGTCGACAGCGAGCCGGTGTAGCTCAGTTGGCCAGAGCATCTGATTTGTAATCAGAGGGTCGTGGGTTCGAATCCCTCCACCGGCTCCACATCCAAAAACCTTGATCGCCATTCAACCCGCTTTTAATTCAATTCACATTAAAGATCATCGCTGGCACAAGCATTGCACCCATTGAGAATTGTAAGCCATTCGTGCACGGGATTCGTGCGTCTTTGGTGTTTCCTCGAAGGAGAATAGTACGGTTAGCGATCCGCAAAGCCCCGGCTGGGATAATATGGATATTGAAATCGGCGGCCGCAAAAGTATAGAAGACAGCCTGCGCGAGCAGACTGAGATTATTGAAACGATAAACCGCGTCGGGCAGACTTTGTCGGCTGAACTCGACCTCAAGAAACTCGTGCAGGCTCTGACCGACGCCGCGACCGAGCTGACCGGCGCGCGCTTCGGGTCGTACTTCTACAACGTCTTCGACTCGCGCGGCGCGTCTTACATGCTCTACACGCTTTCGGGAGTCCCTATAGAGCACTTCATCCACTTCCCCATGCCGAGGGCCACGGACATGTTCGGCCCGACTTTTCGCGGCGAAGGCGTCATACGCATAGCCGATGTCCGGCAAGACCCCCGCTACGGCAAGAACTCGCCTTATTACGGCATCCCGCCCGGCCACCTGCCCGTCGTCAGTTACCTGGCCGTGCCCGTCATCTCGCGTTCGGGCGAAGTGCTGGGCGGACTCTTCTTCGGCCACCCGGATGAGGACGTCTTTACCGAACGCCACGAGAGCATAGTCGTGGGGCTCGCGGCGCAGGCCGCCATTGCCATCGACAACGCGCGGCTGTTTGACGCGGCTCAGCGCGAACGCGCCCAGGCGAAAGCAAGCGAGGAGCGTTACCGCTTCCTGGCCGAGCAGGTCCCGGAGATCGTATGGACCGCCGGACCCGACGGCTATCTGGATTACTACAACCGGCGCTGGTACGAGTACACGGGCAAGAGTTTTGAAGAGAGTGAAGGATGGGCATGGCAGGCGGTCGTACACCCTGACGATGTAGAGATGTGTCTTGAGCGATGGACCCATTCGGTAGAGACGGGGGAAGATTACAAGATCGAATTCCGCATGCGCCGCGCGTCGGATGGCGATTACCGCTGGCACCTGGCCCGCGCAGTGCCGCTGCGCGACGAGGACGGCGAGATAATAAAATGGTTCGGGACCGCCACGGACATAGACGATCAAAAGCGGTCCGAAGAGTCGCTTCGCTTCCTGGCCGAAGCGAGCGCCGTGCTCTCAAGCTCGCTCAGCTACGAGGCGACGCTGACGAGCATGGCGCAGCTATCCGTGCCGCGCATCGCCGACTACTGTGTAGTCGATATTATAAATGATCAGGGGCAGATAGAGCGGCTGGCCGTTGCGCACTTCGACCCGAAGAAGGTCGAGCTGGTCGAGGAATTACAGCGCCGCTACCCGCCCGAAGCGAACCGGCCCGGTCCTCTCACGCGCGTGTTGCAGTCGGGGCGCTCGGAGCTGGTCTCTGAAATACCCGACCCGCTTCTGGTCTCGCTCGCCCGCGATGAGGAGCATCTCAGAATCATGCGCGAGCTCAAGCCGCGGTCTTTCATGGTCGTGCCGCTGGTGGCGCGCGGTCGGACGCTCGGCGCCATTTCGTTCGTCTCAGCCGAATCGGGCCACCGTTATGACGAAGACGACCTGGCGCTGGCCGAAGACCTGGCCCGCCGCGCCGCCCTCGCCGTAGACAACGCGCGGCTCTACAGGGAGACTCAGGAGGCGAGCCGCCTCAAGGACGATTTTCTGGCCACCGTGTCGCACGAGCTGCGCACTCCCCTGAACGCCATCCTCGGCTGGTCGCGGATGCTGAGGACCAACAGGTTCGATGACGAGACGGCGGCTCAGGCGCTGGAAACCATAGAGCGCAACGCGAGGGCGCAGGCTCAGTTGATAGAAGACCTGCTCGATGTCTCGCGCATCATCACGGGGAAGCTCCGCCTGGACATACGCCCGGTCGAGCCCGTCGAGGTGATCAACGCGGCGATAGACGCCGTGCGCCCCGCGGCCGACGCCAAACAGGTTCGCATACAGACCGTGCTCGACCCGTGGGCCGGCGTAGTCTCGGGCGACCCTGACCGCTTGCAGCAGGTCTTGTGGAACCTCCTCTCTAACGCGATAAAGTTCACGCCTAAGGAAGGGAGCGTGCAGATCAGGCTCGAAAGAGTGAACTCTCACATAGACATAACCTTGAGCGACACGGGGCAGGGGATCGCGCCCGAGTTCTTGCCCTTCGTCTTTGACCGTTTCCGCCAGGCCGACAGCACGCTCACCCGCGCGCACGGGGGGCTCGGGTTGGGGCTCGCGATAGTGCGCCACCTCGTAGAGATGCATGGCGGCACTGTCCGCGCGGAGAGTGAGGGCGAAGGTCGCGGAGCGACCTTTACGGTGAAGCTGCCTTTGCGGGCCATTCATCACCAGGAGCCTGAGGCCGCCGATCCGCAGCACGTGGAAACGAACGTGAGGGCGGCCGATATGGCGTTCGACTGCCCTCCCGACCTCAAAGGGGTGCGCATCATGGTCGTCGACGACGAAGAGGACGCGCGCAGGCTGCTGGTCGCCGTGCTCGAACAGTGCGCCGCCAGCGTCAGGACCTCTGCTTCCGTAGCCGAGGCGCTCGCCGAGATAAAGGAGTGGGAGCCCGACGTGCTCGTCTCTGACATAGAGATGCCCGGCGAAGACGGCTACATGTTGATACGCAAGGTGCGCGAGCTTGAATCCGAACTGGGGCGAAAGCTCCCGGCCGTAGCCTTGACGGCGCACGCGAGGGCCGAAGACCGCATGCGCGTCCTTTCGTCGGGCTACCAGATGCATGTCCCTAAGCCGGTCGAGCCGGCCGAGCTTGCCGTTGTTATCGCAAGCCTTGCGGGGCGGGCCGCCGGGGGGTGACGGCCGTTTCAAAAAGCTTGCGCGGCGCGGGTGAGTTGGCTAAAATGATCGTTTTCGATTTGTGCTCAGCGGGACAGAGGGCTATCCCCTCACGGCGTTTCCGAGAGTGATAAGCAAAATCACTCGTCACTGGGTTGAAAGTGCTGGGGTGGTCGAGTGGCTAATGGCACCGGGCTGTAAACCCGGCGGGCTTAGGCTCTACGTAGGTTCGAATCCTACCCCCAGCACCATCTGAAATTTGAGATCTCAGATTTGAAGTCTCAAATGGGCGGGCGTAGCGCAATGGTAGCGCACTAGCCTTCCAAGCTAGGTGTTGCGGGTTCGAGTCCCGTCGCCCGCTCCATCGTCACCTCATTTCGCGCGAGGGACTACAGCCGGCGTAGCTCAGTGGTAGAGCGCATCCTTGGTAAGGATGAGGTCATGGGTTCAATCCCCATCGCCGGCTCCATAATCTTGCCGGATTAATAGCTGGCTGAAAATAGGAGAGACATGGCAAAAGAGAAGTTTGATCGCTCGAAACCGCACGTCAACGTCGGCACCATCGGCCACATCGACCACGGCAAGACCACACTCACCGCCGCCATCACCAAGGTCCTGGCCAAGCACAACCCAAGGATACAGTTCCGCTCCTTCGACTCCATCGACAACGCCCCGGAGGAGAAGGCCCGCGGCATCACCATAGCCACCGCCCACGTAGAGTACGAGACCGCCAACCGACACTACGCGCACGTAGACTGCCCGGGCCACGCCGACTACATCAAGAACATGATCACGGGCGCCGCGCAGATGGACGGGGCCATCCTCGTTGTCGCCGCAACCGACGGCCCCATGCCCCAGACCCGTGAGCACATCCTGCTGGCCCGCCAGGTCGGCGTGCCGGCGATGGTCGTCTTCATGAACAAGGTGGACGCGGTTGACGACCCGGAGCTGCTGGACCTGGTCGAGCTAGAGGTCAGGGACCTGCTATCGAGCTACGGGTTCCCCGGCGACGACATACCTATCGTCAGGGGCTCGGCCTTGCAGGCCCTCAACGGCGAGGGGGACGGCGAGAAGGGCGTCGACGAGCTTATGGCGGCGGTGGACAGCTACATACCGCAGCCGACGAGGGAGGTGGACAAGCCCTTCCTGATGCCTGTGGAGGACATATTCTCGATCTCGGGGCGCGGGACGGTGGCGACTGGGAGGATAGAGCGGGGGCAGGTGAAGGTGGGCGAGGAGGTCGAGATCATCGGCATACGGCCGACGCGCAAGACCGTGGTGACGGGCGTGGAGATGTTCAAGAAGCTTCTCGACAGCGGGATGGCGGGCGACAACGTAGGGCTTTTGCTGAGGGGTGTGGAGCGGAGGGAGATAGAGCGCGGGCAGGTGATAGCCAAGCCGGGCTCGATCACGCCGCACACTAAGTTCAAGGCCGAGGTGTACGTGCT
>DATFGQ010000010.1:0-6599 GCA_035249305.1 Blastocatellia bacterium | reverse complement strand
CATCTCTTCGAACATCGCCTCGGCCACGCGCTCGGTCACTTCGCTCCAGATGGCTATGACCTTGTTGTAGCGCTCGCCGTTTGTGATGATGCCTTCCTTGTACTGGTTCTCTACGTCGACGACATCATTCTGCGCCGCCTTAACCAAATCGACCTTGCTCGGCGGCGTGACCAGATCATCGACGCCGATGGAGATTCCCGCGCGAGTAGCGTAGAGGAATCCAAGCTCCTTGACCTTGTCCAACATCCTGACGGTCTCCTGGTGGCCCAGCCGCAGGTGTATGTAGTTGACAAGCGATCCCAGCCCCTTGCGCTTGAGCGTCCCGTTGACATAAGGCATCTCTGGGGGCATTTGCTCGTTAAAGATGACGCGGCCGACGGTCGTATCGATCACGCGGTTTTCGAGCCTGCGCACCGAAGCGCGTATTACGTCTTGATCGTCGTGCTCCTGAGTCAAATCGATCAGATCGCCTGAGAACATCAGCTTGATGGGCGTCTGCGTGTGAACTTCGGCTGCGTCGAGCGCAAGCAACACTTCTTCGGCTGCCGCGAACTTGCGACCGGCGAACTTGTCATCCTTCTTGTCGCGCGTCAGGTAGTAGCAACCCAGCACTATGTCCTGCGTAGGAACGGCGATGGGCTGGCCGTTGGCGGGGCTGAGAATGTTGTTCGACGCAAGCATCAGCACACTTGCCTCCACCTGAGCTTCGGGCGAAAGCGGGATGTGCACGGCCATCTGGTCGCCGTCAAAGTCCGCGTTGAACGCCGTGCAGACGAGCGGGTGAATCTTGATGGCTTTGCCTTCGACCAGCACGGGCTCGAACGCCTGTATGCCTAAGCGGTGAAGCGTCGGCGCGCGGTTCAGCAATACTGGGTGTTCGCGTATGACCTCTTCGAGTATGTCCCAGACTACGGACTCTTGCCGCTCGACCATCTCTTTGGCCTGCTTGATGGTAGCCGCGTACTGCTTCTTCTCAAGCAGGTTGTAGATGAACGGTTTGAACAGCTCAAGCGCCATCTTCTTTGGCAGCCCGCACTGGTGCAGCTTAAGCTCCGGGCCGACGACGATAACCGAACGGCCGGAATAGTCTACGCGCTTGCCGAGAAGGTTCTGGCGGAAGCGGCCCTGCTTGCCTTTCAGCGTATCGGAAAGCGATTTGAGCGGGCGGTTGTTCGCCCCCCTCAGCACGCGGCCGCGACGCCCGTTATCAAACAACGCGTCTACGGCTTCTTGAAGCATGCGCTTCTCGTTGCGCACGATCACTTCGGGCGCTTTCAGCTCGATGAGCTTCGACAGGCGGTTGTTGCGATTGATAACGCGCCGGTAAAGGTCGTTCAGGTCGCTTGTGGCAAAGCGCCCGCCATCGAGCGGGACCAGCGGTCTTAGCTCGGGCGGTATGACGGGGATCACGTCGAGGATCATCCAGTCGGGGTGATTGCCCGAACGGCGAAACGCGTCGACGACCTTGAGCCGCTTCGAATATTTCAGTTTCTTTTGCTGCGAGGTCTCGCGCTTCATCAACTCGCGCATCTCGCCCGCGAGCTTGTCTACGTCGACTTTGTGCAGCAGCTCTTTGATGGCTTCCGCGCCCATCTTGGCCGTAAAGCCGCCGGGGTACTCCTGTACGAGCTGGCGATAACGCTCGTCGGTTATCAACTCTTTCTCTTTTAGCTGGTCTCCGGCATCGCCCGGATCGATGACGATGTAGGATTCGAAATAGAGCACCTTCTCAAGCTCGCGAAGGGGGATGTCGAGCAGGTGGCCTATGCGGCTGGGCAGCCCTTTGAAGAACCACACGTGCGAGCAGGGCGAAGCGAGCTTTATGTGACCCAGCCGCTCGCGCCGCACTTTGGACTGTGTGACCTCGACGCCGCACTTATCGCATACGACGCCGCGGTGCTTCATACGCTTGTATTTTCCGCACAGGCACTCCCAATCCGTCACGGGGCCGAATATCTTTGCGCAAAACAGCCCGTCGCGCTCGGGCTTGAAGGTGCGGTAATTTATAGTTTCAGGCTTGGTCACTTCGCCGTGAGACCATGAAAGAATCTTTTCGGGCGAAGCCAAACTTATTCTTATTGCCTCAAAGTCGGGTGCCAGGTTCGTTTTTTCTTGATGTGTCCTAAACATTTTACCCCTCACGATTTTGGATTTTAGATTTTGGATTTTGGATTGAGGGACAGATGATTCATTCCTTCAATCCAAAATCGGCAATCCGAAATCCAAAATCCGTTTATTCCATCACTTCCTCGCTGCGGCGCATCAGCTCAACGTCGAGACAAAGCGATTGAAGCTCGCGTATCAAGACGTTGAACGATTCGGGCACGCCGGGGTCGAAGTCGGCTTCGCCTTTTACGATTGCCTCGTAAATCTTCGACCGGCCCGCAACGTCGTCGGACTTCGCAGTCAACAGCTCTTGAAGTATGTGCGCCGCGCCGTAGGCTTCCAGCGCCCACACTTCCATTTCGCCAAAGCGCTGGCCGCCGAATTGCGCCTTGCCGCCCAGCGGCTGCTGAGTGATTAGCGAGTACGGCCCAATGGATCGCGCGTGTATCTTGTCGTCGACCAGATGCGACAGCTTCATCATATAGATGTAGCCTACGGTCACCTTCTGCTCGAACGGCTCGCCCGTAAGGCCGTCGAAAAGCATGGTCTTGCCCGACGTGGGCAGCTCGGCGAATTCAAGCAGGTGCTTGATCTCCTGCTCCCTCGCGCCGTCAAAAACGGGCGACGCGAACTGTATGCCCTCGACAAGCGACCGCGCGTGCGCGGTCAACTCTTCTTCCGTCATCGCCGCGAAACGCTCCTGGGATTCGGTAGAAGGAAAGACCTCTTGATAAATCTTGCGAATCTCGCCCGTCTTTCCGCCTTCCGCAAGCAGCTCACCGACGCGGCTGCCTATAGCCTTCGACGCCCATCCAAGATGCGTCTCAAGAATCTGGCCGACGTTCATACGCGAAGGCACGCCCAGAGGGTTCAGCACTATCTCGACCGGCGTCCCGTCGGGCAGGTACGGCATCTCCTCTTCGGGGAGTATGCGCGCGATGACGCCCTTGTTGCCGTGACGGCCCGCCATCTTGTCGCCTACTGATAGCTTGCGCTTCATGGCGATAAAGACTTTGACCATCTTGATGACGCCCGGCGGTAGCTCGTCGCCCTTCTTGAGCTTCTCGACGTTCTCGTTATGAAGCTGTCGCTGGACGTTGATCTGCCGCTCTGTGCGCCGCTCGATGTCGGAGATTTCCGCCCCGACGTCGAGCCGCGAGCTTGTGATCTCGACCTTGCGCAACGCACCGATCTCAAGCTCTTGAAGCATCTCGCGCGTGAGCTTGGTCCCCTTCGCGAGCAGCTTCTTGTTCTTGTAGGTCAGGTCGTCGGCGAGGCGCTGGTTTTCCAACAGCTCGTAGATGCGCTTGTTGCGCTCGTCTTCGAGAATTCGTATCTCGTCGTTGAGGTTCTTTAAGAGCTTCTCTTCTTCCGCCCGCTCGATGTTCAAAGACCTCTCGTCTTTTTCCGCGCCCTTGCGCGTGAAGACCTTGACGTCGACGACTGTGCCGTCGATGCCGGGCGGGCAGGTGAGTGAAGCGTCGCGCACGTCGCCCGCCTTCTCGCCGAAGATCGCGCGCAGCAGTTTCTCTTCCGCCGTCAACTGAGTCTCGCCTTTCGGCGTGACTTTGCCGACCAGTATCGAGCCGGGCTTGACCGACGCGCCGATGCGGATTATTCCCGAATCGTCCAGGTCGCGCAGGGCCGATTCCGAGACGTTCGGGATGTCGCGCGTTATCTCTTCGGGGCCGAGTTTGGTGTCGCGCGCTTCGACTTCAAGCTCTTCGATGTGAATCGAAGTGAACGAGTCTTCTTTTACAAGCTTCTCGGAAACGAGTATCGCGTCTTCGAAGTTGTAACCGCGCCAGGGCATGAAAGCCACCAGCACGTTGCGGCCCAGAGCCAGTTCGCCTCCCTGTGTGCAAGGGCCGTCGGCGATGACATCGCCTTTCTTGATGACCTGCCCCTCGCGCACTATGGGCTTCTGGCTGATGCAGGTGTTTTGATTCGAACGCTTGAACTTCGTGAGCGCGTAAATGTCTGCGTTGATCTCGCGCGAGGTCGTGCCTCCCGCGATACCGTGTTCGGCTCGGATGATGACGCGCTCAGAGTCTACGGAATCGACCACGCCGTCGCGGCGGGCCACGACGACCGCGCCCGAATCCTGCGCCGTCACGCGTTCCATCCCCGTGCCTACGAGCGGCGCTTCCGCGCGAAGGAGCGGGACCGACTGGCGCTGCATGTTTGATCCCATAAGCGCGCGGTTCGCGTCGTCGTTTTCGAGGAACGGGATCAGCGACGCGGCGACCGACACGAGCTGTTTCGGGCTGACGTCTATGAACTCAAGCTCCTCGCGCATGACGAACTTCGTCTCGCCCGCCTTGCGCGCGGCCGGCCGCTCCTGTTGGATGCGGCCCTGGCGGTCGACTTCGACCGTCGCCTGCCCGATGGTGTAATGGTCTTCTTCCCACGCCGACAGATAAAACGGGTACGGCTCGTACTCTGCGGCCTGCTGATTCGATTCGAGTTTCTTATTCGCGCGGTCGACCTGCTCTTTGGGCAGGTGGTCGCCGATATTGAACTCCGTGTCCCCGGCCGAAAGCACGCGCACGTAATCGATCACGCGCCCGTTTTCAACCTTGCGATAAGGAGACTCGATAAAGCCGAACTCGTTGATACGCGCGAAACAAGAGAGGCTTGAGATCAGTCCGATGTTCGGCCCTTCAGGCGTCTCGATCGGGCAGATGCGGCCGTAGTGTGTCGGGTGAACGTCACGGACTTCGAACCCCGCGCGCTCGCGCGAAAGCCCGCCCGGCCCGAGGGCCGACAGCCTGCGCTTGTGAGTGATCTCCGACAGCGGGTTGGTCTGGTCCATAAACTGCGACAACTGCGAAGAGCCGAAAAACTCGCGCACCGCAGCCGTCACAGGTTTGGCGTTGATGAGGTCGCGCGGCATCGCGGTCTGCATCTCCTGGTGTATAGACATCTTCTCTTTGATCGCGCGCTCCATGCGCACCAAGCCGATGCGGAACTGGTTTTCAAGCAGCTCGCCCACGGCGCGCACGCACCGGTTGCCCAGGTGATCGATGTCGTCCGGCTCGCCTATGCCTTTGCGCATACGGAGCAGGTAGCCTATCACGTCTACGAAATCCGTAGTCGAGAGCGTCTGCTGGTCGATGCGGTCGCGCTCGGGCTTGCCGAGCTTGATGTTGAATTTCAAACGACCGACGCGCGAGAAATCGAACTTGCGCTCGTCGAAAAACATCCCGCGAAACAGGTTCCAGGCCGTCAGTATCGTAGGCGGGTCGCCGGGGCGCATCTTGCGATAGATCTCAAGTATGGCGTCGCGCGGCGTCTTAACCGAATCTTTCTTGAGCGTCTGGCTTACGACCGTGCCGACGTCGTCGCGTTCGGGGAAGAATATCTCGACCTCCGAGACGCCCGACTCGATGATCTGCTGCCACTCGCGCGCGGTAAGCTCCGCGTTGGTTTCGGCTATGACCTCGCCCGTTTCCGTGTTGACCACGTCGTCGGTCAAAAACGCGCCTTCGATCTCTTGAGGGTCGACGGCCACGGATTTGATCTTGGCCTTTTGAAGCGCGTCGATGTCGCGGCGCGAAAGCTTCTTGGCGCTTGAGCCGCCCCGGACGATTACCTCGCCCGAACGGTCTTCGATAGATTCGGCCAAACGCAACCCTACGAGCCCCTCGTTAGGCTCGAAGTGCAAAAGCCCGCCTTTGACGGTCGCGCGCTGCGACGTGTAAAACATGCGCAGCACTTCGGCGTCGGTAAAGCTCGCGCGCTTTATCTCGTCCTCAAGCTGGGAGTCCGAGCCTATGCGGTCAAGGTCTATCTTTTCCATAAGCCCGAGGGCGCGAAGAAAGACCGTGCCGAGGAATTTGCGCTTGCGGTCTATGCGGACGTAAAGCAGGTTCTTTGTGTCGTACTCGAACTCCACCCACGAGCCGCGATAGGGGATGACCTTAGCCAGAAAGTATGTATTGTTGTTAGCCTTCTCAAAGAAGATGCCGGGCGAGCGGTGAAGCTGGCTGACGATGACGCGCTCCGTCCCGTTGATGATGAACGTGCCGTTATCGGTCATCAGCGGTATCTCGCCGAAAAAGACCTCTTCTTCTTTTATGTCGCGGATAGACTTCTGGCCCGTGTCTTCATCCGTGTCCCACACGGTCAGGCGAATCTTGACCTTGAGCGGCACGGCGTAAGTCATGGACTTTTCCTGGCACTCTTTTTCCGAGTGCTTGTGCTGCAAGGTGACCGGCTCGCCGCAGTTGTCGCACAGCACGGGCGAGACCGTATTGACGGTGCCGCACTGCGGGCAGGCCACGTCTTCCGCCGCATAAGGATTGACGCGCAGAATGGCTCCGCACGAGCGGCAGTTAGCTCTCAAGTGATAAAGCCCTTCAAGCTGACCGCACTTGCACTGCCAGTTACCTATCGAATACTCGACAAAGTCGAGCTGCGAGGTTTCGCGGAAATCGGTTATCGGAAAGACGGACCGGAAGACGGCTTGCAGACCCGTGTTTTCACGTTCC
>DATFGQ010000009.1:0-125317 GCA_035249305.1 Blastocatellia bacterium | reverse complement strand
GGCGGCGAGGTCTGCCACGAGTCTGGATAGGAGATGGTTTGTCAAATAGCGGTTCGATCAAGGACCATTGTTCGTCGGTTAATTCTTCGCGTCGTGCCATAGTACAAATTTAGCACGACTATTTTTGAGATAGCTTCTACTACTTTGTGAGCGATACGGGGGTTGCTTACCAGTTGCGCCGCGCCAGCGATAACGTCGAGACGATAATCTATCAACCCTCGCGCGAGGAGATACGCCGGCTGGCGGTCAATACCGAGTGCGTGTTCTGATGAGAGTAGCTCTACTAGGCTATGGGAAGATGGGCCGGATGGTCGAAGAGGCGGCCGCGCGCGTCGGCGCACAGGTCGTCTGCGTTATCGACCCCGTCGCGGGCTCGCGCGGTAAGCTCGAAGAGGCCGAAGTCGCGGTCGATTTTTCAGAGCCTTCCGCCGTCGTCGACAATGTCCGCGCGGTTGCGGAGGCCCGCATCTCGATGGTGGTGGGGACTACAGGCTGGTACGACCGGGTCGATGAAGTTCGCGGCATTGTCGACCGCGGCGGCATCGGGTTCGTTTACGGCTCGAACTTCAGCGTCGGCGTGAATCTCATGTTTAAGATCGCCGAGTACGCCGCCGAGCTTTTCAGCCGCTTTCCCTCCTACGACCCGTTCATCGAAGAGGCGCATCACAAGTTCAAGAAAGACGCGCCGTCGGGCACGGCGATCTTCTTGAAGCGGATTATCGATTCTCATTACGCGGCCGAAACGCCTACATCAAGCACGCGCGCGGGCTACATCCCTGGCATACACACGGTCGGGTTCGACTCCGAGGCCGACACGCTCGCGCTCACTCACACGGCGCGCAACCGCGCGGGGTTTGCCGACGGCGCAATGCTGGCCGCCCGCTGGATCAAAGATCGAAAAGGCTTTTACGAGTTTTCACAAACCATCGAACAAGTGCTGAGTGCTGAGTGAAATATAAAATACTCAGGACTCAGGACTCAGCACTCAGCACTGGAGGAGAGATGCAAGAGATCGCGACTTTGAAGGGGTGCGGGACGGCGCTCGTGACGCCGTTCAAAGAAGACCTGACGATCGATGAGGAAGCGCTCGCCCGGCTGGTCGAGTTTCAGATAGCCGAGGGCATAGATTTTCTCGTGCCTTGCGGGACGACCGGCGAGAGCGTCACGATGAGCGACGGCGAGCAGCGCCGCGTCGTCGAGATAGTGCTTCAAGCGGCTCAGGGGCGCGTGCAGGTGGTGGCGGGCGCGGGCGGGAATAACACGGCTCACGTCATAAAGCTCGCGCGCGAGTACGAGCGCCTCGGCGTGCGCGCGTTGCTATCGGTCTCGCCTTACTACAACAAGCCAACGCAGGAGGGGCTCTACCAGCACTTCCGCGCGATAGCCGAATCGACCAACCTCCCGATCATCGTCTACAACGTGCCGTCGCGAACCAGCGTCAACATTCTGCCCGACACCATCGCGCGGCTCGCGGAGATTGCGAACATCGTCGGAGTCAAAGAAGCCTCAGGCGACATATCTCAGATAGCCGAGATCGTCACGCGCGTGCCGGACGATTTTAAAGTGCTCTCGGGTGACGATTCGATGACGCTCCCGGTCATAGCCGTGGGGGGCGTCGGGTTGATCTCCGTGGCGTCGAACGAAGCGCCGCGGCTGATGTCCGCGCTCACGCGCGCGTGCCTGGAGAACGACTGGGACGAGGCGCGGCGGCTCAACCGCGAGCTCTTCCCGCTGATGAAGGCGAATTTTATAGAGACCAGCCCCGGCCCAGTCAAAGCCGGGCTCGCTTTGATGGGCAAGGTGAAAGAGGTCTACCGCCTGCCGATGGTGCCGGTGAGCCAGCAGACTAAAGAGAAGCTGCGCGCTGTGCTGGTCGATCTTCAGTTGATTTGAGTGAATACGGCTATGGAGCTTCGAGAGAGAATCGAGCAGCTTTTTGATAACCCGCCCGAAGAGTTCACGGGCGAGCACTACGAGCTGTTCGAAGAGTTCAAACGGCAGCTCAACACCGGCCGCGCGCGGGCGGCCGAAAAGGTGGACGGCCGGTGGAAGGTCAACCTGTGGGTCAAGCGCGGCATACTGCTCGGCTTCCGCCTGGGGCGGATAGAGAACTTTTCCATCAACGATAATTTCCGCTTCTTCGACAAGCACACCTACCCGCTGAAAAAGATCACGGCCGACGACGGCGTGCGCATAGTTCCGGGCGGCTCTTCGATACGCGACGCGTGCTACATCGGGCGCGGCGTCACCTGCATGCCGCCGATGTTCGTCAACGCGGGCGCTTACGTCGACGACAACACTATGATTGATTCGCACGCGCTCGTAGGCTCGTGCGCGCAGGTGGGCAAGCGCGTTCACATCTCGGCCGCGGCGCAGATAGGCGGCGTGCTCGAACCCATCGGCGAGATGCCCGTGATCATCGAAGACGACGTGCTCGTAGGCGGCAACTGCGGCGTGTACGAAGGCACGATAGTCGGCGAGCGAGCCGTGCTGGCGTCGGGCACGATACTGACTGGCGGCACCCCGGTTTACGACCTGGTGCGCGATCAGGTCTACCGCAAGACGGCCGACGCGCCGCTCGAAATACCAGCGGGCGCGGTCGTCGTCGCGGGCTCGCGCGCCATAACGAAAGGGCGCGGAGCGGAGCTCGGCCTCTCGCTCTACACGCCCATCATCGTCAAGTACAGAGACGAGAAGACCGACCTGTCCGTCAGGCTCGAAGAATACTTGAGATAGTAGCCAGTAGTCAGTAGCCAGTAGCCAGTAGCTTAGATTCTACTGGCTACTGGCTACTGACTACTGGCTACTCCAAAAACATGTTCACACCGGCAGAGCGCATAAGAAATGTTCGCAAGAGCGCGACGCGGCGCCTCTATGACAGCGCGCCCGCGGGATCGATAAACCTCGGGCTGGGCGAGCCCGATTTCCCGACGCCCGAAGTGGTGCGCAAAGAAGCCGCGCGCGTCATCGAAGAGGAGCCGACCGGCTACACGTCGAACGCGGGGCTGCCCGCTCTGCGCACGTGTGTTGCCGCTTATCACAGCGACGGTTTGCAAAGAGGATTTTCCGCCGATTCCGTCTGCGTGATGAACGGGGCGGAAGAGGCCCTCTTCGCGGTCGTCATGGCGATTGCTGGTCCGGGCGATGAAGTGCTTCTGCCCGATCCGGGATTTCTCGCTTACCCGACTCTCGTGGAGATAGCGGGCGCGCGCGCGACTTATTATCAATTGCCAGCCGCGCGGCGGTTTCAATTTGATCGAGAGAGCTTCGACCGCGCGCTATCGAATCATACGAAACTTGTCTTCATAGTTTCGCCTTCGAACCCTACGAGCCGCGTCATCGCGCGCGACGACCTGCGATTCATCGCCGAGCGGATTAGCGATACAGGCATCCATGTTGTATCTGACGAGATCTACCGCGAGCTCTATTTCGAAGAGCGGCCCGGCTCGATCTCCGAGTTTTACGACAAGACGATAATCATATCGGGATTGTCGAAGATGATGAGCATGACGGGCTGGCGGCTGGGTTGGGCCGTCGGGCCGGAAGAGGTGATCCGCCACGTCACGGTGATGCACCAGTACGTCTCGACCTGCGCGTCGGTCATCTCTCAGCGGGCGGCTATCGCGGCGTTCAGCGAAGAAGGCCGCCGGGCCACGGCCGCGATGCGCGAAGAGCTGTTGAACAGGCGAGGCGTAATGGCCCGCGCGATAGAGCGCGAGCTGGGCCTGCCCTACGTTGCGGGCGAAGGCGCGTTTTACATAATGCTAGACGTGTCCGAGTTCGGAGAGGCCGAAGACGTGGCTACGCGTCTGTTAGAAGAGCGCGTGATCACGGTCCCCGGCCCGGCTTTCGGCGCGGAGGGGCGCGGCTATCTCAGGTTGTCATTCTCAATCGAACCCTCATTGATCGAAGAAGGCATACGCCGCATCGGAAAAGGATTAAAGCGCATATCAGATCGATAACGCGCGCGCGGCTGATGATCGAAGATTACTTGATGATGCAGGGGATCGTGCGCTCGAACCCCGAATGGCAGGAGGCGGTCAAGAAACGGGGCATCACAGATTTCAAGAAAGTCCAGATAGACCCCTGGTCCGCGGGCCATTTCGGTTTTCCGGAAGAGAAGGGCGTGCGCGTCTTTCGCGCCGTCTCATATTACAAAGGCGACTCGAAGAATTATTATGCGCGACCGATCGAAGGCGTGGTCGCTTACGTCGATCTGAACGCGAAGCGGATTATCAAAGTAGTAGACTCGGGCGTCGTGCCTATGGCGAAAGCTAGCGCCGACTATCACCCCGCAGCGGTCGGAAAGATGAGAGAGGCTCCGAAGCCTTACGGTCGCGGGCAACGAGGTCCGCAATGGACGAGCGCCGACCGCGCGATCGAGAACCGTGACATAGTCTTGTGGCACACGATGGGCCTCACGCACATTCCGCGCCCCGAGGAGTGGCCCGTGATGACCTGTCACCGCGCCGGTTTCAAGCTTCTGCCCAACGGCTTTTTCACGCGCAACCCGGCGCTCGATGTACCCAGGACACAATAAGCAGCGACTCTTTTGGAGTGCTGCGACTTGTCGCAGCTTTCGTGTTAGCCATCGCCGTTTTACCTAACTCAAAAGCGGTGACAAGTCACCGCACTCCGAAGGAGCCGTCATCTCCTCACCGGCTAAGTTACTTCACAACTGCACTGCTCCTCTGCGCCGTTTTGTGTTATCTTAATGCCGCCCGAAATCTATGCGGTCCAAAAACCAGAACAAGAACTGGGTCCAGACTCACAGCGATCAAGCTTCGGTGGCTCGTCTCGCGCGCGAGCTCGGCGTCTCTGAAGTCCTGGCGATGCTGCTCGTCAACCGCGGCGTCACCGACTCCGAGACCGCTTATAAATTCATCAACCCCAAAATCAAAGACCTGCACGACCCTTTCTTGATGCGTGACATGCGCGCGGCCGTCGATCGCATACTGCGCGCCGTCGAGCAGAAAGAGAAGATACTGATCTACGGCGATTACGACGTTGACGGGACCACGTCGACGGTGATCTTGAAAAAGGCGCTCAAGCTCGTGGGCGCGGACGTCTCTTATTACATCCCGGAAAGGCTCAAGGATGGGTACGGGCTGCGCGAAGACGCCATGGAGCGCGCGAAGCAAGACGGCTACCGTTTGATCATCAGCGTGGACACGGGCATTCGCGCCTGCCAGGTGGTCGAGCATGCGCGCAGCCTCGGGCTCGACATTATCATCACCGACCATCACCTGCCCGAAGAAGGGCTGCCGCGCGCCAACGCCGTGCTCAATCCCAAGCGGAGTGATTGCCAGTACCCGAACAAGAACCTCGCCGGTTGCGGCGTGGCCTTCAAGCTGGCGCAGGCGCTCTTGAGCGAGACGGGCCACGGGCTGCTGGTCGAATCGTTCATCAAGATCGCCGCCATCGGCACGATCGCCGACATCGTCCCGCTGACGGGCGAAAACCGCATCATCGCCAAGTACGGGCTGGCGGGCTTGAGGAGGCCTAATAACCACGGGCTGCGCGCGCTGCTGGAAGTGGCGGGGCTGACGAACAAGCCCGTCTCCTGCGTGGACGTAGGATTTCGATTGGGGCCGCGCATCAACGCGGTCGGGCGGATGGCGGGCGCCAGCGCGGCCGTCGACCTGTTCGACGCGCCCGACCTTGAATCGGCGATGCGGCTGGCTTTGCAGATGAACGAGCAGAACACTGCGCGCCAGCAGGCCGAAGCCGACATACTGGCCCAGGTGCTCGGCGAGATCGAGCGCGACCCTTCGCACGCGCAGTCGCACGTGGCCGTGATCGCGGGCGAAGGCTGGCACCGCGGCGTGATCGGCATCGTCGCGTCGAAGGTGGTCGAGCGGCTGCACCGGCCGACGATCATAATCTCTATCGAAGAGGGCTTGGGGCACGGCAGCGGCCGCTCCATACCCGCCTTTCACCTGCTGGACGGGCTCACGAGTTGCGCGGACCTGTTCGAGCGTTTCGGCGGGCATTCGCACGCGGCGGGGCTGGCGATCCGCGAAGGCCATGTGGCAGAACTGAGGCGCAGGTTGAACGAGCACGCGAGCAGGGTTTTGAGGGACGAGGATTTGATACCCAACATCGACATAGACTGCCCGCTGCCGCTGAAGCTGGCCGCGCACGAGACGCTCGAAGAGATCTGCCGGCTTGAGCCGTTCGGGCCGGGCAACCCTCAGCCCGTCTTCGAGACGCGCGGCGCTCAAATAGTCACGGCCCCGCGCGTGCTGAAAGAGAAGCACCTGAAGCTGCGCGTCATGCAATCGGGCCGGTGGATCGATTGCCTGTGGTGGGGCGCGGCCGATCGCGCGGCCGACCTCTTCCCCGGCGACCGCGTGAGCCTCGCCTTCACGCTCTCGGAAAACACCTACAACAACAACACGCAGGTGCAGCTCACCCTCAGGGACCTCAAGATAGAGTAAAGATTTGAAATTTGAGATTTCAAATATCATTGTGCAAGAATCTAAGATAGATGTACCGAGTCAAGATATTAACGGCGAGTAAACTCATAACGCTCGCGCTGTTCATCTCGATAGCGGCGGCGCTGGCGGGCTACCTCTTCTTGCGCGGCAAGCGCACCGAGACGGCCCCCGAGCGGCCTAAGCTGCAAGGCCGAGTAGTCGCGGTCTTCAGCAACACTCGTTACGCGCATGAAGTCGAAGGCCGCGTGCGCTTCGCGCTGACGGCCGGCACCGACAGGACTTACGAAGACGGCACGCATGAGCTCGAACAGGTGAGGCTAGAATCCTACGGCTCGGCCGCAGACCGGCGCGATGTCGTGACGGCGGACCGCGCGAAGGTGAGCGACCCGTCCGACCTGACTAAACTGGACGCGGAGTTCATATCGAACGTGCTGGTGGAGATGTCCGACGGGTTGAAGATAAAGACCAGTTATCTTCATTACGATTACACTAAGAATATTGTCGACACGAAGGAGTTGGTGGAATTCGAAGGCGATGGCCTGACGGGCCGCTCGACGGGGATGAACATCGAAGCGGCAATCGAGCGCGTCCACCTTCTTAAAGACGTTGACGTGACGATCAAACCTGCGAAGGGCGGAGGCAAGCCTGGCGAGCCAATAGGATCGGGCGAGGTCGGCGTGATCCGCAAGCGAGACGAGACGCCGGAAGAGAAGGCGGCGCGCAAGGCCCGCAAGCGCGCGCGCAAGCGTGCGCGGCGGCAGGGCTCCGAGGCGGGCGGCAAGAAGTCCGCGACGGCGAGCGTCAGCCGCCTTGCGTCGAACAAGCCGACGCGCATCCGAAGCGGCTCTGCGATCTTAGACAACCGAGAGCATCAGATCACGCTCGCTGGCGGCGTGATCGTCAATCAAGGCGCGAACGAGATGCGCGCCAACCACATGGTCGGGCATGTCGCGGCGGGCAACCGGATCGAGAGCATTCAGGCGCGCGGCGATTCGAACCTGAAACAGACCGACCGCGCGGAGATAAAGTCCGAAGACATGGATTTCTTCTTCGAAGCGGATCATCAGCTCTCCCGCGCGGTCGCAAGCGGCGGGGCTTACACGCGCTCTCTCGGTCCGGGCGCGTTGCGCGAAGCACAGGCCGCCACCATCGAAGCTACGTTCACCAACGCAGAGCAAGGTAATACTCTTAACACGATCAAGGCCACCGACAACGCGCTCATTCGAGTCCACCCGCCCGCGCCCGCGACCGACAGGCAGAACCCGACCACGCGCGAGCTCACCGCGCGACAGGTCGATTTGCAGTTCTACCCCGACGGGCAGAACCTCCAATCCGCACAGGCGACCGACAACGCGATGATGACGGTGACGCCCGTGAAGGCCGAGCGCGGCGCGGACAAAAAGACGATCCGCGCCCCTCAGATGAACGCGGTCTTTTACGAGCGCGGCAACCTGATGAAGAGTTTTTCGGCGACCGGCGGCGTGAAGGTCGAGAGCGAAGCCACGGTAGCCGACGACCACGAGCCGCGCGTCACGACCAGCCGCTCGATGACCGCAGACTTTCTCGAAGAGACTCAAGACCTGGGGCGCGTCACGCAGGAAGGCGACTTCAAATACGTCGAAGGCGACCGCAACGCTACGGCCGACCGGGCCGCCTATGACGGGCAGACCGAAGTTCTTATCCTCAGAGGCAAGCGCCCGATGGCCTGGGATGCGAAGGCGCGCACGCAGGCCGACGAGATAGATTACAACCGGCAGAAGGACGAGACTCGCGCGAGCGGCGACGTGCGCACGACCTACTACAGCCGCGAGACTACGAACGACTCGACGCCGTTTAAGAATACGAAATCGCCCATCTTCATCACCGCCGACCGCGCAACGGCCCGCAACGGCGAAGGCGAGGCCGTCTACACGGGCAACGCCCGCGGGTGGCAGGACGACAGCTTCGTCAAAGCGGACCGCATAGAGCTGTACCAGAAAGATAAGCGGATGGTGGCGATAGACAACGTCGAGAGCGCGCTCTACACGGTGAAGCGGGAAAAGGGCGAAGGCAAAAGCGACCCGCTGCCGGGGTTCGCGACGGCGCGGCGCATGACTTATTCGGACGCGGATCGTTTAGTCCACTACGACGGGCAGGTGCGCGCCCGCCAGGGCGAGGACCGCATCGCGGCCGAGTCTATCGACGTCTATCTGAAGCAAGAGACGAACGAAGTCGACCGCCTCCTGGCCGAAGGCTCGGTCGTGATGGAGCAGCCCGGCCGGCGCGGAACAGGCGACAAGCTCCTCTACACGGCCGAAGACGAGAAGGCGGTTTTGACCGGAAAAAACGCGCGCGTCGAAGACCGCGAGAAGGGGACCACGATGGGCGCTCAATTGACTTTCTATAATCGCGATGATAAGATTTTTGTCGATAATCAGCAGGGCACTGGGCGTGTTCGATCAACTCATCGATTGCCTAAGAGCGGAAAGTAAAAGCGCCACTGATGGTAGAGCAAGTGTCCGTAATCGAAACTTCATCCGAAAGCGCCAGCCACCCACAAACTGACATCAGCGCAGAAATACCTTTACAAGAATCGAGCGTGCTAAGCGTCGAAGGGCTGAAGAAGTCCTACCGCAAGCGAGCGGTCGTCGACGGCGTGTCGCTCAACATACGCCAGCGCGAGATCGTGGGACTGTTAGGCCCGAACGGCGCGGGGAAGACGACCGTCTTTTACATGATAGTCGGGCTGGAACGCTCGGACCGCGGCAAGATTTTGCTCGATTCCAAAGAGATTTCCGGGCTTCCGATGTACCTCAGGGCGCGGCACGGGATAAGCTACCTGCCGCAGGAGCCGTCGGTCTTTCGCAAGCTGACCGTCGAAGAGAACATACTGCTGGTGCTACAGAGCCTCCCGATAACGAAGCGCGAGCGGGAGCACAGGCTCGAACTCTTATTGGACGAGCTCGACATCGCCTACGTGCGGCACACGAAAGGCTACCAGCTTTCGGGCGGCGAGCGGCGCAGGACCGAGATCGCGCGCTGTCTGGTGATCGAGCCGAGGTTCATCCTGCTCGACGAGCCTTTCGCGGGCATAGACCCGATCGCCGTGATCGATATTCAGCGGATACTGCAAAAGCTCCGCGCGCGCGGCATAGGGGTGCTTATCACCGACCATAATGTGCGAGAGACTCTGGCGATTACAGACAGAGCGTATATAATTAACGACGGGCGGATATTCCGGGCGGGCACGCCGGAAGATCTGACCCGCGACGAGGAAGTTAAACGAGTCTATCTGGGGGAGAATTTCAGAATGTAATCAGTTTTCAGTTTTTAGTTTTCAGTTTTCAGACAACCGGAGAATTGACTTGCCGATTCTAAAACTAAGAACTAAAAACTGAAAACTGAAAACTGATTTACCTATGTCGGTCAAGCCACATCTCACTACGAGCCTTTCACAGCGGTTAGTACTTACGCCGCAGATGCGGCAGCGCATCGAGCTACTGGCGATGACCAAGCTTGAGCTAGCCGATATGGTAATGACGGAGCTGGCCGCCAACCCCGTGCTGGACGAGGTGGCTCCGGGGGATGTAGCCGACGACCAGCCTTCGGCCAACGAAGAGCTCGCCACGATAGACGCGGCCGCCGCCGACTACATAGCGCCCGCGGAGGCCGCCCCGGCCGAGAGCTTGTCGGAAGCCGCGCCCGACGCCGCTTCGAGCGGGACGACGAGCGAGTCTCTGCCGCTCGACGGCGAGAGCGAGCCCGAGCGCGAGCGCGACTCGTTTTCCGAGATAGATTTCGGGTCCACGTTCGAAGAGTACCTCGACCCCGGCTACAAGACGCACGAATACGAAGCCCGCGACGAAGTCTCGTTCGAGAACATGCTGACGCGCCGCCAGTCGCTTTACGACCAGCTCGTCTGGCAGCTCCACCTCATGGAAGTCTCCGACGACGTGCGGTCGGCGGGCGAGGCCATCATAGGAAACCTCGACGAGAACACGGGCTTTCTCGACGCCACGGTCGAAGAGATCGCGGCCATGGGTCCGTGGCCCATCGAGACGGTCGAGCAGGCGCTCTGCATAGTCCAGCGCCTGGACCCCGTAGGGGTCGCGGCCCGCGACGTGCGCGAGTCTCTGTTGATACAGTTGGACTACCTCGGCTTCGGCGACCGGCTGGCGACACAGATGGTGCGCGACCACCTGGAGAGTCTCCAGACTCACAAGCTGCCCGAGCTTGCAAAGACGCTCGGCGTGTCGCTCGAACAGGTCATCGAGGAGATGGAGATCATCAAGAAGCTCGACCCTAAGCCGGGCCGCAAGTACTCGGCCGAAGAGGCGCAGCCCGTGGTCCCCGAAGTCACGATCGAAAAGATGGGCGACGATTACGTGATCCGGTTCGAGGACGACGGCATGCCTCACCTGCGCATCAACAAGACGTACCGTCAGATGATGGAGTCGAAAGAGTCGAGCAAGGAGACGCGCGACTACATCAAAGAGCGGTTCCGCAGCGCGGTCGACCTGCTCAAGAACATAGAGCACCGCCGACAGACCATCTACAGGGTCTGCCAGTCCATAGTCGAGCGCCAGCGCGATTTCCTAGACCACGGGATAGAGAACCTCAAGCCGATGATGCTCAAGGACGTTGCCGAAGACATAGGCATGCACCTGTCTACGGTCTCGCGCGTGGTGAACCGTAAGTACGTGAACACTCCCCAGGGCGTCTACGAGCTGCGCCGTTTCTTTACCGAAGGCATGAAGTCGGACACGGGCGAGGACGTGTCGACGCGCGTGCTGAAGCTCAAGATCAAGAAGATGATCGAGGCCGAGGACCCGCACCGCCCTATCACCGACGACGAGATCGCCAAGCGTCTGGCGAAAGAAGGCGTGAAGATGAGCCGCCGCACGGTCGCCAAGTACCGGGACCAGATGCGTATACCCGGCTCTCGCGAACGCCGGGCCATTGTCTAATTGCGGATTTCGGAATGCGGATTGCGGATTTAAGACTCGGCGCTTTTTCAATCGTTAATCAAGCAACAGACCAATCCATATCCGCAATCCGAAATCATGGGAGACCATCGAATGGAATTTGAGTTCACGGGCCGTCATTTTGAAATCACACCCACGATCGAGCGGCTGGTCCAAAAAGAGCTCAGCAAGCTCAACCGCGTGCTCGACTCCGCGCCGATGCGCGCTCACGTGACGCTGTCGGCAGTCAAGCACCGCCAGCGCGCGGAGATCATCGTCTACTGGCGCGACAGCGTCTTCACGGGCGCAGCCGAAAACACGGACATCAACCAGTCGATAGCCGTCGCGGCGAGCAAGGTCGAGAAGCAGGTCTTCCGGCTGAAGGAGAAGTTCCAGGCCAAGAAGCGCGGGCGCGCGTCGGTCAAAGAGGTGGCGCCCGTGCCCGGCGGCGCGATAGAGGCGGCCCCGCCCGCCCCGCGCATAGTCGCCGCGCGCCGCTACCGCGTCAAGCCTATGACGCCCGAGGAGGCGGCCATGATCTTGACCGACTCCGACGACCAGTTCATAGTCTTCCGCGATTCCGAGACCAACAAAGTGGGCGTGCTCTACAATCGCACGGACGGCAACTTCGGGTTGATTGAACCCTGACAGTTTTCAGTTTCCAGTTTTCAGTTTTCAGTAGGTTGAGCGCCTGGCTGACTCTGAAAACTGAAGACTAAAAACTGAAAACTCGTTTATGCCAGTTTCGGTCGTCATCATCACGGGATTGAGCGGCTCGGGGATGTCGTCGGCGCTCAAGGCGTTCGAGGACCTGGGCTACTTCGCCGTAGACAACCTGCCCGCTCAGCTCATCCCAATTTTCGCGCGGCTGTGCGAGGAGTCGAGCGAGATTACCAGAACCGCCTTCGTCGTCGACGTGCGCTCGCGCGAGTTCCTAGGCGTCTTCCCTCAAATCTACAAGGAGCTTAACGAAAAGGGGATTGACCAGACGGTGCTCTTTCTGGAGGCCGACGACGACGTGCTCCTGCGCCGTTACAGCGAGACGCGCCGGCCTCACCCGCTGCCGGACGAGGACGTGGTCGCGGCCATAAGGCGGGAGCGGGAGCTGCTCGCAGGGATTCGCGACGTGGCCGACATCATCATAGACACGACCGACCACACGGTTCACTCGCTGCGCGACGTTATAAAAGAGAGCTTCGCCGAAAAGAGCACCTCCAACAAAATGAGCGTCGCTATCTCATCTTTCGGGTTCCGCCACGGACTGCCGCGCGGGCTCGACATGCTGTTCGACGTGCGGTTCTTGCCCAACCCTCACTTCATACCCGAGCTTCGCCCTTTCACGGGCCGCGATGATAAAGTCATCCAGTACCTTGAATCTGAGAGCGAAGTCGGCGAGACTATCGACCGCTTCACGGACCTGCTGGCCTACCTGCTGCCCAGGTTCCAGCGCGAGGCGAAGAGCTACCTGACGATAGGCGTGGGCTGCACGGGCGGGCGTCACCGCTCGGTGATGGTGGCCGAAGCCATACAGAGGCGGCTCGTCGAGATGGGCTATAAAGCGAAGGCCGTCCACCGCGACATAGAGAAGGACGAGCAGCGGTACAAAGTTTAGTGCTGAGTCCTGAGTGCTGAGTTAACTGCTCTCACTCAGGACTCAGGACTCAGGACTCAGGACTCAGTATGATAGGCGGAGTCATAGTCACACACGGCCAGTTGGCTAACGAGCTGGTGAGCGCGGCCGAGATGATCGTAGGCGAGATACGCCACATCACGGCCGTCTCGATCGGCTGGCACGACGACGTAGACGTGGCCCGCGAAGAGATTGACCGCGCGATAAAACGCGTGGAGGCGGGCGCGGGCGTGCTGGTGCTCACGGACATGTTCGGCGGCACGCCGACCAACATCGCGGCCAGCTTCCTGGGCGAGGTCGATGTCGAGATAGTAACGGGCGTCAACCTGCCTATGGTCATAAAGCTCGCCACGCAGGACCAGGGCTCGAAGCTCTCGGAGATGGCCGAGCGCGTGCGCGACGAGGGCCGCCAGCAGATACACCTCGCCAGCGACATACTCACGCCCCCCAAAGGATGAAGGCTGAGAGCCCGGCTTATGCTTTCTGATTCTGTAACCGAAAACCCCTCAAGGCTTCTGCTCGAAGTCTCTGACCTGCGCGTCTACTTTCACACGGCCGATGGCGCGCTCAAGGCCGTCGACGGCGTCAGCTTTCACATCAACCCCGGCGAGACGCTCGGCCTCGTGGGCGAATCGGGCTGCGGCAAATCTGTGACTGCGTTCTCTATTCTTCAACTGCTGACCTCGCCGCCAGCGCGCTACGAAGGCGGCGAGATACGCTTTCGCGGCGAAGACCTGCTGACGCTTTCAGAGCGCGAGATGCGGCGCGTGCGCGGCAGCCTGATATCGATGATCTTTCAGGAGCCCATGTCGTCGCTCAACCCTATACTGACGGTCGGGAGCCAGATCACCGAAGCCGTGCTCGCGCATCAGAAGAAGGCGAAAAGCGAGGCCCGCCAGATCGCCATAGAGATGCTCCGCCGCGTGGGCATACCTTCGCCCGAAAACCGGTTCAACGATTACCCGCATCAGATGTCGGGCGGGATGAAGCAGCGAGCCATGATAGCGATGGCGCTGGCCTGCCGCCCGCAGCTCCTGATAGCCGACGAGCCGACGACCGCGCTCGACGTGACGATCCAGGCTCAGATACTCGACCTGCTCGGCGAGCTTCAGAGCGAGTTTGACATGGCCGTCCTGCTGATAACTCACGACCTGGGCGTGGTGGCCGAAACCTGCGACCGAGTGGCGGTGATGTACGCGGGCAAGATCGCCGAGTACGCCCCCGTGGTCGAGTTGTTCGAGCGGCCGAAACACCCGTACACCCACGGGCTGTTCCGCTCGCTGCCTACACTGGGCGACAAGAAAGACGTGTTGTCCGTCATCCCTGGCTCGGTGCCGAGCCCCATCGATTTTCCGTCGGGCTGCCGCTTCCGCACGCGCTGTTCGCTCGCGCAAGAGGTCTGCAAAGAGGAGCCCGCGTTGAGAGAGATCATGCCGGACCATTTCGCGGCGTGCCATTTCGCCGAAGAGGTCGGCCGCGTGGCTCGCGGGACGCTTTAGAGACGATCAGACTATGGACACGCTCGTTAAGGTCGAGAACCTCGTCAAGCATTACCCCATCCGCAAGGGCGCGGTGCCGAGGACCGTCGGGCTGGTCCGCGCCGTCGACGGCATATCGTTCTCCATAGCGCGCGGCCAGACGCTAGGGCTCGTCGGCGAGTCGGGCTGCGGCAAGACGACCGCGGGCCGGACCATACTGAGGCTGATCGAGCCTACGAGCGGGCGCGTCACTTTCGACGGCCGCGACGTTTTCAGCCTCGACTCGAACGAGATGCGGCGGCTGCGCCGCGAGATGCAGATTATCTTCCAGGACCCTTACGGGTCGCTAAACCCGCGAATGACCATAGGCGCGATGATCGAAGAGCCTATTCTCGTGCACGGCATCGATCCGATGGATGCGGACGACGGCGCGGGTTCAGCGGCCGACTCCGCGCCGTCGCGATTCAGCTCGTCGAGGCGGCGGCGCGCGCGCGAGGCCGCGGCCGAGCTCTTGCGCGTTGTGGGGCTCCCGGCGGGCTCCGCCAATCGCTACCCGCACGAATTCTCGGGCGGCCAGCGCCAGCGCATAGGCATAGCCCGAGCGCTCGCCCTGCGCCCGAAGTTCATCGTGTGCGACGAGGCCGTCTCCGCGCTCGACGTGTCTATACAGGCTCAGATACTCAACCTGCTCAAAGAGCTTCAGCAGCGGTTCAACCTGACGTACCTCTTCATCGCCCACGACCTTGCGGTGGTCAAGCACATCTCCGACCGCGTGGCCGTGATGTACCTGGGCGAGATAGTCGAGGAGGCCGAGACCGAAGAGATATTCGCGCACCCGCTACACCCCTACACGCAAGCCCTGCTCGCTTCGATCCCCGTCCCCATCCCGCGTCGAAAGCACGGGCGGGTGCGGCTCGAAGGCGACGCGCCCACGCCAATCAGCCCGCCCGAGGGATGCCGCTTCCACACGCGATGCCCGATCGCCACGCCCGAGTGCAAAGTCGATAAGCCGCCGCTCGTAGATCTCAGGCCCGGCCACCGCGTCGCCTGCATCCACGCCGACGGCGGGGCCGACGGTAAAGACGGAGATCTTTCGAGCCGATAAGCCGGTCTACGAAGGTCCGTGGCAGCCGCTTTCAATCAGAACGATCAGAAAAGACCGTAAGGGGCTGGAAGCGGGCGGGGAGCTCAAGCTCGGCCTTGAGCCCGGAATCTACGAGCTGCGCGTGACGGTGAGGGACGCGCGCGGGAAAAAGAGTGAGCAGCGCACGGCTCTCTTTGAAGTGGGGTAATTGAAAGCCCGGCGCGAGACGATCGAATGGGCGAAGATTCAATAAGCCCCGTAGGGGCGCTATTCAATAGCCCGGCGCAACGCGCCGGATGACGCACGCATACAACGAGAAGCCCTGAAAGGGCGATACTCTTATCGCGCCCTTTCAGGGCTCCTCATTGGGCGACGAATCCCGGTGGTTTCACCACCGGCTAATATCCTTCGCGCCTCCGGCGCAATTCGCAACTTGAATTACTTAACCCCTATTCCTCCGCGTCATGCCTCTCCGCTGATTTCGAAAGACTCTTCCTCGTCTCGCACGCGGGTGAAGCCGCCGGAAGAAGTGCGGAACTGCCCGGAGTTATACTGAGGGTGGTGGCCCGAATTGTGATTGTGGTTGTGATAACCGTGGCGCGTGTCGGCCTTGGTTATCTCGTCTATGTGCGCGTCCAGCTCGATGAATTGGTCGGCAACGTCTATCAGCCGCGGGCTGGTGTTGGAGCGGAACCCCGCCAGCTCCACCCTCACGCCTTTGTAAGCGACCGCGTTTATGGCGTAAGCAAAGTCTTCATCGCCCGAAACCAGGACGGCCGTGTCGTACTTGTCGGCGAGCGAAAGCATGTCGACGGCGATCTCGACGTCGAGGTTAGCCTTCTTCGTCCCGTCGGCGTAAGTCTTCAGCTCTTTTTCGACCACGCGGTAGCCGTTCCTTCGCATCCACAGCAGGAACCCCTGCTGCCGCTCGGCCTTCTCGTCTACGCCCGTGTAGAAGAAGGCCCTGAGCAGAGGCGAGTCGCCTCTGAGGAAGTTAAGGAATTTTGCGTAATCGATCTCGACGCCCACCGATCTTGCCGCATGGAATAGATTATTACCGTCTATGAATATCGTAATCTTGCCTCGCATACCTCTCCTGATCATTTCTCTCTTCCGCAAAAAATATACACTCAATGTCTAACACACACACACATGGCTTGCAAGGTTGCGGATGCTTGAAGCCGCGCCCCGGCCGTAGTAGCATACCAGTTGTTCTCGCTTCTCTCCCCCGAAAAGCCTATAGCCTGACTCGAAGCAGATCACCGCGGGGTGACAAACCGTTATGCCAGCTCTCGTAGCGCTAGCAAGCCTCTTGCTGCTGTCGGCACACGCGCCGCAGCAACAGCCGAAACCTGCGGCCGCCGCAAGGCAGTTGCACGCCGTCCGCGGCCAGGTCGTCGCGGTAAAAAGCCAGGCCAAGGGGCTACTGATAATCACGGTCAAGCCGTCTAAGGATTTCGCGGAGGTGAGCGTCGTCGCGCGCGAAAACGATCTGGTGGGCCGGGCCGTGGGGGGGACGGGCGACAGCGGCCTTTTCGGCCTTCTGACGGGCGAGACCCCGGAATCGGAGACGGTCACGGCCGCAGAGCTTGAAGAGGGCGATGTCGTGTCGATCATCTATGACCCGAGGGCCGACAACCGCGCCGTCGAAATATACCTGCATTAGCCCTTATTCTTTTCTTTGCATAAGGCCGCGGCCTGTCGGTATAATGAAATTTGGCTGCCTCTCAGCCATCAACCCCAATTAAGGAGTAGGCTATAAATCATGCGTAGGATCGCCGTTCTGTTCTTTATTTTGGCCATGTCCGTGGCCGCCGCTTTCGCCGCGCAAAACAACGAAAACGAGCATAAACCCGTAACCAACCGTATGTGTCCCGTGATGAACGCCGCCGTCAGCCCTAAGTACCGCACCGAATACAAGGGCCAGTACGTCTATTTCTGCTGCCAGGGTTGCGTGACGATGTTCGAGAAAGAGCCCGAGACTTACATAGCTAAGCTCTCGGAGGCGGACCGTGAAGCCATCAAGGTGAACGAGATCTGCCCGGTCACTAACGAGAAGATCACCGACCACACGCGCTTTGTCGAGCACGAAGGGCGCAAGGTCTATTTCTGCTGCGACGGCTGCGTCGAGATGTTTAAGAAGAAGATCGCAGAGGCTCCGAAGAAGGACAGCTAGTCTCGGTTCCCGGCCCGTGCATGATGCCGGCGTTTATAACCCATTAAAGAAATAACAAGCGGCGACCGCCGGCGGTCGCCGCTTGTTATTCGGAGAAACCGCCAATGCATAGAAACCTATCTTTCAAGCATGCAGCGTTGATCTTGGCGATCTCGGCCTTGACGCTCACGGCCTGCGCCAGGAAGGAGGGTCGGGTGGCCGTGATCGAAACCGATCTCGGCACGATCAAGTTCGAGCTGCTTGAGGACGAATCGCCGAAGACGGCCGAGAACTTTCGGCTGCTGGCCGAGCAGGGTTTTTACGACGGCCTCATCTTTCACCGGACGGTGAACGGGTTTATGATCCAGGGGGGCGACCCCAACGGCAACGGCACGGGCGGCAAGACCGCGACCGGCGAGCCGCTGCCGAACGAGATAGATCGCAACTCAGACCTTTATAAAGGCGGGTACCAGCGCGGGCTCGTCGCCGTGGCAAACCGCGGGACTCCCGAGACGGGCACGAGCCAGTTCTTCATAATGCACCAGTTGTACCCCCTCCAACCTAACTACACCATATTCGGCCGCGTCATAGAGGGGATGGAAGTCGTCGACAAGATAGCGTCGGTCCCGACCAGCCCCCCGACAAACCGGCCCGCCTCTCCCGTGGTGATGAGGAAGGTCTACATCCAGTAGAGAGTTTTCAGTTTTTAGTTTTCAGTTTTCAGTTCTCGGAATATGTAGGCCCGCTGCCGTTATCTGAAAACTAAAAACTGAAAACTAAAAACTCTTCGAGGTGGACACGCGGAGTTGAACTCTGCTACTTTTGGCTTGGTAGCCGAAACGAACCACGACCGTCCTCGTCACTGCGATGTTAGAGCCGAAGGGTAAACTGAAGAAAGCAGCCTTCTCCCAGCTATAAGATGCCTCCCACTCGGATCGATCCCGATGATCGCCTCAAAGATAGCCACGCGGCTACGGTGGTTTCATCCGAACCCCGCTCCCGCCCTCTCGCCTCGCCCCCGCGCGCGCGGCTCACCCGCGCGATCATACGCTCGCTTGTGGCGGTGCTCGTAGGCAGCCTCATACTTCGCGTGGCGGCCGAGACGATGAACCACATGCTCCAGTTGTATTTTAAGGAGATAAACGACAACCATTACCCGCTCTCCTACACCGTGATGGGCTTTATCACGGCCTCTTTCTTTATCAGCGAGCTTTTAGGCGCGCCCATACTCGGCGCTTTGAGCGACCGCTACGGCCGCAAAATCTTTATACTGCTCGGGCCGCTGTTCGGCGCCATCGCCGTCCAGATCACCTCCATGACGGTCCTGATATGGCTGCTCGTCATCACGAGGCTGCTCGAAGGGTTGTCGACTGCAAGCTCTGTCCCTTCGACTCTGGGTTACATCTCGGAGGCGACATCGGGGCGGCCCGCGTTGCGCGCGCGCATCGTGGGGCTTTTCGAGATCACGCTTGTCGGAGGCATGGCGGCGGGCTCGATAGTCGGCGGCTACCTCTGGAAGTATTTCGGGACCCCGGTCGAGGGCATCCCGCTCGTAAGCCCCGCCTTCAGCATCAACGGGCTGATCTACCTGGTCAGCCTCGCCGTCTTCGCCTGGGGGCTTAAAGACATCGCGCGAAGGGCGGGCGCGCAGGCATCCGCCAAAGGCGCGCGGGCGAAGCTCGACCACTACCTCTCGATCATCAAAGAGCCCGCGGTCTGGAAATTCATCCCGGCCTGGCTCGCCGTCTTCGCCATCATAGGGATGTGGAGCAACCTCGTAGTCAGGCTGTTGACCGACAAGAGCTCCTACAATAACCAGGTGCTTATGGGCAATTACTCGCCCGACAAGATAGGCATAGGCAAGGCGATCCTCTTTGTCATCTTCGCGCTCGGCATCGTCGGGTGGAGCTTCATCCTGGGGCGTTACAGAAAGACGAGCGTGATGCTTGTGTCGATGGGAGGGCTCTTCGTCACGCTGCTTTCGGCCTATGGGCTGAACCACCTCGAAAGCTTTTCAAGCCCGCTCCACTACCCGCTGATAATCGCGCTCGCCCTGGCCGTGCTGGTCTTGAGCGGGTTCACCCCGGCCGCGCTCACTTACCTGGCCGACGTCACGGAGTCTCACACCGAAGACCGCGGCTCGATCATGGGGCTGTATTCGGTCTTCTTAGGCGTCGGGCAATTGATCGGAACGACGACGGGCGGGTATTTCGCCGACTGGTCCGGCATAGACGGGCTACTGCTGTTGAGCGCTATATTCGGGTTGATTACCTGTTTCATACTGGTCGCCCTGCGCGCCCAGGAGAGTACCGCCGTGACGGTCGAGGCGAAGCCGTGAGCGCGAATAATCGCTTTGTATTCTTCGGCTTGCGCCGGCCAATCCTCTTCAGGTCGTGAATTAAGAAATCTCCATTCTTTTGGAAATTTTCCATTTTTTTGAAGTCGCGCAGACGCGCGCGGCGCGGACGTGCGTTCGGGAAGGCTATAATCTCTTTATTAAAACCACTTGCGTCCTGTCGTATCGATTGGCGTATCTTGGTCCCTAACTTGCCTTAACTTTAATGCTCTAATGCCTGGCTCCAATGCAGGCACAGGCAAGCAGATGGAATCCAAATCTCCCGTGCTTTCGTCAAGTTGCATAAACCGCCAGCTACCGGAACAAATGACGGGAGCTACGGACCACCGAAAATGCTCATATAAGAGATAAGGGCATCTACAATCAGGAGGAATAAATGAGCAGAAAGCTGAAGAAACTCGCTAGCATTATAGTGAGCGCTGTGATGATGCTCGCGACGGTTACGCCGGTCTTCGCACAGGGGACGACCGACGGCTCGATCGCGGGCGTGGTGGCAGACGCCCAGGGCGCCGTGATCGCCGGGGCAAAGGTTACCGCGAAGAATGTCAGCACCGGGCAGATGTTCAGCGCGATGACCGAAGACGCCGGCACGTTCCGCTTCAACAATGTCCCGGTGGGCACCTACACCGTTACGATCGAGGCGGCGAATTTTAAGACCTACTCGAACCCGGACGTACAGGTGCAGCTCAACCGCGTGACGGACGTCAACGCCATAATGGAACCTGGGGCCGTCTCGGAAGTGGTCACCGTGACCAGCGGCGCGGCGGCGGAGCTTGTCGAGACTACTACCTCGCAGCTCGGCAAGAGCTTTGAAGACCGCAAGGTCATAGAGCTCCCGATAGGCCAGGACCAGAACGCGCTGGCGCTGCTGTCGCCGAACGTCGTCACGAACGGCGCAGGCGTGCTGGGGCAGGGCGGCTCGGTGGGCGGCAACCGCCCGCGCAAC
Source organism: Blastocatellia bacterium (assembly GCA_035249305.1). Lineage (GTDB taxonomy): Bacteria > Acidobacteriota > Blastocatellia > UBA7656 > UBA7656 > DASUNP01. The sequence goes on along the minus strand of DATFGQ010000009.1, from coordinate 104,285 downwards.
AACTCGTTCAACCTCGACGGCATAGACAACAACGACATCAGCGTGACGGGGCCGCAGATCGCCCCCATCCAGGACGCCGTCAAAGAGTTCACGATCTTAACGAATCAGTTCTCCGCCGAGTTCGGCCGCTCGTCGGCGGGCCAGTTCAACACGATCACCAAGACCGGCACCAACTCGATTCACGGCGATCTGTGGTGGTACAACGTCAACAAGCACCTGCGCTCGCTCGACCACAGGTTTATCGAGGCGGAGGCCGAGGCGGGCAGGTTCGGCGATGCGATCGAGCGGCCGCGCGACGACTTCAACCGCATAGGCGGCGACGTGGGCGGGCCGATATTCAAGGACAAGCTCTTCTACTTCGGCGCGTTCCAGTACCAGACTCGCGGCACCGCCGGATCGACGGTGACTTTCGGGTCGCCGACGGCCCAGGGGTTCAACATACTTGAGAACCTCAACGGGGTGAGCGATTTCACGCTCAACCTTCTCAGGACGCACGTCGCCCCGGCCGCCGCGCAAGGCACGGACCCCGACGGCAACCCGACCTTTGTTAACGTGCAGGGCGAAGACATACCTTTCGGGCAGTTGCTCGTGCTCGTGCCGAACTTCTTCAACCTCTATCAGTGGCACGTCAACATAGACTACAACCTCTCGCAGAACGACCGCATGTACGGCAGGTTCTTCTACGACCGTCTGCGCGCGCCTCTGCTTGGCACGCCGGGCCCGGAGTTTACGGGCGACCAGGCGACCGACAACCGTCTGTTCTCGATCACGCACAACCACAACTTCTCCTCGACGTTTATCAACGAGCTGCGCTTCGGCTACCGCCGGCAGGTCGCGGCGTTCAACGTCCCTCTGGAGTTTTCGGATTTCCCTGGCGAGTTCCCGAACGTGAACATAGACGAGCTGGGGCTGATCATCGGCCCGAACGGCAACGCGCCTCAAAGCAGCATCACGAACGTCTACCAGTTGGCCGACTCCGTGAGCTGGACCAAGGGCCGCCACCAGATGAAGTTCGGCGCCGACTATCGCAACGCGATAGCGCCGGGCAATTTCCTCCCGCGCCAGCGCGGCGAGTACTCCTACCAGACGCTCGAAGACTTCCTGACAGACATAAAGCCGGACGTCCCCGGCTCGAACGGGCTGCTGCGCGGCGTGGGGTCGGGCTTCTTCGCGGGCAACCAGTGGGCCATCTACCCGTACTTCCAGAACGACTTCAAGTGGAGGCCGAACGTCACTTTCAACCTGGGCCTCCGCTACGAGTACACCTCTAACGCGCGCGACGCCAAGCTGCAAGAGCTGAACGCGATCTCTAACGTGCCGGCCGACGACCCTGTCCTCCAGCAGGTCAGGCAGATACGCGGGCTCGAAGGTTACTTCCCCGACGGGATAAACTTCCGCACGCCGAAGACTGACAAAAACAACTGGGCGCCGCGCATCGGATTCGCCTGGGCCCCGGACTATCCCGAAGGCTGGCTCCACAAGGTCTTCGGCGGCGCCGGGCAGTCGTCGATAAGGGCAGGTTTCAGCCTGGCCTACGACGTGCTCTTCCAGAACCTCGTGCTGTTGCAGTTGCCCCCGCAACTACAGCAGGAGATCAACGCGCTTGACGGCTCGGGCGGCGCGTTCGGCTCGCAGACCGCCTTCCTGCAAAACGGGGGCATCCCGACCGGTGTCGTGCCGTCGGAGTTCTTCACCGACCGCGATCTGGCGCGCGCCTTCACGGGCAGCATCATCCTCGACACCCAGACGCCCTACACCATGGCCTGGTCGCTGACCTACCAGCGCGAGCTGGCGTCGAACTGGTCTCTGGAGTTGCGCTACCTGGGCAACCGCGGGATAAACCTCTTCGTGCAGTCGCAACTGAACGCGGGCCGCAGGCCCGGCTTCAACCTGCCGACCTTTATCAACACGTCCGACGTGCCGGCGGCCTCCGTGCTGAGGAACCTGCCGACGCGCCAGCAATTCCTCGACGCTCGCGCACGGCTGCTTGAAGACGTGGGCTTCTTCTCGGCGCTGACGGGCTTCCCCGCTCAGGGCAGCTCGACCTACCACGGCGGGTCGATCAACTTGAAGCGGCGTCTTACGAGCGGTTTCACAGTCGACGCGTCGTACACCTACAGCAAGACGATCGACAACATCACCAACGAGCTCTTCTCAAGTCTCGTCAACCCGCGCCGCCCGCAGAACAACCTGGACCTCCAGAACGAGCGGGCCGAGTCCGTGCTGAGCCGCCCGCACCGTCTGGCGGTAGGCTGGATCTGGGAGCTGCCTTTCTACCGGAACCGGACGGGCATCCTCGGGCAGGTGTTAGGCAACTGGCAGATCAGCGGCGTCTACCAGGCCGAGAGCGGTCAGCTAGTCGACGCTCTGAGCTTCAACGACGCCAACGGCAACCTCGACAGCGCGGGCGACCGCACTGTGCTCAACATCAACGGCGACCGGACCAAGGGCTCGGACGTGCGGTGGGTCTTGAGGAGCGGCCAGATCGTGGCCAACGGCGGGGCGCCCTCGTCACAGGTCGTGGCCTATGTCGCCGATGACCCCTCGGCAGGGTTCATCTTCGCCGACGTGGGCGCGATCGCGACCGCGGGGCGTAACCTGATTCGCGCCCCCGGCATCAACAACTGGGACCTGTCGATCTTCAAGCGGTTCCCGATCACCGAAAATCACAAGGTCGAGTTCCGCGCGGAGATGTTCAACGCGTTCAACCATCCCCAGTTCGTCATAGACGACCCGTTCGCGCTCGATTACGTCAACGTGCGGAGCGCGAACTTCCAGAACAAGCGCCTGTTCAGCGGCAACCCGTTCGGCACCATACCGTCATTCGGATTGATCACCAACCCGATAGCCGGTGGCAGCCCGAGGGTCATACAGCTAGTTCTGAGGTACAGCTTCTAGCCGAAGCTGGCCGGATCAAAAAAGGGGAAGGCCCTCGGGCCTTCCCCTTTTTTTTCGCAGTCACTCTTTAAGATTTGTTATCTGCCGCGGCCCGGCCGCATTCAACTATTTTGCGGGGGCCTTGAGCAGCTTCTCGGCGTTTTTTCTCACGCCCTGACTCATCTCGATTATGCCTTCAAGGTCACGATTGGCTTTAGACCTCAAGTTGGTGTTGATGACGGTGGGGTTTTGAAAAAGAGGGCTCGTCACAAAGCTCATTATCAAGCCATCCAGCCTGTAAAGAGATTGCTTCACCTCGACGCCTTCGTAGGCGGCCTTTAGCGCCTCGCCCCTTTCGCCGTCGTCCATGCGGAGGTTACTCTTAAGCCGCTTGGCGCGCTTGGTTATCTCCGACAGCGTGTCGGAGATGGTCTTGTAGTCGAGCGTCTCGGCGGTGGAGACCGTGCGCATCATCTCGTTATTGACCGCCTGCATACGCTCGAAGTCATCTTTGATCTGTTTCAAAGCGAGCTTCTGCTGTTGCTCGGAAAGTTGCCTGTCCTTGCCCAGATTCCTGAGCGCCATCTCGCGGTTGTAATGCAGAAGGTCCGCCTCTTTCGCCCTGGCCCTTTCGACCGCGGCGCTTCTCCTGCCGGCCTGCGCGAAGAGGGATTCCGAAAAGGCGACGAGCGATAGCGTCGCCGTCATTATCGAGATTGTGATCTTGAGCTTTGCTGCGGAATGGTTCATCACGGCATACCTCCTAAATTCGATCCGTGTGTGTTCGTATGGAGGCGAGTATAATCCCGCGCGTGCGCGACTACAAGCGCGCGGCGGCGTCGAGCGGCCAGAAAACCGGGAGCAGCAGAAGAATTATCAGCACCAGCACGACCGTCAGCGTGAGCCCCACCTTTACGAAGTCGCGGAAGCGGTACTTGCCCGGCCCATAAACGAGTATGCAGGAGGGCTCGAAAGGTGTGATCAATGATACGGACGCGGCCAGCATTATAGCTATCGCGAAGGTGCGTTGGTTGGCCCCTAACCTTTCGGCAGCCTCTAAGGCCACGGGCAGGACCACGAGCGCCGCGGCGGCGTTCGACATCGGCTGCGTCAGCACGACCGTCAGTAACAGAAAACCTCCCAGGATCGCCATGATCCCGTAGGTGCTCGGCAGGCCCCCGACTACAGGGTTCAACCCATCGACGATCATATTCGCGAGGAAGTCCGCCGCGCCCGTGTGGCGGTCGTCCATCGCCGTGCCGAAGGCCGTCATCCCGCCGATCAGTATGATCAGCCGCCAGTCTATGAACTCGTACGCCTCTTCGATGGTGATCGAGCGCGAGAGTATCACGAGCACCGCCGACGCGAGAAAGGCTATCGACAGCGGCACGAGCCCTAAGCCACCGACCGCGATCGCGACGGCGAAAAAAGCTACGGTGTAGATGCCCTTGCCCTTGCGGTAGAGCGCGGGGCTCAGCTCTTCCAATATCCAGAGGTCGGGGTGGCGGCGCAGGTCGTCTACGCGCTCGGCGGGCCCCTGCACGAGCAGCAGGTCGCCAAGGCGCAGCCTTATGCGGCCGATCTTCTCGCGCAGCGACTGGCCCTGGCGGTAGACGGCCAGCGCCGTCATGCCGTAACGCGCGCGGAAGTTCGCCTCCTTGAGCGTGCGGTCGATCAAGTCCGATTGCGGGGTGATCAACGCTTCGGCGATCTTTATGTCGTCGCTCTGTAAATCCTTGTCGCCGAGCTTTGCCTCTGCCAGTATCTCTATGCCGGCCGTCTCCTTGACCTTTATCAGCTCCGAGACTTTGCCTTCGACCAGCAGCACGTCGTCCGGGCGGATCACCGTGCGCGGGTTGGGCAGGATCTTCTCTTCGCCGCGAATGACTTCCAGTATGCGGAACTCCATCTCCGACAGGTCCGACGCGAAGATCCTCTGCCCGACCAGGTGAGACGAGGGCAGGACGACTATCTCGGTCAAGTACTCGCGGATGTCGTACTCTTCGGTGAGGCTCTCGTCTTTGTGCGCGGGCAGCATGCGCTTGCCCAGTAACATCATGTAGGCGATCCCCACCGCCACGATTATCAGCCCGAGCGGCGTGAACTCGAAGAGCCCGAGCGGCCTGAGGCGAGACGCCTCCGCCGCGTTCGCCTCGATCTGCCGGCGTATGCCTGCTTGCTCCTCTTCGGTGTAGCTGCCCCTGTCCAGACTCTCGCGCAACTGGACTGCGCGCTCGGTCCGCTTCTGGCTCTCTTTGGCTATGTAGCCGCTCACGGCCACGTTCGTCGATGTCCCTATCAGCGTGCAGGTGCCGCCGAGGATCGAGGCGAAGGCGACCGGCATCAAGAGCTTCGAAGCGCTGATCCGCGACTGTTTCGCCACGCCCATGACGGGCGGGACGAAGATGGCCGTCACGGTCGTGTTGTTCATGAAGGCGGAGACGAAGCTGACGACGGTCATTATGGCGAGCATCAATCGGTTGCTGCTGCCGCTGGCGATCTTATGAAGGCGCATGCCGATCGCGTCCATCACTCCTGTGCGTTGCAGCGCGCCGCTTATGACGAAGATCGAGGCGAGTATAACTATGATGTCGTTGCTGAAGCCGGCGAACGCCTCTTCGGGTCTGAGTATGCCCGTCGCCACGAGCGCTATCAAAAGCAGGAGCGTGATTATGTCGACGGATACCTTCTCCATCGCGAACAAGACGATGGCGGCAACCAGCAAGCCTAATACGATCGCGATATTCATCTTCGCAAATCAGCGTCTGGCCTTTTCGATGGCAGCGGCCATCTCGTCGATCAACTGCCGCTGGGTGATCCCCATCCAGCAGTGACCTTTGCCTGGGCCGTAGAAGATCTTGCCCTCGGAAGGCGGGTCGGCTTTCGACAGGAACGCGTCGAGCAGATGGACCGCGTTGTTGAGGAAGTAGTTGTCGGCTTCGCCCACCCAGATGTGAATCTTGCCGCGCAGCTTTGGCCCGAGCGTCTTCCAGTTCTGCTCCATCACTAAACGCAGGTCATACTTTTTCCAGTGCTCTACGGCCTCGCGGTTGATTCGGCCCGTCTTCGGGTCCCACAGCGCGACCGGGCGGCCGTCCGCCCCTCGCGGGCCGTAGGCGGCGTTCCACGCGCCCCATTGCTGGCCGGACATCGCCCAACTGTCGCCCGCACCTAAGACGTTCTCCATCGCGCATTCGTGGCGGATCGTGAATCGCGTCTCGCCGTCGAGGTCGCGCGCGCTCGGGCGCTCGAACCCGTGCTCGTTGACGTAGGCGTTCTCGTCCTTGTAGATGTCTATGAGCTGGAAGGCGCGGAAGTCTACGCCGTCGGGACAGAACGACCACGCGCCGTTAAAGAAATCGGGGTAGAAGACCTGCAAAGCCAGCGAGACCCAGCCGCCCGTCGAGCCCCCGTCGAGCACGCGCGCGAAGGGCTGGCCTATGGCGCGGAATCTCTTCTCGACGTGAGGTATCAGCTCTTTGGTGATCGCCTCGCCGTATGGGCCGTTGTTATCAGAATTGATTTGATAGCTGTCGCCGTAAGGTCCGTCGCCGTCGAGAAGGAGCCGTATCATCTGCGGCGCGTCGGCCGCGTCCCACGCCTGTCGAAAGTCGTCGCCGGAGTTCATCATCCGCTGGACGGCAGTGAACCTCGCCCCGTACCCGCCTATCGTCACGCGCAGCGGGTAACGGCGCGTCGGGTCGCTGGCGTAGGTGCGCGGCAGTATGACGCCCGCGCGCAGGTAGATGGGGCGGCCGTGAAATTTCGTCAGCATGTCCGATTGAATCTTCACATACTTTATGAAATCGGTTTCGGCCGGCAACTCTTCGGGCGGGACTTTTTCTGTTAGCTCTATCTTCACCACACCGCTTGTGGCCGGGTCGAGGCGGACTTTTTGCGGGCGGCTGTAAAGATTGCCCGGCGCGTTCACCGACTTCAGATCGATGTTCGTGTCGAAGACCGCTTGCGCGTAATACTCCCCGGCCGGCAGACGCCGCAGGCTCTCTATGGGAAAGCTGGCGGCGCTGTCATCGATCACCTCGGCGCGGCCGGGCGCAAAGGCCGTGATGTCGCGCGCGAGCACGGGCGGGGCGTCGGCGTCCGTGTTGCCTACGGTCAGTCGCGGCTCGGGCCGGCTGCGCGGATTGAGCATCACGAAGAGTCTCCCGTTTTGAGGGCCAGAGCCCAGGCCCGCGGCGACGGTGATCTCAAACCGCAACGGGACGGTCTGCTCTGTCCTGGCGACAACGGACGGGAGGGTGAGCAGAAAGATTAGCGATAGGATTCTTCTCATCTGTTTTGACCGTCAATCGTCGGCGCTGACGAGCCCCGCGGGGTCCAGCAGCGCGCACAGCGCAGCCACGGCGCGCTCGACGGCCGCCTTCTCTTTGGACTCTACGGTGATCTTCACGCGGTAGTCGGCGCGCGTGAAGGTCGGGTACGAGCCTATCTCCACGTCCGGGTGTTCGGCCGCGACGCGATCGAGGCGCGGCGCAATGTCAAACTCGTCTTCGCGCGTGTAGAGGGCCGAGGCGTGAAACGGCGCGGCGCGGAAGCGCTCTCGCATAGCCTCAAACTTGCTGCGGAACAGCTCGGGCACTCCCGGCAGTATGAAGACGTTCTCGACCGCAAGCACGGGCCAGCGCACGCCCTGTTCGCGTATCAACTGCGCGCCTTCGGGCGTGTCGGCCATTCGCATGCGCTTTTCGTCGGCGTCCTGGCCGAAGTAGCCTCGCAGCATAGCCGCCAGCTCCGGGTGGCGCACGACCCTGCGGCCGAAGGCGCGGGCCACGCCCTCTATGGTCAGGTCGTCGTGAGTGGGGCCGATGCCGCCGGAGGTGAAGACGTAATCGAACCGCTCGCTGCACTCGCGCACGGTCGCGGCGATGTCTTCGAGGTCGTCGGGTATAACGACTATGCGGCGGAGCGCGACACCCAGCTCGTAAAGCTCACCTATGAGAAAGCTGGCGTTGCGGTCTTCGCTCTTGCCCGTGAGGATCTCGTTACCGATAACGACTATGGCCGCCGTCTTCTGTCGCATAGCTGTCATAATACTGGCCTGGACAGGACTGTTGCAAATACCCTGTAGGGGCAGCCCTTGTGGCTGCCCGGATCGTCCGTAAGGACGATGACATCATCGCCTTCGGCGATTCGGGCAGCCACAAGGGCTGCCCCTACAGATGCTTTGCTACCACGCTGCTGGCCCGAAAGCAGTTGCTTGAAAGAAGGCGCTTTATCTAATAGAATCGAACGGCTATCAACCCCTCAAAAGCACAGTGGAATCGAAAGGAGTACGGATGCGCCTCAGAGCATGTCTTATAGTTTGCGCGCTGGCGCTCGCGATGACGGCCTTACCGGCAACGAGCAGCGGGCAGAGCAAGAACGCAAAATCTATCGCCGCTAAAAACGGCCGCCAGTCATCGGACTGGCCTATGTACGGCCGAGAGCTTGCGGGCGGCCATTACAACCCGACTGAAAAATCGATCACGCCCGCGACCGTGGCGCGTCTCAAGCCGAAGTGGGTCTTCGAGACGGGCGGGGATGTCTCAAGCCAGCCGATAGTCGTGGACGGAGTGGTCTATTTCGGCTCGTGGGACGGCCACGAGTACGCCGTCGACGCAAAGACCGGCAAGCAGATCTGGGCTTATGATTGCGGCAGCTCGTCGCGCAGCGGCGCGGCATACGCCGATGGCGTGCTCTACTTCGGCGACATCGCCGGGCGACTTTACGCGCTCGACGCGAAGACCGGCGCGTTGAAGTGGAAGGTCAAGATCGAGGATCACACGGAGGCGGTCGCAACCAGTTCGCCCATCTATCACAACGGGCGCGTCTACATAGGGACCTCTTCGCACGAAGAGGGCGCGATCCTCAAGAATCCCAAGTACGAGTGCTGCACTTTTCGCGGCGGCGTCGCGGCCTTCGACGCCAAAGACGGCAAGCTCGTCTGGCGTTATTACGTGATACCTGAAACGCCGACGGTGCAAGGCAAGAACAAGAGGGAGATAAACATCATAGGGCCGGCGGGCGGGGCCGTCTGGTCTACGGTGGCGATTCACCCGAACGCGAACCGCCTCTACCTGACTTCGGGCAATCAATATACTATCCCCGCCTCGAAATACCCGAACGCGATAATCGCGCTTGAGCTCGCCACGGGCAAGCTCATCTGGTCGCACCAGGCGACGCCGAAAGACATATGGACTTTCGGCTGCCGCAACGACCCGGATTGCAGCGACCTCGACGTGGACTTCGGCACAATACCGATCACCTTCAAAGGGCAGGGCGGTAAACAGCTCATAGGCGCGGGCCAGAAGAGCGGCTGGTTCTACGCGCTCGACCCGAAGGACGGCAGCCTCGTGTGGAAGACCGAAGTCGGGCCGGGCGGCAAGCTCGGCGGCATAGAGTTCGGCGGCGCGACAGACGGCGAGCGCATCTACGTAGGCATATCGGCGATACCGAACGTGAAAGACCCCGGCTCGCTTTCGGCGCTCGACGGAGCGACGGGTAAGATTTTGTGGCAGACGATAAACCCCGACCGAGGCGCGGTATTCGGCCCCGTGACGGTGAGCGGGACGGGCGATAACCGGCTGGTCTTTGCAGGCACGAATAAGAATTTCATACGCGCCTACAACGCGAAAGACGGGAAGATACTCTGGGAGTTCGACACGGGAGGCGCGGTCGGCGGCGGCGCGACGGTAGTCGACGGAGTCGTCTACCTAGGGTCGGGCTACCAGTTCCTTCGCGTCGGCAAGCCTAATAATAAGCTTTACGCCTTCTCGGTAGACGGCAAGTAAGCAGCGCCTCCTTCGGAGTGCGCCGACTTGTCGCAGCACTCCGAAGGAGGCGATTTCTATCGCAAGCCGCCATAATATCTTCAGCTCCTATATCTTTTCTTGTTGCCTCGGTCCATCTCGCGTAGAATCGCTGTTGTAAATGCCTAAACATGCCGCAGTGAGAAAGAAGTGATGCTCGCACGTGATACGCTCTTACAGAACCGCTACAGGGTCGTCCGCCTGCTCGCCGAAGGGGGCATGGGCGCCGTCTACGAAGCGGTTGACGAACGGCTCGGCAACGTCGTCGCTTTGAAGAAGACTTTTTTCAGCGACGACCAGATGCGCAGCGCGTTCGAGCGCGAGGCGCGCCTTCTGGCCCGGCTGCGCCACGCGGCGCTGCCGGTGGTAAGCGACCATTTCACCGAAGGCGATGGGCAGTTCCTCGTCATGCAGTTCATACCGGGCGACGACCTGGAGGAGATGCTCACGCGCAGGGGCGAGCCGTTCCCGCCCGAAGAGGCGCTGCGCTGGGCCGACCAGTTGCTCGACGCGCTCGATTACCTCCACACGCAGCAGCCGCCGATAATCCACCGCGACATCAAGCCTCAGAACTTGAAACTTGCCGGGCGGGGCCAGGTCGTCCTGCTCGACTTCGGCCTGGCTAAGGGCGACGCGTCGCAGTCTACGCGGCTGACTTCGGCCAAAAGCATATTCGGCTACACGCCTCACTACGCGCCGATCGAGCAGATTCAAGGTTCGGGCACAGATCACCGGAGCGACCTCTACTCTCTGGCGGCCACGCTTTATCATCTTATGACGGGCGTAGTCCCGCCGGGCGCGCTCCAGCGGCTGTCGGCCGTCGCCGGCAATGACCCCGACCCTATGCAGCCAGCAAACGCGCTCAATCCGAAGATCAACCCGTCCGTCTCGCACGTGTTGAAGTGGGCGACCGAGATCAAAAGCGACCGCCGCCCGGCGAGCGCGCAAGTGATGCGCAAGGCGCTCAGCGACGCGGGCCGGTCAAATACCGTGGTGGGGCGGGGCGGGCAGAAGACCGTAGATCTGCCGCCGACGCAGTTGGCCGCGCCTGTGACGCGTCGCATAGACCCGCCGCCATCAGACCCTCAACGCAACATGCCTCCAGGCCCGCCGCCCGCTCAGCCTTTCAGGCCGACGGTCCCTAACGCGCCTCCGCCTCATCCGAATCCGAGCTGGCCGCCGCACTCCGGCGCGCCGCCCGCACACCCGTCGTGGCCGCCTCCGCCGCCGCAACAGGGGTGGCGCCCGCCGTCCAACCCGCAGGCCTCTCATCCGAGCTGGCCGCCGCCGTCTTACCCGCCGCAGCCCGCGCCTGCCTACCAGACGCACGCACGAAAGAAGTCCGGCTCGTCGGCGTGGATCATCGCCCTGGTCGCCGTAATCGTCATAGGCGGTCTGATCGCCGTAGTCGTTTTGATAGCCAACAGCGACCGCGATAAGCAGACCAATACGAATATCTCCACGCCTAATGTGAACAGGAATTTTCCCGCGAACACGAATAAAAGCGCCGCCACAAACTTGAATATGAACGCGGGGGCTGACCGCCCGCCGTTAGATCGCGTGCTCGATCGTTATGTAGAGGCGCTGGGCGGCAGGGATGCCTTGCAGAGCTTGACCAGCCGCGTGACCACGGGGACGTTCGAGATGCCCGACCTCGGGTTGACTGGGACGGCGGAGATATACGCGAAGGCGCCTAACCGCTTAATGTATTCCCTGACCCTGCCTGGCGTTGGGACGACCCGCACGGGGTTCAACGGGGCGACGGGCTGGGCCGAAGACCCGCAGAACGGTTTGCGCTCGCTCACGGGCAAGGAGCTTGAGGACATGAAGCGCGACGCGATGTTCTACAAAGACATGGAGCTTGAGAGCGCCTACCAGAAGCTTGAGCTGAAAGGCCCGCAGACGATCGATGGGCGCAGCCTCAACGTGGTCGAAGCGACCGCCTCCACGGGCGCGACGACGAAGATGTTCTTCGACAAGGAGAGCGGCCTGCTCGTGCGCGAGGAGGCGAAGCGCGAAGGGCCTGAGGGGATGACCGAGACGAAGACTACGTATGAAAACTACACGAAGATAGACGGCGTCTACCTGCCATTCACCATGCGCCAGTCGAGCTCGCTCGTAAACTTTGTGGTGAAGATCAAAGAGGTGAGACACAACGTCGCGATCGACGACGCGAAATTCAACATGCCGCGCACGCGGTAGCCGGTTCTGACCCTTACAACTTGACTCGCGTTGAAACGCTCTGCTATACCTCGCGCGGAGATAAATCATGACAGGCATAACTTCATTCGGCGCATACATACCTTACTACAGGCTCTCGCACAAGACGATTGCCGGAGCGTGGGGCGGGCGCGCGGGAGAAGGCGAGCGCGCGGTCGCCAACGTAGACGAAGACTCTGTGACGCTCGCCGTAGAGGCCGTGCGCGACCTGCTGGCGGGCCGCGACGGGCGCGACGTAGATGGCTTGATGTTCGCCTCGACCACCTCGCCTTACGGCGAAAAGCAGGCCTCGGCCCTCGTCGCTACGGTCGCCGACCTGCGGCATGACGTGAGGACCGCCGATTACATGAACTCCCTGAGATCGGCCACCACGGCCATTCGTGCGGCGCTCGACTCGGTCGGCGCGGGCTCGTCTTCTAACGTCATCATAGCCGCGGCCGACACTCGTATGGCCGCGCCCAAATCGACTAACGAGCGCTTGTTCGGCGACGCGGCTTCGGCCATAGAGGTCGGGCGTGACTGCGTGATCGCGCGCCTCTTGGCCGCGCACTCGACCGTCGACGAGATCACAGACATCTGGCGCAGGAACGATGACCCGTTCGTCTCGGGTTGGGAGGAGCGGTTCGCCGTCACTCAAGGGTATAACCGCGTGGTGCGCCAGACCGTGGCAGAGCTGATGGAGCGGACTGCCATCGGCCCATCGGAAATCTCTAAAGCCATCTTCTACGCGCCAGACCCCGGCTCGCTCGCCGCCGTGGCGAAGGGGCTCGGGTTGAAGGCTGAACAGGTGCCGGATCACCTCTTCTCGTCCGTAGGCAACGCGGGCGCGGCCATGCCTCTGCTCGTGCTGTCGTCGGTGCTGGAGCAGGCGCGCCCCGGCGAAAAGCTCCTCGTCGTAGGCTACGGGTCGGGCGCGGACGCGCTGTTGTTTGAGGTCACAGACGAGATCGCCAATCTTCAGACGGGCAAAAGGCGAGGCGTCAGAGGGCACCTCGCATCGAAGGGGCAGCTCGACAGTTACGAGCGTTACGCGAAGTTCCGCGAGCTGATCGCCACAGAGGCCGCGCGCCGCCAGACGCCGACCGCCTCCGCGTCTCAGATCTGGCGCGAGCGGGACGACATATACAAACTGACGGGCTACCGCTGTCTCTCCTGCGGCAAGATTCAGTACCCACGCCAGCGCGTTTGCATAAGCTGTCAATCGAGAGATAACTTCGAGAGCGTCCGCCTCTCCGATAAGCAGGCCACTGTCTTCACCTACACCGTGGATTTTTTAAACGCCGACCCGGACCCGCCGACGGTGATGACCATCGTGGATTTTGAAGGCGGCGGCCGCGCCTACCTGATGATGACCGACCGCAACCCCGCCGAAGTGAAGATCGATCAGAACGTCGAGATGACCTTCCGCCGGCTGTACGACGCGGAAGGCTTCGCGAATTATTACTGGAAGTGCCGCCCCACGAGATAGTGCTGAGTGCTGAGTGCTGAGTCCTGAGTGAAAGATAAAATACTCAGGACTCAGCACTCAGGACTTAGAAGAGATGCAGTAGAGGTGTGTCGCGCCGCGCAGGAAGATTCTGCCGCCCGATATGGCGGGCGAAGCGTAGACGGGCTCGCCCATCGAATTGACGCTCAGAACATCGGGCTTCGGGCCCGCGCGCAGGACAAACCCGTCGCCGTCTTCGCTGATAATCAGCAGCTTGCCGTCGAAGGCGACCGGAGAGGCCGTGAATTGCGCAGGCACAGGCAGCCTGGCCTGGTAGACCGCTTTGCCCGTCTTCGCCTCAAGACAGGTGATCGCCCCCGCGTCCGTCATCAGGTAGAGATAGTCTCCGTAGAGGATAGGCGACGGCACGTAAGCCGTCCCTTTGTCATAGCGCCAGACTATGTGCGCCGTATCGGTCAGGTTGCCGCTGCCGCCCAGCCGTATGGCGAGCGCGCGTTTCGCTTCGCTGCCCGCCGAGACGAATACCATGTCGTGACCCGTCACGGGGCTCGGGATAGAATTGCTCTCCACGCCGGGGGCTCGCCACAGCTCTTTGCCGGTCGCCGGGTCGTAGGCGATGACGCTTTCGGCCCCCGCGGCGACAAGCTCCGTCCGCCCGCCCGTCTTTACTAACAAAGGCGTTGCCCAACTGCGCCTGTGATTGCGCGCGACGCGCCACACCTGTTTGCCCGTGCTCTTATCGACGGCGGCGATGAATGAACCTTCGCCGTATTCCTGATCGCATTGCAGTATCAGCAGGTTCTCGTAGAGCACGGGCGAAGTGCCAGGCCCCATGCCGCCTTTGGCTATCTTGCCCAGAGAGCTTTTCCAGACCTGCTTCCCGTCGAAGTCGTAGCAGTAGACACCTTCGGCCTCGAACGAGAGGTAGACATACTTGCCGTCGGTCGCGGGCGTGGCCGAGGCGTAGGTGTTCTTCTTGTGGCGGTTGTCGTAGACCTTCCCCTGATAGACAGTCTTATTCCACACGACCTTTCCCGTGTCGGCGTCTATCGCGAGCAGCTTCATGGTGTATTCGCGGTCCGCGCCCACGCTGTCCGGGTGACGGTACTCCTGCCCTTTGTGAACATGGCGGACGGCCTCTGCGCCCGGCACGACCAGCCCCTCGACGGAGGTCGTAAGAAAGATGCGGTTGCCCCAGACTATCGGCGAGGAGTGGCCGCGGCCGGCGATCTGAGTCTTCCACTTTACGTTCTTCTTGCCGTCCCACTCGAAGGGGATGCCCGTTTCGCCGGAGACGCCTCGGCCATCGAGGCCGCGCCATTGAGGCCAGTTCGACGTTTGAGCGCGCGAACACGTGATCGCAATCGAAAAGATGAAGAGGAAGACTAAAGACCACAGGCTCGACTGTTTCAATACTACGGCCGCTCTTTTCATATCTTCTTTCCAGTCCGAGTTGTTTTAATTACCGGACATAATAACCTCTCTTCGTCTTTACCGCCACTCCGCCGTTAATGGAACAAAGCCCCTTTACGAGTGTCTAATCGATACAGAGCGCCGCAGACGGAGCTGCAAGGTCCGACCCATTGCCGCGTTCTAAGATCAGGTAGACTATCTCCAGCCCGTCCTCCAAATCAACAAACAGGAGAGCAGTATGAGAACTCCGATTCGCATAGTCCTGGGCATTCTTGTTACAGGCGTAGTGATGGCGTCTACACTCTTCGCCCTGGCTCAGACAAAGAGCCCCCCCTTAACCCCCTACCCAACGATCAACGTGATCCCCTCGCGCGCGGCGGGCGGCCCGGTAAATCGCGACTGGCGATTGGGCGCGCCCGTCACCTTCCAGGCGCTGACGGTCTATCCCGTGATCGCCGACCAGCCTGATAGCCGTGACGATTACATCACGCTCGACGAAGGGCTGCGCTCGGGCAGAGTGATCGTCTCCGAGATAGGCGCCAACGGCCGCACGCGCCGCGTCGGCAACGGGAGGCGTGTGAGCGACAACGCGGAGGTCAACCGCCTTATGGTGACGAACAACTCGGGCAAGACGCTCGTCTTAATAGCGGGCGAGTTAATAGTCGGGGGCAAGCAAGACCGCATAGTCGGCGAAGATTGTGTCATCGCGTCGAGCAAAAAGCCTGTGACGGTCAACGTCTACTGCGTCGAGCACGGCAGGTGGAGCGAACGATCAAGCTTCGGCCAGAGCCGCGCAAGCAGCGGCAGCGGTGGCGGAGAGGGGAGCGCCGCAGCCCCGGCCGGCACTTTCAACGCCCCGGTCGCGGGCGGGATGGCCGCGCCAAATGTCCGGGCTAAGGCGCAAGCGGAGAAGAGCCAGGAGGGCGTCTGGTCAGAGGTCTCGAAGCTGGAACAGAAGAATGGCGTCAGCTCTTCTACAGGCACTCTGGATCGAGTTTACAGCGACCGGCGAGTCAGCGCGAAGCTGAGCGATTACGAGCGGGCGATCAAGAACAAGGTTTCGGGCAAGAACGTCGTCGGCGCGGTCGTCGCTATCGGGGGGCAGGTCATGTCAGCGGACGTATTCGTAAGCCCGAAGCTCTTTCAAGCCTACTGGCCGAAACTGCTGAAGTCCTACGCGCTGGAAGCCGTCAGCTCAGGCAAAGACGGCAGCCAGACCGTAGATCGCGTGATCGCCGAAGCCTTCCTTGCGCGCGTCGACGCACCCGCATCTTCGGGAGCCAAGAAAGACGGGTACAAACTGACCGAGTACCAGTCTGACCGCGACGCGAGCTTCGAGCTGGAATCGGATGATAAAGGCGCGGGCAAGCTGATCCACTTCAACCGCGTGAATAAGAAGTGAGCTTTTCAGAAGGCGTCTGAAAGGTCCCCGAAGAGGCGTGATTCGTTACAAAGCCCCGTAGGGGCGCTATTCAATAGCCCGGCGCAACGCGCCGGGTCATGCGTCATACGAGACGAAGCCCTGAAAGGGCGCGATAGTTATACCGCCCTTTCAGGGCTTTTCATTAATCCAACCCGTTTCCAGGGGCGGTGCCCCTGGCTATTGAATCACGCCTCTTCGAGGCTCCTTATTGAATCCGCGCCCTTCCGCGCCAGCGCATAACTCCCTCGTCAATCACACTCCCGCCTTGAAATCCGCAGCGTTTCTAGCTAGCTTACAGGTTTGCCAGAGCACTACCTTAATCCAGACGGAACAGAAGGAGATTACTGATGCAGAGAATCGTCGACTCCTGGCACAGCCCCAGCTTGAATCGCCAGATGGATATAGTCACCTACGGCAGTTATGGTTTCCCGCTGCTTATGTTCCCCACGGCCGCGGCGGATTTCTTGGAGTACGAGCGCTTTCACCTGATCGACGCCATGCGCGAGCCCATCGAAGCCGGGAAGGTGAAGGTCTTCTCGATCAACAGCATTAACCGTTATAGCTGGCTCAACGACCAGATTCACCCGAGAGACAAAGCGCTGCGCCAGGTCGAGTTCAATCGCTATATAGCCGACGAGGTAGTGCCTTACATCTGGAATAGCTGCCAGGGCCGGTTCGGGATAATCACGGCCGGCGCGAGCCTGGGCGCGTTTCATTGCGCCAACCAGCTCTTCCGCCGCCCGGACCTTTTCGACGGCTGCATAGCCATGAGCGGCTCGTTCGATATCCGCGGCTACTACAAAGGCGATTACTATGACGAGAACGTCTATTTCAACAACCCTGTAGATTACCTGCCGAACCTGGACGGGGGGTCGCTCGAAGAGCTGCGCCGGAAGAAGGACATACACGTTGTCACGGGCCAGGGCTCTTACGAAAACCCTGACGCCTCGCGCAGGCTGTCGGGGATACTCTCGCAAAAAGGCATACCGCACGAGCTGGACCTGTGGGGGCATGACATGCCGCACGACTGGCCGACCTGGCGAGACATGATGAAGTATTACCTGGCCTCCAGGTTTTGACTGTAATTCGCAGACCCGGAATCTAAGCCATGCCAAGTGAACATTATTTCAAATGGTACAGCGGCCGGATGGGGCGCGATATGGAAGTGCTCGCGCACGGCCACTCGGGCGCGCCGATCCTCGTCTTCCCCAGCTCGTGGGGGCGGTTCTACGAGTGGAAAGACTTTCTGATGGTCGACACGCTCGCCGACAAGATAGACGCGGGACACATACAGCTTTACGGCGTGGACTCTCACTGCTCCGAGTCGTGGTACAACGATCACATACACCCGCGCGAGCGCGTGATGAGGCACATCGCCTGGGAGTCTTACATAACCGAAGAGGTGATCCCGCTCATACGCTCGCTCAACCCGAACCCGCACCTGATCACGGCGGGCGTCAGCTTCGGCGCGTACCTGGCGGTCAACTTCGCGTTCCGCCACCCCGAGCTTGTGCGCAAGACCGTGGGGCTGAGCGGCTCGTACTCGATAAGGCGTTTGCTCGACGGGTACTTCGACGACGAGTGCTATTTCAACTGCCCCATCTCGTACATGGGAGGGCTGGCGGACGAGCATACGCTAGAACTGATAAGGCGGATGGAGATCTTTCTGGTGACGAGCGACTGGGACCTGGGGATATGCCGCGACCGCACGTACAATATGTCTCGCGTGCTGGAAGAGCGGGGCATATCGCACAGGCTGGACGATTGGGGCGGCCAGATCATTCACGACTGGCCCTCGTGGCGAAAGATGATTCGCGACTACCTCTGAGGGGAAGTGCTGAGTGCTGAGTGCTGAGTCCTAAGTAATATTCTTTCACTCAGGACTCAGGACTCAGCACTCAGGACTGAGAAGATATGGGAAAACTGGACAGACAGGTGGCCATAGTGACGGGCGCTTCGGCGGGGATAGGCGAGGCGAGTGTGCGCTGGCTCGCGCGCGAGGGCGCGCACGTCGTTATGGCCGCGCGCAGGCTCGACCGCCTCGAACAGATCAAGCGGGAGATCGAAGCCGCGGGGGGCGTGGCCCACCCGGTCGCCGCCGACGTCACGAATGAAGACGACCGGAAGCGGCTGGTCCGAGAGGCGGTCGAAAAGTTCGGCCGCGTCGACGCGCTGGTCAATAACGCGGGCTACGGTCAGCGCGGCCCCATAGAGATCGTCCCCGTAGAGAAGATCCGCGAGAACTTCGAGACGAATCTCTTCTCGCTCATCGCGCTCACGCAGCTCGTCATCCCCGTGATGCGGGGGCAGGGGAGCGGGCGGATAATAAACATCAGCTCGGTCGCGGGCCGCATAGCTCGCCCCCTTTCGTCCGTCTATGACGCCACGAAACACGCTCTGGAAGCCATTTCTGACGGGTTGAGGGGTGAGCTCGCGCCGTTCGGAATCCAGGTCGTTATCATCGAGCCGGGGTTCATCATGACGGAGTTCGTCGAAGTGGCTAACGAGGTGTCGCGGCCCGTCATAGAGCAGGAGAGCCACTACGCGCCGCTCTTCGCGGGCTTCGCCTCGGGCTACCAGCGATTGAGAAAGATCGCGGGCCGCCCGGAGGATATAGCCGAGCTTGTCGTCCGGGCCATGTCCGCGCGACGGCCGCGCAACCGCTACGCCGGGCCGCGCCATGCGCGCATAGCGCTCGCGCTCAAGCGGTGGCTGCCCGACAGCGCCTTCAATTATCTGCTGTTGCGCCAGGCGGGCGTGACGGCCAACAAATTGAAATGAAATGCGAAAGAGGTAAGGCCGTGATTGATGATTGATGCGTGGCCTCTCATTTATATCATATATACCACGCAGCTTGATAGCTGTACCACCTAGTAATAGGGAACATCACACCTCCAACCGAGGTAACTCCATTGACCTTCATTTTGGATCTGACCATTACAGTATCGGTTCGTTCGCGTATACTTGTCGCCACACCCATCCTCAATGTTGTACCATGCATATTCCGTTTCATAATAGCAGTTGCAATCGATACACCCGCCGTCAGGGGGTTCTTCCCCGCCGCCGCTACCGCCACCACCTCCTTCTCCGCCACCGCCACCACTACTACAGTTATTTTGGCATTCGGTAAGCGTGTTATACGTACCTGTGGAATCTTCAACACAATCACCATTATTACATTTGTACTTGCATTCACCTGCCAAAAGCGGTCGGTATATTCTGGAGGGCAACCTATCGGAAGCAGTACATATCCTTTCCCAAAAATTCCAAGAAAGAAAGGGACATCTATAATTGTGACATACAAGTCCCCTGTCATAAACCTCTTGCGACCATTGATTGCCCATTACAATCGAGGGTAAGAATCTTGGCCACTCATCATAAGGCACCCCGTAATTATCGCAGTCTTCACCGTAAGCGCATTGTCCCCAGCCTTCTGGATGAACATAGCTTACTCTAGTGGTATACTCTAGTCTCTTTGTTTCCGCCTTATAAATATCAATTGGCCCGTTGTTCACATTACTAAGTTCATGGCATCCGGTGTTGTAAGTGCAATCTTCAATTATCTCTTTTGGACAGTCAGATCGTAATACAAGACCCGCCACAGGGCAGGGCGGGCGCTGTGCTCGCACTATGGGTATATAGGCTAATAAAGACACCAGCAATACGAAGAAACAAAATATTGGTTTATTCATGAGTTATATCTCCAGGCTGAAATCTCGATCTCTGAGTGCTTAGTGAAACTAAAAGGGTTAGGAAGCTAGAATTTGATAACTTTGTTATCGTAGTCTTCTTTAATCCTAATCAGGTTTTCTCTGAATGCGCTATTACCCTGTCTTTGCTTCAATATCTCAAGCCGCTCAATATCTTTTATTACGTGCTCTTTTGCATTATGAAGCCCAACTATAAAATCATCTGAAACTCCTTGCTCAGAACGACTGGGTAGATTCAAAATAGATGATTTTACTATTGCGAGTTTTTCTGATAGCGCATGATCGGGTGTATTTAGAATACTTTGTAATAGTGGAATAATGCGTTGTACTTGCGCCTTCTTTCCTAAGCGGATTTCTTTAATTTGGTTAATCAAGCGGCTATCTCCATCACCCGTCCTATCACTCAGCACTACGGCGGCAATTGTAATTAATGCTTCGCCATTTGTGGGTGGTATAGGGAAAGCCGTTTCATACGTTGCGTTAGGAGCTATGCCGACATCGGGAAGAAAATCAGATGAGATTCTCTGACTAATCGCGTTTACTACGAGAGCGGTAATATGCTTATTATACTCATTCTTTAATGTTACGCGAATACGACTGCCATTCTCCTCCGATTTTAGATCGATGACTTTTAAATTACTGGCATAACTTCTTACTCGTACCCTGACATCTGGAGGTGGACTTTGTACACGGCTCTTAGAAAACGTTGTTTGTGGTATTGCATTGAGGGCCAAAAACAGACCAAAACCTGAGGCGGCGATCATTAAAATGAATGTTGGTCGCTTGAGCAAGTAATTGTAGGTTCTCATAACACCTCCTAACGAAAGAGAAACCAAAACACCTAACACAAGCAATTAATAATTGTGGTAAAAGCTACAATTCGCTTATAGCACTTCTATACTATAGTGTCAACACCGATTGACTTGCATCAGTAAAACGCATAAAGTTTTTTCACGCTCAAGAGAAGGCTCTTTATCCGATATTTCTGGAGGCCCTATGAAAGATAAAGATAAGGCAAAATCATCTCGTCGTGGGTTTATCTTAGCGGGTGTTGCGGCGATCCCTTTTTTGAAGTCGAAGGCGCAGGCCGATTCTTGTAAGCCTACAGAGGCTAACGCCGAAGGGCCGTTCCATCGCAAAGGCGCTCCGTGGACGGCGAAGCTGTGCGGTGGCGACGAGCCCGGCGAGCCGCTCATGATTTCGGGCCGCGTCATCGACGCCGAGACGTGCAAGCCGATCAAAGGCGCGACCGTCGACGTGTGGCAGGCGAACGCGGCGGGACGGTATGACAACGACGACCCGAAGAATCAGCCCGACCCGGACAAGTTCCACCTCCGCGGGCAGATGAAGACGGACAAGGACGGCCGTTATCGCTTCGAGACTATCATGCCCGCTAACTACAGCGGCGGAGGCGTCGTAGGCATGCGCGCGAAACACATTCACTACATCGTGAGCTGCCCCGGTTATACGCCCCTCACTACTCAGTGCTACTTCGAGGGGGACAAGTATAATGAGACCGATCGGCTCGTGAGGCGCTCGCTTATAATCGGGCTGAGCGAAAAGAAAAAACATAAGGAAGGGACGTTTGACGTTGTTCTGGCGAAGGCGAAGTAAGCGAGCGCTGGCTGTAGTTGCGATTTGCCTGGCTGCCCTGCCGGTGCTGGCTGCGGGGCAGACCGGGCAGAAGGGCGCCAGCCCTACGCCGCGGTTTGTCATAGATAAAACCCTTCACGATTTCGGCGAGGTGTTCGCGGGCGAAGAGATCTATAGCACCTTCACCGTGACCAACCAGGGCAACGCGCCGCTTGAGCTTTCCGACAAGCCGCTGCTCGTAACCCGCCCCTCCGTGTCGCTGTACCGCCGCCCGCTTGGCGAGCATACGTTGCCGCTCCGACCGGCCGGCGCTTTCCGGCCCGCCCCCGTCTGATGCCCGCCGATTGACTTCTACTTCGAGAAGGTCATCCAGCCTGGTCAGGCTGGCATCGTGCGAATAACAGTAAGGGCATTGGAGACGGTCGGTCCCGTAGAGCGCGTTTACGATCTCTACACCAGCGACCCGCGCAACCGTGTTGTAAAGCTGACGCTGCGCGCCGACGTTAAGCCGCTGCCCGATTTCGTCAGGAGGATAGCGAACTCTAACATCGGCCACGGCGAGGCCGCGGGGTCGTTCAACGTCTGGCCCGCGGCCAACCCCGTGGTCGCGGCGGCGCGCGGCGAGTCGGTCAAGCTCTCTCTTAGAATCAGGCCCACCGCGCCCGGCACAGGCGAGCTGCAATTACTAAACGACAACGGCGGGCGGTATCGTCTGAGGCGAGAGGCGAACAAAGACGGCTACTGGCTGGACATAGAGTCGGGGCCGATAAACGAGCCCGGCTCGCACAAACAAGCTATACAGCTCCAGACGGCGGGCGCAAGTCAGACTCAACTGACGCTTAATCTGACGGTCAACATCGCCGCCGAGAATCTGATCGCCACTCCCGCGAGCCTCGACCTCGGCGAGCTGGAGCTGGCCAATCTGAAGGGCGGGTTGCCAAAGACTTTTCGCCTGGGCGTAAGAAAGGTCATCGGCACTTTCAACATAAAGTCCATCAACTCAACTCTACCGTTTCTGAAGATCGAACGGCAGACGATTGTGGAAGGCAGCAACTACCTCATCAAAGTGTCGGTCGACCCCGCCTCATTACCGAAGCCAGGGCCGTACAACGGTCTTTTGCGGATCGAGACTGATGACGCGCAATCGCCGCGCGTCGAAGTGCCTATAAAGGTCGTCTTCAAGTAGTTTTTATAGCGGCTTACGATTGTATGAGACGGCTCCTTCGGAGTGCGCCGACTTGTCGGCGCTTTCGGGTTAGGGGAAGCCGTTTTGCCTAACACAAAAGCGGTGACAAGTCACCGCACTCCGAAGGAAGCGCTTGTTATCTAGGCGCATTCTGAAAACCAAAAACTAAAAACTAAAAACTGTCTTACTGCTTTTCGGCCGGTTCAAGCCGCTGTCTGAGGGTCTCGACGCGCTGGCGGAGGCGGGTGGCCTGGGCCTGCAATTCTGAGATGCGCTGCTGGTAAGCCGCTTGTTGGTTCTTTATGTCTTCGAGCGCGCGCTCAAGGTCCGCGCGTAGCGCCTTCTCGGCCTCCTCGCGACGCAACCCGCCGCGAAGCAAGACCTCTTGCTGTATGTTCCGCATGCGGCGCTGAATCTCTTGCTCCCGCAGGTCGAGCTGAAACTTGGAATCAAGCGCGTCTTCGATCTTCTCTTCCACCCGCGCCAGCCTCTCTTCGTTCAGCAGGAGCTCAAGCGTAAGCGAGCTGCGCTCCATCTCTAGCCTCAGCTTTCTTACCTCGGTCGTGAGCGTGCCCATCTGGTCCGACAAGCCCGTCAGCGTCTTGCGCAAAACCTCTTCAGTAGTCTCGATGACTGGCTCGGCCTCCTGCTTCTCGGCGGCCTCTTGCGCGGGCTGGCGCGCGGGTCTGGAAGTGCGCGGTCGCTCTTGCTTAGGCTGCTCCTGCGCAAAGACCCGGCTTGATGCCGGAGCGGTCATCGCCAAAATGAATAACACGGTAATGAGTCGCGCTCGTTTCATGGCTTGCTCCTTCGCTTGCAGTTTAAATTACCGCCCCTCCGATTCAAAGCCGCCGCACCAAGCATAGTTCCATTTTAATCTCTTCAAAGCGGTCTTGTAACTTGATTTTGTCTACGCGATAAGTTAATCGGATAACTGACAGTGAAAGTGGGAACAAAACCGAAGGGGCTGCTCGAATGGCTGCTCGTCAAGGCCAACCAGATACCCGTGCCTCTGATCGATTCGTTCAGCGCGATGATGAACGCGAAGGCGATACTGGCGGCCAACGAGATAGGGCTGTTTAACGCGCTGGCGGAGCGCCCGCTCCCGCCGCGCGTGCTGGCGAAGCACCTTGGCGCTTCCGTTCGCGGGATTTCGGACCTGGTCGACGCGCTCTGCGCAAACGGCTATCTCGCGCGCGAGGGGGATCGCGTGGCGCTCACGGATATTTCGCGCAAGTGGCTGGTCCGCTCGTCGCCCGCCTACATAGGCAACATGCTTGAGCACGTCAACGACCTCTGGCCCGTCTGGACGCACCTGGAAGACGCGGTCCGCACAGGCGCGGCCCCCGGATCGAATTATCAAAACTGGCTCAGGGATAAAGAGTATCGCCGCATTCTCGAACGGCACATCCTGGGGCTTCGCGACATGGCGCACTTCACCGCGCCGGAGCTGACCCGCGCCATAAGGCTCCCCCGCCGCGCGCGCCGCTTGCTCGACATAGGCGGCGGGCACGGCGGGTATTCGATAGCCTTTTGCGAAAAATACCCTTCGTTGAAAGCGACGGTGTTTGACCTCGGGCCTACTTCCGAGATCGGGCGCGAGATCGTAGAGCGAGAGGGCAAAAGCGATCGCGTCGAATTCCAGGTGGGCGATTTCTTGACTGACGATTTCGGTAAGGATTACGACGCCGCGCTCTACTTCAACATCATTCATAACTTCTCTGAAGAGGATAACCGTAAAGTGCTGGCCAAAGTCGCCCGCGCGCTCAAGCGCGGCGGGGTGCTCGCCGTGTGGGACATGTTTAAAGAGCCCGCGGGCGGGCGCGACATTCAGCCATCGCTTATGGCGCTCCACATGCTCGTAGCCTCCGGCGGCACGTCTTACTTGAAAGAGACGGTCGAGGGCTGGTTGCGCGAGGCGGGGTTTGATAAGCTCACTTATAAAGAGACGCGCACGGCTCCGGGGTTGACGCTCATCACCGCGCGAAAGAAGTAGGCCGCGCGGATTGAGAGAAACAATTATGCGCGCTCGCTCGTTTTGAAATTAAAGCCGGATCAAATAAGTAAGGAGATTAGTATCATGAAAACCGCTTTTACGGCTCGCAGCCGGGCCTTATTGCTATTCACCTTCGTCTGCCTGATAGCTTTTCAAAGCCAGGCCCTGGCGCAAGACAAGGCCGCCAAGATCGATGAGCTGATGTCGCAGTATCACAAGAACAACCAGTTCATGGGCACTGTGCTCGTGGCCGAAGGCGGGAAGGTCATCTATAAAAAGGGATTTGGTTACGCCAACATCGAGTGGGAGATTCCTAACACGCCGGACACCCGCTTTCGTTTGGGCTCGATCACAAAACAGTTCACCGCCATGCTCATACTGCAACTGGTCGAGCAGGGGAAGGTAAAGCTCGACGGCAAGGTGACCGATTACCTGCCCGATTACCGCAAAGAGACGGGCGACCGCGTGACCGTACATCAATTGCTGAATCACACCTCGGGCATCCCCAGCTACACGGGCCTGCCCAGGTTCTTCCAGGACATAAGCCGCAACCCTTACTCAGTCGACGAGTTCGTCAAGAAGTATGCGAGCGGCGACCTTGAATTCGAGCCGGGCTCGAAGTTCTCTTATAACAACTCGGGCTACTTCCTGCTCGGCGCGATAATCGAGAAGGTGACGGGCAAGCCCTACGACCAGGTCTTGAAGGAGAACATACTCGACCCGCTTGGGATGAAAGATACGGGCTACGACCGACACGAGACGATCATCAAGAAACGTGCGACCGGGTATCAGAGAAATCCCGCCAGAGGTATACTCAACTCCCCGTACCTGGATATGTCGCTGCCCTACGCCGCGGGCTCTATGTATTCGACGGTCGAAGACCTCTACATCTGGGACCAGGCGCTCTACACTGACAAGCTGATCTCGGCCAAATCGAAAGAGATTATGTACAAGCCCGCGCTTCAAAACTACGCGTATGGCTGGGTCGTCACGAAAATGCCCGTGGGCGAAAACAACGGGGCGAAGACGGTAATCGCGCACGGCGGGGGGATCAACGGCTTCAACACGGTCATCACGAGGATCGTCGACGACCGCCACCTGATCGTGCTGCTCAACAACACGGGCGGGACGCGCCTGGACGAGATGGACCGAGCCATAAGGAATATTCTTTACAACCAGCCGTACGCCGCGCCGAAGAAGCCCATCTCCGAGACGCTCCTGAAGACCGTAGTCGAAAAGGATGTGCAGGCGGCCATCAAGCAATACCATGAATTGAAGGCGAAAGAGGCCGCCGGTTACGATTTCCGCGAGCCCGAGCTGAACACGCTAGGCTACCAGTTGCTCGCCATGAAGCGGACGAAAGACGCGATCGAGATCTTCAAGCTCAACGTCGAAGCATACCCGCGAGCGGCGAACACGTACGACAGCCTGGCCGAAGCCTTTGCGGCGAACGGCGATAAAGAGCTTGCGATCCAGAACTACAAGAAGTCGCTTGAGCTGAACCCCAACAACGCGAACGCGACCGAGGCGCTTAAGAAGCTGGGCGCGAGTAAGTAACATTGTAGGGGCGGGGCTTGTCCCCGCCCGGATCGCGCGTTAGCGCGATGACATCATTGGCCGCCGTGCGCGAAGCGCATCATAGGCCATATCGGCCAATCCGGGCAGCCACAAGGGCTGCCCCTACAGGTGATTCGCTATAGCTTGCCGCCCCGCGAGAGTTGTTGTAGATTTCACTCGCTTGGAACACGAAGAATCCGAAGAGCAACTCAAGAGAAAATTGTCGCCCGGCGGGACTCCCGGCGGGCTCGGCACTTTCTTATTCGGGCTGGCGCTCGCCATCGCGGGCGGGTACTTGATCCTCCGCCAGGTTCAAGTCACCAGCGGTTACTGGCAATGGTGGGGCACGAACACGTTCGGGCTGACGCTGATCCCGCTCGTCATAGGCATCGGGCTGCTCTTCTTTAACGGCAAGTCGATCGCGGGCTGGCTGCTTGCGGGCGGGGGCGCGGTAATAATCTTCGTCGGAATTATATCGAACCTCAGCATCTATTTTCTCCCGACGAATCTCTTCAACACCATAGTCATGCTGACGCTATTTGCCGGCGGGCTCGGGCTGATGGCCCGCTCGTTCAGGCGTCTTTGAATTATGAGAGATAGACTTAAAACGCCCGCGCGCCTGACGGCGATAGTACTGTTGATGCTCTGCCCGTCCCTGTTGGCCGGGCCGAATGATCGCGAAAAAAAGATTCAGCAGTTGATAAAAGAGAGCGGCGCGGAGATGGTCGGCGTGGCCTACTTCGACCTGGGGACGGGCGAGGAGATACTGATAAACGCCGACGAGAGTTTTCACGCGGCCAGCACTATGAAGGTGCCGGTGATGATAGAGGTCTTCCGCCAGGATCGGAAAGGCAAGCTCTCGCTCAACGACTACATCCCGATAAAGAACGATTTTATCAGCATAGCCGACGGCACAAAGTTCTCGATCTCGGCCGACAGCGACTCGGAGCAGACGCTTTACGACCGCATAGGCCGGACGGAAGTTGTCAGCGAGCTTGTACGCCTGATGATAAACGCGAGTAGCAACCTGGCGACCAACCTGCTGATCGAGCGCGTGACCGCGCCAAGCGTGATGGAATACATGCGCGAGATCGGGGCTCGAAACATTCGCGTCCTGCGCGGGGTCGAAGATGGCAAGGCTTACGAGCGTGGGATGAACAATACGACCACGGCGCGCGACCTGATGATAATTCTCAGGCATATCGCGCGCCGGCAAGCCGTCTCGTCGAAGGCTTCAAACGAGATGGTCAAGATACTGCTCGAACAGAGATTCAACGACGGCATCCCGGCGGGCCTACCGAAAGAAGTGAAAGTCGCCCACAAGACGGGCTCGATAACAAAAATCAACCACGACGCGGCAATAGTCTACCCGCCTAACCGCAAGCCTTACGTGCTGGTCGTGCTGACGCGCGGGATCGAAGACGAAAAACGCGCTAACCGGCTCATCGCCGACATATCGCGAACCCTCTACAAGTCCTGAGTGCTGAGTCCTGAGTCCTGAGTCCTGAGTGGTGAGTAATAGCGAGCTACTCGGCTCCGTAGGAGCTTACCCGGCTCCGTAGGAGCCCGATGTTTGTAGATGATCGCCAGGCAGTACATACAACTCCGTAGGAGTTGAATGATGGTAATGCACCCCTTCTACAAACATCGAGCCTCTACGAGGCTTTCCAGACAGGCTTTCAGCACTCAGCACTTTTGGTGTCAGGCCGGTCGGTGGCCGGCCGTCTTCGCATGAGTGAGCTTTCGAGCGGTACGGGCTCGATGGTAGAATGCGCTCGCTGGTCATAGTTAATTTACGGCCACAACGAGTGAGCGCATGCCGAACGCGACAGGAGCGGGAGCCGAGATCGATACCCGGGAGCTCGCGGATTTAACCGACGAGGAGCTGGTCGACAACTTCCTCGCTCGGTTGAAGGGCGACCGCGACTCGGCGCACCTCTGCTTCGAGGTCATAATAGGCCGCTACCAGTGGTTGATAAATCATGTGGTGCGCAACTCGCATTACCGTTTCCCGGCCTGGGACTCGGCCGACGACGTTATCGCGCGCGTGATCTTTAAAGTCTATAGGGGGTTGGCGCTGTGGCGCAGGCAGGGCAAGCTTTCGAGCTTCATAGCCCGCATCGCGACAAGCGAGATGATAGACACCATACGGCGCGTAGGCCGCGACAAGTCGTGGAACCCGCGCCACTCGGCGGCCGACCCCGACTCGGATGAGCAGCCGGCCGTAGAGACCGCGCCCGCGACGGGGCCTACGCCCGAAGCCGCGGCCGCGAGCCGCGAGCAGAACGAGATGGTCGAGCAGTTGCTGGCCGACGTTTGCCGGGACTGGAAAGACAGCGCGATCGTAAACGAATACATGATCGGCGAGCAGAGCGCAAAAGATATAGCCGACAAGTATGGGTTGTCGGAGGACGTTGTTTATCAGCGCGCGCGCAGGCTGCGAGTGAGGCTGATGAAGTGGCTCGCCGAGCGCGGCATCACTTCAGCCTCGCAGTTGCTCGTCGGAGGCGCCGCGCACAAGAAGGTTTAGAGCCGAAGATCGATTTAAGTATTTTGATGTCGAGAAAATCAGCACACCCGGATCTGCGCCTTTTCGATTACTTGAGCGGCGCGCTCGACGAGCAGGAGGCGCGCGAGGTCAGTCAGCACCTCGAAGGCTGCAAAGATTGCGCTTCGCTTGTCGAAGTGGTCTCCGCGATGAAATCCGAAGCATCAGATCAGCACCCGGACGCCGCCGAGCTTGAGCGGTTTTATCATGGCCGGCCGCGCTCCGATAGCCGGCAGATTGCCGCTCACGTGGCTATGTGCCGGGACTGCGCCGACGACCTGGCCGAGTACGCCCGCGCCGAGCGCGCGGCCTCCGACTACAGCCCGCCGCGCGACGCTTCCGCGGAGATCCCCGCCGCAGCCTGGGAGATGATACGCGCCTGGGAGGAGAGCAGCCTCGCAAAGCCTAAGAGCTTGACGAGGGCCGCGAGCCAGGAGATATTCGCTAACCTGGCCGAGCTGCTCAGCAGTCGAAAGGACGAGCTTCGCGAGATGGCGCGCGAGCAGATCGCGCGAGGCGCGGAGAAGGCCTTCCCGGAAAAACTGGAGCTTGTGCCCGTGATAATCGTCGACCGCGAGGGCCAGTTCCGCGGCGTCGAGATGTTCCAGAAGGCGAACGACCCTCGCGGCGCCAGCGTGCTAAGGCAGGTTGAGAAAACGAACCGCTTCGATAAGAAACCCTTCCAGGCATTCCTCGATTTCGGCGAGAAGAGCTACGTAGTGATCTCCGACCTTGTGCGACGCGACACGGTAAGGCTGCAACACGTGACCCACCCCGACCGCGTGCTCCGAGACGCGGACTACTTTATCATCGAAGAGTGACGCCGCGATTGCCCCTTCGCCCAGTGCAGCTCGTTGAGGCGCGCGCGGTCCAGGCGGTAGACGCGAGCGGCGTCTGCCCCGAGGTATGAGCTGGCCTGCTCGGGCGAGAAGCTCCTCTCGATCAGCTTGAACTCTTCGAGGTTTTCAAAGTAGAGCCGCCCGCGCTGGAGTAATATATAATCCGGCGGGTCTTCTAAGAGGTCGAACTTCGGGTGAGATATTATCTCGGAGCGAATGTCCGGCCGGTTGTACCGTTCGAGGTAATACTGGACTACGCCCGGAATCTCGCTCGCGAGCGACGCGCCCTCGGGGGCCGTCTCCGCTACGTGCTTGATGCTCTCTCTCGCGCCGAGGTCGTAAAACTCATCGTGTGGGAAATAATACCCAGTATGACCACCGCCCAGAGCGTTGAGGTAGAGCGAAGGGTAGGGAAGGCTCCTGACGGTCGTGATCGCGGGCGCGAGCACGAAGATCAAAGCGACGGCGACGGCAGCCGCCCGCGGCCAGATGCGCGGCTCAAGCTTCATCTTTTTGACGGCCCGCGAAGCCATCCGCCATATCACGACTATGCCGACCGCCGCCGTCATGTAGAGCAGCGGCATGAAGGTCAGCGTGTAGCGCAGGAACTTCGATCCGACCAGGGACATCGGCAAGAGCCAGAAGAGGAGCATCATCCTCAGGAAGAGGTAGCCGCGCGCCACCTCGGGGTCACCCCTGTGGCGGAAGAGTTCGACCAGGCCGACGGCGAAGGCTAGGAGCAGCGGGAGCGGGAGCTTGATCGTGAGAAAGAGAAAATAAAAATACCATGGCATCCCGCTCGTCATGGCCGAAAGCTCGTTGTGATAGAGGCCGTCCATGAACGGGTAGCCGTGATGCGTGACGAGGTTTTCGCTTACGAACTCTAAAAGGTACCGCCAGGTCTTCGGCAGGAACGCCGCGGGGTTGAAGGCGACGAACGCCAGTATCATCGCGCCGAAGAACTTCAGCCACATGCGGCGCGTGAGCGCGCGGTTGTTGCGGCTGTCGTAACCCGCGAGGTAATAAAACAGGGCGTTCAGCCCGAAATAATGGAGAAAGTACTTCGAGGCCAGCATCAGCCCGAAGGCCGCCCCCGCCAGCGCGTAAAGCCGCTCCTGCCCCGCAACGTCCGATTCGGGGAGCCGCTTCGCGCGGTTGTAGAGGTGGTAAGCCGTGAGCATGAAGAAGACCAGCAGCGTGTCTTCCTTGCCCACGCGGTTGATCCAGACGGCGTTGAGGCCGAAGGCCCACAACAGCGAAGCGACCAGCCCCGTGCGGAATCCGAAGAGGCTCGACGCGAACAGCAATAGCGGGATCACCGTCAGCGCCCCGAACAGCGCGTTGGGCATCCTCAGCGCGGTCTCCTCAGAGACGCTCATGCCCGTGATATTTCCTACCGAGGCGTTCCACGCCCCCGCCAGGTGGAGCGATCCGTAGCAGAGCATCTTCATCACCATCGGGTGGTCGGCGTTGGCCGTGAAGTCTCCCTGTTCGTAAGAGCGGATGGCGAACATCTTGTTCGTCTCGTCTTCGGCCAACCCCACGGCGTCGAGCTGGTAGGCGCGCACGCAAAATGCGGCCAGCGTCAAAACGGCCAGGACCAGTATCTTTCTGCGCTCCAGTTTCTCTATAAGGCCGGGCTTGAGATCGAGTCTCGGTCGTTCAAGGTGGGGGTAACTCACCTCTAACTCATCAACAGTTCGCATCCGCTATCTCTCCATTTCCTTTCCAGGCGAGATATAAATCCGGTGCAGAGTAACCAGGAATTTTTCGGCAGACGAGCGCGGCCACACGCTACGTCGCTCGGTCTCGATGATAGGACTGCCAAAACAGCATATGGGTCCTCCGACGGGACCTCGGCGAGCAATAGAAATTCTATTGGCCGGGATCGGAAAACTCAAACTGTTTTGATCCATTTCCGGTAGAAAACAAATGGCCGCTGCCTCGCGAGCAGCGGCCTGACAGCTTGGAGGATTACGCACGTCGGAACTTATGGCGTCTCGGCTTAATCGGCTTTCTTACGCATGAATGCGGGAACGTCTATGTCGTCCCTGCGCAGCGGGTCGTTTAGCGGCCCCGTCGTCTGTCCGCCCGCAGTACCCGCGCGAGGCGATTCGGTACCGGCCGCGGGCGTCGCGGTGTAGGTCCGGGGGGCCGGCTCCGCCGCAGCCGCGGCTTTCTCAAACCCCGTAGCGATGACCGTGATCTTCATCTCGTCGCCTAGGGCCTGGTCCAGGACCGCGCCGAATATTATGTTCGCGTCCGGGTCGGCAGAGTCGTGTATGATCGACATCGCCTCGTTGACTTCGAACAGCGTCAGATCGGTCCCGCCCGTCACGTTAACGAGCAACCCCTTCGCGCCTTCGATCGAAGCCTCTTCCAACAGCGGGCTCGATATGGCCCGCTGCGTCGCTTCGAGCGCGCGGTTTTCGCCCACGGCCGCGCCCGTGCCCATCAGCGCAATCCCCATTCCCGCCATGATCGTCTTCACGTCGGCGAAGTCTACGTTGATTAAGCCCGGCACGGTGATGATGTCGGATATGCCCTGCACGGCCTGGCGCAGCACGTCGTCTGCGAGCTTGAAGGATTCAAGGAAAGGCGTCCCCTTTGTGACGGCGTTAAGCAGCCGCTCGTTGGGGATCGTGATGACTGTGTCAACGCACTCGCGCAGCTCGTTCAGGCCCTGCTCGGCCTGGCGCTGGCGGCGGCGCCCCTCGAAGCGGAAGGGCTTAGTTATCACGGCGACTGTCAGCGCGCCTAGCTCCGTGGCGAGGCTCGCGATTATCGGCGCCGCGCCCGTGCCCGTGCCGCCGCCCAGGCCCGTAGTTATGAAGACCATATCGGCGCCTTCGAGCGCCTCGATTATCTTTTCGGTATCTTCGAGCGCCGACTGCCGGCCGATCTCCGGGTCGCCGCCCGCCCCAAGGCCCCGTGTGAGCTTCTCGCCTATCTGGATCTTGATCGAAGCTCGCGAGCTTTTCAGCGCCTGGAGGTCGGTGTTGGCGACTAAGAACTGCACCCCTTCGATCCCAGCCTCTATCATCCGGTTAACGGCGTTGCCGCCGCCGCCGCCGATGCCGACGACTTTTATGTTAGCCCCGTTGACGGCTTCGCTTATGTCGTCGAAGATTATTGATCCGCCCCGGCTCTCTTTGCGTTCATCCGCTGCCATTATTGGTGCCTCCTGCGAACAATGGGTTAGCAACCGGGTAAGCGACTCTCTCCACAAGCAGATGAGAGTCACCTACACGAAACCGAAACTCTCTAGAAGTCTTAAGCTTTCAAACACTGCCGGTGGACCCCACCGAGGATACACTTCTACCCCGTCGGGCGCTTAATTCGCGCCCGCGTCAGTGGGGGTTCTCCTAACAGTGCCATTTTGAGGCTGGCAGCCGGTTGCTACAATATGTGGTAGACCAAGTCTCGGAAGACACACCGCATAGTAGCACAGACGCCGAGCCCCTACAACTTTTTTTTGCCCGCCGTGAAACATTTTTTTAAGATGATTAACGAAACCATCTCTCCCAAAAACTGGGCGCTTTCGGCGCTCCGTCTTTAAGCGAATGAATCTTTTTCTGATTCATCTGCTTATGAAAACCGTAGAGCATTGTCCCGACCACCGTGGCGTAAGCGGGCGAATCAATCTCGCCCGTAAGCCCGCCGACGAAATCGGGCAACCCGTGGCGCGCGGGCAGGTCTAAGACCTGTTCGGCCATCTCGACTATGCCGTCCATAAGCGAGCCGCCCCCTACCAGCACGACGCTTGAGAGTATCTGCCGCTCGAACCCGGCGCGCTGTATCTCTTCCGAGGCGTGGCTGAATATCTCTTCGGCGCGCGGCTGGAGTATCTCGCATAGAATCTGGCGGCTTAAGAGCCGGGGCTGACGCCCTCCCACGCTCGGGACCTCGACCATGTGCGCGCGTTCGTGGTCGCCCATCAGCGCGGCCAGCGCGCAGCCTTCCACGCGCTTGATCCGCTCGGCCTCGGGCACGGGGGTGCGCAGCCCCACCGCTATATCGTTTGTGAAATGGTTGCCGCCCATAGGGAAGACGGCCGTGTGTCTTATCGCGTCGCGGTAAACGACGGTGAGGTTCGTTATGTCTGCTCCAATATCTATGACCGCCGCGCCGTATTCTTTTTCGTCGGGAGTCAGCGTCGATTCGGCTGCGGCTACGTGGTTTACGACCGTGTCCGTGACGACCATGCCCGAGCGGTTGACCGACGATATGACGTTCTGGCGGGCCGTGATCGGCGAAGTGACGACGTGGACCGAAGCTTCGAGCCGCATCCCGAGAAAGCCTATCGGGTTGCCGATGCCGTCCTGGCCGTCGACGGTGAACTCCTGCGGCAGCACGTCTATGATCTCGCGGTCCGTGGGTACGCTTACGGCGCGCGCCTGGTCGATGACGCGGTAAACGTCTTCCTCCATGATGTCGCGGTTGCGGCGGCTGATGGCTATCACGCCGCGCGAGTTGATCCCGCGCACCTGCGCGCCGCCGATGCTCACGTAGGTGGCGTCTACGGGGAGGCCCGACATCATCTCGGCCTCCTCGACGGCGTGCTTTATGGCCTCGACCGTCGCCTCGATGTTTACGACTACGCCTTTGCGCACGCCGCGCGAAGGCGACCGGCCTATGCCGATGATTTCGAGCTGATCGTTTTCAGTTATCTCGCCCACGACCGCGCGCACCTCTGTGGTGCCGATGTCGAGAGCCGCTATGTGTTTATTTACCTTAGGCATTCTTAATCCTCCGGCCCAATTCTGAGTGCTGAGTTCAAAGTCCTGAGTCCTGAGTTTTACTCAGCACTCAGCACTCAGCACTCAGGACTTCTTATTTGTCTCCTGCCTCACTGCTTTCTGTGTGCCGGGGGTGGCGAAATTCAACACGATGCGGTCGGGCCGCGCCGCGTCGATAAAATTAATGTAGTCCGAGTTCGCGATCAGCCGCTCGACGTCAGCCACGCGGAAGCGGGAGAGAAGCTCGCCGTCGCCTCGCTGGATCGCGCCGAGTATCTGGAGCGCCGTCTCGAACCGGTTGCGAAAGTCTTTGCTGCCGATGTGGACCGTGATCGCGGAGTTCGCGATCCTTAAGTTCACATCTTTTGTAAAAGTCAGATCGATCTCGTCGACGAGGTTCCACACGGGGTTGGGAGCCTCGCTGAAGTCGCGCTCGATCTGCTTGTAGAGCGCTATGCGCTCGCGGTTTTCCGAAATCGCGGCCTGCGAGCGCGTGTCTTCGGAAAAGCCTTTAGCGATGGGCGGAATCTCCTGCCCGTCGCCTAACTTGATCTCGGAAAACTCGCCCATCTCGACCGCGTCCGTGTCGAACCAGACAAGCTCGCTCGACGAGCGCCGCGCAAGCACGGTCGGCTTGCGCTCTTCGACGCGGACGTATATGGAATCGGGCAGCACGCGAGAGACGGTCGCGCGGCTCACGCGCGGCAGTTGTTCGATCTTCTGCCGCACCGACGCCAGGTCGACGCTTAAGAGCTTCGACTGTCCGACCGCGCGCCGCACCACCTGCTCGACATCCTGCGCCAGGGCAGGCTGAGCGTTCGTCACTTCGATGGCGCGGACCTCGAACAGCGGCGAGTTAGCCAGAGCTTTGTAACCGACTATCATCAGCACTATCCCTGCCAGCAGCGCCGCGGGCCTGGCGAGCCGGGCCGCGGACTTGAAAGCTTTCCCTACGTTGACCGCCCCCGCGTTCGACTTGCGTGAGCGGGCCTTGTTGATCTTGCGCGACGTGCGCGGCGTGACTACCTGGACGCGCCCCCTGGGCTCGCTCTTTTGAGCCATTGCCACAGTGTCACCTCCCACTCCATCTGAAATTTCAAATTTGAAATTTCAGATGGCCCTAATCCAAGATTCGGAGCAATTCGTCTCCTGCTTGATATACATTTCCTGCTCCGAGCGTAAGCACGAGATCGCCGGGGCGGGCGATCTGTTTGAGTCGTTCGGCCGCGCCCGCCAGCTTGCCGACGTACTCGGCGTGGCGGTGGCCGAACCTCTCAATTTTCTCCACCAGCGCGCGGCTGTTGATACCCTCGATAGGGTCCTCGCTCGCCGCGTAGATGTCTGCCACCAGCAAGACATCTGCGCCGTAGAAAGACCTCGCAAAATCGTCCATCAAATCCCGCGTGCGCGTATAGCGGTGCGGCTGGAAGAGGGTCACGACCCTGCGGCCCGAAGTGCGCGCCGCCGCGAGCGTCGCTTTGATCTCCGTCGGGTGGTGGCCGTAATCGTCGACGACCATCACGCCACTCTTTTCGCCTTTGACCTGGAACCGGCGCTCGGCCCCGCGAAACTCTTTCAGCGCCTCCGCTATCTCTTCGAACTTGATGTTCAGGTCGAGCCCGACGGCGACGGCCGCCAGCGCGTTGTAGACGTTGTGGAGGCCCGGCACTTGCAGCCTGATATTCCCGAGCTCTATTCCGAAGGCGCGGACCGTGAAGTCCGACCCGAAGCCCGTGTCGAGCTGAATCTGCCAAGCCGAGACATCAGCCTGCGCGGCCAGCCCGTAGCTGATCGTGCGGCGAGTTATGTCAGGGATGATCGCCTGCACGTTCTGATCGTCGAGGCACAGCACTATCGTCCCGTAAAAAGGGACGCGGTTGGCGAACGTGGCGAAACACTCCTTGATCTGGCTGATCCCGTCGCAGAAAAAGTCTAGATGATCGCTATCGATGTTCGTCAGCACGGCGATCGTCGGCGTCAGCAGCAATAAAGACCCGTCCGATTCGTCGGCTTCCACGGCGATGTACTCTCCGCGGCCGAGCCTCGCGTTGGAGCCGAGCGAGGCGACCCTCCCTCCGACGACGACCGCGGGGTCAAAGCCGGCGGTCGTCATCAGGTGCGCGATCATAGAAGTAGTAGTCGTCTTGCCGTGAGTCCCCGCCACCGCGATGCCGTGCCTGTACAACCGCATCAACTCGGCCAGCATCTCTGCGCGCGGGATCACGGGCACCAAACGCTGGCGCGCGGCCATGACTTCGGGGTTGTCGTCGCGCACGGCCGAAGAGCAGACGACCACGTCCGCGCCCGTGACGTGCTCTCCGCTGTGGCCTTCCCACACGGTCGCGCCTAAAGACTCAAGCCGGTCGGTGATCGCGGACCGCTTGAGGTCGCTCCCGGTCACGCGGAAGTTTTCGCCGAGCGACAGGAGCACTTCGGCAATGCCGCTCATGCCTATGCCGCCTATGCCGACGAAATGTATGTGTCTGACTCCTCTGAAAAGCATCTCTCTAATCTCGGATCTCAAATTTGAGATCTCAGACGGGCAATCTCCATCGCGAGGTCGACCGCGCGCTCGGCCGAGTCGGGCCGCCCGAGCCGCCGGCTCGACTCTTCCATACGGTCAATCTCGTCGGGCGCGTCGATCAAGCTCTTGATCTCCGCGGCCAGGCGTTCGGCCGTCAGCTCCTGTTGCAAGATCATGCGGCCCGCGCCCGCGCGCACGAACGCTTCGGCGTTTTTGCGCTGGTGGTCGTCGGTCGCGAAAGGGAAGGGGACGAAGATCGCCGCCTTCCCGGCCGCCGCCACCTCGGCCGCCGTGGTCGCGCCCGACCGGCAGATGAGCACGTCCGCATTCTCGAAACGTCTCGCCATGTCCTCGATGAACGGCCTGACGTCGGCCGCGTCAAAGCCCGCCTCCGCGTAGCCGCCTTTCACCGTCTCGAAATCTCGCTCGCCCGTCTGGTGCGTTATGTCGAGACGGTCACGGTACGGCGCGAGCAGTTTCAAAGCCTCGACCATCGCCGTGTTGATGGCGTGCGCGCCCTGGCTGCCGCCGAATATCAAAACGCTCAAGCGCTCGCCCCGCTCTTTTTTCTTTAGCAGCGCGAAGTCGTTTCGGATCGGGTTGCCGGTGACGCGGCCTCGCTCGCCGAAATACTTGAGCGCGTCTTCGAAAGTAAGCGCGGCGGCATCGACCCAGCGCGCGAGCACGCGGTTCGTAAAGCCAGGCATCGCGTTCGGCTCAACGACCATAGTCGGTATCCGCAACATCGAGGCCATCAGCAGGGTCGGCCCCGACGAATAACCTCCGACCCCTATCACAACGTCGGGCCGGAACCGCTTCAATATTCTGCGCGCCGCGATGAAGCTCAGCGGAAGGCCGCCCAGCGACTTCAACCTTTGAACCGCCGACACGCCCTTGAGCGCGCTCACCTTTATCAGTTCGAGCTTGAAGCCCTCGCGCGGCACTATCTTCGACTCAAGCCCGCGGCGTGTGCCTACGAAGAGTATCTCCGCCGCGGGGTCGCGCCGAAGAATCTCGCGCGCGATGGCCACGCCCGGAAATATATGCCCGCCTGTCCCGCCTGCCGCGATAATCACACGCATTCCAGTCCTGAGTGCTGAGTGCTGAGTGCTGAGTGCCGGTTTTCACTCAGCACTCAGCACTCAGCACTCAGCACTAATGTGCCTTCGCGTGCTTCGACACGTTGAGCAGCACGCCCGTGGCGAACAGGCTGATGGCCAGCGACGAGCCGCCCGAGCTTATGAACGGCAAAGGGATGCCTTTGGCCGGCACAAGCGACAGCGCCACGCTGACGTTGAACAGAGCCTGGACGATGATCATCACCGTGATCCCTATTGCCAGCAGTTGCCCGAACAGGTCGGGCGCAAACCGCGCCGCGCGGAAACCTCTCCACGCCAGCAGGCCGAAAAGCATCACCACCGTGGCGGCCCCTATGAAGCCCAGCTCCTCGCCTATCACCGCGAATATGAAATCGGTGTGCGGCGCGGGGAGGTAAAAGAGCTTCTGTTTGCCCTGCGCGAACCCTGTGCCGCTCAAGCCCCCGCTGCCGATCGCGATCAGCGATTGAACTACCTGAAAGCCCGTCCCCGTCTGGTCCTTCCACGGGTCGAGGAAGACCATGAGCCGCTTGAATCGCCAGGGCACGATCAGCATGTAAACGAGCGCGGGCAGCGCCGGTAAGGCCATCGAGGCGAGGTAACGGATCGGCGAGCCCGCATGAAACATCATCACCGCGAAGACCGCGCCGAGCGCCAGCGCCGTGCCAAGGTCGGGCTCCGCCGCGACCATCACGATCGTCATCCCCGCCACCCCGGCCGCCGGTATGAAGACGCGTCTGAAGCTCTCTATCTCGTCAGACTTGCGTTCGAGGAAGAACGCCAAAAAGGCCACCAGAGCCAGTTTCGAGATCTCCGAAGGTTGGATGGAGATGTAGCTCCCGTACCTGATCCACCTGTGCGTCCCGTTGACGGCCGGGAAGAAAAGCACAGCCACTAGCAGGACGCTTGTCACGCCGAGGATCGGGATCAGAAAGCCCGGCCGTTTGTAATGCCTGTAATCGATCCTCAGAGCCACGGCCATCGCTATCAACCCGATCGCGGCCCACGCCCCCTGGCGTAGCAGGAAGTAGTACTGGTTGCCATAGTTCTTTTGAGCCAGCACGGCCGACGCGCTGTAGACCATCACGGTGCCGAACAGTGTCAGCCCGACGACGAGCGCCACCAGGACCTTGTCGACCGGGAGCTCTCGCGACATCGGCGCGTGCATGGCCGTATCGCGCTTCCATCGCGGGCTCTCTATTCTGTATGCAGTCGCCATACTTTCTTAGTCCTGAGTCCTGAGTGCTGAGTCCTGAGTGAGGGTATTTAACTCAGCACTCAGGACTCAGCACTCAGCACTTCATGTAGTTAATCTGCCCGTCCAGCCGCTGTGAATCTGGCTGACGAGTTTGTACACAGCCTGCTTGAATGCGCGGCCGCGGTGCTCGTAGTTCTCGAACATGTCGAAGCTCGCGCATGCCGGCGCGAGCAGCACCGTGTCGCCCGCCGTGGCGACCTCCATAGCCTTAACGACCGCGTCGTCCATCGAGCGAGCGCGCGTCATCGGCCGAACTTCGTGAAGCTGCGCGGCGATTATGTCGCTTGCGGCGCCTATCAAGATTATGTGCTTCACGCGCTCTTCGATCAGCCGCGCGAGCACAGTGTAATCGCTGCCCTTGTCCTTCCCGCCGAGTATCAGGATGACGTTGTTTGAAAAGGCTTCGAGCGCCTTCGCCGTCGAGTCTACGTTCGTAGCCTTCGAGTCGTTATAAAACTTGACGCCTTCGACCTCCGTCACATGCTCTATGCGGTGCTCGACGCCTTTGAACTGCTTTATGGCCTCTCTGAGCGCCGGCAGGTGGCTTTTGTTCAAGTCCATCGCGCAAACGGTCGCGCCCAAAGCGGCCATGATGTTTTCTACGTTGTGCATCCCCGGCACGGCGATTTCACTCAAGGGGATGACCTCGGCTTCGCTGCGGTCCGCGTTGACAAGCGTCGTGTAAATGCTCCCCGCGCGCGCGTAGATGTCTGTTTGGCGACCGGCGGAACTGAAATAGACTCGCTCGGAGTCGACGCCTAAAGTCTCGACCATGTCGGTGACGCCAGGGTCGTCGGCGTTAAGAATTGCCCGGTCGCCTTCGCCCTGGTTCAAGAATATCCTGTGCTTCGCGCGGACGTAGTTCTCCATCGAGCCATGCCTGTCCAGGTGGTCGGGCGTTATGTTCGTTACGACCGCGATGTTCACTCGCAGCGATTGAACCGTCTCAAGCTGAAAGCTCGATAGCTCGGCCACGGTCCACGTCTGGTCGCTCGTCCTTTCGACTAGGCTCGTCAGCGGCGTCCCGATGTTTCCGCCTACGACGACCGAAGCCCCGACCGCCCGCATCAGCTCGCCCGTCAGCGTCGTGGTCGTCGTCTTGCCGTTAGAGCCTGTGATGCCTATCAATCGGCCTTTCAAAAATCGCCCGGCTAATTCCGGCTCGCTGATTATCTCGACCCCCGCGCGCCGCGCCCGCTCAAGCGGCGCGATGTCCGCGGGCACGCCGGGGCTTACGACTATCAGGTCGGCGTTCTCAAAGATGCTGTCGGGATGAGCGCCCAGAGAGAGCATCACGCCGAGCTTGCGCAGCTCGGCCGCCTGCGGGGCAAGCTGCGCTTCCGCCTTCACGTCGTTGGCCATCACCATAGCGCCGTACGTCACGAGCAGACGCGCCGCCGCCACCCCGCTGCGGGCGAGCCCCACGATCAATACCTTTTTGCCTTTCAGATCCATGCGTTACCGCAGCTTGAGCGTCGACAGGCTCAAGAGCGCGAACAGTATCGCCAGTATCAAGAATCGAAAAACTATCTTCGGCTCCATGCGCCGCGAGACTTCGGGCGGGTAGTTCAGTTCGAAGTGATGATGCAGAGGAGCCATCTTGAATATGCGCCGCCGGAAAAGCTTGAACGACAAGACCTGCAAGATCACCGACAGCGCTTCCAGCACGAAGACGCCGCCGATCATCACGAGCAGGAATTCTTGCTTTATCATCACCGCCACTACGCCGATCGCGCCGCCGATGCCTAGCGACCCAACGTCGCCCATGAAGACTTCGGCGGGCGGCGCGTTGAACCACAGAAAGCCGAGGCTCGCGCCCGTAAGCGCGGCGCAGAATATCGTCAGCTCGTGAACCTCCGTGTTATAGACCAGCCCCAGGTAGTCTGCGAAAATCATGTGCCCCGTCACGTAGGTGAACCCCGTGAGCGCCGCCGCCGTCACCATAGTCACGGAGATCGCAAGCCCGTCCAGCCCGTCTGTCAGGTTCGCCGCGTTTGAAAAACCGACTATGACGATCGGAGTGAAGACGAGCAGGTAGATCGGCCAGTAAATCTCCGGCACGAGGTCTTTCAAAAACGGCACGCTCAGACGCGTGCTGTACGAGGTGAAGAAATGGAGCGAAAGACCTATGCCGATCGCCGCCAGAAACTGGAGCGCAAGTTTCTGCCTGCCCGTCAGCCCGAGGTTGTGTCGCCGCTTGATCTTCAAGTAGTCGTCGGCGAACCCTATCCCGCCGAACGCCAGCGTCGCGCCCACGGCTATCCAGACGTAGACGACGGACAGGTTCGACCACAGCAGCGTCGAGATGACTACGGAGAGTATGATCAGCACGCCGCCCATCGTCGGGGTGCCGCGCTTCGACAGGTGCGTGCGCGGCCCCTCTTCGCGTATCTGCTGGCCGATCTGAAACTGGCGGAGCATCGTAATCATTCGCTGCCCGAACATCAGGCTGATGAGCAGCGCCGTTATCGCCGCCCAAGCCGTGCGGAAAGTCACCTGATTGAATATGCGCAGGAATGAGAGGCTGTCGTGGAAGTCTTTTAACAGTTCTAAGTAATAAAACATCCAGTCCTCTCAGCCGCGCGACGATTTAATGAACACTGTTTGTCGCCGCGTCGCCGTTCTCACGCTTCGCTTCTTCGCTCTGCTCAAACTTCTGCTTCATCCGCTGAACAACGATCTCCGTCTTCACGCCGCGCGACCCTTTGACGAGTATGAGGTCGCCCGCGCGCGCCTCTCGCGCGAGCAGCTCGGCCGCCTCTTCGGGCGTCTCGCAGAAGACGGCCGCCCGTTCGCTCATGCCTCGCGCGCGCGCGCCTTCGACTATCTCTCGCCCGAGCCCGCGGACCCCTACTATCAAGTCGACTCCGAGCTCCGCGGCGCTCTCTCCCGCCTCGCGGTGGAGCGCGGTGCCTGTCGCGCCCAGCTCTAACATCTCGCCCGCGACCACGACTCGCCGCTGGCAATCCTCGTTCGCGCAGATCGTCGTCATCATCTCGACGAGCGCGCGCGGGTTCGAGTTGTAAGAATCGTCGATGAGCGTGAAGCCTTCTTTAAAGCGCACGACCTCGCCGCGCATGCGCGGGCTCGACGATTCGAAGAGCGCTTCTGCTATGCGGTCGAGCGGCACTTCGTAAAAGTCCGCGACCGCGGCGGCGGCCAGCGCGTTGTAGACGTTGTGACGGCCGGCCAGGCGCAATCGGGCTTCGACCTCTCCGCGCGGCGTGACCAGGAGAAAGCTCGTGCCGTTCAAGCCTTCGGCTCTGATATTGCGCGCGGTCACGTCCGCCGCGTTCGACATGCCGAAGAGGCGATAATCGATGTCCGTGCGCAGCTCTCGCATCCGCGCCACGCGCTCGTCGTCCGCGTTGAGCACGGCGACGCCGCCCGGCTTGATGCCGCCGACCATCTCCGCCTTCGCCTCGGCGATCGCGTCGACGGAAGGGAAGAATTCGAGGTGGACCGGCGCGACGATGGTGACGAGCCCCAGGTCGGGCGGCGCGATGCGTGTAAGCTCGCTTATCTCCCCCTTGTGATTCATCCCCATCTCGAAGACCGCGAAGTCGAAATCCGAAGCGCGCGCGCCGTCTGTCTCCATCTTGAGCACCGACAGCGGCAGCCCGTAAGCGTTATTCAGGTTGCCGGTCGTCTTTGTGACGCTCCCGCCGCGAGCGAGCGCCGCCGCGGTCATCTCCTTTGTGGTCGTCTTCCCCATGCTCCCGGTTATGCCGACGGCGCGGCCCGGCCAGTTCCTCAGAACAGCCGAGGCCAGTTGCTGCAACGCCGCGAGCGTGTCGGCGACTCCGACCAGATTCGCGGCCATCGTTGTGTTTGCGGCCGCAAACTCGTCGGAGACTACCGCGGCAAATGCGCCCTTCTTTATTGCTTCGGCGACGAACCGGTGGCCGTCGTAGTTTTCTCCTCGAATGGCAAAGAACAATTCGCCTTCGCGGACCGTTCGCGAGTCGATCGAATAGCCCGCCGGTTCGAACGCCAGCTCTGTCACCCATCGTGGTGCGAGTCCCGCGCCGATCTCTTTTATGATCTCGTCAAACTTCATATGCGGCCCATCATCGCCTCGCGCGCCACTTCGCTGTCGTCGAAGTGGATCGTGCGGTCGCCCAGAATCTGATAAGTCTCGTGCCCTTTGCCC
Source organism: Blastocatellia bacterium (assembly GCA_035249305.1). Classification (GTDB taxonomy): domain Bacteria; phylum Acidobacteriota; class Blastocatellia; order UBA7656; family UBA7656; genus DASUNP01. The sequence goes on along the minus strand of DATFGQ010000009.1, from coordinate 60,896 downwards.
GCGATCAAGACTACGTCGCCCGCGCGCGCTTCATCGATAGCGCGAAAGATCGCTTCGCGCCTGTCGGGCAGCTTCAAATAACGGCGCTCGGTCCTTTTCAATCCCGCCTCTATGTCTTCGATAATCGCCAGCGGGTCTTCGCTGCGCGGGTTGTCCGAAGTCACAATCGCGATGTCGCTCAGCGTCGCGGCGATCTCGCCCATCGGGGCGCGCTTCGTGCGGTCGCGGTCGCCGCCGCAGCCGAAGACGGTTATCACTCGCCCCGCCGCCCCGGCGATTTCGCGAGCGGTCTGCAAGACGTTCTTGAGCGCGTCGTCCGTGTGGGCGTAATCGACTATGACGGTGAAATCGGGCTGCCGCCCGCCTTCGACTCGCACCTGCTCGAACCGCCCGCGCACCAGACGGCAATCGGCCACGCCGCGCGCAGCCACCTCCAAATCAAATCCCAGAGCCAATCCTGTGGCGACGGCCGCGAGCGTGTTGTAAACATGCGGGCGGCCTACGAGCGGCGACGTGATCTCGACCTGCCCCGCGGGAGTGTGGGCTGTGAAGACCATTCCCCCGCTCGTCAGCCTGAAATCATCAGTCCTAACGTCTGCCGCATCGCCGAAGCCATAAGTGATCTTTCCGCCTTTCGCGTCATTGAGAAGCCTGCGGCCATGCTCGTCGTCGACGTTGATGACGGAAGCGCGCGGCGCTTGGCCGAGGCTCCCGTCAAACAGTTTCTTTTTTGCGGCGAAGTAGCTCTCCATCGTCTTGTGATAGTCGAGATGGTCGCGCGTCAAATTCGTGAAGACGGCCGCGGCCAGCTTCAGCCCCTGCGCGCGGCGCAACTCAATAGCGTGCGAAGAAATCTCCATCACCGCCGTGCTACACCCTTCTCGCACGGCTTCGGCCAGCATCCGCTGAATGTCGGCGGCCTCCGGCGTAGTGTGTCGCGCTGTCTCCGCGCGGTCGCCTATCCGGTGGTTGATCGTCCCGAACATGGCCGAGGTTCCTTCGGCCACGCGGATTATCGAATCGATCAAATGGGCGGTCGTCGTCTTGCCGTTCGTCCCGGTTACCCCTACGAGCTTCAACCGCTCCGACGGGTTACCGTGAACCGCTGCGGCGGCGGCCGCCACCGCAGCGCGCGCGTCGGCGACTTCAATCCAGGCCGCGCGGTCCAAAACCTCGTCCGGCGCTGGCTGCTCCGAGATGATCGCGACCGCTCCGGCTTCGATCGCCTGCGGGACGAAGCGGTGCGCGTCCGTCTTCTCGCCGCGTATTGCTACGAAGACCGCGCCCGGCGCGCAGGCCCGCGAATCGTGAGTCACGTCGCGCGCTTCACCATCGAGCCGCCCTCGTGCGGCTTTCGCGTCGATGAGGCGTGCTAATTCATCGAGCTTCAATTCGTCCTTGCCGTCGTGCCTTTCGCTAATTTCAAACGCGGTCGCGTCGCGCCCTTTGCGGGCGCACCCTTCGCGGGTTGCGGCTTCTGCTTCTCTCGCTTCTCCGCGCGAGCGGGCCGCGCCTCGACCTGCGCGACCTCTTCTTTCTCTCTCTTCCTCAAAACCTGTTTTGAAAGCCTCACGACACAGACGGTGTCTTCGCTGACTAAAGCGCCGGGCGAAGGCGTCTGGCCCGCGACCACGCCTTCGCCGCTCGCCTTCAATATCAACCCTCGCTTCGCGCACAACGCCACGGCTTCGCGAATACCTTTCCCCATCAGGTCGGGCACGACCACGCTCCCGTACCGCTTAGATGCGTCTTTAGACTCATTCGTCGCGGTAACGTCGAGCGCGGGGCGCGAGTCGGCTTCCTCTTCGGAAGAAGGAGAGCCGCCCGCGACGACGGCCCGCGGGATGTCGAAGACGTGGAAATCGGCCGCCTTCAGCCCGGACCCCGGATCGTCTTCGGGCGGCACGCCCAGAATCTGTAGCGTGTCGGCCACGACCTGCGCGAAGACCGGCGCCGCCGCGTCGCCCCCGTGGTAAGCGCCGCGAGGCTCGTCGAGCGAGACTAGACAAGCGACCTCGGGATTATTGACCGGCGCGAAGCCCGCGAAAGAGGCTACGTAACGCGTATTCGAATAACGCTTCGTCACCTCGTCGACCTTCTGCGCCGTGCCGGTCTTGCCCGCCGCGCGATAGCCGCTTATCTGCGCGCGCTTGCCCGTCCCTTTGACCACAACGCCTTCGAGCATCGCTTTCAAATCAGAGGCCGTGTCTTCGCTCACGACGCGGCGCGGTTCGCTCTTGTGCTGTTCGAGGAGATCGCCCGAAGAAGACGTAACGCGGCTTACAAGATGAGGCGCGATGTAGACGCCGCCGTTGGCGATCGTGGCAAAGGCCGCGACGCCCTGCACCGCGGTCACGCCTACCTCGTGGCCCATCGGGATCGAGCCGATAGTCGTAGGCCCCCATCGGCTCACGTCGGCCAGCAGCCCGCGCGCTTCGGCCGGTAGCTCTATGCCCGTGCGCTGCCCGAAGCCGAACGCGTGAATGTAGCGGGCGAATCGCTCGTTGCCCAGACGCATACCGAGCTTGATGGCCGCGACGTTGGAAGACTTCGCCAGCGCCTGCGACGCCGTGAGCGTGCCGTAGGGGTGGTCGTGAACTATGCGGTCAGCGATCTTTATCTGCCCGCCGCCGCAATCGATCAAAGTGTCGGGGCGGATCAGCCCCTCTTCGAGCGCCGCCGAATACGTCACGAGCTTGAATATAGACCCCGGCTCGAACGACGTCTCGACTGCGTAGTTGCGCCGCGCCGCGTCCTTAGACTCCCCGACTTTGTTCGGGTCAAAGGTCGGGTAGTTGGCCAGCGCCAGAATCTCACCCGTGGCCGGGCGGACCACGACGACGGTGCCCGCGCGCGCGCCGGTCCTACGGATGCCGTCGGCCAGCGCCTTCTCGGCGTAGTGCTGAATCAATATGTCTATCGTGAGCTGTACGTCGGCGCCCGGCACGGACTTTTCGAGCGAGTGGTCGTAAGACTTGTTCAGCGCGTCGACGTCCATCACGAGGCGTCCGCCCTGTCCGCGAACCTGCTTGTCGTAGGCGAGCTCGATGCCGCCCATGCCCCGCTCGTCTATGTCGACGAACCCGAGTACGTGCGCGGCCGCCTGGCCGCTGACGTAGAACCGCTTCATCTCTTCGAGGAAGCGAAGGCCGGGCAGCGAAAGCGATTGAACGCGCGCGACCTCCTGGTCGTTGAGCTTGCGCTTGACGGCCACGAGCACGGCGTCCGAGGTCAGGCGTCGGTAAAGCGCTTCGCGGTCGACGTCGAGGAGCGCCGAGAGGCGGTCTGCCGTGACGGCCGCGTCCTTAATTTCGGCGGGCGAGGCGTAAAGCGATTTCACCTCGACCGAGCGGGCGAGCTCGTTGCCGTTCCGGTCATAGATCACGCCGCGCGTAGGGCTCAGCTCGATCTCGGCCTGGTGCTGCCGCTCGGCGCGCGCGCGCAGGCGGTCGTGATCGCCTACCTGGAGGTAGATGAGCTTCGCGCCGATGACCAGTATCCAGGCCGCGATAAAGACCTGGATGAAAATCACGCGCTTGGGCGACGCCTTCCGCGCTCGCCCGAGCCCCAGCCCCCCAGTGTTTTGTTGATGAGTCGCTCTCAGTTTCGCAGTATGAGATTTCACGTTATCACCGCTTCGCCGACGGGAGTCTGATCGACTTCGCTTTGGCCTCTTTCGCCTTGTCGTCTTTCGCTTTCGGCTTAGGACGGTCGAGCCCTATCTTCTGAGCGCGCTTTTCGATCTCGACCGGCGACGACGCGCGCGCGTATTGCAGTTCGAGCTGGCGCAGCTTCTCGTCGAGCTCCGTCGCCTCTCTCCTCAGCTCCTCGCTCTGGTAGCCGAGCTGAACGGCCTGGAAATGCTGCCCCGCGCTGATGACGAAGCCGCCGGAGACGAGCGCCCCGGCTATGGCGATGATCACGAGCCATGCGACGACACGCCCGCTCACGGGGCGCGCGACGCGCGCGTTTTGAATCTGCTTATCAGGGAAGAAACGATCAGTCATAAACCGCCTCAAAGTTTTATTCGGGGGAATAGCGTTAATATCAGCCTGCGTACCCGTCTGCTTTGGGGCTCGGTCATAGCTTAGTCACAACTTTTCGCACACTCGAAGGAGGGCGCTGCGCGAGCGGGGGTTGCGCTCGACCTCTTCCGTAGCGGGGCGCATGGGCTTGCGCGTCAGCACCTCGACGCGCCTTCGCGCGCCACAGCGATCACAGATAACGTCGTCCTTGTCACTGCCTCTATCATCGTATGACGGTCGGCCCGCTCTCATTTCAACGGGACACTCGCAACGGCCCGACTCCCGCTGGAACGCGCGTTTGACTATGCGGTCTTCCAGCGAGTGAAAGGAGATGATCGCCAGCCGCCCGCCCGACGCAAGCCGCGAGATGGCGGCCGGGATCAGGGCCTCGACGGCCGAAAGCTCGTCGTTGACGGCGATCCTCAGCGCCTGAAACGTGCGAGTCGCCGGGTGAATGCGCCAGCGCCCGCGCACGTTGAGCGCGCGGACCACCACGTCGGCCAGTTGCTTCGTCGTGGTTATGGGAGCCTGGTCGCGCTCGCGCACGATCCGGCGCGCTATCCGCCTCGCGCCGCGCTCTTCGCCGTACTCAAAGATCAGGTCCGCGAGCTCTCGCTCGGTCAGGTTATTGACCAGGTCGGCGGCCGTCTCGCCGACGCCGGCCTCCATGCGCATGTCGAGCGGGGCGTCGACAAGAAAGCTAAACCCGCGCTCGCCCCTGTCCAGTTGCATAGAAGAGACTCCCAGATCGGCCACTATCCCCTTCGCTTTTTCGACACCCAGCCGATCAAGCACTGCGCTCAAGTCTGCGAAGTTGGCCTGGATTGCTTGAAACCGCCCCCCGAACTCGGCCAGAAGCGCACGCGCCCGCTCCAGCGCTTCGGGGTCGCGGTCTATGCCGATGACCTCTGTTTCGGGGGAGGCGGCGAGCAAGGCTCGTGTGTGGCCGCCCAGTCCCAGCGTGCAATCGATAAAGGTCCCACCTCCGTCTGGCCGCAGCCAGCGGGTGACCTCCTCGAGTAATACAGGCTCGTGGGCCTGATCTGTCTGTTCACCACTGGAAGCCATCTTTTACTCATAGCCATTCTAAACGCCCAGGCTCGCCAGGTTCTTTGCGTCTTCGGCCGTGTAAGGCTCGCTGTCGAGCGACATCTTGAATCGGTCAAGCTCCCACACTTCCAGATACTGTAGGTAGCCGAGGACCGCCACCTCCCCGGCCAGCGCCGCGCTTGAGCGCAGCAGCGGGTGTATCAACAATCGGCCCTGCGAATCCATCTCCGCGTTCTGACCATAGTAGTTCGTGCGGTTGAGAAACTTCTTTACCGTTATGTCCTCAGTCCCGCGGGATTGCAGCTTCTCTTCGATCGCCTGCCACTCCTGCATAGGGTAAAGCCGGGCATACTCACCAGTGAGGCTGGTTACATAGAACTCCGATCCGTAATGTTCATCTATGTAACGACGGTAGGCGGCCGGCAGCTTTATGCGCCCCTTCTCGTCCATCCTCACCGTGTAGTTGCCTCTTAGCATTTGACCGATTTAAGCAAAACAGTTAAAGTTGTTCTTTAACGAATCCCGCTTTATTTCTCTTTTCAAATACATGTCCACTTTGGTCCACTTTGGGCCACTTCGCGGTATGGTACGTCAGATAGGAATGGGTGTCAAGCGTGAAATTCCTAAGCGCTAAGGATTTCCGGCCATTTTAGGGGTGCGTGTCAGGGGCTTTCGGGGCGCTATTAAATACCGCGCTCGCGGTCAACTGTGGTATAGTGCGCGTCTTTGGGGTAAGTCGGAGCCGGCTGAATGGGCAAGAGCGCCATCTTTATAATCGTATACGGGTTGCTTGCGGCGGCGGCCAACTTCCTGGGCGGGCTGCTGGTGAGCTCCCGCCGGCTGGGCCAATCGACGCTCAGGTATCTCATAGCGCTCGGCGCAGGGTTTATGCTGGCGACGGTCTTCTTGAAGATGGTGCCGGAAAGCATACAGCTATGGGCGGGCGAAAAGCCCACGGCCGAGGCCATGATAATCCCCATGATGTGGTTTCTGGGCGGGTACCTGCTGATACAACTGGTCGAGCACACCGTAGCGCCACACTTCCATTTTGGTGAAGAGACGCACGAGGAGGCCATGCTGGCCGAGCACGCGGCGCTGGCGGGTGTGAGCGCGCTGATGGTCCATACCTTCTTTGACGGCGTCTCGATCGCCGCCGCCTCGCTGGTAGACCCACGTATGGGCGTGCTGGTCTTCATAGCCGTCTTGCTTCACAAGCTGCCGGAAGGCTTCACGGTGGCCTCTATGATGCTGGCCGCGGGCCGCAGCCGCCGCGGGGCGCGCGTGGCGGCGCTGCTGGTGGGGCTGGCGACGCTGGTGGGGGCGGCCCTGGTAGTCTTGTTCGACAATACGCTCGTCTATTCGCACAACCTGTCGTCGCACGTCCTGCCGCTTTCGGCGGGCGTGACGCTCTACGTAGCCGCGTCTGACCTGATCCCCGAAGTCAACACGCGCGAAGGCGGGATCAGGACTTCGTTGATGGTCTTCGGCGGCGTCGCCCTGCTCTACCTCGCGGAATTGGCCTTAGAGAGCCTCGGCGGCGCGGCTCACTGACTCGCCTTTATTTTTGGCCCCGGTCAGTTATCATTAAAGAATGACGAATGAGACGGTCAGGCTCGACGGCGATCGAGCGTCAAGCCGCACGGGGCATAATTCTTTTCGGTACTTTGTCTGCTTTCTATCGGGGTCTAAGATAATGACGCGAGCATTAATTAAAGCCGGTGCGGGTCTGGCGATCATCTTCTTTATATCGCTCTCGGCTTTCGCCCAGATACAGGTGCCGCAGCCGCAGGGCTGGGTGAATGACTTCGCCAACAAGCTCAGCCCGCAGACCAGGCAGTCGCTCGAAAACCTGCTGACAAACTTCACGAACCGCACGGGCGTTGAATCCACGATAGTCATAGTCCCAGAGGAGAGCCTCGGAGGCTACACAAAAGAGGAGTACGCCCTGGTGCTCGGTAGAACCTGGAAAGTGGGGCGCGCTTCCGACAAGCGCGCGATGGTGCTTCTGGTCGTCATAAAGCCTTCCGACGAACAGGGCTGTCATGGCGACACTCGCCTGGAGGTGAGCCGCCACCTCGAAGGCGATCTGCCGGACGGCCTCGCCTGGGAGGTGATTCGCCGTATGCGGAACGACTTCCAGGCGTGCCGTTTCGATCAAGCGTTTACTACAGGCACGCAGACACTGCTCGCGACAGTCGCCGACCGCATAGGCGTGTCGATTGAGGGCATAGACAGCACTCAAGCTTACCGACCGCAGCCGCGGCGTGCGCCATCCAGGGGTAGAGGCATATCGCCCTCGCTGATTATTTTTGCGATCTTCATCATCTTTGTGATCATCTCCGCGATCGGCGGCCGCGGCGGCGGGCCGGGCGGGCGCAGGTACGGAAGGCGTGGCCTCGGCGGGGCCGAGTGGATGCTGCTGCCCATAATCTTCGGCAGCGGGCGCGGCGGCTGGGGCGGCTCGCGCGGCGACTCCGGTTGGGGCGGAGGCGGAGGCTGGGGCGGCGGCGACGGAGGCGGCGGCTTTGGCGGCTTCGGCGGAGGCGGCGATTTCGGGGGCGGCGGCGCCAGCGATAGCTGGTAATCGATTTCAAATTTCGAATCTCAAATTTGAAATTTCAGATGGAGGATGCGTTGGCAGATAGACTCAACGAGTTTGTAGAGAGCTTGCACAGAGCGCACGGGGATAACTTGACCTCGATAGTCTTGTATGGGTCGGCGCTCGTCGACGGCCGTCTCGACGATGACGAGCCTAAGAACATTCTCATAATTCTCGGCCGCATCATGCCGGACGACCTCAAAGCCGCCCACGATCTGGCCGAAGAGTGGCGGCTCGAAGGCAACCCCCTTCCGGTCTATTTCACCTGTAAAGAGATCGTCGACTCTTCGGACGTCTTCCCCATCGAGTTCATAGACATGAGCCGCCACCGCCTTGTGCTTTATGGCGACGACCCGTTCGTAGGGCTAGACATCCCAACGCACAACCTGCGCCACCAGCTAGAGTACGAGCTGCGCGGCAAGCTCATACGGCTGCGCACGCTCTACATCCCCGCCTCGCACAACCCGAACCGGCTCGCGCGGCTGATGGTAGACTCGCTCGACAGCTTCGTAATAATGTTCCGCCACGTGCTCGCGATGATGGGCGAAGAAGCCTCGTTCGATAAGCGCGAGTGCATAACCGCGCTCGCCGACCGCCTCAAGCTGGACAAGAGAGTCTTTGATCGGATATTCGTCTACGAGGCGGACGAGGAAGTCTGGCTTGAGTCGGAGACGAACGAGACGTTCGCCGCCTACATAACGCAGATCGAGCGCGTCATCGACGCCGTCAATCAGTCGTGACGGCTCAAGTGAGCTTCACTTGCTCAAGCCCCTTGGGCGACAGGTAGATCTCTTTCAACCGCGTGGTCAGGTATTCGTAAGCTTCGTCGACGGAATCGGTCTTGAAGAATATTTTCATGTCGGCGGGGCTGATGACCCCCCAGCGCACGAGCGCGTCGAAGTTTATTATCTCGTCCCAGAACGCCGAGCCGTATAAGACTACGGGCATGGCCTTGCGCGGCATCTTCGTCTGTATCAGCGTGAGGACTTCGAACATCTCATCCATAGTGCCGAACCCGCCGGGGAAGACCACGAGCGCTTTAGCGGGGTAGATGAACCAGAACTTTCGCATGAAGAAGTAATGGAAGTTGAAGATCAGCTCGCGCGAGACGAAGTTGTTGACGCCCTGCTCGAACGGCAAGTCAATGTTCAATCCTATCGATTTGCCGCGCGCCGTCGAGGCCCCGCGGTTGGCCGCCTCCATCATCCCGCCCGACCCGCCCGAGCAGATTATGAAGTGGCGGTCGCCCGTCAGCGCCTTCGACCACTCGGTCATGCGGCGCGCAAGCTCCATCGCGTCGTGGTAATACCGCGCGAGCTTCACCGCATGCTCGGCCTCGACGCGCGCGGCCTCAAGCTCGGGCGTCATCTCGCCGGCCTGCTCGATTCTTTCCCTGAGCGATTCGAGCTTCATCGCGGCGATCTCAGGCGTGACGGACCGCGCCGACCCGAAAAAGACTATCGTGTCGCGGACGCGGTAGCGGCGGAGCCTTGTCGCGGGCTCTATGTACTCGGACAGGATTCTTATGATTCTCGCTTCCCGGCTCTTCAAAAACTCTGCGTTGAGATAGGCGAGAGGCGGCAGGGTGCGGTGATCATCTTCGTTCATTCTCTTCCTCGTTGCGGGTCATTTGGAATAATAGCAGGCGGCGCCGAGGCCCTTCTAGCTAAGCGGTGAGGCTTACGATCTCGGAGAGCAGTTGCCAGGCGAGCATGAAGCCGAAGGCCACGCTGAGCAGCCCGGCGGCGAGCCTTATCCCGCCGTTGATCTTAGAGAAGCGTCGGGCGGTGATCGCGAACGGAGCCCCTACGACCGCGCTCATCAAGAGCATCCCGCCTATGCTGCCCAGCCCGAAGACGGCTATGTAGATGAGGCCGACTGTGATCGAAGGGATCGTCGCCAGCACGCCAAGGGTCAGCGCGGCGCTCCCCGCAACCCCGTGCACCATGCCGACGACGAAGGGGCGTCGCCCGAGGCGGAGTATCTTGTGGCGGTGGTCGTGGCTGGAGTGGCTGTGAAAGTGAACGTGCTGGTGCGCGGGCTTGCCGTCGTGCGCGTGCGCGTGCGTGTGAACCTTAATGCCGCGGTCGCGCGCCACGCGCCACAAGACGTTCACGCCCAGCGCGATCAGCATCACCGCCACGCACATCTCCATCCACAGCGCGACGCGGTCGGGTATCGAGCTTCTGAGCAGGATGACTACAAGACCGATTATGAGCAGCGACGCGGTGTGGCCTAGCCCCCAGAAGGTGCCGACCAGCGACGAGCGCGCCAGGCTCTTGTGCTCGCTCACTATCGTCGTGACCGCGACCAGGTGGTCCGGGTCGAGCGCGTGGCGTAGTCCCAGCGAAAACCCGAGTGTGAGTGCTGCCCATACGCTTGCGTCCATCAATTCGCTCCGGGTACTTCGTGATAAAAGAGGGGCATCGGCATGAAACAGAGCAGAAAGATTATAGCAGCTAATATGGCAATTATGATCCTGGTTCTTCCGAGCGGCTGGTCGTCGGCGACGGGCGGGTGGCCCACCTTGAGCAGGAACAGCAGCACGAGGCTCCAGAGTATCCAGATGGGCAAGGAGTAAAAAGCCGTCACCACCGATAGCACGATCACGCCCGCCGTCACTCCGCGCGACACCCACTTGTGCGCGCGCCTGCCGAATAGCGCGTAGACGACGTGGCCGCCATCCAACTGCCCGACGGGAAAGAGATTCAGCGCCGTGACGAGCAGCGTGCCCCACGCGGCCCAGTAAACCGGGTTCCAGTGTACCCATTGCGGCAGGCCGAACAGCTTCATTATTAACTGGAAAAGCAGCGGGTCTCTAAAGAACCAGTCGCTGACTTCGGGCTCCGGCGCGGGGGTGGCCGTCAGCAGTCCGATGATCGAGGCCGGCAGCGCCAGCGCGAAACCCGCTATCGGGCCGGCTATGCCTATGTCGAACAGCGCGCGTCTGGTTGTGATGGGCTCTTTGATCTTGATTACCGCGCCGAACGTGCCGAACAGGGTGAAGATGGGCGGCGCGGGGATGAAGAAAGGCAGTGTGGCTTTTATTCCGTAATGCTTGCACGCGAAATAATGGCCCAGCTCGTGCGCGCCAAGTATGGCTATCAACGTAAAGGTGAACAGCAGGCCGTCGGTGAGCGGCCCCAGATCGCCCGCCATCGTCTTTTCGAACCCTAGAATGATCGGCCTCACAAGGTCGGCGAGCAGGTCGTCGGTCGGCGCGCTCTTGGTCGTAGGCGACGCGGCCACGCCCGTCAGCATTGTCGTCACCGCCGTCAGGGCCAACAGCAAGAGGTGAATCCACCCGCGCGAGCCGGCGCGCATGGCGACACGGTCGGGCTTCACCGCTGGTTGGGAAGGTTGAGCTTCAGGGATCAGGTAAGGCTGGTTAGTACTTTCCACACTTCTAGCATACAGGCGACGAGAAGAACGTGACAAGAGATTTGATATTTCAAATCTCTTGTCACAGCTCACGCTCTTTAAGATTGAAGCTCTTTGCCCGGCTTGAAGCGGATGGTCTTCCCCGGCGGGATGTCTGTGACCTCGCCGGTGCGGGGGTTGCGGCCCACGCCGCGCTTGCGGGGCTTGACCACGAAAACGCCGAACCCCCTCAGCTCTATGCGCTCGCCGCGTTGCAGGGCGTTCTTCATGGCTTCGAACAAAGCCTCGACCGCGACCTCGGCCTTAATCTTCGGAACGCCTGTCTTGTCGGCTACCTGATTGACTATGTCGAGCTTTATCACGTCCACCTCCGTTTAAGTACTTCGGTTGAATTCTTGAGAAGCCGCCTGTGAAAGGCTGTCATTATAGAAATCATCTCGAAGGCTGTCAAGAAGTTACGCTGCGCCGAGCGTTTTGCCGCGCGCCCGCGCTTTGATAGACTGTATCAGTTCGGCCGAGTAGAAAATCGATTTTAAGGATTGGCGATGGCAACTTCTGAAGGAAAGATTGAGGACAACAAGGCGGACGAAAAAACTGACGCCGCATCGGATCGATTGTCAAAGCTCGACCAGAAGAAGCTCGCGGCCGTTGCGGGCGGCGGGTCAGAGCGCATCAAACGGCAGCACGACGCGGGGAAGATGACCGCGCGCGAGCGCATAGAGTTTCTGCTCGACGACGGCAGCTTCGAAGAGTTCGACCTCTTTAAGAAGCACCGCTGTCTGGACTTCGGCATGCAGAACCAGCAGTACCCCGGCGACGGCGTGGTCGCGGGGCACGGGCTGGTGGACGGCCGCCGCGTCTTCGTCTTCGCGCAGGACTTCACCGTGTTCGGCGGGTCGCTGTCGGAGACGAACGCCGAGAAGATCTGCAAGGTCATGGACATGGCTATGAAGGTCGGCGCGCCCGTCATAGGGCTCAACGATTCGGGCGGGGCGCGCATACAGGAGGGCGTCGTCTCCCTGGGCGGATACGCGGACATATTCCTTCGCAACACGCTGGCCTCGGGCGTCGTCCCGCAGATATCGGCGATCCTGGGGCCGTGCGCGGGCGGCGCGGTCTACTCGCCCGCCATCACCGACTTCAACGTGATGGTGAAGAATACCTCTTACATGTTCATCACCGGGCCTGACGTGATAAAGACCGTCACGCACCAGGAGGTCACCAAAGAAGAGCTCGGCGGCGCGATGACTCATAACTCCGTCTCGGGCGTCGCGCATTTCGCCGCGGAAGACGACGAAGACTGTCTGCGGTTGATCCGCGAGCTGTTGTCTTTCATACCGTCGAATAACCTCGACGACCCGCCCCGGCTTCAGACCGCCGACCTTCCCGACCGCGCAGACGAGCGGCTCAACTCTATCGTGCCAGAATCGCCGAACATCCCTTACGACATACGCGACATCATCCACGCGGTCGTGGACGACGGCTACCTGTTCGAGGTCCACGAGCACTACGCGCGCAACATAGTAGTCGGGTTCGCGCGGCTCGGGGGCCGCCCCGTGGGCATAGTCGCCAACCAGCCGGCGCACCTCGCGGGCGTGTTGGACATAGACGCCTCGGTTAAGGCCGCGCGCTTCGTGCGCTTCTGCGATTGCTTCAACATCCCTCTGATCACTTTCGAAGACGTGCCGGGCTTTCTGCCGGGCGTCGAGCAGGAGCACGGCGGCATCATCCGCCACGGCGCGAAGCTGTTATTCGCGTTCGCCGAGGCGACCGTGCCGAAGATCACTGTGATAACGCGCAAAGCGTATGGCGGCGCGTACTGCGTAATGGCGAGCAAGCACATACGCGCTGACATAAACTTCGCCTACCCGACGGCGGAGATCGCCGTGATGGGGGCCGAGGGCGCGGTCGGCATTCTCTACCGCAGGGAGATCGCCCAATCGGAAGACCCCCAGGCGGAAGCCGGCCGCCGCGCCGAAGAGTTCCGCGAGAAGTTCGCGTCGCCTTACGTGGCGGCCGAGCGCGGCTTCATAGACGAGGTGATCGAGCCGCGGCTCACGAGGCCGAAGCTCATCCGCGCGCTAGAGCTGTTGGAGAACAAGCGCGACCAGAACCCTCCGAAGAAGCACGGGAACATACCGCTGTAGGAAGTAGCCAGTAGCCAGAGAGCGTCTGAGAAGTGGCGACTTACTCGGCTCCGTAGGAGCCGGATGTTTGTAGTTGATCGCATAATCATTATCCAACTCCGTAGGAGTTGAATATCGAACATACAACTCCTACGGAGTTGGAGGGTATTTAGACGATACTTCTTCTACAAACATAGAGCCCCTATGGGGCTTTTCAGACTCCCTCTCAGTAGTCAGTAGCCAGTAGTTTGTCATTGAAGATAGCTCAATAGCCACCAAGCTACTGCCTAAAGCCTACTGACTACTGACTACTGGCTACTGGCTACTGTATAATCTTCCCCCTGCGGAGTAAGGCTATGAAAGTATGTCCAATATGTGGGCGGTCGTATAATGAAGCGAACCGCTTTTGCTCTGTCGACGGCACCGCGCTTGAGGAATCGACCGAAGGCGTCGAGGCCGCCGCCGATGACGATAAAGAAAAAAGGCGCATACCCGCGCCGCCCGAGCCGCTCCCCATGCGGCTGACCATAATCGATCAAGGCAAGACGGGCCGGCGCTCGCGCGTCATACAGGGGCTCGTTCACGACGTTGGCAAGCAAGGCATGCGCGTTCAGACCGGCACGGTAGAGACGGGGCGCTTGAACATCATTCGCGATCACACTATCGCGTTTAAGAACAAGCTCGAAGTCGAAGTCGACCTGCCCGCCGCCACTGTGCGGTTCACGGGATTTGCCGCGTGGTACAAGCCCGTGGGCGAGGGGATAAGCTGGATGGTCGGCGTCTACATACGCGATATGGCCGCGGCCGACCGCAAGGCTTACGACGAGTACCTGGAGAAGCTCGAAAGCCAGGGCGAACGGGCCAGGGCGCAGTCCTGATAAAAAAGGCGAGCGGTTGTCAGCCCGCCCGGCCCGGCTTCGTCTGAAGCGGAGCGCCGATCATAAGACTGCCGAAGCAACTGGAGGACGTGGTAAAATGGGCACAGAGATGAAAGACCAACGTAACTGGCTTGAGCGGCTGACCCAGAAGATACCGGGTTACAGCGGCTACGTGGACCGCGAGCGGCGTCGCGACATAGACAAGCTGCACCGCGAGCACCTCGCCGACCGCCTGCGCGGGCTGAAAGCGCCGCTCACGGACGTGATGCGGGAGCTGAGCAACACGGGCCGATTGTTCGAGGTGGGGCCAGTCGACCTGGCGATCAAAAAGATCGACCGGCTAGAGAACCGCGTGCGGTTCGCCAGCTACGGCTACGCCGGATTTTTCGACGTGGTGAAGATCGAGCAGGAGCAGTTGGATTCTATATACCAGTTCGACCTCAAGCTCGTCGAGCATGTCGACGGGCTGGAGGCGAAGATAGGCGAGCTTAAATCGAATGCCGCGACGGCCGAAGGGCTCAAGCTCGCGAGCGCCGCGGTAGCAAGCGAAGTCGATTCGATCGACAAGATATTTGACGAGCGGTATCGCGCGATCAACGGCTTCGATCAAGGCCAGCCGCCCGGCCGGCCTCTGTTCAATTCCTGAAGCGACGGGCGGTCAACCGTTCATTTGAGCGACGAATAAATAGTGAACTCTCCATTCGCGCCTCGTCGTTTTAATCGATGGTTGACAATCCCAATGCTAAAGGAGGGCGATGGCAGTGCATTGTGACAATTGCGGCGCGGAGATGCTTCCGGGGCACAGATTCTGTCGCTCGTGCGGCAGGCCGGCCGACGAATACGCCGAAGAGGGCACGCCTACGCAGATGATGCCGCCAGAGCCTCCGACGAGAGGCCCGCGCGACACCGCGACCACTTCGCCCTCGCGCGGCGAGACGAACCGCGTTTACACGCCCCCGGAGCAGAATTATTACCAGCCGCCCTACGCGCCGATTCAGCCGCCGCAGCAGCAGGTCCCGTACTACGCGCAGCCGCCGCGCTCGCGCACGCCCTGGGGGTGGATAATCGCCGTGATCGTCCTCTGTCTGATGGGCGCGTTCGGGGTGTTGGCCTTGATCTTCAGTAACGCAAATGACCGGCCCGGACCCGGTCGGCCGACGGCAGGAGCCCCGGACGTGCCCAGGCCGCCCGACGCGCCCACTCCGCCCGGCGTGCCTGTGCCTCCAGGATCGGAGGAGACTGTCAACGGCGGAGGGTTTACCCGCACGTTCCCTTTAGCGAGCGGCGCGACTATCGACCTAAATACCATCCAGGGCAACGTCAGAATAGTCGGTTGGGACCAGCAACAGGCGGAGGTGACGACTAAGAGCGGAAACGCCGATGTCAGGATAAGAAACACCGGCAACGGTCTGTCGCTAAATACGGACCCGAGACTCGGCAATATCAGCGTCGACTATGAAATCAAGCTGCCGCGCAATGTCAAACTCGTGCAGATCAATTCGGCTACGGCCGATGTCGAGCTGTCGGGCCTCAACAGCGAAGTCGTCGTCAAGGCAGGGACGGGCTCGGTCGAGCTGACCGGGATTAACGGTAGGATAGATATCAAAGCGGGGACCGGCGATGTGACTATCTCCAACGCCAAGGGGGAGATGTCAATAGAGTGCGGGACAGGGGACATAAGCACCGCTTTTTCAGGCGAGATCCGCGGGCCTGTGAGGATTAACGCCGGGCAAGGCGATGTCGATTTGCAGTTCGGCTCCGGCGTTAACGCAGACTTCGAAGCAAGCACGACTAACGGCGATATAGATTTCGACGGGGCCTTCGACATCAGCGTGCGAGAGACGCGCCCCGGCAAGCAGGCCACCGGGCGCATAGGTTCGGGCGGCCCGAGAGTATCGGTTACGGCGACGGCTGGAGACATCTCGGCCACTAGGAAATAAGGGAGATTAAAAGGATGGCAATTGAGGTTCTTGAGTATTTCGACAACACCGGGACGGAGATCGTTCACCGCATACCTGAGTACGGCTCGGCCGACATAAAGCTAGGCGCGCAGTTGATAGTCCAAGAGAATCAATCGGCCGTCTTCTTCCGCGATGGCAAAGCGCTCGACGCGTTCGGCCCCGGCCGCCACACGCTGACGACGATGAACGTGCCGCTACTGACAAAGCTTCTGTCGCTGCCCTTCGGCGGGAAGTCGCCCTTCCAGGCTAGCGTGCTGTTCGTAGCCCGCCACACGTTCCAGGACATGAAGTGGGGCACGAAAGAGGCGATACCGTTCCGCGATACTGAGCTGCGCATGGTGCGGCTCAGGGCCTTCGGCAAGTACTCGATGCGCGTGACCGATCCTCAACTGTTCGTCGGCTCCGTAGTCGGCACGCGCGGCATAGTTTCGAGCGAGGCGATAGGCACTTTCCTGCGCGACATCGTAGTCGCGCGGCTCAACGACCTGCTGGGCGAGAATCTCAAGACGGTCTTCGACCTGCCGGCCTACTACGACGAGCTGGCCGCGGGCGTGAAGGCGCGCGTCGCGGATGATTTCTCCAAGCAGGGGCTTGAGCTCGTCGACCTGATCATATCGGCCATCACCCCGCCCGAAGAGGTCCAGAAGATGATCGACGAGCGCGCGAGCATGGGCGCGATCGGCGATATGCAGGCTTACATGCAGTTCAAGGCCGCGCAGTCTATGCCGGACGCCGCGAAACAGCCGGGCGGCGCTGCGGGGCAGGGGATGGGTTTCGGGCTCGGGATGGGTTATGGGCAGATGATGGCTGGCGCTATGAGCGGTCAGGGCGCGGGCCAGCAGTCTCAGAAACAGACCGTACCGTGCCAGAAGTGCGGCAGCGCTCTGGAGGCAGGCGTGAAGTTCTGCTCGAACTGCGGCGCTCAACAGCAAGCGCCCGAGGCGGCGAAGGTAGAGTGCCCGAACTGCCACGCGCAAATACAAACTGGCTCGAAGTTCTGTAATAACTGTGGGCAATCGCTGGCGCCGCAACCGTGCAAGAACTGTCAGACGCCCGTGCCTCCCGGATCAAAGTTCTGCGCCAACTGCGGCACGCCGGTCTGAGGTGGAGGAGAGATTATGAAGAACTTCATTCGACTCGCATTCGCATCGGTGCTGGTCGTGAGTCTCGCTCACATTCCATATAGTCCTCGAAGCACCAGCGCCTTTGCAATTGGCCCGGCCGCGCGCGCGGCAACCGCTTTTCAACAGACGCCTAAGATAATCGGCGCGCGCGTCGATAAGAAAAAGCTGATCGTCACGGGCGCGGACTTCAGCCCTGGCGCGGCGATATTTATAAACGGGGTGAAGCAGAAGACTAAAAACGACGGGGCTTCTCCCACGACTACGCTGATCGTTAAGAAGGGCGGCAAGAAGATAGTCGACGGCGAAGTGACCAGCCTGCGCGTGGAGAACGCGGGCGGGGTGCGGTCGAACGAGTTCGGCTTTTTCGACGGCCCTTCGGTCACGTTGGAAGACGGCGACAAGACGCTCACGCTCCACGTGGGCGATCGCTTCCTGCTGTTTTTGAAGAGCCCGACAGTCATCTGGAGCGTCACTCAACTGGACCCTGCGATAGTGAAAAAAGCCGCGAACGCAGAGCTGATCCAGGGAGCGCAGGGAGTCTTTGAAGCGGCCGCGCGCGGACAGACTGAGCTTGTTGCCGTCGGCGAGTTGCCATGTCACAACGCGAACCCGCCCTGTATGGCTCCCACGCTCGGTTTCGTGCTGAAGATCGTGGTCGAATAGAGAGAATCGCGCTCGATTGTTTCATACCGTCTGTAAGGTTATTAACAGCCGCGTGATCGCCGTCGACACGCGGCTTGCTGTTTAGGCTTGTTACCAACGACATAAAGGAGAGAGTAGATGACCGCTTCCATAAAATCTGAAGTGAAAGTTCATGACAAGTTGTACATAAACGGCCAGTGGGTCGAGCCCGCAGGCAAGGGGTTGCTCGACGTGACCAACTCGACGACCGAAGAGGTGATGGCGCGCATCCCCGAAGGGACCGCCGAAGACGTGGACCGCGCCGTGGCCGCCGCACGCGCGGCTTTCGATTCGTGGTCGCAGACTTCTGTAAACGAGCGCGCGAGAATTCTCCAGGCCGTCTCCGGGCGGCTGGCCGCGCGCAAGGACGAGATAGCGGGGATAATCGCCTCGGAGGTAGGCATGCCGCTGCCGCTCGCCACGGCCGTGCAGGCGGGGCTCCCCGCGATGGTCAGCGGGTCGTTCGCAAAGCTCCTGGGTGAGTATTCATTCGAAGAGCAGGTAGGAAATTCCTTGATAGTCAAAGAGCCCGTCGGCGTCGTCGGCTGCATCACGCCCTGGAATTACCCTCTCCATCAAGTCGTCGCCAAGGTCGCGCCCGCGCTCGCCGCCGGCTGCACAGTCGTGTTGAAGCCTAGCGAGGTAGCGCCGCTCACGGCCTTCATCCTGGCGGAGATAATCGACGAAGCTGGGGTTCCGGCGGGAGTGTTCAACCTCGTCACGGGGGTAGGCCCCGTCGTAGGCGAGGCGCTGGCGGCGCACCCTGACGTGGACATGATTTCGTTCACAGGGTCGACGCGCGCCGGGCGTCGCGTGAGCGAGCTGGCGTCTCAATCGGTCAAGCGCGTGGCGCTTGAGCTCGGCGGGAAATCGGCCAACATCATTCTCGACGACGCGGACCTGGAGAAGGCCGTCCGCAGCGGCGTCAACAACTGTTACTTCAACTCGGGCCAGACCTGCTCGGCGCACACGCGGATGCTCGTGCCGCGCGAGAAGATGGGCGAGGCCGTGAGGATCGCGAAACAGGCGGCCGAGAGCTTCACCGTGGGCGACCCTCGCGAGGGTAAATCGAAGCTCGGCCCTCTGGTCTCCGAAGCGCAGCGCGAGCGCGTCCGCAACTACATCAAGAAAGGTGTCGAAGAAGGCGCGACGCTCGTCACCGGCGGCGCGGAGCCGCCCGAAGGACTTGAGCGCGGCTACTTCGTGCGCCCGACCGTCTTTGCCGACGTGCGCAACGACATGACGATCGCCCGCGAAGAGATCTTCGGGCCGGTGCTGTCAATCATCCCATACGAAGACGAAGACGACGCCGTGCGCATAGCTAACGATACGATCTACGGGCTGGCGGGCGGCGTCTGGTCGGCGGACGCGGAGCGCGCGAAGCGCGTGGCGCGGCGGCTGCGCACGGGCCAGGTCGACATCAACGGCGGGAGCTTCAACCCCTTCGCGCCGTTCGGCGGCTACAAACAGTCGGGCAACGGCAGGGAGCTGGGCAGGTATGGCCTTGAGGAATACCTCGAAGTGAAATCGCTCCAACTGTAAAAAGAAGTCCTGAGTGCTGAGTGCTGAGTCCTGAGAAGTGTCTGAAAAGCCCCGCAGGGGCTCGATGTTTGTAGAACAAAAGCGTAAATGCACGCCATCCCCGTAGGGGTTGTATGTTCGATATTCAACCCCTACGGAGTTGAATATATCTGCCCGGCGATCATCTACAAACATCCGGCTCCGTAGGAGCCGAGTAGCTTGCTATCACTCAGGACTCAGCACTCAGCACTCAGGACTACTCTTTGACAACGCGCTTTTTCTTCCCGTACCATTTCGCTTTATCAAATATCGAGAAACCGTGACATGGAGTAGACCGAAATGCTCAGGCTCAAGAACACGCTGACGCGCGCGCTGGAAGAGTTCAAACCGCTGGAAGAGAACCTGGTGCGAATCTACGCGTGCGGGCCTACGGTCTACGACTACGGTCACATAGGGAACTTCCGCACCTTCGTGGCCGTCGACCTGCTCCGCCGCTACCTGAAGTACCTCGGCTACGGCGTGCACCACGTCATGAATATCACGGATGTCGAGGACAAGATCATCCGCGACATGCGCGAGCAGGGAAAGACGCTCGAAGAGTTCACGGACTTTTACACAGACGAGTTCCTCAAGGACATGGACCTCTTGAACATCGAGCGGCCCGAGTTGCTGCCGCGCGCGACCAAACACATCGACGAGATGGTCGAGATAATGAAGAAGCTCTCCGAGCGGGGGCACACTTACGCGAGCGACGGCTCGCTCTACTTCCGCATAGCTACGTTCCCTCAGTACGGGAAGCTCTCGGGCTTGAAGCTCGAAGGCAACATCGCGGGCGCGCGCGTCGACGTAGACGAGTACGACAAGGCCGACGCGCGCGATTTCGTTTTGTGGAAAGCCCCGAAAGAGGATGGCGAGCCGCGGTGGGAGACGCCGTTCGGCGCGGGCCGACCGGGCTGGCACCTCGAATGCTCGGCGATGTCTATGAAGTACCTCGGTGAGACTTTCGACATACATTGCGGCGGCGTAGACCTGATCTTCCCGCATCACGAAAACGAGATCGCGCAGTCGGAGGCGGCGACCGGCCGCCAGTTCGTCCGCTACTGGTTTCACGCGGAGTTTCTTCAGGTCGAAGGCGAGAAGATGTCAAAGTCGAAAGGGAATTTCTACACGCTTCGTGACCTGACGGAGAAGGGCTACGCGGCGGCGGCGATCCGCTACCTGCTGCTGTCCGCGCCATACCACACGCAGCTCAACTTCACGCTCGACGGCCTGCGCTCGGCCGAGAGCGCGCTCGAACGTCTGCGCAATTTCCGCCGCCGCGTGAGCGAGCTCGGCAGCCAGGACGACGGGCAGGCTCGCGTGCAGGAGGCGATCTTGCGAGCGCGCGAAGGTTTTGAAGCGGGGATGAATGACGACCTGAACACTTCAAACGCGCTGGCTGCGGTCTTCGACCTTGTGCGCGACATCAACATAAAGATCGACGCGGGCGAGTTCGGCGCGGCCGACCGCAAAGCGACGCTTGAGTTTTTGGAAGTGATCGATTCGGTGCTCGGCGTGCTGGGTGACGAGCAGAAAGAGATGCTCGCGCCTGAAATCGAAGGGATGATCGAAGAGCGCAACCTTGCCCGCCGCAACCGCGATTTCGCGCGCGCCGACCAGATCAGAAACGAGCTGGCCGCGCGCGAAATCATCCTCGAAGACACGCCTCAAGGGACAAAGTGGAAGAGGAAGTAGCCGCCTTTCGCGTCTCGCCCCGCGATCAGACCAGTTGAGGCTCGGCCTGCGTGGCGGCCTTGGGCGTCTCGACCCAGGTGAACCAGCCGAAGTCGTCTTCGACCTCGCCCGTGATGATGTCGAAGAATCGCTTCTGAATCTCCGTCGTCATCGGGCCGCGCTTGCCCGCCCCGACCTTCACTTTATCGACAGAGCGTATGGGCGTGATCTCGGCGGCCGTGCCCGTGAAGAAGACTTCATCGGCGATGTAGAGCATCTCGCGCGGGATCGCGCGTTCGAGCACGGGTATGCCCATGCTCTCGCATATCTTGATTACCGAATCCCTGGTTATGCCCGGCAGCACGGTCGAATAAAGCGGCGGCGTCATCACCACGCCGTTCTTGATCAAGAAGATGTTCTCGCCCGACCCTTCGCTGATGTAGCCTTCCGGGTCGAGGGCAATGCCTTCGACGTAGCCGTTGACCTTGGCCTCCATCTTTATGAGCTGCGAGTTCATGTAGTTCGCGCCCGCCTTCGCCATCGAAGGCAGGGTGTTGGGCGCGATGCGCGTCCAGCTCGATACGCAGACGTCGACGCCCTGTTCGAGCGCCTCGGGGCCGAGGTACTTGCCCCATTGCCAGGTGCAGATGTAAGTCTCGATAGGGCACGGGAACGGGTCGACGCCGAACGTGCCGTAACCTCGGAAGATCAGCGGGCGCAGATAACATTCTTTATACCCGTTGGCCAGCACCACCTGGCGCGAGGCTTCTACGAGCTCGTCGAAACTATATGGCACTTCCATACGATAGATGTGAGCAGAGTTCAATAGCCGCTCAATGTGCGAGTCGAGCCGGAATACGCCGGGGCCGCGTTTCGTGTTGTAACAGCGTACGCCTTCGAATACCGACGAGCCGTAGTTGATCACGTGAGTCATCACGTGAATGGTAGCGTTCTCCCACGGTATAAGCTCGCCGTTTCGCCACACGATTGAGCCGTGCTCCTGCTCTTTAACCATATTCAAGCTCCTGTTTTAGATATAGGGTCTAAGGCCGATTTTCGTCGCATGCCATCAGAATCATTATCGATCTTGCCGGGTGTGAATAGCAAGCAACATCATACGATTTGAAATCTCAAATTTCAAATCTCAAATCGCGGCGCGCGAAAGCGCATCATCCGCCATGCAAACCCTCTCACCCCTCAAGTGTGGCTCGGGCGATGATGGTCGAAGGGATCGGCTCTAGAAACGGGGAGGCGAGCGAGAACGACCCGGCCCCGCCGTCGTAGTCGCCTTGCGGGCAGGTGAAATAGAGGTGCCGCTTCGCCCGCGTCGCCGCCACGTAAAGCAAGCGACGCTCTTCTTCCATGTCTTCGAACGCGTCGTATGCGCGCGAAGAGGGGAACCAGCCGTCCATCATCCATATCACGAACAGCGCGTCCCACTCCAGCCCCTTCGCCGAATGCACCGTTGAGAGCGTGACGTAGCCCTGCTCGCGCGCGCTGCCTTCGGAAAGCGCCGTGTCGACGGGGTCTAACGCTACGTCGGCCAACAGCTCGTCGCCGCTCTTGTACCGCTTGGCGATGTTGATCAGGTTCTCAAGGTCGCGGTGGCGGCGAGGGTAATCGTCGTAACGCGCCTGAAGTATCGATCTGTAGAAACGCTCGATGGTCGCTATCTGCGTGCGCGGCTGCTTCTGGTCCGCGACCGTCTGCAACAGGCGCGTGAAGCGCAGGAGGTCCTCTTTGTACACGGAACGGGCGGGGAACTCTTTGAGCTTCTTAAACAGGTTCTCTCTCGCGCGCGGCGTGCGGAACTCTTTGCGCTCGATCTCAAGGTATTCGAGTATCTGCTCGACCGTCGCGTCGCCGATGTTGTCTAAGAGCTTGAGCGCGCGGAACCACGAGAGCGTGTCCGAGGGGTTCACGACCACGCGCAGCATCGCGAGCACGTCTTTTATGTGCGCGGATTCGGCGAACTTGATGCCGCCGAATTTGCGGAACGGGATGGCATGCTTGCCCAGCTCTATTTCGAGGTCGAAGGAGTGAGAGCCCGCGCGGAACAGCACCGCGATCTCCGTCAGCGGCACGCCCTCCTCGCGCAGCTCTTCGATCCGCTGGGCGACGAAACGCGACTGCTCGTTTTCGTCGCGCGTGCTGACGAGCATTGGCGGAGGCCCTTCGCTCGCGCGCGAGAACAACTGCTTGGCATACCCTTGAGTCGCGTCCGCGATTATGGCGTTGGCCAGGTTCAGTATCGGCTGCGTGCTGCGGAAATTCTCTTCCAGCTTGATGATCCGCGCGCCGGGGAAGAGCTCGGGGAACTGCAACATGTTCTCGAAGCTCGCCCCGCGGAACGAGTAGATCGACTGGCACTCGTCGCCGACCACGGCGACGTTCTCGTGCGAGTCGGCCATCAGGCGCACTATCTGCGCCTGGAGCTTGTTCGTGTCCTGGTACTCGTCGACCATGATGTAGCGGTACTGCGCCGACAGCTTCGCGCGCAGCTCGTCGCTTCCGGCGAGCGCCTCTTTCAGGCGGATGAGCAGGTCGTCGTAACTCAGCAGGTGGTGCTCGCGTTTGTACTCGTCGAACTTGTTATAGAGCTCTTCGAGCGCTTCCTGCTCGTGGGCGAACTGCGGGTAATGCTGTTCGAGCGCCTCCCCGATGGAGATGAGCTTGTTGGCGACCATGCTGAAGAGCGCGCATATCGTTCGCTTGCGCGGGAAGCGGCGGTCCTTGCCCGTAAGCTTCATCTGACGGCGGACCAGATCGACCAAGTCTTCCGAGTCGCTCGAATCCAGCACCGTGAACGTGCGCCTGACGCCGGAAAGCTCCGGATTCTTGCGCAAGGTCGAGTGCGCTATTGAATGAAACGTGCCGCCCGAAACTTTCTGGCACCGCTCGTCGGCAAGCGTAGCGGCGCGCGCCAGCATGCTCGACGCCGCGCGGCGGGTGAAGGTCAATAGCAAAATTGATTCAGGCTTGACGCCGGTCTCTATCAGCCGGGCCAGACGATAGACGAGCGTCCTGGTCTTGCCGGTCCCCGCGCCCGCCACGATCAAAAGCGGCCCCTCGGTCGTGGTCACCGCCTGGTACTGCGTCTCGTTAAGCTCCTTCTCGTAATTGATCTTCGGCGCACGCGCCGCCTGCGTGACCGGCTTCAGCACGAGCTTCGTCTTGGTCGCGGGGGCCGCGCGCCCCAGGTCTATGTCGCGCTTGAGGGCCTTCAAGTCGTCCGCAAGCTCACGGACAGTCTGGTACCGCAGGCGCGGCGCTTTGGCCAGCGCCTTCGTCAGTATGCGGTGGAGCTCGCGCGGCAACCCGTGTTTGATGGCGTGCGGCGGGCGGAAATCTTCGTGGAGGATCGCGTGCATCGTGTCGATGTCGTTCTCGTCGCGGAAAGGCGTGCGCCACGTCGCGAGCTCATAAAGGACGATGCCGAAAGAGAAGATGTCCGAGCGCAGGTCGACGCGGCGGCCGAGGAGCTGTTCGGGCGACATGTAATTTATCGTGCCCATGATAGTGCCCGCCTGCGTCTTCACCTGTATGATCGTCTGCTCGCCGCTCTGGGCGGCGCGCGGCCGCTTCTGCTCGACCAGCTTCGCCAGCCCGAAGTCCAGAATCTTGGCGTAGCCGTCGCGCGTGACCATGAGGTTTTCGGGCTTGAGGTCGCGGTGGACGATGCCGTGGTCGTGAGCTTTGCTTAACCCTTCGGCGACCTGGATAGCGATCACTAAAGCGTCGCCGAGCGAAAGCGCGCGGTCATCGATCTTCTGCCGCAGCGTCTCGCCCTGTATGTACTCCATCGCCATGAATGGGCGCCCGCGCTCTTCGCCTATCTCGTAGACTGTCAGGATGTGCGGGTGGTTGAGGGCCGACGCGGCGCGCGCTTCTTGCAGGAAGCGTCGTCGTCGGTCTTCGTGGGCGACCGCTTCTTCGGGCAGCAGTTTGAGCGCCACTATGCGGTCGAGTTTTTCGTCGTGCGCCATGTAGACTGCGCCCATGCCGCCCGCGCCTATCGGCTCAAGTATCCGGTAGTGCGCCACCGCCATGCCCGCCGTCAGAAAGTCGATAGCCGGTGGCCCCGACAAAGACTTCGTCTTAGATAGACCGCTCTTCGCCATCCGCATAATTGTAGTTCATCCTCCGGCCCCCGCCAAAGGTGATCACGGCGGTCTTCGCCGCCCGTTACAATCGCTTGTGTGTGCAGAAAGATTCGAGCCTAACCTGTTGTGTAGCGCGCCAGGGCCTCGGCCCACGTGCCCTGCGCTTTCATTATAAACTCGATGACCTCGCGGACAGCCCCGCGCCCGCCTGCACGCTTCGTTATGAGATGAGAGAACTGCTTCGCCTCTTCCGCCGCGTCGGCCACGGCGACCGCGAGCCCCGCGCGCCGTAGCAGCGGTATGTCGATCACGTCGTCCCCGACGAAGCACACGTCCTGGTCTGTCATACTCTCTTCGGCCAGTATCTTCTCGTAGGGCTCGGTCTTGACCCACGCGCGCTCGTGAAGGTGATCGACTTTAAGCTCTTTGGCCCGCGCGCGCACGGCCGACGATATACGCCCGGAGATTATCGCGACCTTCAGCCCCGCGCGCCCGGCCATCACCATCGCGTGGCCGTCCTTCACGTCGAACGCTTTCGTCTCGTCGCCGTCGGGCAGCAGGATGATCCGCCCGTCCGTGAGCACGCCGTCGCAGTCGAGTATCAAAAGCCGCACTCTCCGCGCCCGCTCTATTATCTCATCTGTCGGCCCGGTCACTCGCACCTCTTAAGAGAAGAACTTCTTCAACTCATCTATGCTCTCGACCATCACGTCGGGGTTGGTCTTGCGCAGTTGGTCGGCCGTGCGGAAGCCGTAGCAGGCCGCGCAGGTGCGCGTCTCCGCGCGGCGGCCCGCGTTGATGTCGTTTTCGCTGTCGCCGATCATCACGGTGGCCGAGGGCTGGCCGCCCAACTGTCTGATGGCCTCGATCACAGGCAGCGGGTTGGGCTTGCGCTCGGGCACGGTGTCGCCGCCTATGATGCAGTCGAAGTAGCTGGCTATGCCGAAGCGTTCGAGGATCAACTCTACGAAGCGCGTCTCTTTGCTCGTGACGACGGCCCTGCGCTTGCCGGCGAAATGCCTGAGCGTCTCTTCCACGTTGGGGTAGAGGCGCGTCGAGACGAACATCTGCTCGGCGTAATGCTTGTGCATCAATGCCACGCCGTCGGCGTGCAGTATCTCGTTCGGCGCGTGGTGCTCCGGGTGCGAGGCCGTAAGCGACCTGTAGACGAGCACGCGCACCCCGTCGCCGACGAAGCTTGCGATCAGGTCTTCGTCTAACGGCGTGCGCCCCACCTCTTCGAGCATCAGGTTGATCGAGCGCGCCAGGTCGACCCTCGAATCGATCAGCGTGCCATCGAGATCGAACAGCATGTTTTCGACTTCAATCATAAGATAGTCCTGAGTCCTGAGTGCTGAGTCCGCGCCGCGCGAAGCGCATCATGCGCCATGGAGTACCGGTTTTCACTCAGCACTCAGGACTCAGCACTCAGCACTACTATTCCTCTTCCTCTCTCAGCTTCGACAGCACCGAGAAGTCTTCGAGCGTCGTCACGTCGCCGCGCACCTCGCCGCCCGTGGCGATCTCGCGCAACAGCCTGCGCATGATCTTGCCGCTTCGCGTCTTCGGCAGCGCGTCGGTGAAGCGGATTTCGTCGGGCCGCGCCAGCGCGCCTATCTCGCGCGCCACCCACTGCTTCAGCTCATCTTTGAGCGCGTCCGACGGGTCGTTGCCCATCTCCAGCGTTACGAACGCGGCGATGGCCTGGCCCTTTATCTCGTCGGGTTTGGCGACGACCGCGGCCTCCGCCACCGTGGGATGGGCCACCAGAGCCGATTCCACCTCCATGGTCGAAAGGCGGTGGCCCGAAACGTTGATCACGTCGTCGACGCGCCCCATGATCCAGAAGTAACCGTCTTCGTCGCGCCGCGCGCCGTCGCCCGCGAAGTACATGCCGGGTATCTCCGACCAGTACTGCTGCACGTAGCGGTCCGGGTCGCCGTAGATCGTGCGCAGCATCGAAGGCCACGGCCGCTTGATGACCAGATACCCGCCCGAACCTTCAGGCACCGGCTCGCCCTGTCGCGTCACCACGTCGACGACTACGCCGGGGAATGGCCGAGTCGCGCTGCCGGGCTTGGTGGGCGTCGCGCCCGGCAGCGGCGTTATCATTATCATTCCGGTCTCCGTCTGCCACCACGTATCGACTATAGGACATCGATTGCGGCCGATCATCTCGCGATACCACATCCACGCTTCAGGGTTGATAGGCTCGCCCACAGTGCCGAGCAGGCGGAGGCTCGTCAGGCCGTGACGGCGCGGCCACTGCTCGCCCCATTTCATAAAGGCGCGGATCGCGGTCGGCGCGGTGTAAAAGATGTTGACCTTGTGGCGGTCGATCATCTGCCAGAAGCGGTCGGGCTCGGGGTGGTTGGGCGCGCCTTCGTACATCACCGTGGTCGCGCCATTTTGCAGCGGGCCGTAAACGATATAGCTGTGCCCCGTCACCCAGCCGATGTCGGCCGTGCACCAGTAGATGTCGTCGTCCTTGAGGTCAAAGACCCACTTCGCCGTTATGTAGGTGCCGACCGAATAGCCGCCCGTCGTGTGAAGCACGCCCTTGGGCTTTCCGGTGCTTCCGGACGTGTAGAGTATGTAAAGCGGGTGCTCGGAATCTAATGGCTCGGCTTCGCACTCATCTGACGCGGTCGCCATAAGCTCGTGCCACCAGTGATCGCGCTCCGGCTTCATCTCTATCTGAGAGCGCGTGCGCTGGTAGACGACTACGCTATTGACCGACGGGCACGAGTCGAGCGCTTCGTCTACGGCGGCCTTGAGCTTTATCTCAGAGCCGCGGCGGTAAGCGCCGTCCTGCGTGATGACGCAGTTGGCCTGCGCGTCGTTGATGCGGTCGACGAGCGCCGTCGCCGAAAAGCCGCCGAAGACTACGGAGTGGGTCGCGCCTATGCGCGCGCAGGCGAGCATGGCGATGGGCAGCTCGGGCGCCATCCCCATGTAGATCGCCACGCGGTCGCCCTTTTTTATGCCGAGCGACTTTAAGACGTTTGCGAACTTCGAGACCTCTGTGTGCAGTTGCTGGTAAGTGAGCGTGCGCGTATCGCCCGGCTCGCCCTCCCAGATTATCGCCGCCTTGTTTCGCCGCCACGTCGCAAGGTGGCGGTCGAGGCAGTTGTAAGAGATGTTTATCTGGCCGCCGACGAACCACTTCGCCCACGGGATTTCCCAATCGAGAACTCTGTCCCACGGGCGGAACCAGTGAAGCTCCGAGGCTATGTTGCCCCAGAACTTCTCCGGGTCGCTCTGGGCCTCCCGGTAGATCTCTTCGTACTGGTCGAGGCTCTTGATGTGCGCGGAGCGACTGAACTCGTCTTCGGGTTTAAAGACCCGACTCTCTTTTAGAATTGAATCAATGCTCGACTGCGACATCGCGTCTCCTTCTCGATGGATATAAATCTGGAAATTGAAAGGTAGCACATCGAGAGGCGCAGTCTCAATTGCCGCATTAGCGTGAAAGGTTTATTTTGGAGTGCGTCCGAAAAGTCCCCGAAGGGGACTAATTCAATAGCCAGGGGCATCGCCCCTGGAAACGGGTTGTCATAAACGACAAGCCCTGAAAGGGCGCAATAGTTATATCGCCCTTTCAGGGCTTCGTCTCGTATAACGTATCACCCGGCGCGATGCGCCGGGCTATTAAATTACGCCTCTTCGAGGCTTCCTATTGAATCTGTCCCCTTCGGGGACTTTTCAGACGCCCTCTTACTGCTTGCATTTCTGCTCGATGCTGAGCTTCAACGCCAGCGCGTCTTTGTCGTCCGGGGTCACGGCCAGCGCCTTGGCGGCCGAAGTCTGCGCCGCCGCGCAGTCGTTCTTGAATACCGCTATGCGGCCCAGGAGGACATGCGCGCTCACCAGCCTGGGGTTCCAGAATATCGCCGCTTTCAGCGCGTTCACCGCGCGGTCGAAATCGCCCCGCCGCTCGTAGACGCGCCCCATCAACAGGTGCGCCTCGTGGTTCTGAGGCGAAGTCTGCAAGAGCTTCGCCAACTGCGCGAGCGTCTCTTCGTCGCGCCCGGCGTAGAAGGCGTTGCGCGCCGCCTCGAACAACTGGTCCACGGCCGGCGGCTGGCCGCTTGCGACGGTGTCGGCAGTCAGCCGCTCGTCTTTGTCGCGCTTGTAGCGGTAGTAATTCGCCTTGCTGAAGGTCGTCTTCATGCGGGCGACCGCGGGTATGCCTTTGGTCTCCCACTGGGCGAAGGCCGGCAGCAGCTTCTTCGCCTGGTTGCTTGATTCTGTCGCGCCCGCCTGATCGCCGAGCGCCGCCTGAGCCTTGCTCAGTATGTAATACGCCTCGCCGTCCGACGGGCGCTTTTCGACCTCTTTCTTTAACGTCGCGGCCGCGTTCGCGTAGTCTTTTATCAGGAAGTACGCGTAGCCGAGGTTGAAGAGCGTGTCGGTGTCGCGCGGCGCGGCGTCGCTCGCCGGCTTCAGGTGGTTGACCGCCTCCTGGTACTTCCTCTGCCTTGTCAGTATCACGCCGATGTTGTTATAGACTTCGTAGAGCGGCAACTGCGGCGCGAGCTTTTCGAGCGTCGCCACGGCCTTCTCCGTCTGCCCCGTGTACTCCTGCGCGACGCCTACGTAAAACTGCGTCTCGTCGTAACGCGTGTCTTTATCGTTTATCAACGTCAGGTGCTGGAGCGCTTCTTTGTAATCGCCCGCCTCGTAGTATATTCGGCCGAGCTCGAAGATGGCCGGCAAGTACTGGCCTTTCGTCTTCTCGGAGAACTCCTTAATCGCCCGCTCCAGGAATTCGATCCGCGCCTCGCGGTCGCGCGTCAGCGTCCCTTTAATATAATTTTCGTAAGCGCCGATCGAGGCCTCGGAAGCCTGGGCGGTGATCTGGTCGCGCGAGTAAGGGAGCGCGGGGTTATGCTGGTAAAGTATCTCGTATGCCAGATCGCCCTGGAGCTTCTGAAGCTCGATCATCGCGCCGCCGCGGTTGAACTCCCTGCCCACAATCCGCCCTTCGCGTATGTCCACGACGCGGGCCGTGATCGTTATAGTGCTCTCGCGCCCTTCGCCAGCGACGCGATAGGTGCCCATCACCACGAGGTTGGCGCCCGCGCGCTCGGCGATCTTAATCATAGTGGCCCGCGTGAGTATGGCCGTCGGCGGCAGGCCCTCCTGTTTGTAGGCGACGTTGCGCTCCTCCGGGCGGATGGCTACAAGGCCCGGCTTGTCGAGCAGGTCCGCCAGGCTCGCCGAAAAGCTCTCGCCGACCCAGTTGTACTCGGGCCTTCCGGCGGAGTTTTCGAAAGGCATTATGATGATCGTGTCGGTCGCAAGGCCCGCCCGCGCGACTACCGAGAAGATGAGGCTCAAAAAGAAGGCCGATAAGATTCGTTTAAGCATGCTTAATATCGATTCGCAAATGAATGAATCGATATAATTTTCGCTTTCGACCGCGCCAACTGTCAACATCGCGGCCCGACCGGCGGCCGGCATGCTAGGGGAGGTCTGCTTATCCGTAGGGGTGCTTTTTGGCGTAGCGGTAGGCCGTGAAGGCCGATATCAGGTGACAGATCCACCCGAACCACCCGCCTGTGCCCAGCCAGAAGCCGGGCGTCACTATCAGCCAGAATATCCCGCGCAGCAGCTTCCCGTTGTATATCTGGCCCACGCCCGGTATGAAGAAGCTCAGGACCGCTGCCACGCCGGGGTTTCTCATCCCCTGTCGCCGATTTTCGTAATTCATGTCGTCGGTCACCATAACCACGCCTCTTAAGACGCCTCAAACGCTTGAAACTGACTGCCCTAATATTATTATAATTTTTTTGTCGGCGCAGGCCACCTTTCGTCGGGGGTCTGTAATCTTATCGATTGAGGATGATCCGAACAAGGGTGTATTTAATTGAAAGGGTAAATAGGATGAACAAGCAGTTCTTAAAGAGACTTACGGCAGGGCTGGCCATGGCACTCAGCCTCATGTTCTTAATCGGAATCTTTTCGACGCCTTCGGCCTACGCTGACGACCGCGGCAGAAACCGCAACTGGTCTCAGCGGCGCGACAGGGACCGTGACTGGGATCGCAACCGCTCGCGTGACTGGGACCGCAACCGCGACCGCGAGTGGGACCGCCGCCGGGCGATAGAGCGTGCGCGCGCAATCGAGCGCGCCCGCGCGATTGAACGCGCGCGTCAGAGGGATAGGTACTACGGGTACGGCAATAACGGGTACGGCAATAACAGGAACTTCCCCTACTGGGGCAATGGCGGCTACGGCAACACGAACGGGTATTACTCGGCCGAGCAGCAGCGCGGTCTTCGCAACGGGTTCAAGGAAGGGGCCGACGACGCCCGCGATAACGATTCTTTCAACCCGAACAGGCATAGCAGTTTCAGAGACGGCAATGCCGCCTACCGCGACGGCTTCTACAGGGGATACCAGCAGGGGTATCGCCAGAACGCCTACTATCGCGGGCGGTAACGGGCCTGGCGTAAAACCTACTACCGTGATGAGAGGGGCGGCCTTCGCCCTTCTCGTCACACTCTCGCCTCGACTCCTTTCACGCCCCTTCCCAATTTGACCGGGCTGGTTTATGCTTACGCCTTCGAATTAGCGATGAGCAACAGACCCCCTGATGACAATAGCTTTCCGCGGCCGGGTTCACGCGCAGATCTGGAGCGCCTCTTAACCGAGATCATCGATCACCCGGAGCTGCGGGCTGAGATAACCGAAACAATAGAGAAGACCTTCGCTCAAGATGGAGCCGTCTTGATCCTCGACATGAGCGGCTTCTGCCGGACGACGCAGATCTACGGTATAGTATCTTTCCTGCTGATGATCCACCGCATGCAGCTCATCTGCCGCCCCTGCATCGAACATAACGGCGGCGCGATCGTAAAGGCCGACGCCGATAACCTCTTCTGCCTGTTCGACACGGTCCGCGACGCCGTGAGGGCCGCGCGCGAGATAATCGACCGCCTCGACACGGCCAACAGGGTCTTGCCCGCCGAACAACACCTCTACGCGGCCATAGGCATAGGGTACGGCCGCATACTGAACATCGCCGGCCAGGACATGTTCGGCGACGAGGTGAATCTCGCCAGCAAGCTCGGCGAAGACATCGCCGACATGGGTGAGATACTGTTGACCTCCGCCGCAAGGGCCGAGCTGGGTGAAGCGGACACCCCCATACCCGAAAGGACCGTCAGCGTGTCGGGAATATCTTTGACTTACTACTGTGTCGTCGGGGAGGTCGGGTGAGATATGCCCTCTGAAACACTGAAGCGAGTATTAAAGCCGAGGGTGTTCGTGATGAACCTGCTCTGGGGGTTAATGACATCGACCATACTGTTCTTCGTCGGCCTGTCATACGTCCTCAACGCCCGGAACCAACCCGCGCAGCCGGTTGGAAGCAACCTGAAGTTGGCCCTCTACCTGATCGCGGGGGCGGTCGCCGCGTTATCGCTTTTGATAAGGAGCAGGTCGCTTTCGCCGGGCCACGTCTACGACAAGCTGAAAGAGGAGGTCGACCCGCAGGCGCTCGCCACCGACCGCGAGACGGGCCAGATAGACCAGGAGAGGCTGAAGGTTGTAAAGAGCCTGACGCCGCTGGAGGTGAAGGTCGTAGGGCTGGCGGGGATCTATTTCACCGCGCTGCTTCTGAGCCTGGCTATGAATGAAGCGGTCGCGATGCTGGGCATGATGCTTGCGATCCTTGAACAGAGGGCCGAGGCCGTGATCCCTTTTGCCGCGGCGGCGCTGGCGCTCAACCTCCTGGTCTTTCCGAGGTTTCATCAATTCGTCGACGGTGTGATGAGCAAGTACCCGCAAGCCGGGCGCTACCAGTCAGGCGGCTTCTAACGTCACGTTGAAAAATTACGATGGGATCGACGGCCAAAGGCCGCCTTCAAGTTGCGTCTATATAATCAAGAGACAGAACCTCTTTATAAGAAAGGATTCGCCAGTATGCGAACGGTCTACTATTTATCATGCGCACTGATACTTTTATTGTCGCCTGCGGCGTCGGCTCAGACCGACGAGCGCAACATGGAGAAGGAAGAGCTGATATGGCAAAGGCTCCAGGCGATCGCCCCGCGCTCGGTCGAGACATTCAAGGCGGCCACCGTAGCTTTAGATGGGGGCGACTACGACAAGGCGGCGCGGTTGTATGAGGAGGTCTACAAGAAGGCGCCCGACTTCGACCCGGTGATGCGCAGGCTCGGGCTTTCGCTAATAGCGACCGGGCGGAGGGAGGAGGGGATGGGGCTGCTTGAGATGGCGGTGAGCAAGGCCCGCTCGCCCGAAAATCTCATAAGCCTTGCCCAGTTTTTAGCCTTCCCCGGCGAGGAGAAGAGAGGCCCCAGGCAGGATATGCAGCGCGCCCTTCTGCTGACGCAAGAGGCCGCCGGCGCAAGCAAAGAGGATGACCCGACCTACTGGGCGATGGCGGCGCAGCTCTCCATCGAGCTGGATAGAGTGGTAGACCTGCGCGAAGCCACGCGGATGCTCGTCAAGAACTACCCTGACACGTTGCAGGCTCACTACTACAGCGCGGTCGTGGCCGCCACGGACGGGGATTGGATCAAGGCCGAAGACGAGATCAAGAAGGCTCAAAGCCTCGGGCTGCCGGCCGAAGTAGCGAACGAGATTCTCGGTTCGGGCATACAGACTAAGGCCACCGTATGGCGCTACGCATACTACACGCTCTACCTGCTGGCGGGTTGGGCCGCCGGGCTGGCGCTGCTCTTTGTGCTGGGCAAGGCGTTCTCGAAGATGACCCTGCGATGGATCGAGGCGGCCGACCCGAACGCGGATGTCGGCGGGAACGACCTGCCGATTCGGAAGTATTACAGATGGCTGATCAATATCGCGGGCGTCTACTACTACGTCTCGATCCCCGTGGTGGCGTTTCTCGTACTGGCTATCGCCGCTTCGATAACGTATGGCTTCTTCATGGTCGGTCGCATACCGATCTATCTGATATTCGCTTTGATCACCGGCTCTGTAGTGACCGTCTACAAGATGATCCGCTCGCTCTTCATCAAGGTCGAGATCGAAGAGTCGGGCCGCAGCCTGCGCGAAGACGAAGCGCCTGGGCTCTGGGCTTTAGCGCGCGAAGTCGCCCAGGCCGTAAACACGCGGCCCGTCGACGAGATTCGCGTCACGCCCGGCACTGACATGGCCGTGTACGAGCGGGGGAGCTTCAAAGAGCGTATGCAAGACCGCGCACGCCGCACGTTGATCCTCGGGGTCGGCACGCTGAACGGTTTCAACCAGAACGCGTTCCGAGCCGTGCTGGCTCACGAGTACGGGCACTTCCGGCACCGCGACACGGCGGGCGGGGACGTGGCCATCCGAGTCAACAACGACATGATGAAGTTCGCCGTCGCCATGATAGAAGGCGGCCAGGCCGTGTGGTGGAACGTCGCGTTCCAGTTCCTGCGCCTCTACCACTTCCTCTTCCGGCGCATCAGCCACGGGGCGACGCGGCTTCAAGAGATGCTCGCAGACCGTGTCGCGGCGCGCCGCTACAGCCCGCAGGCTTTTGAGGACGGGCTCACGCACATAATACGCAGGGAGGTCGAGTTCGAGGACATAGCCTACTGGGAGATCACGAACGCGAATAAGGCCCGGCGAGCCGTTCAGAACCTCTACGAGCTTAAAGCGTCGGAAGAACAGAGGGTCGAAGAGAAGATCAAAGAGACGGTAAACCGCCCGACCAGCGAAGACGACACTCACCCGAGCCCTGCCGAGCGCTTCCGCCTCGCCCGTCGCGTCACCTATAACGACGAGCTGCCTCCCGCGGGGATGGTCTGGGACCTCTTCGCCAACAGGGAGGCCGTAACGGACGAGATGAGCTCGTTAATCAACAAGTACGCGAAGGCCGTCAGCGGCGGTTAATGGTGAACAAAACGCCGAAGAGTTAAGGACGCCGAGCAAGATACCACCTCCCTGTGCTCACTCACTAGCGACACCTCGCAATGAAGCCTGTGCGTGCGTGATGGTTGAATCATGCAAAGCTGTTTATACTGATAATGTGTGGGGATGATATTGCAATTAGCACGCGAG
This sequence comes from Blastocatellia bacterium, assembly GCA_035249305.1. GTDB lineage: Bacteria > Acidobacteriota > Blastocatellia > UBA7656 > UBA7656 > DASUNP01. Next base: position 25,699 of record DATFGQ010000009.1, on the reverse strand, counting down.
TGGCGCTCGCTGCTTTCCCTCTTGAGGTGTCCTATGACTACGATCAAAGAACTCAACGTGAACGGAGCCACGCGTCGCGTGGAGGTCGACGCAGACAAGAGCCTGCTCAGCGTCTTGCGCGATGACCTCGACCTGACCGGCAGCAAGTACGGTTGCGGCGAAGGCCAGTGCGGCGCTTGCACGGTGCTGATCGGCGGCAACCCGGTCAAGTCGTGCATCACCAAGGTCGGCGCGGTTGCCGGTAAGCCGATCACCACCATTGAAGGCGTCGAAAAGAATGGGCGGCTTCACCCGCTGCAACAAGCTTTTCTCGAAGCCGGCGCTATGCAGTGCGCGTATTGCACGTCGGGAATGATCATGTCCGGCGTCGCGTTGCTGAACAAAACGCCCGACCCTGGCGAAGCCGAAATCGTCCGCTTCATGGAGAATAATGTTTGCCGTTGCGGGACCTATCCGCGCATCATCGCCGCCATCACGAAAGCCGCGCAGGTGATGAAGGGAGGCAGGAAATGAGCGACGAACTCAACGTGTCAGAGGCGATCGAGCCCGAGCGATATGAGCTTTACGCCGCGCCCGCTTATCACTTCAACGTCGACCGGCGCACGTTTTTCAAGCTGTTTGGCGGCGGCATAGTCGTCGGCTTCATGCTCAATGAGGCGCTCGGTCGGCAGGAATCCGGCGGGCGACAAGCGGGCGAATCGGGTCGCTCCGCGTTCAACTCACCTCTGCCGAAAGAGGTCGGCGCGTGGCTCAAGATCGGCGAAGACGGCGCGATCACGGTCTACACGGGCAAGGTCGAATTCGGCCAGGAGATCCGCACGTCGCTGACTCAAGTCGTCGCCGAAGAGCTTCGCGCGCCGCTCGCTTCGATCCGCCTCGTGATGGGTGACACAGACCTCACGCCGTTTGACATGGGAACCTTCGGGAGCCGCACGATGCCGACGATGGCCCCCCAGCTTCGCAAGGCGGCGGCCACCGCGCGTGAAGTCTTGATCGATCTCGCCGCCGAGTCATGGAAAGCCGATCGCGCGACGCTCGCGGCGGACGATGGCAAGGTGAGGAACGCGCAAACAGGGCAGTCGATCGGCTACGGGCAATTGGCCAAGGGGCAGAGATTATTGAAGCAGATTCCAGATGACGCGCCGACCACGCCCGTATCGCAATGGAAGATCGCCGGCACATCCGCGCCTAAAGTTGATGGCCGCGACTTCGTGACCGGGAAGCACAAATACACATCCGACATGAAACGTCCGGGGATGCTGTACGGGAGAATCGTGCGACCTTCGGCATTCAACGCGACGCTGGTATCGGCCGACACGCGCGAAGCCGAAAGCTTGAAAGGCGTCACGGTGGTCAAAGACGGCAACTTCGTCGGCGTCACCGCGCCCGATTCGCAAACCGCCATGCGGGCCGCGGGCTTGATTAAAGCCGAATGGAAAGCCCCGGCCCAGCCGTCCGACCGCGAGTTGTTTGAATACCTCAAAGCGCATCCGGCCGAAAGCAGAGGCGGCGGTAGAAACTCCGGCAGTGATCGCGGCTCGATACAAGAAGGGATGGCGGCGGCCGATAAGAAGCTGCAACAGACCTACACGGTCGCCTACATCGCGCACACGCCGCTGGAGCCTCGCGCGGCGGTTGCCGAATGGAATGAAGGCAAGCTCACGGTCTGGACAGGCACGCAGCGCCCCTTCGGCGTGCGCGGCGAATTGGCCGAAGCTTTCCGCATCCCCGAAGACAGGGTCCGCGTCATCGTGCCCGACACGGGTTCAGGCTACGGGGGCAAGCACACGGGCGACGTGGCTATCGAAGCGGCGCGGCTGGCCAAGGCAGCGGGCAAGCCGGTGAAGATCGTCTGGACGCGCGAGGAAGAGTTCACCTGGGCCTATTTTCGCCCAGCCGGCGTAATCGATATCACGAGCGGCGTCCGCAACGACGGCGCGGTCACGGCCTGGGAATTTCACAACTACAACTCTGGCCCATCCGCCATCCAGCCCAAGTACGAATTCGCCAACCAGAAGATCGTGTTTCATCCCGCCGAGTCGCCTCTGCGTCAGGGCTCTTATCGAGGGCTGGCGGCGACGGCCAATCACTTTGCGCGCGAGACGAACATGGACGAGCTGGCTCACCTGCTGAAGATGGACCCGCTGGAGTTCCGCCTAAAGAATTTGAAAGACCCGCGACTGCGCGCGGTTCTCGAAGCGGCCGCGAAAACCTTCGGCTGGGGGAGAACCAGGAGCGCGCCGGATCGCGGGTTTGGCATCGCAGGTGGGTTTGAAAAGGGCGGCTACGTCGCCACCTGCGCGGAGGTCGCCATAGAGCGCGCGACCGGCCAGGTGAAGATCACGCGCGTGGTCGAAGCCTTCGAGTGCGGGGCGATCGTCAACCCTGACCACCTGAAGAGTCAGATCGAAGGGGCGATCGTGATGGCCATTGGGGGCGCTCTATTCGAGGCGGTCGGGTTTGAGAATGGGAAGATTCTCAACGCGCGAATGTCTCGCTATCGGGTCCCGCGATTCAGCGATGTGCCGGTCATCGAGGTGGTGATGATCGATCGCAAAGACCTGCCATCGGCAGGCGCGGGAGAGACCCCGATTGTCGGCCTCGCCCCGGCGGTGGGCAACGCCATCTTCAATGCTACGGGCATCCGCCTGCGCTCGCTGCCGATGGCGCCGAACGGGCTGAAAAAAGAGCTTGAGGGAAAAGCCGGATGAAGGGCGCCGATTCACGGCAAAGCCGGTTCAATGCGCTCACTCCGGCTGAGTCGGATGGCAGAGCTGAGCGCCGCTTGAAGAGATTACCGCGCCAAAAGCGTTAGCCTCTGGCGCGGCTCTAAGTGCTGCGAATTGAATGGTGACTCGTACGGGATTTGAACCCGTGTTACCGCCGTGAAAGGGCGGTGTCCTAGGCCCCTAGACGAACGAGTCGAACTTTTCCGATTGCTGCGTCATAGGTTGAAAACCGCAGGCTGCTCGGAACAAAGAATTCTAGCCAAGTTCGCCCGCCTTCGCAAGGCGCTCTCAAAAGCGGTGATGGTGGGATGTTTCACGCAGAGACGCCTGGACCCGCAATAGGCGCATAGCGCGCGTCGAACGAGGCGGCGCTCTGCGCTGCCGGCGCCCCTGCGTGAAAGCTGTCAGTAGGCTCTATTCAGTCCAAGGCGTAAAAGCTGTGATCTATAAATCGTTCTTTAGCGTTCATGCTCGGAACAGCTTTTGCGCCCTGGCTAATAAGAGAGTGCCGCGCGCCGAAAGGTACATCGATAAATCTCTTCTGTGATTCGATTGCCGCTGCTTTCCACAAAACTGCTTATTTGCTAATATGCTCGCTCCCATCGATCTCGTTGCCGCAGCTCGCTCGAAGGGGGAATGACCGGGGACTATCCAAAACAGAATGACCGCGAGCTTATAGCCGATTGTATAAACGGCGTGCCGGAGGCCTGGGAGTTCCTTCTAGCCCGCTACCAGCGGTTGATCTACTCGATCCCTATCAAGATGGGGCTGTCGCCAAACGACTCGGCCGACGTTTTCCAGGCGGTCTGCCTGAAACTGCTCGAAAACATGCCCAGGCTGCGCCATAAAGACAGGATCAGCTCCTGGCTCACGGTGACGACCCGCCGAGAGAGCTGGCGCATAGCCGCGCAGAAAAAACGCGAGCACGTCACCTCTTTCTACGACCGCGACGAAGCCGCCTCTCTTCTGTCCGATCTGCCGTCTGAAGCCATGCCGCTCGACCGCGAGCTGGAGGAGGTCGAAGCTCAACACATAGTCCGCGACGCAGTCGAGCAGTTGCCCGACAGGTGCAGGAATATGATCAAAATGCTATTTTATCAGGAAGGTGATCTAAGCTACGTCGAGATCGCCCGCCGTCTGGGGATACCGCGCACATCCATGGGGCCTACCCGCGCGCGGTGCCTGGCGAAGCTGAAGCGAATATTGGAGGATAAGTTATAGCCGCCCGAGTACCTTTTGCGCGGCTTATTCCTCTTATAGCTTAAAGAGGAAGGTGCAATTATGAGGTGCCCCAGATTCGCGATCCTTATCGATTACTTCGATGGCCGTCTCGGCGGAGACGGCGCGGCGCTCGTCGCCTCGCATCTGAGCGCCGCGTGTCAGAAATGTGACGAGGTGCGCCTATGGTACTCGCGCGTGCGTGACCTGGCCGCGAGCGACGACACGCTCGACCCGCCGCCGTGGGTGCTACAGCGCGCGCTCAGACTCTTCAGCGCTGAGCGCAAACCGAAAGCGCTGGGCAGGCTCAAGCAGTTGGTCGCCTCGCTCGTCTTCGACAGCCTCTCTCAGCCCGCGACCGAGGGCGTTCGCCTGACCCAATCGCCCGTCAGGCAGTTGCTCTATCGCGCGGACGCTTATAGCATCGATCTGCAAATAGCGCCGCGTGAAGAGGCGGTCGCGGCCGTTTACGGCCAGGTCTTGCGCGAGGGCGAGATCGGGTTCGATTCCGTAAACGGGCTGCGGATAGAGCTGGCCGGGGAGGGCCTCATACTTCAAAGCACCCTAACCAACGAGATGGGCGAGTTCGAGCTTGCTGAAGTCCGGCACGGCAGCTACGAGCTGCGCATTGACATGCGCGAAGGCAGTTTGAAGATCCCGCGTTTGGTAATCACATAGCCCGGACCAAACCTTCACGACTATCGGTCAAGCAGAGGTAACGGCGTGAGCGGCAATCTGGCGGACAGGTTAATCAAGGCGCGAAATCTCGACCGGTTCTTGCGCGCGCACGGCGGCGCTCAGAACTGGCAGACCTTCGCCGCACTCAAGGCCGAAGTCGACCGCCTCGTGAGCTGTGACCTCAACCGCGCCGCGCGCCTGGCCGACCACATAGACCGCCTTGCGGAGCGGGCCGCCGACCCCGTAGCGCGCGGGTTCGCCCAGGCGAGCCGCGCCCGCGTCCTCCACTTTTCCGGCCGCTACGAAGAGGCCAACGCGCTTTACGAGAGCGCGCTCGCGGCCCTGGTCGACGCGCGGCTGACGAGCGAGGCCGCCACGATAATGATCCACCAGGTCTACGCGCTCACGCAGATGGGCCGCTACGACGACGCGCTCGCGAAGGCGCGCGCGGCCCGGCGCAGGCTCAAGCCTGATGAGAAGATCAAGCTAGCCCAGTTGGAGACAAACGTCGGCACGGTCTACTTCCGCCTCGACGCTTACAAACGCGCGCTCAAACATTACGACGCGGCCGGGGAGATATTCGAAGCGGCGGGCGACGAAGCGATGCTCGCCTTCGTCAATTACAGCCGGTCGAACATCTACACGGAGATGGACCGGCCCGAAGAAGCCGAGGCGATGCTCAAGCGCGCGGCGGCCGAATGGGAGCGGTCGGGGCTCAAGCTGCTCGCGGCGCAGGCGCTCTACAACGCCGCTTACCTGGACTTCCTTCGCGGGAACTACAACGCGGCGCTGACGAGCTATTACAAGGCGCGTGACCGCGTCGCGGCGCTGGGCAGCTCGCTGCTCGTCGCGTGGTGCGACCTTGAGATAGGCGAGATACTGCTGGCGCTCAACGCGTTCGACGACGCGCGGGCGAGCGCCGCAAACGCGCGCTCCCGGTTTGACGAGCTCGGCATGCCTTACGAGTCCGCGAAAGCGGCGTGGATCGAAGCGCTGGCGGCCATGGGGCTCGATCGATTCGAGCAGGCGAAAAAAGGTCTGACCGCGGCGCGCGAAGTCTTTCGCGCGAGCGGCAACACGACCTTCACCGCGCAGACAGACTACTACCTGGCCGAGCTCTCCTTGCGCCGCGGCGATCTCGCCGAGGCGGCCGAGCGCGCCGATTCCGCGATGCGCGTCTTCGGCCGTCAGAAGCTCGCCACGCGAAACGCCCGGTCGCGGCTGCTCGCGGCGCGCGCGGCTTACGAGAGCGGCGACGGGCGTAAGGCGTTGCGGCTCGCGCGCTCGACCCTCAAGGGGATCGAGAGGCTGGCCGACTCGACAATAAACTACCAGTGCGATCACCTGATCGGCCGCATACACCGCGACAGGGGCGAGCCGAGCCGCGCGCTTGAGCGCTTCCGACATGCCGTCGAGGCGGTCGAGCGCATGCGCGGCGGTGTGGCCGCCGACGAGCTGAAGGCCACTTTTCTCCGCGACAAGATAGGCGTGTACGAAGACGCGATAACCGCCTGCCTCGACTACGGCGCCGAAAGTCATGTCGACGAAGCGTTCCGACTCGTAGAGTCGTCAAAGTCACGCGCGCTCGCAGACCTGCTCGCCCGCTACGCGCAGGCCGCGCCCGAAACCGGCGCGCGCGGCCCAAGAGGCGAGGCTCGCGCGCGTCTCGCAAAATTGATTCAAGAGCTGAACTGGTACAGCTCGCAGGTCGGGCTTGAGGATGACAAAGGCCACGAGCGCCGCGCCTCGACTTCGGACCGCTACCGGCGTCGCGCGCTCCGCCGCGAGCGGCAGATAGCCCAGATGTTCCGGCGCGTAGAAATCGAAGACCCGACTTTTGCCAAACTCCACGCGCCGCAATCGGCTACCGTCTCCGATCTTCGCGCCGCGCTTGAAGAGGGCGAGACGGCCATAGAGTACTTCACGACCGGCGACGACGTGTCGGCCTTCGTCGCCACGCGCGAGCGGATCAAGGTCGTCCGCCGCATAGCCTCTAAGAGCGGGCTTGAACGAAGGCTTGCGGCGCTCAGGTTTCAGATAGAGAAGTTCAGCTACGGCGCCGAATACGTCGACGCGCATTTCTGGCAGCTCAAGGGGGCGACCGACGAGGCGCTGAGCGAGATCTACAGGACGATCTTCCTCCCGCTTGAGACGAACCTGGATAACGGCCGGCTCATCATCATCCCGCACGACGCGCTTCACTACGTACCCTTCCACGCGCTGTGCGATAGCCGCGGCTATTACCTGATCGACCGCTTTGAAATCTCCTACGCGCCGAGCGCAAGCGTGCTCGCGCTCTGCCGCTCGAACAAGCGCGGCGCGACCGAAGGCACGCTCCTGGCGCTGGGCATATCCGAGAAGGGCACGCCCGCCATAAACGACGAGCTGGAGACGCTCAAGGGGATCTTCCCCGACGCCGTGATACTGAAAGGCGGCCGCGCCACGCGCGACAACCTGATCGAGCTGGCCCCGCGCGCGCGGTTCCTGCACCTTGCGTCGCACGGATATTTCCGCCGCGACAACCCGATGTTTTCGTTCTTAAAGCTGGCCGATTCGCAACTGAACTTTTACAGCCTGCTCGACCTCAAGCTCAACGCGGAAGTCGTGACGCTCTCGGCCTGTCACACGGGGATCAACACGGTCTTTCCGGGCGACGAGCTTCAAGGGTTGATGCGAGGCTTCCTGTATGCGGGCGCGCCCGCGCTGATCGTCAGCCTCTGGGCAGTCAACGACCGCTCGACCGCGGAGTTTATGGGCCAGTTGTATTCCGCAATACAGGCGGGCGACGAAAAGCGCGCGGCGTTGCGCGCGGCGCAACTGGCGATCAAAGAAGCCTACGGTCATCCATATTACTGGGCGCCGTTCGTCCTGATAGGGAACCCCGAATGAAGATTCAGGGCGCGGACACTTGGAACTAATGATGACGATCTGTGGTAGAATTGGGCCACCGGAGTCGCACACGGCCAGCTTGCTAAACGCTCGTGAAGAGGGATGAGTATGAAACCCATTAAACCGACTCTCATGCCCGTCGCTCTGCTGTCTGTCGCGCTTGTCCTCTCTTTCAACCCGGCAATCTGTTCGGCAGACAGCGCGGCGGAGCAGCTAAGAAGCGGCGAGATCATCGTCGAGATCAAGCCCGGCGCGTCGATCGAAGAGGTCAACGGCCGCAACGGCACCGCGACGGTCGAGCGCATCAACGGCACGAACTTTTACCGTCTCCTGATCCCGCTGGGCAAATCGGAATCGAAGTGGATCAAGCGGCTCTCGCGTGATCGAGACGTGGTGAGCGCGTCGTTCAACCCGATCGTCATGAGCCCGACCAGCGTCTTCGGCCGCGCGACGGTGGGCTTCCCCGGCGGCCGGCCGAGCCCCGGACTCAGCCGCGTCGAATACGTCTATCAGCGCACGCTCAGAGACCTGCTCGCGCTCAGGGAAGCGCACCTGAGGTCGCGCGGCTCGGGCGTCGTCGTAGCCATAATCGATACGGGCGTAGACCGCACGCACACGGCGCTGGCCTCGCGCCTGTGGCGCGACACGCGCCAGCTTGGTGAGGTCGAATCCGACGGGATCGACAACGACCTGGACGGGCTGGTAGACGATCACGCGGGTTGGGATTTTATAGACAACGACAACGACCCTTCCGAAAACGCGTCCGACCCAGAGACGAGCGTTGCCGGGCATGGCACTTTCATCGCCGGGCTCGTCGCGCTGGTCGCGCCCGACTGCCGCATCCTTCCGGTCCGCGCCTTCACCCCCGGCGGGGTTAGTAACGCGTTCACGGTCGCCTCGGCAATCAAGTACGCGGCCGACCACGGGGCCGACGTGATCAACCTGAGCTTCGGCTCGCCCAGGAAATCGCGCGTCGTCCGCGACGCCATCAAGTACGCTCGCCAAAGAGGCGCGGTGCTGGTCGCGGCCGCGGGCAACGAAGGCGAAAACATAGACAAGTTCCCGCAGTACCCCGCCGCGTTAAGCCCGGTCATGAGCGTGGCGGCGATGGATGAAGGGAGCATCAAGGCGGGCTTTTCGAATTTTGGCAAACGCGTGAGCGTCACCGCGCTGGGCGTGGGGCTTGCGAGCGCGTACCCAGGTGAAGATTATGCGGTGTGGAGCGGGACATCTTTTGCCGCGCCGCTCGCGGCTGCCCAGGCCGCGCTCGTACTCGCGCAGGACGACGACAACGACGCGAGGGCCGTGATCGAGTCTACGGCCGATCCGATTGATGATCTGAACACCGCTTATTCCGGCAAGATGGGGCGCGGGCGCATAAACCTGCTGGCCTCGCTCGAAAGTTTTTACGACACCCCTAAGCCTTCGGGTAATTACGCGTACATTTATCTGGACCCGTCGGCGGGTTATTCGGAGGCTTCGGCCAGGGCCGGTGTGATAATAACCGGCGCGCGCCAGGAGTTGACGATCTCCGCTCACGGGCTCGACGTTCGCGCCAGGTACAGGCTCTACGTCAACGGCATCGATGTCGCGCCGGAAGGGTTCACGGCGTCCAGTTTCGGCGGGCTGCGAATCAGGCTCACGAACGAGCCGGAATCCGTATCAGAATACGGCGCGGTGCAATTAAAGTTACCGACCAGCCTTTACCCGGTGACCAGGATACAGAGCGTCGAGTTGCGCAACGAAGCGGGCAAGTGGCTCAAAGGCGCATTCGCCCCCGCGGTCGGGAGCGCGGCGCCCGCTGGAGAGACGATCACCAAGCAGACGCCGCTCGCTTCGGCCGGTGACGCGCGGGGGAAAGCCTACGTAAAGCTTGACGGCGCGAACGAGGAGTTGAGAGTCGAAGTCAACCGCCTGACGCCGGGCGCGAGCTACGACATATTCGTCGACGGCGTCGGCATCGGCTCGGCCGTGGCAAGAGCGGAGACGCGGCAATCGGGCTTCTTAAGGATCATAGCGACCACGGATGGGTCGAGCGGTCTGTCGCTCCCGCCGCAGTCGCGACCCCTCCTCAATATCAAGCGCGTGGAAGTGCGCGACTCAGCGGGCCAGGTCGTGTTGCGAGGCGACTTCCTGGCGGGCGGCGACGACTTCGGCCGAACGCGACGGTAGAAAAGAGACTGGCGGGACATAATTCCGCTCCGGAGGCGCCATAAGCTTTAGCTAGTTTGATCTGATTGAGCCAACGCCGATTGGCAGAGAAATAAGAGACTCACCGCAGAGACGCAGAGAACGCGGAGGAGGCGCAGAGCAGATAGTTTTTCTCTGCGTAATCTCTGTGTACTTCGCGTCTCTGCGGTGAAATGGGTTTTGCTTTTCATCGTCTCTCCGTTAATCACTTTTGCTTCACCTTGATGGCCCGCACGTATACGATGTCGTAATTATAGCGGTTTGCAATTGAATGTAACCTGTAGGGGCCATGGCGCATGATGCGCTTCGCGCGGCGCGGGCTTGTCCCTGCCCAGATTGGCCGATATGGCCGATGATGCGCTTCGCGCACGGCGGCCAATTACGTCATCGCGCTGACGCGCGATCCGGGCAGCCACAAGGGCTGCCCCTACAGTATTCACTCATTCGCAAATTGCAATAATTGGCGGAAGCGACTGCGCTTCAATCGAGCTTGAGAACCAGTCGGGCGAGGCGGCGAGCGCGAGCAGACCTATGAGGGTGATTAATTTGAGATCAACCGCCTTTCTGTTTGACGGAGAAGACCCGCCCGCCGATCGTGATGGTCGCGGTGCGCGCGCTCCCCGTCGTGTTCGCGGCAACGGAGTAGGTGACGCTTCCGGCCCCGATGCCGTTATCGTCCGAAGTGATGCTGATCCAGCCGGCGCTCGCCGTCGCAGTCCATAAACAGACTTCCGCCGCCAGCACGTTTATGCTGCCCGTCCCGCCTGATGCCGCGAACGAGGCGAGCTTGGGCGAGATTGAATTCGAGCAGCCCGACGTATCGACTCCAGCCTGACGCACGGTAAAGACCTGGCCTGCGACTGCTATAGTCGCCGCGCGCGGCCTTGCGTCAAAATTCTCCCTCACTTCGAACGTCACGACAGTGTCGCCGATGCCCGACTTCGGCGAGGTGACGATTATCCAGTCCGCCCCCGTGCCCGCCTGCCACGAGCAGCCTACGGGGGAAGCCAGACCCAGGCTGCCCGCCCCGCCCGCGGCCGAGAAGGCCTGGCCGGTTTTCGAAAGCGTCCCTACGCACGGCTGGCCCGGCGTGAAGACGGCTTTCACCGGCCCCCAGTTCCCGAGCGAGTCCTTGCCGCGAACATAAAACAGGTGCCGGCCTGATAGCGGGCCGACCTGCGCTACGGCCGTCTCCGTCGCGCTGTTGAAGCTCCCGTCGGCGGCGGCCATCGCAACCCCCGAGCCGCCGCGCCAGGGCGGCGTGTCTATGTAATATTCAGCCGCGACTATCTGCTGGCCGCCGTTGAACTGCTCGCTGAGGTTCGCTTGTAGCTGATAGTTGTTCGCGGTCGTCACCGTAGCCGTCAGCGTCTCCGGCGTAGGCCCGCGCCCGAGCAGGTAAGGCGCGCGCGCTATGCGAGCCGCGTAGAGGAACGCGGGGAGGTTGCGCGGCCAGAACGACCCGCCCGACCCGCCGTCCAGGCAACTGAAAGCCGGAAAGAACCCGCCGCACGTGCCCGACGAAGGGCCGACTTCAAAGGTCATCGCCGCGACCCCGAGCTCGCCATACGCCCAATCGTCGGTCGTGCCCGAAGTCGGGTAAAGGTCTGTCGACTGCTGCGGGGTGTAGCCGTTGTAAGAGGCGAACTTTTGCCCGATCGTAGCCAGGTCGATAGCGTTCGGCGCGGCGGTCTCGGTCCAGCCCCACGGCCAGAGCACGAGGTTCGAGTAAGAGTGCAGCGTCAGGAAAAAGCCCGTAGTAGTCGTCGGGGCCGGGTCCGTGTCGAGCGGGCCGCGCTGGTCGGGGAAGATTGAGCGGACCAGCGTTTCGAGCGCGCTTATCTCAGGCTCGGACGCCGCGCTCGGCCCCGGATAGGTCTGCCCGCATCGCGGCTCTGTCGGAGGGTTGACCGTCCCCCACTTGAAGTGCGAGTTGCGGTTCAGGTCTACGCCGAATTGATCGAACGGCGTGGGCGGGACGGGGCAGCCTCCGCCGTAAGTCGTGTTGGTGTTCTTGCGCTGGTAATAACCTTGCTCGGCAAGCCTCCGGCCGTCGGGATTACTGATCGGGATGACAATTATCTCGTGCTCGTCCAGGAGCCAGGTCGCGTCGCCGTCCGTGCCGTACCCGTTAAGAAGGTGAGTGACGAAGCGCGCGGCAAGCTCGGTCGTCGCCAGCTCTCTGGCGTGTATGGCCGCCATCAAAAAGAATGTAGGCTTCGGCCCCGGCTTCAGCCTGTTCGTGAGCCTGATTCCGAAAAGGTCATGCCCGCCCGCGCCGCCCGACGAAATCTTTTCCCAACTGCTGCCGTACACGAAGAGATCGGCGAGGTCGGGGTGGTCCGTCTCGGCTTGATCGAAGAGCGCGCGGATCTCGGTCACCGTGCGGTAGCCGCCCTGGAACGTCTCTGGCCCTTGCTCGCGGAGCATCGCCGTCTGCTCCTCGTCTACGCTGATGGCCCAGCCCTCGCTTGCGAGCCGCGCGGCTTCGGCCGCCGTTGTCAGTATGAACAGGTCGTCGCCCTTGCGCATCTCCAGCAGGTCGAGCCCGAGCGTGATGAACTTGCGAAGCTCTTGATTGTCGCGCATAGTCACGCGGGCGATGACGGGCGCGTCTACGCGCTGCATCGCGCCGGAGACTCTTTTTGCGGGCAATGCCACGGCCGCCAGTAGCGCGACCAGAATGAGGTGGGCGATCAGGCGGCACGCGACGCGAGTCTGCATAAGTAAAACTCTCTGTCTGAGTCTTTATTTGATAGCCGGGTATCGTATGACGCCTGAAACTTTCGGTCAAGGAGAAAGATGTAGCGCTCCTTTATTCATCACTTATTATATTCGCGGTAATCCTCAATTAATCTATCCCACTCGCGCAACTGTTTTTTTGCTATTCTCAAATTCCTCCACGAGGAAGTATATCGATGCAGGTTAGTATCCTTCAAAATTGATGGGATGATTAAGATGAAGATTATGAGACCAAGAAAGTTCTGTGTTTGAGGAATAACCGCTAGCATTATGAGAAGCCCAATGGCTGCAAGAAACCTGCGGGTATCTGTGATCAGCCGGGTCCTTGACTCCTGCAATTCTAGAATGACCTTGTTACGCTCGACCTCTAAGGTAACTTCGCGCCGCAAGTCCGGGTTTATATCGAGTTCCGACTTGTATCTTTCCATCTGTTCATCGGTTTGAAGTAATAGCAAACCACCTCGCTAAGTAGTTATATCACGACGCGCGTCCTCATCACCCCCGTGATAGATTGGTTTATTCATAGTATTCCCCGTTGCGATAGCGAGAACTTCCAATCCTCGCTATCGCAACGGGAAGTAATAGCCAGGGCCTTGACCAGGCGAAACTGTATCAAGTGACCGGGGGAGCTACAAACGCGGGTCCTCTTTCGCGGAATTCCCTCTGTTGTCGATCGGCGCACGCCTGTTGCTTATCGACGAACGCCGTCCAGCCAAAGCCTCTTTCAGGATTATCGAGGCAGACGCTCGTCTTACCTGATGAAACATCCCACAGCTTATAATGCAGTCCGGCCTGGCTAGTATCGCCGTTTGGCAGCCACAGAACATTGCCATAATCAATATCAACGGGCATTGCTTCGCTAGGTAGGTCCTTGTTCTTGTTTCGCTCGACCTGCAATGATTGTTCGTCCCGTCAAACCTCAGATTGCCACAGCACCCTAGTGGCGCAGCTCCCGTTTCTATGTGGCGTACTTTGCCTCCGAAGTAATTCATTGACTCAATTTCTCGCCCCCTTCTGCTTTAGCAGTTCGATCACCTCCGAGTGCTTGCCGACTCGCGCTAGCTCTATTGCCGTCCTCCCGCCCTCATCCGCAAGATTCATATCCGCGCCGGCATCCAAAAGAAGCTTTACTGTTTCAGAATGGCCCTCTCGCGCTGCGAGCACCAGTGGGGTGGAGCCCCGACAATCCTGTCTATTCATCATCGCGCCTCTTTTCAGCAGGACTGCTACAGCCTTCTCGTGTCCTCCTAGCGCTGCGGAATGTAGCGGGGCGCCACTGCACCCCGCCGACTCATCGACACGCGCCCCCTTATCAAGCAGGAGCTCGATTACGCTGGCATGACCTGCCAGTGCAGCCCTTGCAAGCGCAGTCTCATTGTTCATGGATACGGCGTGTATGTCGGCACCCTTGTCAATCAAGTATTGAACTGCCTCGACCCTGCCCGCGCTCGCCGCGTACATCAAGGGCGTTTCGTCCTCCGCCTCTCTATCGTTGACATCGGCCCCCTGCGACAACAGTGTTTCGAGCTTTCTGACGTCGCCATCCGACGCCGCTTTGAACAGCTCTAGATTCCAGTCGAGCTTCTCAGCACCGGGTCTGAACAGGCCGCGATTGGCAGATTCCTGTTGGTTGCTATTTAACGGCTTCTCCTGGGAACTCCGCCCAGCCGCCCCTGTGGGAAGACGGCCAGGCCAGAATATCAGTGCCGCCACCCCTGCCACGCAGAGCAGACTAAACAGAATAAGAATCATGATTCGATGTGGTCCTTCCTTTATTCGCATAGCTCCCTCTTCAACGCCTCTCTAAGGTCGCTGCCACTGATTTGGCCGTTAAGACCTCTCACAAGTAGGTCTCCCACAGCCATCCCAGCGTAATCGTCGTTTACTTCTGCGATAGACTCCCTTCTACCTGTAGCCCGTTGGGCTATATCAAGCTGCAAGGCCTCCCTGATCAATATATTCGCAGAAACATCGCCAAACGCAGCCTTCACGGTGAGGCTTGCGAAGGCTAGGATGTGCTTGTACGCTTCACCTCCCTGCCTTTCCGATGGTCCGCTTCCTGTGTCGTAGAGCTCTCGCTTAAATCCTGTTGTGGGATCGCTTCTTTCATACTGTAGCGCCCATAATCCGAGCTGGACACCTAACCGGTCACCCGCAAACGCCCTGCCTCGATATTCCCTCACAAGCCTCACCAGGAATTTTACAAACCCTATGCAGTCCCTGCTGCCGTCAGGTCTATACCGCTCTTCAGCCGGCGGCTCGCCAAGCTCACCGCCAACACTGGTTCCTGTCCCCAGGAAAGGCCCGCCATAATACTCGGCAGGTATCGTGCTCTCCTCAATGGTCACGTCCCCGAACCCCCCCGACACGCTTTCCACGCCGAAGTTGCCCCCTCCGGCCACGCACTCGCCGGTCTCTGCGTCGTAGCCCAGCCCTATGTCTGAGCATGCGTTCGCCTCAAGGATAATGGCTATGTCCTCTTGCAGCCCCAGCGCGTCAGTCTTGTTCACCGGGTCATTCTGAACATAGCTGTAGCGGTTCAGTCGCTGGGGGTCGAGCAGATTGCCGGCCAGCTTATCGACGGAGTTGAACCTGCCTATGCTCGGCGCGTGGTAACGGTTCACGGCGTAGTCCTGCCCGCTCTCCGCGTCACGCTCGTAGCTCGTCAGCCGGTGCTTGTCCGCCGCGCCGCTCACCGCCAAATCCTCGCCGAAAGGCAGGTGGCCCTGACGGCCCACCACGCCGCCAGTGGTGCTCACCACGAGCCTTATGCTCAGCCGGTCGCTGAGCAAGTACCGCCTGCCGGCAGTCTCCTCCTTTGCTATCATCTTGCCGCCCGCGTAGACGTACTCGACTGTCACGGCCTGCGTGCTCGCGTTGTGCTCTGCGATGACCTGACCGCCTTCCCATACATAATGCAAGCTCGACCCGCCCGCGACTTTCTTGTAGCGGCGATTGGCCTGGTCATAGCTGTATTGAGCGGTGCTGCCGGAGTTGACGTTCGCGAGGCGGTTCTCCGCGTCGTAGGTATAGCTGTTCGTGCCGTCCGAGGTGACGTTGCCCGCCGCGTCGTAACTGTAGCTCGTACCATTCACGGCCGAGATGCGGTTCGTGGGCACGCCGCCTGACTGCTGTAAAGTTACTGTCTGGACCTGGTTGCCGCCGCTCGTCGCGTCCCACACGCCTGTGCGGTTGCCCCATCGGTCGTAGTCGAACCTCCGCTGCGCGCTGGAGCCGTTTGTAGTTTGGTTGGAGGTCACGAGCCTGCCGACCAGATCGTAGGTGAAGCTGGCGCTCTCGGCCGTGCCGTTTATCGTGGAGTTGTTGATAGCCATCAACCGGCCGCTGTTGCCCGCCGTGCTGCCCGACCCGTTCTGCCCGGCGAGCGCGTCGTAACTGTAGTTCAGGCTCATCAGCGTCACCCCGCTCCTGACGGCGGTCTGGCTGGTCATCTGAAGTCTGCTGTTGTACCCGTAGTTCTCCTGCGTAGAGTTGCCCAGTGTGGAGATCGTCACCTGGCCCGCGTCGTTGTAGCCTATGCCGGAGATGTAGCCCTGGACCTCTTTGAGGCGGCCCCGGCCGTCGTGCGTTATGTTGATGGCGCGCTGTGACGGGTACTGGACCTGAGTCACCTGGTTCGCGCTATTGTATTGGTAGTTGGTCCTGTAGGTGAGGCTGTCGATCACATGCCTCAACTCGGAGATGCGGTTTTCCGCGTCGTAGAAGTAGCTCTCAGTGTAATTACTGCCGACCGCTACCGAAAGCAGCAGCCCCTTGGTATTGCTCGTCGTCGAGGTATCATAGGTGTAGGTGACGTTGGGCGTCGAAGCCACGCCCGGTGCGTTCGTCGTGTTGTAGCTGACCGTGGTGAGACGGTTCAGCGTGTCATAGCCATACGTAGTCACAACAGCCCGCGCATCGGTCCGAGTCGCCACGGCATGGAAATCCGTGTAGGTGTATTTCATCGACCACATCTGCCCCGTCCCATCGTTGATCGTGGCCGACTGCTCGGGGATTCGCTCGAACAGCATCCGCCCCAGAGCGTCGTACTTATACTTTCTAGTCTGGTTGCCCTGGTTGATCTCTGTCAACCTGTTGAGCAGGTCATAGCTGTAGCTGGTTTCCTGAGAAAGTGTCCCGCCGGAGTTTTGCTCTGTGATCTTCACTATCCGGCCCAATCCATCCACCTCGCTCTTCTTCTTGCGGTTGACCTGGTCTGTAGTGGTCACCGTAACCCCGCTGTACTGGTACGTGACCGTGTTGTTGTCAGGGAACGTCACCGTGGTTACTCTGCCTAGCCCGTCATACTGATACGTGGTTGATGGGCCGGGTGAGCCTCCTGCCGTAAACGGGTTCGTCCGGGCGGAGACCCTGCCTATGGCGTCGTAGCTAATGTTCACCTGACCGTTGTGGTTATTGATGCTCTCCTTCACTCTCCCCCAGCCGTCATAGACCGCCGAGCCGGTCACAAACTTACTCGTGCCTCCTTCGGTGAAGCTAAGGCTCGACGACACTGACAGGGCGTCGTCGTTGTAAGTAACGCTCCCCGTCGCCCCCGTTACATACATCGTCGACGTGGGTCTCAGGATCGCGTCGTAGTTGAAGCTCGTCGTCAGATTATTCGGGTCGGTCTCGCTCGTCACGGCCAGCGTGTTGAAGTCATACGCGGTGCTGCTCGTCAGGTTCAGCCCTGATTGACTTCCGTTGGTTGTCTGAACAGGCCGCGACCAACTATTACTACTGTCAAAAGTGAGCGACCTCTCGTTGCAACACGAGACTTGCGCTCTGACCACGTTCCCGAATATGTCGAACTTCGCCAGCCTTGTGATCGTCGTGCCTGCGCTTATGTCAACCCATTCGGTTCTGCCCGTCACATTGCCGCGCCGCGTGCGATTTGTGTTGTAGTTTGGATCATGACCGGGAGTTATAATGAACCCGCCATAGTTCTGCATCCCTCCCATTGCGGCGTAGTTGTCATAGGTAAACGTGGTTTTTTCTATCTCGACATCATCCGCTTCGTTTGTGTTCAGGAGGGCGTCAAACGTCGATACCTGCGTCACCAGCCTCCACAGGTTGTCATTGAGATAGTTCGAGTCCGAGTCGCTCTTGTAGGAATACTGGACCCGCCTGCGCACCTGCCACGCGCCGCTCACTTGATGCCCGTAATCGCGCACCTTTAAGACCGCCCCCTTGCTGTTGTAAGAGAAATCGGTCTTCGTAGGCGTGCCCGCGTCGTCAAAGCTCGTCACCGATTCTAACTGCGGCGAGCCGCCCGGGTCGTTGGCATAGGTGTGGGCCTCTTTTGCCATCGAGTTGCCGCTCTTCTTAATCTCCGACTGCACCATAAGCCCGTTTGATACGGATGCCGTATTGGTCGATCTCGTGAGCAGCAACTGCGACAGGTCGGGCCGCGAGATGGTAAACGTCTTCGTCTGCGCCACGGCGTCGTCGGCGCTCGAATAGGTGTAGCTGCCGCCCGGCGTTTCGGTCCGCTGCGTGAAGGCGGGCGCGGCGGTCAGCGTCGTAGAGCCCGATGTCGGGTAGTTGAAGCTGACGCTCGCGCTCTCTACGCCATCGCTTATCACCCCGTTAGTATCGATTGACATCTGTCGCCTTATGGATGCGTTGTGAATCATCCCATAGTCGCCGTAGCTGAAGAGGTAGCCGGTCTGTGTCGTCGGAAAAAAGATATGGCGCAACGTCTTCAGCGTTTGTCCGCTTGTGGCGTTCTCCACGCTCAGTCCGCTGAAGGTAAAGCCGAGTGACCTGTCCTGATAATCGAACTCGGCCATCGTTCGGGTGAGCGGATTCTGGCTCGACCCGCCGAGCGCGGGCGCTGTGATCTTGGTGAGGCTCGCGCACGAGTCGTAATGAAATTGAATCACTCGGCCCAGCGTGTCGGTCACGTAATCTATCGCCTGTTTCCAGGCGAAGCCGGTCTTGTAGGCGATCTGAATGTAGTTGCCGTTCGGATTCTTGATCTGGGTGGGAAGAAGCCGGTTGTTCACGGTGGAGATTGTTACTCTTGTGCCATCGGGGAATCTCAGCTCGCCTGAAGACGTGTTGCCGACATAACGGATGTGCGTGCCGTCGGATGTCTCAAGCGTGTTGGTGCCCGTGGAGGGCGCGCTGCCAAGGAGGCGGCGCGTACCGTCGGGCTCGACGAGCATATACTTTGTGACGTTCGGGAATTGAGGCGACGTGTCGTAAGTGATGACGCGGCCAAACCCGAGAGAGAAACCGGCGAAAGGCCAGCCATTGACCGCGTTGAAAGTAATCGCGCTGCCGTGCTGAGACCATACGCGGCTGTTGTAGTAAAGCATTAAGTTTGCCGCAAGCCCTCGGCCGCCCAGGCTGATGAGCGGTATCGCCATGTTAAAGTTACTGCCTTCAGGAAGGATTGGCCCATTTCGCGTTGGCTCGATGGCTCTGTTGTGCGGGGAGCCAACAAGATTGCGCGGCTCGTTCCACAGCTCATCGTAAACGACATCGCCCCCGTCTCCGCCGCTGCCGCAGCTCTGGGCATGGGCCGTCGGTAAAAGTTTATCGAGCAAGGATGGCAACAGTCCCGCGCTCGGTCCGGGCGCGTTATTCGTCGCCGCGCTACCATCTTCATTCAAGCTGAGTTGATCGGCGCGCCACTCCCCATCCGATTGCGCAGGCCGCTCCCCCGGCCGGACCAGGACGGGGGCAGTAGATTGGGCTAACCCCGCGCGGCAGGTGACCCACGCCAGCCCCGGATTGATGAGCCTCGCCTTGCCCGTGTCGTCTATCTCAAGTTTGTCCGGGTTCGAGGATGCCCATCTGAATTTTACTCCCTGGATAGTTTGGCCGGAGAGGTTAGACCCAAGCGCGCTGAAGTTTATAATTTGCCCCTGATAGCCGACAAACTTCCCTGGCGAAATGCGAACCTGCGCGACATTCGCCAGCCTGTCTTCCGGGCTCTCTATTTGAGCAGCCGCTGAAGTCCTGAAAAGCGAGCTGAAAAGCGATGCGACAGGCCGAAGTGATTCGAGCGCCACGTCGAAACTCACAGAACCCAGCAAGGGCAAGCACCCGAAAGCAAAGTATTGCCCCGGTGAAATCAGAAGGGTCATCATCAAAACGACGCACATCAGTTTTCTTTGAGGCCCGCGACGAAGTAAACCCCTGTGTGCAAGCGTTAAGAGAGGCAAACGACGAGCATGAGAAAAGTTATTTTGACGCATAGATCCCCCGGCGGACGACACGATGGCGTCCGAGTATGAAAAAAGAGATTCTTGGGCCGACAAAAGGCAGCTTCCCCACTTAACAAGCGGAAGAGCAGGCTGAGCTGCCTGATGCGCGATGTGAAATTATCAAGGGTGAGGTTAGGGCTTCACCAATACCATGTGTTCGACAAGGATAATCAGTGTGTATGGGATTGTAGCCTGTGAGAATCGGACATGCAGCGGTATCAGCGTTTCAGACTCACAATACCAGGTCCCGAAGATTTAGGCGTCCACCAAGAAGCGTTGCCGATCTTACAATCTGAGTTTTTTCATGTCAAGAAGAAAATGGAGCGGCGCGTGGGGCAGCTAATTTCTTTGTATTGCGCGACCAAAGATTTGCTCGACAGGCGTTGCGCGCCGCCGGCTGCATGAATCCCGGCCTTCCCTGCACGGTTTTGCATTTGCCTGCAAAAGGGTAACCTTGCATTAGCGAATCTCGTAGACTCGGTTTGAAACACTTCAACACCGATTCGTTTACAAGGAGATTGTCATGAAGAATAAAACCTGCTTGACGGCATCGTTAATCATCGTATCGGTCCTTTTCTGCTCGGCCTTCGCCATACCTTCATCCAGGGCGATCGCCCCGCCGCAAGACGCAGCCAAAAAAGAGTACGTCTGCCCTCCCTGCGGCTGCGGCAACGACGAACAAGTGTCGGATAAGCCGGGCTACTGCTCAGCGTGCGCAATGCCGCTCATGGTAAAAGGCTCGCCCCCGCCTCGCCACGACCACCCTGCACAGGCGCAGAGGAAGAAGGCCGCGATACTGATCTTTGACGGCGTTCAGATCATAGACTACGCCGGGCCATACGAAGTCTTCGGCCAGGCGGGATTCGATGTCTTCACCGTAGCCGTGACCACCGACCCGATCACGACCGCTATGGGGATGAAGGTGACCCCGAGCTACACGCTGGAAGATGGCCCCAAGCCTGATGTAATAATTATTCCGGGCGGCGGCGTCGTAAAAGCGCAGAGCGACCCGAAGGTCATCAAGTGGATTCAAGACAGCGAAAAGGAAGTCGACCACATACTGTCGGTCTGCAACGGCGCGTTCATACTGGCGAGGACGGGCCTGCTCGACGGGAAGACGGCCACGACCTTTTATGGGCTGATAGAAGGGTTCCGCGCCATCGCGCCGAAGACGACCGTCGTCACCGACAAGCGTTACGTCGACAACGGGAAGATAATCACCACCGCCGGGCTCTCTTCGGGGATAGATGGCTCGCTCTACGTCATATCGAAGCTGATGGGCAAAGCGCGAGCGCAGATGGTCGCGTTGAACATGGAATACAACTGGCAGCCCGGCTCTACATACGCCCGCGCAAGCTTCGCCGACTATCACGTGCGCAAGGTCTTCGGCGTCGGCTTGAACGTCGAAGCGCCCGCCGGCACTGAGATGAGAGTCGTCAGCACCGAGGGCGGGGCGGAGAACTGGGAAGTCAACTGGCAGGCGCAGGGCGCGACTTCCGCCGCCGACCTGCTCAAGGCTGTGGACGGAAAGCTCGCCGCCGACGGCAAATGGACCAGGCAGGCGGCCTCGAAGGTTGACGCCGCGACCAAGAGCGCCTGGAAGTTTACCGACGAGAAGGGCACAATCTGGACCGGCGTCACCAGCGTCCAGGAGGTGGAGAAGAACAGGTTCTTAGTCACGCTGAAGATCGCGCGCACGTCCGAGCGCGCGGCCATGCAGCAGAAAGAGTTTTAGTAATCTATGAAACCGATCCGGGCGGCGGTCGCGAGAACCGGCCAAACAGATATGCTCAAGACGGCGAGGCAGCGCCGCCGCCTGGCTACGGGACTGGTCTTCCTCTTCTGGACCCTGATGGGGCTCCTGCATGCGGCCCAGCTATACCTGGGCGACGGCCACGAAGAGAACAGCTTCGCCTTGTGGCGGCTTGTCATCTGGCACCTGTCTACGGGTTACGTGTGGGTGGCGATGACGCCCTTCATTTTATGGCTAGGCAGTCGCTACCCGATAGAGCGGTCGAACTGGGTAAGGGGATTGCTGGTTCACCTGCCCGCGAGCGCTTTGGCATCGACGGCATACATAGCCGCTTACACGGCGATCACTCGCGCGGCCGATCTGTATCCACGCTGGAACATCACAGGTTTTACCAACCAGTACTTTCATTTCCTGGGGATGTACTTTAACCTGCATGTCTTCACCTACTTCGCGATCCTCGGCGCGGGGTTCGCGTTCGATTACCACCACAAATACCGCGAGCGCGAGCGCCAGGCCGCAGAGTTGAGGACGCAGTTGGCGCACGCGCAGTTGCAGGTCTTGAGGGCGCAGCTCCACCCGCACTTTTTATTCAACACGCTGAACACGATCGCGGGGCTCGTGCGCAACAACGAGAATAAAGCCGCCGTCAGCATGCTGGCGGGGCTGAGCGACTTGCTGCGCCACGCGCTCGAAACGTCGGGCCAGCAGGAGGTCGCTTTAAGGGACGAGCTCGAATTCATCGAGCGCTACCTGGCCATCCAGCAGATGCGATTTTCGGACCGGCTCAGCGTAAAGACAGAGGTCGCGCCCGACACGCTGGAAGCGGGCGTGCCTAACCTGATTCTCCAGCCGCTTGTCGAAAACGCAATCCGCCACGGCATAGCCGAGCGGGCCTCGCCCGGCCTGCTGCGGCTTACGACCGCGCGCAACAACGGGCATCTCGAAATCAGCATCTACAACGACGGGCCGCCGCTGGCCGAAGGCTGGGATATGGAGACGGGCGCGGGCATAGGACTCCGCAACACGCGCGACAGGTTGGAGCAGCTCTACGGGACGAAGCACCGGTTCGAAGTTCGTAACCAGGGGGCGACGGGAGTTATGGCGACGCTCGAAATCCCTTTCCGTGTGAAGTCGCAAGATGGACAGGCCAAAGAGAAAGATCAAAACCCTGATCGTCGACGATGAGCCGATCGCCCGGCGCAACCTTCGCGTCCTGCTCGGGCGCGACCCCGAAGTTGAGATCGTGGGGGAGGCCGGCAGCGGCGCCGAAGCGGTAAGGCTGATCCGAACGCACTCGCCCGAGCTTCTCTTCCTCGACATCCAGATGCCCGAGATGAACGGGTTCGAAGCCCTCGAACAGATCGGCGATACAGGCGTGGCCGCGATCATCTTCGTCACGGCCTTTGACCAGTACGCCGTCCGCGCCTTCGAAGTCCACGCGCTGGATTACTTGCTCAAGCCGTTCGACGACGCGAGGTTCGAGGAGGCGCTCCGCCGGGCGAAGTCGCAGATAGAGCAGCGCGAGGCGCGCGAGCTGAGCAAAAAGCTCTTCGCCCTGCTCGAAGGCCATAGACAAGTCTCGGATGAATCGAAGAAGGCCGACTACCAATCAGAATTCATGATCAAGTCGGCCAGCCGCGTATTCTTTTTGAAGGCCGACGAGATCGATTGGATAGAGGCGGCCGATTATTACGTCAAGCTCCACGTCAGCGGCCATTCGCACATGCTGCGCGAGACTATGGCCGAGCTTGAAGCGAAACTCGACCCGCAGAAGTTCGCGCGCATACACCGCTCGACGATCGTAAACCTCGACAGGGTTAAACAGATCGAATCGCGCGCGGGCGGCGACTACGCCGTGATACTTCACGACGGCACGGATTTGAAAATGAGCCGCAGCCGCCGCGAGCAGGTGAACATGATCTTGCGACGCTCGTTGTAGGCGGTCTTTGCGGTTTAAGTCATTTTGATATGACTTGATTATCAACCTTGACTATCGAAGCGGGCGCGTCTACTGGGCGATATAGCCGCCGTCGATGACCAGCGACTGGCCCGTTATGAAAGAAGCCCCCTCCGAGCATAACCATATGACGGCCGAGGCGACCTCTTCGGGCTTGCCTATGCGGCCCACGGGATGCGCGGCGACTATCGCGTCGCTGATCTCCGGGTTGTTAGTCGCGACTTCGATCAGCGCCGTCTGGATGAAGCCAGGGCAGACGGCGTTGATGCGCAGACCCTGTTTCGCATACTCAAGCGCGGCCGCTTTCGTCAGCCCTATGATCGCATGCTTGCTGGCCACGTAAGCCGCCGTGCCGAGCGAGGTGCCTACCACGCCGAGTATCGACGACATGTTGATGATCGAGCCCGCGCCCTGGTTGATCATGACCGGGATCTCGTATTTCATCGAAAGCCATATGCTCTTGAGGTTCGCATCTATAACACTGTCCCAATCCTCTTCCGACAGGTCCGCGATCAGGCTGAGCGACGGGCCTGATATGCCCGCGTTGTTAAAGGCGTAGTCGAGCCGGCCGAACCTTTCGACGGTCTGCTCGACGAGCGATTTAACTTCGGGCGCGCGCGACACGTCGGTCTTAATGAACACCGCCTCGCCGCCCGCGTCTCTCACCATCTGGGCTGTCTCTTCGCCCTCGCGGACGCGGCGGGCGGCGACTGCGACGCGCGCGCCTTCGCGGCCGAAGGCGATCGCGGCGGCGCGGCCGATCCCCGAGCTCCCGCCGGTGACGAGCGCGACTCTTCCATCAAAGCTGGTTTCCATATGGTTTTTCTCCTTATTGAAAGCGCGAACGGCGCTGGATAGTTTTATACGAGAGGCGCTTTGCTTTCAGATTCAGCCGCTGGTCGAGCGCGGTCTGGCGGGAGTGAATCTACTACCTGCTCTTGACGAAATAATCGAACGGCGAGGCGCTCCCGAAACAGACGTTCTCGCAGCCTTTCGGGCGATAGTTCGGGTCATGCAGCAGCCAGAGGTCCGTTTCGCTGCCATCCTTGACTATCTGCGAGGTGGAGAAGATTTCATACAAATCATCTTTATACCAGAAAGAGATCATGCTCCCCCTGACCGTGCCTATTTTCTGAAACTCAAACCCTTCTTGCGGGTTGGATGAGAAAACGAACTGGCCCCTGTCGCGAACGTAGAACCATACAACCGTCCCGCCGATAGTGCCTGCGCCTTCGGCCACCGCCGCGCGGTTGATATATAAGCTGATGTTCTCAAGCTCGAACACGGCGTCGTTCTTGGTCTGCTTCTTATGCTTGTTGTCCTGAGCGGCCGCGCTCAGCGACGCAAGGATAAAGCAAACGGAAAGAACGACCGAGATAAAAAAGGGCGACCGTTTCATAAGCTTTCCTCTGCGGAATAAGTTTGTTGTCACATACTTTATGCTGGAGCGCTTGCCAAGTCAATCATCAAATACTTGAGACGCGCGATGCGTTAGGCGTGTCACGAGGCGTCTCTTTATTCGG
Organism: Blastocatellia bacterium; assembly: GCA_035249305.1. GTDB lineage: Bacteria > Acidobacteriota > Blastocatellia > UBA7656 > UBA7656 > DASUNP01. The sequence goes on along the minus strand of DATFGQ010000009.1, from coordinate 803 downwards.
GGCCGCGGAGCGAGCTTCGTATCGATTCGTCGGTCGCCCGCAGCCCCACAGAAATGCCAGGTCGTAACTAGCACGGCTGAATCGTCATTGGCTGCGACTGGTAAAAACTTCCTTGTTGGGTCCAGCCGTACACCACGCACAGCGCTTGATTCCCCATCTGTGGCGTGTACAACGTAGTCCCTATCGAAGGCGCGACAGATTGGCTGCTGATGTCGTTCGTGTATTGAACGCAGTACATGCTCGACCCGTTAGCCGAGTAAGCAATCATCCCGATCCCTGTAATCGGGTTGCCGGCGTTATTCGAAGTGACATAGGCAAACTCGCTGAGCTGGCCCGTCGCGGAACTGTAACACACTCCCCAGTCTTGAATCGTGACCAGACCGGCATTCGCGTCTGCGAACATCTCTTTCAGGTCCGACTGGCTTAAATTCCCCGACTTGATCATATCGGTTACTTTTTGTCCATCATTAGCCATTTGTGATCTCCTTTGTCTTGTTTGGTATGGGTAATAAGAGCCACAAAAGATATAGCACGATTAAGGCGCATTAACCAGCAGTTAAGGGTAGTGTGGTAAAAGCGTGATGATGGTGAAATTGTAGGGGCAGCCCTCGTGGCTGCCCGGATCGCGCGTTAGCGCGATGACGTACGGCGCTTTCGCGCCGCCGGGCAGGGACAAGCCCCATAGGCTTTAAGCTAAGCAGTAAGGTATAGCTTTTAGTTTGATTTGGATGCTGAGGCTAGGTTTGAGAATCTTTCAGGAATGTAGGCATAGTTATTTGAATTCTTTTCTTTGGAGAAAAAAA
>DATFGQ010000008.1:0-19014 GCA_035249305.1 Blastocatellia bacterium | reverse complement strand
CCAGCCGAGCGGACGCGCCGGGGCTCTGATGAACAGTTCAGAAGAACTCATTTCGCGCGCCCGCCGTGGCGATGATGAAGCATTCCGCCTTATCTTCGAGCGATACGGGCGGCCCATCATCAGCTTCATCTACGATATGGTTGGCCGGCGCGACCTGGCCGAAGAGTTGACGCAGGAGACTTTCGTGCGCGCTTACAAAAACATCGGCGGTCTGAGGGACGACACGAAGCTGTCGACCTGGCTGTTCGGGATCGCCAAGAACGTCGCGCGCGAATCGATTCGCTCGAAGTATAAGGATGACGCCAAAGTCGGCATCGATGATGACCGCGTGATGGAATTGAGCGATAATAATCTTCTGCCCGACTCGGCGCTTCTGAACAAGGAGCTGAACGGGGTGATTCAGAGCGCGCTCGGAGCGCTGGACGAAGATAAGCGGCTGGTCTTTTCGCTGAAGGTCTTTCAGCAGCGGAGCTATGAGGAGATCGCCGAGATAACAGGCTTTTCGATCCCGAAGCTCAAGACCGATCTGCACCGCGCGAGGACGGAGATGCGCCGCCGCATCCGCCCGTACCTGGGAGCAAGCCATGAAGTGTGAAGATTTTCTTCCGATTATTGAAACTTACGTAGACGGCGAGCTTGACGGCGAGACCGCCCAGCGCGTCCGGACGCACCTTGCGATGTGCGACTCGTGCCAGGAGTTCGTGGCCGACCTCAGGCAGGAGCAGGAGGTCTACGCGCTTTACAACCGCGAGCTAGACATAACGCCCGCGATGTGGGCGGCGGTCGCCGCGAGGATCGAGAAGGAGAAGCCCGTCCGCCCGACCAACATTTTAGGGAATGTGACTAGGTGGCTCGGCGGGTTGATGGGGACGCCGCGCCTGAGCCCGGCGCTTGCCGCCGCGCTGATCGTCGCGACCGTAGGCACGACCGTGGTCGTGATGAACTATCTGAATTCGCGCGAGTCGAACGTGAACACAGGAGTCGTCGCATCGCGCCCGGAAGAAGAGGTTAACAAGGAACAACCGAAGCCGCAGCCTCCGCAGCCGCAGCCGAGCCTCTCTGGTGTGAAGCCGCCTCAAGGCGGCGAAGAGATCGCAAGCGCCAATACGGTAAAGCGGTTGCCGGAGCGCGAGAAGCCGGTCGCAAAGCCGGCCGTTAAGACGGCCCCAACGCCGGAACAGCTCGTGCGCGAAGCCGAAGAGAAGTACTTGAGCGCGATTGCGATCCTCGAAAAGGACGTCTCGCGCAACAAGTCGAAGCTCGACCCTATGATGGTCGTCAGGTTCGAGAAGGCGATGGTCGATATAGACAACACGATCGCCGAGACGCGGCGCGCGGTGCGCGAGAACCCCGAGGACCCGATAGCGCTACAGTACATGCTGTCGGCCTACGCGAAGAAAGTTGATGTGCTGAGAGAGATGGCGAGAAGCAATTAAATGCTTCCGGTTCAGACGGTAGATTCTAAGGATGTGCTTCAGGCCCGTAGCCTGGATTCATAGCAAAAGTTTATGAGAAGAAGAACGATAACAACGTTAATACTCTTCCTGCTCGCCGCGACCTTTCTAGCGACGGGCGAGCAACCCGCGCGGGCGACGGTGCCCGGCGGCCAGAAAGAGAAAGCGAAGGCCACTGTCAAGGTGGCGCCGAAAATCACTCTGAAGCCTCACGTCGATGTTGACCCCGATCCCCAGGTAGCTCCGGGCGCGCCGGGCCAGGCGCAACCCGGCAAGGTGTCGCTCAAGCTTGAGCGCGGCGGCAAGGTGATAGTCAGCAACCGCAACGGGCTGATCAGAATCACGGGCTGGGACGGCGATATGGTCGAAGCCAGCGCCGAAGGCGAAGAGGGGCCGGAAGCCGTGCAAGTGCGCGTGACCGGCGACGCGCCGCGGTCGAGGGTCGTCCTTTCCGTGCCCGCTTACGGCGGGCGAGGATTGAATCGTGAGATCAATCTCGACATCAAGCTGCCGCGTTACGCGGAGCTGGAAGCGATAGAGAGCTACCGCGGCGACATAGAGATCACAGGCATAGACGGCGTGGTTTCGGTCTCGACGGGTTCCGGCATGGTCACGGCGAAGAACGTCGGCTCGCTCAAGGCGGCGACTAAAAACGGAGAGGTCAGTGTCGCGGGCATCAAAGGCGACGCCTCGATCAGGAGCCTCAACGGCGACCTGACGATAGACAACGTCACGGGCGCCGTCGACCTTGCGGCGACCAACGGCAACATCATAGTTCGCAACGTCGGGACCAGCGTCCAGGCGAATTCCGCGTCGGGCGATATCGAGCTGCGGTGCGTCAAGTCGAACGCCACCGTCAACACTGCCAGCGGCTCGATCACGCTCGTCGGCGTCGGCGGGAACGTAGACGCCAACACAGCCAGCGGCGACGTGGTCTTCAAGGGCACGATGCGCGTGGGCGGCAACTATAGAATGAAGACGATTTCGGGCCAGGTCGAGATGGCAGTCCAACCCGACCCGCCCGGCTTCACCGCGACGTTGATTACTTACAGCGGCGAGATCGAAACCGACTTCCCCCTGACGGTTAACACTCCGCTCACGGGGCCGATCAACCGGCGCATAGTCGGCACGTACAAAGACGGCCAGACGCAGGTGACACTCGACTCCTTTAGCGGGACCGTGAGCATAGTCAAAGGCGTGGCCGGGACCCAGACGGTGTGCAAGTAATTTCCCGAGGCTAATTCCGTTCTTAACTTGGAGAGGTGAAAAATGAGAAAGAGAATCAAAAAGCTGTTCGGCCTGTCGCTCGTGGCGGTCTTCGCGCTGGCAATCGCTTACCAGCCATCGAAGGCGTCGGCCCAAAGACATGATCGTGACCATGACGACAACGACTACCAGGGCGAGATGCAGGAGCGCGAAGAGATTCGCCAGAGCTACGAGCTTTCGCCCGGCGCGACCGTGGAGGTCCAGGGCATAAACGGGACCGTCGACATAGAGACGACCAACGGCCAGACGGCGGAGGTCCACATAATCCGCTTCGCGGCGACTAAAGAGGATCTGAATTATCACAAGATCCTCATCGAGCACTCGGGCAACCGCCTGGTGGTGCGGGGCGAGAACGAGCGCGACCGCAACCAGCGCAACCGCAGGGTGCGCCACCGCGTCACGATGAAGATCCCGCGCCGCGTCGACCTGACGACGGGCGGCGTTAACGGCCGCGTCAACATCGGCGAAGTCGACGGCCCCGTCAAAGTGAGCGGCGTCAACGGCAAGGTGAGCGTTGGGCAGGCCGTCGGCTACACGGAGCTTTCGGGCATCAACGGGTCGGTCACGATAACGATAGCGCAGTTGAGCACGCGCGGCATCGACGCCAGCGGGATCAACGGCCGCGTCGAGCTTCGCTTCACCGAAGACATAAACGCGGACCTCGACGTGACGGGCATCAACGGGAGCGTCCAGGCAGACATGCCGAACGTGACCGTCTTCGGCAAGATAAGCCGCGACAACTTCCGCGCGAAGATAGGGTCAGGCGGCACGCCGATTCAAGTCTCGGGCATCAACGGCGGTGTGAGATTGGCTCGCGCCACGGGTGCGAACTAACCGGATTCGCTTTCAGGTGGCTGTAATGCTTAAGACATTTCACCGCAGAGACACAGAGAGCACAGAGGGAGCGCAGAGAGAACATAATTCTGCTCTGCGCATCCTCTGCGTCCTCTGCGTCTCTGCGGTGAACCTCTTTCTCCTCTCCGCCGCCGTCGCGAAGGAGCAGGCAGAGGCGTTCAGGGCGGAGTTTCATCAAACCTACCCGCTCCCCGCCACCGGGCGGGTCAGCCTGAAGAACGTTTCCGGCTCGGTCCGCATAGTCGGGTGGGACCGCAACGAGGTCAAGATCGACGCGGTGAAGTCGGCGCGGTCGAAAGAGAGCCTCGATGAAGCGGATGTAAAGGTCGAAGCGTCGGCCAACGCGATCCACATCAAGACCAGCTACCCGAACGACTGTTGTTTTTACGCCGAAGACTGCTGCGAAAAGCGTTTTTATAGAAGCCGCGAATCTCAGCTCGCCTCGGTCGAATACACGGTCACGGTCCCGCGCAACGCCCGCGTCGAATCCGTAGACGTTATAAAAGGCAACATAAAGATAGAGGGCCTTTCGGGGACTGTCATCGCCTCGACCATTCTCGGCGAGCTTGAATCAAAGCTCACCCGGCTGTCTGACGCAAACTCGGTCACGCTCAGCTCGCTCACGGGCGGCATCACGCTATACATACCTTCGGACTCGAACGCCCACCTGATCGCGCGCTCGCTTTCCAGCGAGATAAACAGCGACTTCGGGCTGACGATGAATCGCGGGAAGTACATCGGCCGCAACGTCGCGGGCAGGCTGGGGCGCGGCGGCGCGCGCGTGACGCTCGATAACATCACGGGCAACATAGCTATCCGCCGCCTGCCGGACGGGCGCAAGCCGAGCGTGGTCACCAACCTCAGGCCGCAGGACGTGAGGGCCGAGACGGAGGCCGACGCGGTCCGAAGCCAGACGCTCGCGCGACGCATCGGCGTAAGGGCGCGCATACAGGCCGAACAAGCCCTGGTCAACTCGGCCAACATCTCTCAAGCCATGCGCGAGGTGCAGCGCCAGGTCGCCCGCGCCATGCGCGAAAGCCTGCCGATCGCCATCAACATCTCGATGCCGCGGATCACGGTAAACCCTACGCCCGCGCCTACAGAGCAGCCGCCGCGTGAAGCGCGCCCGCCCCGCGCGCCGCGCCCGCCGCGCACCGCTGCCACGCCGGGCGCCACGCCGCCGCCTCGCGTCGAAACGCCCGACCCGCCGCCCGCGCCGCATCACCCGGACGCGGGTTACTTTCGGCTCAGCGAGACGGAGTCGAAATCCTTCACCGTGCGCGGCATCACAAGGATCAACCTCGACACGTTCGACGGCCAGATCACCGTCCGCGCCTGGGACAAGGCCGAGGTGATGATAACGGCTACGAAGAAGGCGCGCGACGAAGCGTCCATGCGGAACGCCCGCGTCAGGTTCGAGCAGGGCGCGACCGAAATCGCGGCGATCGCGCGTTTCGACGACCAGGACGACGAGAGCGACAGCGACGACGCGGAGGTCTACCTAAACGCGTTCGTGCCGCGTAAGGCGAACCTGCGATTGGCGACGAGCGACGGCCAGCTTTTGGTCGAAGGCGTGTCGGGCGAGCTGGAGTTGCGGACCGACGACGGGGCGATTCAAGTCGGCAACGGGACGGGGCGGCTGCGCGCCAACACGAGCGATGGCCGGATTCTGGTGACGAGATTCAACGGAGATGTAGACGCGAGGACCAATGACGGCGAGATCGCGCTGGAAGGGCGTTTCAGCTCTTTGAGCGCGCGAACGGGCGACGGCTCGATTACGCTCTCGGTCCCCGCCAGCTTTAACGCGACCGTCGAGACGGTGGCCGAATCGATCATCATCGAGGGCTTGAGCGTGAGCGAGGAGTCCGACTCTTCGAGCCGTCTGAGGCGGTGGCGAATAGGCTCGGGCGGGACCGTGCTTTCGCTTCGGACGGGGGACGGGCGAATAGTCCTTCGCCGCTCCGGCGCGTGACGGCGAGTTTTTCTTGTTAACGGATCGTGGGGGAGAGGCGTCTTAAAGATCGTATTGTGGCGCGAGAACGAAAATCGCAGGTTAGGGAATCTGATACTGAAGTCAGGTTTTTATAACTTCCGGGCGCAGGCCGGTCCTCAAACGTAGCTCGCCCGGCCAAGGAGAAGCCTTGCGTAAACGCCCATATACAATTCAAAAAAAAGAAGTTGATTCAAACTAATGGAACATTTATGGGTGCTCATTCGTCTAACAAGAGTGCTAATCAAAATAGCATTCAATCGATAAATAAAAGGCGCATTTTCTTAAAAGCAATTGGGGTGTTGGGGGAGTTTGTTATGAAGAGATTTTCAGTGGCTATCCTTGCATTGGTATTTTGCCTGCTGGCGGCGCGGATCTCCGTCGCACAGCAGGAAGCAAGCGCATCCAACGGCTCACCCGGCACAGCGAAACCACCCAGCACAAAAACGGTAACCCTCCCGCCCGAAAAAGCAAACCCGATCACGATCCCTAAATTTGAAAAGCCGCCCGTTATAGATGGCAAGCTCGACGACGAAGTATGGCGGTCGGCCATCGTGCTGAAGGACTTTTACCAGATACAGCCGGGCGACAACATCGCGCCTTCAAAGCCGGCCGAAGTCCTTCTCGGCTACGACAGCAAGACCTGGTACATAGCTTTCCGGTGCCCCGACGACGCGGGCAAGGTGAGGGCTTCGGTCTCTAAGCGCGATAACATCTGGGAAGACGACAACGTCGGGATGTTCATAGACACTTTTAATGATAAGCGCAAAGCATACGCGCTATTCTTTAACCCGCTCGGGATTCAAGCCGACGGGACGCTGACCGAGACGAGCGAAGATTACAGCCTCGACATAGTCATGGAGTCGAAGGGCGTCGTGACCGAAGACGGTTACACGGTCGAGATCGCCATCCCCTTCAAGTCGCTGAGGTACGAAGCGGGCAAGGGGAAGCTCTGGGGCGCTCACTTCTTCCGCCGCATAAAGAGGTTCAACAACGAGCTGAATTCGTGGATGCCGATCGACCGCAGCAAGTCGAGCTGGATAGTTCAGGAAGGCCATCTGGCGGGGCTTGAAGGGATCGCGACCGAGCGCCAGCTTGAGGTGATCCCGACGCTGACGATCTCTCACTCGGGCCGCAGGGTCCCCACCATCCCTAACGCGACGATCGTCGCTAACCCGAACCTCGTAGACCCAGGCCGCATGGTCAACAGCCCGCCGAACCTCGATCCGGGCCTCTCGGTGAAGCTCGGCATTACGCCGAACATCACGCTCGACTTCGCCGCTAACCCAGACTTCGCGCAGGTCGAAGCCGACCAGCCTGTCGTTACGACGAACCAGCGCTTCCCGATATTCTTCGCCGAAAAGCGACCCTTCTTCCTCGAAGGCATAGACATATTCCAGACCACCATCGCCGCCGTGCACACTCGCGCGATCGTAGACCCAGACTACGCGGCGAAGCTGACGGGCAAGGTCGGCCGAAACACTTTCGGGCTGCTCTTGGCTTCGGACAACGCGCCGGGCAACTTCAGCGAGGAAGAGGTGAACGACCCCGAGATCTTCCCGGACATCGAGAAATTCGTAGGCAAGAACGCCTACATAGGGGTGCTGCGGCTGAAGCGCGATGTCGGCAAAGAGTCGAGCCTCGGCTTTCTGGCGACGAGCTATAACTTCATCGAGCGACACAACCAGCTAGCGGGGTTCGACGGGCGGATCAAGCTCGACAAGGCTACCACTCTGACCTTCCAGGCGCTGGGGACTACCTCGCGCAGACATTTCTACGACCCCGAGCGGGACGAGAGCGTCTACCGAACGGGCAACGGCCTGGTCTACTACGCGGGCCTCGATTACACGGGACGCAACTTCGGCTATTTCTTCGAAGCGCTCGGGCGCACGCGCGACTACCGCGCGGACGTGGGCTTCACGCGCCGCACGAACACGAACAGCAACTTCCTCTTCATGCGCTATAACAACGACCCGAAGCCGAAGGCGACGCTCATCTCCTGGCGCGTATTCAACGGCATAGGCGTGAACTATGACTTCCAGGGCCGCATGCAGAACTGGAACAACGAGACGCAGGGGCAGATCAGGACGAAGGGGAACACGTGGATAGGGCTCGGGACAGATTTCGGCTACGAGCGGCTGTTCGAAGAAGAGTTCGGCGCGATACGGACCCTTTCGCGCGGCGGAGCGTTCTTCGGACCCGACTCGGAGCGCTCGTCGAACAGGAGGGACATCTACGGCTACATAGAGAGCGCGCCGAGCAAGAAGTATTCGCTGTTCGTCTTCATGTCTAAAGCCTGGGGCGGCTTCGACCTCGACTTCGGCGGCGGGCCGCGCTTCCCGCGCGTCAGCCCTGCCGCGCTCGTCGACCCCGAAGCGCCGCTCGACCCCGGCGCGGGCAACTCGTTCACCATCGACTCGAACTTTACATACAAGCCGATAGCCGCGTTGAACACCTCGATCGGCTACATAAAGAGCAGGCTTGTGAGGCGAGACACAGGGTTGCTGGCGTTCGACGATAACATAATTTCCTGGCGGACGACCTACCAGTTCACGCGCTTCACGTTCTTGAGGGCGCGCATCGACTATGACTCGCTTGCGTCGAGCATGCGCGGGCAGTACCTGTTCGGATGGACCCCCAACCCCGGCACGTCGTTCTACGTAGGCTACAACGACGACCTGACCTACAACGGGTTCGACCAGTTCACCGGGAACCCCTTGCCGGGCTTCAGGCGCAACAACAGGACGTTCTTTATAAAGACCTCCTACTTGATCCGCCGGAGCCTTTGATTTTGTGATCGCCTTCGTTTAGTGGTCGGGGCTTAAAGGCTGGAGATCATAGATCAGGGACTGGCCTTTAAGCTCTGACCCATATCCGGCGGCGGTTCACTGTTGTTAAGGGGTCTGCCCGAAAAGCAATCCACGGTTAAAGATTGCGATTGAGTTATAAGCCGGCGGCAGGGTTGTTAATGAAGATCGAAGCTGGCTTAATTATATTTTAGGTAAACCAGCGCCCCTTCAATTCAGTATTAGCAGATGATGGTTATGAAATCTATTTCTACGCTTCTTGCGCTCGGCTTATGCGCGGTTTCGGTCTGCGCGCAGACACAACAACTGGCCTCGCCGCCCGCGGCCGACCCGCCCAAGGCGACTAAGCCCGCCGCGACAAAGGCCGTCACCGCGCCGCCCGAAAAAGCGCAGCCCGTCGGCGTCACGAGGTTCGACAAAGCGCCCGCCATCGACGGCAAGCTTGACGAGGAAGTGTGGAAGTCGGCATCCGTGCTGAAGGATTTCTACCAGACGCAGCCCGGCGATAACATCGCGCCGTCGCAGCGCACCGAAGTGCTCCTGGGTTACGACAGCAAGTTTCTCTACGTCGCGTTCAAAGCTTACGACGAGGCCGGTAAGGTGCGCGCCACGGTCGCCAAGCGCGACGCGGTCTTTGACGACGACAACGTGCGGATCGTGCTCGACACGTTTAACGACCAGCGCAAGGCGTACATATTCGCGTTCAACCCGTTCGGCGTTCAGGCAGACGGCATACTGACCGAAGGCAGCGGCGAAGATTACAGCGTAGACGTAGTCATGGAATCGAAGGGCGTCGTCACCGAAGACGGGTATTTCGTCGAAGTCGCGATCCCTTTCAAGTCGCTGCGCTTTGCGGCGGGCAAGGGCAAGAACTGGGGCGTGCACGCTTTTCGCCGGATCAAGCGGCTCGACAACGAGCTTGATTCGTGGATGCCTATCTCGCGCGACATATCCGGCATGTTGAATCAGGCGGGGCGCATCACGGGGCTTGAGAACATCGCATCAGAACGCGTCCTTGAGATCATCCCGACGCTCACGATTTCGGAAACGGGGAAGAGAATCTCCGCGCAGGCTTCGATCACCGACCCGCTGCTTGCCGACCGCGGCCGCTTCCTCAACAAGCCCGCGGAGTTCGACCCCGGCGTGAACGTGAAGCTCGGGATTACCCAGAGCGTGATCCTCGACTTCACGGCCAACCCAGATTTTGCTCAGGTCGAGGCGGACCAGCCGGTCATCACCGCCAACCAGCGCTTCCCGATCTTCTTCGCCGAGAAGCGACCCTTCTTCCTCGAAGGCATAGACATTTTTCGGACCCCCCTGACCGCCGTCCACACCCGCGCGATCGTCGATCCCGACTACGCGGCGAAGCTGACGGGCAAGGTCGGCCGAAACACTTTCGGGCTGCTGCTGGCTTCGGACAACGCGCCGGGCAACTTCAGCGAGGAAGAGGTGAACGACCCCGAGATCTTCCCGGACATAGCGAGGTTCGTAGGCAAGAACGCCTACATCGGGGTGCTGCGGCTGAAGCGCGACATCGGCAAAGAGTCGAGCATAGGCATCGTCGGCACCACTTACAACTTCATCGAGCGCCATAATCACCTCGCGGGCATCGACGGCCGTTTCAAGGTAGACAAGCAGACTACGTTGAACTTTCAGTTGCTCGGGACGAACTCGCGACGGTTCTTTTACGAGCCGGCCGAGGACCGCAGCATATTCCGGACGGGCAACGGGCTCGCTTACAACGCGTCCTATTTTTACGGCGGCCGGAATTTCTCGTGGGAGCTTTACGGCGAAGGGATGACGCGGGATTACCGTGCCGACGTGGGCTTCAATTCGCGGACCGATACGAATTTCAACAGCGTCTTTTTCGGCTACAACTCTACGCCGAAGCCGAAGGCGACCCTGATCTCTTATCACGTGCATAACTTCACGCACATCGACTACGACTTTCAGGGGCGCATGCAGATCTGGGAGAGCGAGTTCGCCGCCGAGCTCGGCCTCAGCCGCCAGACTTACATAGGCGGCGGGTACGAGCGGGCTTACGAACGGGTGTTCGAGGAAGAGTTCGGGGCTATCCGCACGGCGACCAGGGCGGGCGCGTTTTTTGGAGACAGCGCGGAGCGTTCGTCTAACAAGCATCACTTTTTCTTGTGGGGCGGGACAAAGCCGAGCAAGAAGATCGGCGGCGATTTCAGGATAGTCTACCGCGCGGGCCATCTCGATTACGACTTCGGCGCGGGCGGGCGCTTCCCGCGCGTGAGCCCCGCCGCGCTCGTCGACCCCGAAGCGGCGCTCGACCCCGGCCGCGGCGGGCTGTTCGAGTTTAGGGCTAGCTTGTTCTACCAGCCGTCGGACGCGCTGAACACGACCTTCAGCTACGTGAGGAATCGCCTGACCCGTTACGACACGAACCTCGTAGCCTTTGACGACAACCTCTTCTCTTCGCGCACGACCTACCAGTTCACGCGGTTCCTGTTCGCGCGGGCGCGGCTCGATTACCTCACGCTCCGCTCAAGAGTGCGCGGGCAGTATTTGATCGGGTGGACTCCGAACCCTGGGACTTCGTTCTACGCGGGCTATAACGACGACATGAATTACAACGGCTTCAGCCCGTTCACGGGGGTGAGAGAGGATGGGCTGCGTATGAATGGCCGCACCTTCTTCATAAAGACCTCTTACCTGTTCCGCCGCAGCCTGTAGCCTGAGCTTTTCGTGAAACTTTAGGGCGGCTGGCGTCACTGACTGTAGTGTCAGGCCGAGCCAGCCGCGCGCGCAGGCAGAATCTCCCCACAAATGTTGGCGCAAGGCGAATAATTTGGAACTTGCCGGTCGGGCCGTGCGAGTAATTACCTGACGATCAATCACAACAGAAGGGGGACTTGAACATATGAAGCGAGTTTCATTGTTGTTCGTAGCCTTTTTCCTCTCCTCGGCATCGGCGGGGTTGGCGGCGCCGCAGGAGGCGACGATCTCCGACGCCCCGATAGCGGCCGTTGCGCAGGGCCGGGGTAGTTACCTGGGCGTAGGGTTGGACGAGGTCACGCCCGAAGCCGTCGGCCGGCTGAAGCTGAAGGCGGAGCGTGGCGCGGTCATCATTGACGTGGCGGCCGACAGCCCCGCGGCAAAGGCCGGCCTTCAAAAAAATGACGTCATCGTGCGATGGGACGGTGAGCAGATCGAAAGCGCGATACAGCTCTCGCGGATTAGGCGAGAAACCCCTCCCGGCCGCACGGTTCGGTTGGGGATAATCCGCGACGGGCGCGAGATGGAGGTGAGCGTACAACTGTCTGAACGGCCCCAGCGGGTCGCAACGACCATAGGAAGGGGCTACGCCCCGCGCATTGCCGGAACTCGCTTCAGGCCGGGAAGAGTGGTGAGGGGCGCCGCGACCAGGCTGGGTCTACAGATGATGAGCCTGACGCCGCAGATGGCCGAGTACTTCGGGCTGGCGCAGAGGTCCGGCGCTTTAGTCACCTGGGTCGATCAGGATTCGTCGGTGGCGAAGGCGGGGCTCAAGGCCGGCGACGTGATCCTCTCAATCGGCGGCGAGTCTGTCGACAACCCCTCAGAGGCTTGGCGTACGCTCAAGCAGAAGGCGGGCGAGACGGTCGAGATCAAAGTGATGCGCGACCGCCGAGAGCAAAGCTTCACCGTGCAGCTAGACAAGAGCACCGCCTCGACGTGGGTGATCGGGCCAGGCGAGCTTGTCGACACCGTATTGCCGGCCATGCCGATTGAGGCGCCAATGCCGAGCATTGTGCTCCCGGAGCTACCTGCGATCGCGCCGATGCCGCAGATTCACATCACCCCGATGCCGCTGATGAAGTGGAAGTTTAGAATCGAGATTTAAGTGAGCCGTGCTAAGTCAGTAACGGCCTTCACCGCAGAGACGCGGAGAGCCCCAAAGGGGCGACGATTCAATAGCCCGGCGCGTTGCGCCGGGTGATGCGTCATACGAGAAGAAGCCCTGAAAGGGCGATACTCTTATCGCGCCCTTTCAGGGCTTCTCATTAATCACAACCCGTTTACAGGGGCTACGCCCCTGGCTGTTGAATATCGCCCCTTTGGGGCTTATTGAATAGCGCCACTTCGAGGCTTCCTATTGATGCGCGTCCCTTCGAGGCTTGATTCTGCTCTGCATAGACTCTGCGCCATCTGCCTCTGCGCGGCGATCTAAAAGCTGCTTTCAGAGCTCTTAAATCGCCGAGTACTTTATTGTTGACATGCCACTGGGTAGATGTTACAAGGGACATCGGCTGAATGTTTTGTTGAAGCCTCGCCGTACAGCACGGCATCTGGCGCCAAGACCCCTCGTCGAGCGATGCCTCGATTCCTGTTGCGCGCCGCCGCCTGCCCCTTAAATAGTCGACTCTGTATCTGTCGGTTCGTTGCTCCCCTCGTTCGCCTCTCTCAGCATTAGTAAGCACCTCGGCCGTTTGGATCAGGCGACAGCGCGAGCTATTGCCAAATCTAGGAGCATCGGGTGGGCGCGAGTGGGGCGCTCAGGATGAACAAGACGGAACTATCTGGTAAATTATGTCGGCTAAACTGGGCGAGACCCTTCTAAAAGACAACCTCATCACACCACAGCAGCTCAAAGAAGCGCTCGACTTCCAGAGACTCAACGGCGGGAGGTTAGCCTCTACGCTCGTGCGGCTGGGAATGCTTTCGGATGAAGAGGTCACGGCAGTCTTGAGCCGCCAGTACGGAGTCCCGTCCGTAAATCTCGATCTGTTTGAAGTAGACCAGGCCGCCGTCGCCCTGGTGCCGCAGGAGACCGCCGAAAGGTACTCCGTGCTTCCGCTCTCCCGCGTCGGCGCTACGCTGACGCTCGCGATGGTCGACCCGACGAACGTCTTCGCCATAGACGACATAAAATTCATGACGGGCCTTTCGGTCGAGCCCGTCGTAGTGAGCGAGACTACGCTCAACGCCGCGATAAAGAAGTACTACGGCACGACGCGCGAGATGGAGCTTGCGCGCGTGATGGAAGACCTCGTAGCAGAGACTACGAACAAGAACCCTTACGGCGAGGACATAGACCAGCTCGACCTTGAAGAACAGGAAGAGGAGATCGACTTAGAGAACCTCGAACGGATGGCCGAGGACGCGCCCGTCGTCAAGCTGGTCAACGTCGTGCTGGTCGACGCGCTCCGCCGCGGGGCGTCCGACATTCACATAGAGCCTTACGAAAAAGAGTTCCGCGTGCGGTTCCGCATGGACGGCGTGCTCTACAACATCATGGCGCCGCCTCTGAAGATGCGCGACGCGCTCACTTCGCGAATGAAGATCATGGCGCGGCTCGACATAGCCGAAAAACGCCTGCCGCAGGACGGCCGCATAAAGATCAGGGTCCGGCTCGACGGCCGCTCGCGCGAGCTCGACTTCCGCGTATCAACTCTGCCCACGATCTTCGGCGAAAAGATAGTCCTCCGCCTTCTCGACAAAGAGAACCTGCGGCTCGACATGACACAATTAGGGTTCGAGCCGCAGAGCCTGGAGAAGTTCAAGCGGAACATATCGAAGCCCTACGGCATGGTGCTGGTCACGGGTCCGACAGGTTCGGGAAAGACCTCGACGCTCTACTCGGCGCTCCAGAGTCTCAACACGCCCGAGACGAACATAATGACCGCCGAAGACCCGGTCGAATTCAACCTGCCGGGAATTAACCAGGTGCAGATGAAAGAATCGATCGGGCTCAACTTCGCCGCCGCGCTCCGCTCGTTCCTGCGCCAGGACCCGAACATCATCCTCGTCGGCGAAATCCGCGACTTCGAGACGGCCGAGATCGCGGTCAAGGCCGCCTTGACCGGCCACCTGGTCCTTTCGACGCTTCACACCAACGACGCCCCGTCGACCATCAGCCGGTTGATGAACATGGGCATAGAGCCTTTCCTTGTGGCCACCTCCGTAAACCTGATTCAGGCGCAGCGGCTCGTGCGGAGGATTTGCAAAGAGTGTAAGGCCGAACACCACGCGCCCGCCGAGGCGATGATAGACGTAGGGTTCGCCGCGACGGAGGTCAAAGAGGTGAAGACGTTCAAGGGCGCGGGGTGCGGGAACTGTAACGGCACCGGCTACAAGGGGCGTGTCGGCCTTTACGAGGTCATGGAGATTACAGACGAGATACGCGAGCTGATACTCGTCGGCGCGTCGGGGCTTGAGCTCCGCCGCAAGGCGATCGAGGAAGGGATGTTGACGCTCCGCCTGAGCGGGCTTGAGAAGATCAGGCAGGGGTTGACTACTGTCGAGGAAGTTGTGAGAGAGACGGTGAAATAGTAGTTAGTAGCCAGTAGCCTGTAGCCAGTAGTGTCTTTGATGAACACATTGGCAGCGAACTACTGACTACTGGCTACTGACTACTGACTACTGGAGGCCGTATGCCAGAGATTGCGTTGAGCGATTTGCTAAGGAAGATGATAGAGCTGGGCGGGTCGGACCTGCACATAACGACGAACTCCGCGCCGATGGTGCGCGTGCACGGCGTTCTCAGGCCGCTTGAGTACCCCGAGATGACGCCGGCCGAGACGAAACAGCTCGCCTACTCGGTGCTGACCGACGCGCAGAAGCACAGGTTTGAGGAGACGCTTGAGCTCGACTTCTCTTTCGGCATCAAGGGGCTGTCACGCTTCCGCGCGAACATCTACAATCAGCGCGGCGCGGTCGGCGCGGTCTTCCGCTCGATCCCTTACGAGATTCGCTCGTTCGAGGAGCTCGGGTTGCCGTCGGTCATCGAGAAGCTTTGCGACAAGCCCCGCGGGCTGATACTCGTCACAGGGCCTACGGGCTCTGGCAAATCGACTACGCTTGCCGCGATGCTCGACAAGGTCAACCGCGACCGCCACGAGCACATCATCACGGTCGAAGACCCCATCGAATATCTGCACGCGCATAAGGGCTGCATAGTCAACCAGCGCGAGGTCCACGCCGACACTCACACGTTCGCGAACGCCTTGCGCGCCGCGCTCCGCCAAGACCCCGACGTAGTGCTCATAGGCGAAATGCGCGACCTTGAGACGACCGAGACGGCGCTCAGAATAGCGGAGACGGGCCACCTGACGTTCGCCACGCTGCACACGAACTCCGCCGCGTCGTCTATCAACAGAATCATCGACATATTCCCCGCGCACCAGCAGGCGCAGATTCGAACGCAGCTTTCGATGGTGTTGGAAGGCATCGTCACGCAGGCGCTGTTGCCGAAGGCCAACGGCCAGGGGCGCGTGATGGCTATGGAGATACTCGTCCCGAACGCGGCCATTCGCAACCTCGTCCGCGAAGACAAGATTCACCAGATCTATTCGATGATGCAGACGGGCCAGGAGAAGTTCGGGATGCAGACGTTCAACCAAGCGCTGACGAGCCTCTACTTCAAGAAGCAGATCACGCTAGAGATGGCCATGGCCCGGTCATCGAACGCGGACGAGTTACAGGATTTGATAAACCGCGGGACGGCGGCGTTGCAAGGCGCACCCCCGCCGGGCATGAGACAGCCCGGTTACCCCGCGCAACCCAACAGACCCGGAAACCCGTTGGGCCGCGTCGGACGGTAAAACTAAGTGCTGAGTGCTGAGTCCTGAGTAAACGCTTTCACTCAGGACTCAGCACTCAGCACTCAGCACTCGGAAAGCCCCTTTGTTTGTAAGTTAGACTAAGTATAAAAAGTGGGGAAGCCAAGATGCCTACTTATGTTTTCAAAGGCCGCAACCGAATGAACGAAATGGTGGTCGGCGAGCGCGTGGCAGCCGACCGCGCGGCGCTCGAAGCCATGCTCCGCCGCGAGCAGGTCATCCTGACCAGCGCGCGCGAGAAGGGGCGCGAGATCAGTCTGCCCAAGGTCGGGCGCGAGAAGGTCAAGAGCAAAGACCTGGCGCTGTTCACTCGCCAGTTCTCGGTCATGCTCGACGCGGGCCTGCCGCTCGTCCAGTGCCTGGAGATTTTGGGCCAGCAGCAGGACAACAAGAACTTTCAGAAGGTGATCTTTCAGACGCGCGCCGACGTCGAAGCCGGTATGACGCTGGCCGACGCCATGGCGAAACACCCGCGCATCTTCGAGCCGCTCTACACCAACATGGTGGCCGCGGGCGAAACGGGCGGTATCCTCGACATCATCTTGCAGCGACTCTCCACCTACCTCGAAAAGATGGTCAAGCTCAAGAGCGACGTCAAGAGCGCGCTGATCTACCCGATAGCCGTCATAGTGATCTCGATCATAGTGATCTCGATCATCATGATAGTCGTTATCCCGGCGTTCAAGAACATCTTCGAAGGTCTGCTGGGGCCGGGCGAGAAGCTGCCGTGGCTGACGGAGCTCGTCGTATCGATATCTCAGTTCCTGGCGGGGTTCTGGTGGCTGATCGCCATCGTGGTGGGCATCCTAGTCTTCGCGCTGAAAGCCTATTACAAGACCGACCAGGGGCACCACCTGATCGACGCGATTCAACTGAAGATGCCTATATTCGGGCCTATCCTCAAGAAGATCGCGATAGCGCGCTTCAGCCGAACGCTTTCGACGCTGCTCAGCTCCGGCGTGCCGATACTCGAATCCTTAGAGATAACGGCCAAGACCGCCGGCAACGTCATAGTCGGCGAGGCGATCTTGAGAGTCCGCACAGGCATCGAGCAAGGCCAGACCTTCGTCGAGCCGCTGAAGGCGAGCCAGATCTTCCCGATCATGGTCAGCCAGATGATAGGCGTCGGCGAGCAGACGGGCGCGTTGGACGCGATGCTGTCGAAGATAGCCGATTTCTACGAGCAGGAAGTCGACGCGGCGATCGCGAATCTGCTGAGCCTGATGGAGCCTGCGATGATCCTGTTCCTCGGCGTCACTATCGGAACGATAGTCATCGCGATGTATCTGCCGCTGTTCACCCTCATCGGCAAGCTGGCCGGCGGCGGGAAGTAGCCTTAGCGCGATTGAGAAACTCCCACAGCCCGCAAGCCTTCTGTTAGGAGGCTTGCGGGTATTCTATTCATTCATTTCAAGTGACTGACATAGCGAGCCCGCACCTCTCGCAGTCCTGGCTGACACTCACTCCAGGGTCTAATTATGACCGACAGCGTAGCCCGGCCCTTGTGCTTACAGATAAAAAGCTAATACACCATGAAAGACGTCATACTGGATAGTGAAGAAGTCGAAGTCCGTAAATGAAGCCACGCATGCATGAAAACATTGGGCGACCGAACCAGCAGCCCGCCCCCTGAATCACCTCTGTCAATCTCGGTCGCGGCCAGATTGTCTGTGCTTACCGGGTTTGTCTTCCAGACATTAAATACGCCTGCGGGCATCTCCCCGACGAGGAAACCATGCCCATTGCCTGTGCTCGGAAAGAGCGCCCTGGCATCGGCCTGGCTATACGCGATGCCGACGAAGTCCCAGGTGGAGACACGCTCTCCGGTGACGGTCCAACCGGCGTCAACCTCGGCGAGAAAAGTTCCCGGCGCGGCCAATTGACGGTGTGGCCGGGTGAAATCCTGCCCGCCTACGCGGTGCACCCCTGACCAGGTGAGCGGAATACGCCGCATAGTCGGATTGGTGATAATCCAAGAGCGCCCGCTGGCTTCTGCGCTAACCATATTCTGGCGCAGCGTCGCCAAGTCCGGCGCTGTGATCTCGAAGGCTGGGTTCCGCCCCTGGTCTGAAAGATACCACTCCCCGGTTTGCTGGCGACCGATCAGAAACATGTGGTAGCCGGTGGTCGGATAAGGCTGTCCCGTCGTAGCGTTAGTGGCGGTGGTGCGGACATACCATTCGATCTGGTTGACCTGTCCCGGCATCAGCCCTGTCATTAACGGGCTCCCGAAGATCGCGTCCATCGACTCCAGGAGTTGTTCTGCGGAGGAAGGAGCCAAGGATAAGTGCCTCATAATTGAATCGCTCGAATCACCGAATTCACTGAGGATGACCGCCAGGTCTTCATAATGGCTCTGGGAAACTGTCGAGCCGCTTGGACGTAGCGCATCGCGAATCCTTGTCACGGTGGAGACTGAATCATTGAATCGCCGTACCCCGTCAGCGCCACCGCTGCTCCACCGAGTAATCAGCGCCTCGCGGTTCTGATGTAGATAGATCAGCGCGGCATTACAGATACCTACCATATTAGCATTGGGGTTGGCAGGGTCCGCGCGTTCACGGTCCTGAATTATGAGCGCGGACAACATTGAGGCCGGTTGACAGGTATCATGGGCGCCCTGCGTAAACCCGGGCAGCGGCACGCGTTGAAGAAAGGGCTGTGCCGATCCTCCCGCTCGCTGCTGCACGACATGCGCCAGCTCGTGAGCCAGCAGGTGGTCGCCCGAACTCGTACCCGGCTCGTATTGCCCAGCCCCGAACACTATGTCGCTGCCCACAGTCAGCGCTCGCGCGTTTAGCCCCTTGGCCGACTCACTCGCCCCGCCTCCCGTGTGCACGCGCACCCCGCCCAGGTCCTGCCCCAGCCTCGGCTCCATAAAGTCGCGGGTCTGTGTGTCGAGCGGCTGGCCGGGCGAGTTCAATGTCTGGTTGAGGGCTGGCGAGGCGGTGTCGGGCAGGCTGGCGGATTTGCGCCGGGCTTCTGACTGATCGATGTCAGCCGAGGGCGGAGTCAGAGCAGGCGAGGAGGCCTGTGGAGATCTCGTCACCTGGTCGGCGATGTGATCGGCCTCT
>DATFGQ010000007.1:0-106969 GCA_035249305.1 Blastocatellia bacterium | reverse complement strand
CGCCCCTGGAAACGGGTTGTCTTTATTACAAGCCCTGAAAGGGCGATACTCTTATCGCGCCCTTTCAGGGCTTCTTGTCGTGTGCGTACATAACCCGGCGCGTTGCGCCGGGCTATTGAATATCGCCCCTACGGGGCTTTCGGCTATTGAATCGTCGCCCCTTTGGGGCTTATTGAATATCGCCTCTTCGAGGCTCTATTGAATAAAGCCCTTTCAGGGCTTTTTCTCACACTTCTCAGACGCCCTCTCAGTACTGGCTTTGGCTTGACAAAAGGTATCGGAAGACCTGATTAGGAGTTAAAGTCTATGGCAGTCCCAGCATCAGCCATCGCGACCTCATTAAGAACCCCCTTATGCCACGAGCGCGAGGGAGACAATCACAACCAACAGACGCGCGCCCACCGGGTAGACCTCTTCGTCGGGCTCACCCAGGACGAGATGAGCCGCGTCATGGCCTGTGCGCGCAATCTGTCAAAAGCCCGAGGCGAATTTATTTACATGTCTGGAGAGCGCGCCGATTCCGTCTACGTTCTCAGGAAGGGGAGGGTCAAGCTGTCAGTGCTGTCGGAGTCGGGCAAGGAAACCGCAATTGACATAATCGGGCCTGGCGAAATCTTCGGCGAGTTCGCGCTCGTCGATGAGTCGCTACGCAGCAACATGACGCAGGCGCTCGATGACGTGACGATGTGGGTCTTTAACAAGCGCGACTTCGCACAGCTTCTTGCCCTAACGAAGCTCTCTATGAACTACATACGCCTTGTCGGCGAACGCCGTCGGAGGATGGAGAAGAAGCTTTCCGACGTCACGTCGAAAGATGCCTCTGCGCGCATCTGCGAGTTGTTGCACGAGCTCTCGACGAGCACCTCCGAAATCGACACGACGGCTCACGAATACCTCGTTCCGCTCACGCATTACGACATCGCCAGCCTGATCGGCGCCTCGCGCCAGACCACGACGTCCATCCTCAACAAACTGGAGCGGAGCGGCGTCATCGAGCTCGGGCGTGGCTGGATACGCGTCAAGCGCCTGAAAGACCTCCAAACACGCGCGGGGTTGATCCTCGTCACCGGCCTGCAAGTTTTTTCCTCTCTTTGTCAGATAGCCGACATACTCCCAATGTAATCTCTGTCATACTGCGCCCGCAGTCGGAAGAGGACATAATAAATCAAGCGACTGATACTCAGCCCCGAAAGACCGAAGGGTAGAAGTTAAGACTTATCCCCGCAGTACTCCCTAAAGAGAGAGTGCGTGGGCCAGGTCGAAGTGTGTCCCTGGAAACTATCAAAGGAGGAATGATTCATGAGAAAGAACAAGACTTCTCGGTGGACAATCCGGCTCGCCATCTTTGCGCTTTTGGCGCTGTCGGGCTCAACCTTCAACACGAGCGGGCTTGCGAGCGGGGGCAACGACCTCGGCACGTCGCCGTTCGACTTCGCCGACGCCGTCTACCGCGCGCATGGCGTCGTGCCTGAAAACATTGTGCTGCGCGTCGGCGACGCTAGCCGCACGGGCGACTTCGTAGTCGACAACTCGAACACCGACCCGAACCGCAGGAACATCCGCACCATCGAGACGACTCCCGGCACTACGGGGACGAGCGGGTTGACTTACGCCAACATCTTCGGCGTGCTCAACTCTGCGGGCTTCGAGCGCAACGGCGCAGGGAACCTGACGGCGCGCGGCCAGGAGGCTTTCGACACGGCGGAGCACTTCCGGGTCTTTATCTTCCCGAAGGCGTCGAACGGCTCGATTCTCGACCCGTTCCTTCCCAACAAGCGACAGGATAATGTCTTCGATACGCGCGACGGCTACTTCAGCAACGACCCGCTCGGATTGTGGGTAGCCGTCTGGGTCGTTTACACGCCGAAGGCATCGACGGCAGAGGGCCGTAAGGAGCTCGACCCCATCGCCGCCACCAACGGCCGCGACCTGGATGGCGCCCCGATCCTCACAAGCCCGTCGCAGATCGACAACCTCGCATCCAAGGGGCTCGTAGAGCTGCGCACTCGTCCTGTCGATGATCCCGTTTTCCGCTGGGTCATCTGCCCGATCCCGGAAGACCCGCGCGACGGCTTCATCCGCCCGGACGCCTTCATCCGCGACGTGCGGCGCGCCGATGGCAGATCAGTCTTCCCGGCCCTGCGCAATAACTTCATCTGCCTACAGCAGTCGGGCGACTGGTGCGACTAGAGAATTAGAAAGGATCAGGAGGCGGCAGCCGCAACCCCGCAAGCCGCCGACCACACCCTTCGTCCAACAGCTCACACGCATGACGGTCAAGCAGACGGTCGCCGCGCTCACCCCCGCGCCGACCGTCCTTCCCACCCCTCTCTAACTTCATTCCGTAGCTTATATATCAGAGCGATAACCCCTTTTTCATGCATTACTCTTATGCGATTACTCGTCTAACATGTTGAGGCTTTCTAAGGGAGCTAAAGCTGGCCGACTCAGGAGTTAACCCACTAGAAAGATCAATTACACAGGTTCTCGGCTCTAATAATCATTATCGCGGGCGAGTTCGAAGCGCTATTTTAAGACCGTTTTTTCTCGTACTGTTTATCACAATTCATTCTTGCCGAAATAATTGCCGGTGATCGTTTCTAGTCAGAGTCGTTCAGGAGGACATATGAACATACTCACTCACCGCTCAAGACCTATCGCTTCTACCCTCAAAAAGTTTTCAACCCTGCTGCCAATCGCATTCATCCTGATGGCCGCCCCGATAGCCGGGGCGCAGGAATGCGCAAACCAAAAAGAGAGAGATTGCCTGCTCATTACCAGAGCCGCCCTTATCTTCCTCGTTGATCGCTCGGGCAGTATGGATCGAGCGACGAGAGGTCAGAGCTACAACGTGCAGATCGAAGGGATCAAGCAAGCGGTCCTAGATACAAAGGTGATTCCTCATAACGGCTCGTTAGCAATCGCGGTCATAGCATTCGCCGACAAGCCGGAGTTGATCGTTCCTCTCAAGGTGGTTAACTCGCTGGCGGACGCTCAAGAGATTGCCAATGGCGTGGATGGCCTGACGTGTCGGAGCGGCAATGAAGCATCCGCCTCGTGCCCCACGAAGGGTTCTATTCCGGGCTCCTTCTATAGCACGGCCCTGGAGTTTGCGAATGATTACTTGAACGCAAACTTCAATCCGTCCGCGCGCCGCGTCCTCTTACTCTCTTCCGACGGCGGGCTGAGCGACCTGGAACCTGCGAAGATAACGGCGCAGAGAATACAGAATTCGTCTCAGGGGCCATACGAGCTGGACATAGCTCTCGTAGGCGTTAAGGACCAGGAAGCGATTGACAACGAAGGCATGGTTAATCAGGTGGTGTTCCCCAAACCCGCCAATGATCTTCCGGGAAAGAGTCTGGTCATTCAGCCGAATGAGACTTGCAATCAGGCCAACCAGAGCGAGTTCATTGGTTGCAACGATCAGGTGAAAGCGTTCGCGACCTTTACGAAGGACGTGCTAGGAGCCGACCCATCGCCCCTCTTGCTTGAAGTAACTACCAGTGACGATGTCGATCAAAGCCCGGCAGGGCTGTCGCTCAGGCAAGCAATAACGGCGGCAAACAATAACGGCGGAAACGCAAGAATCTCGTTCAGCAAAGACCTTCAAGGAAAAGTGATCTTCCCATCAATACCATTACCGGCATTGACTCAGCCCGACATCGTAATCGACGGGTGCAGAAGGAGCGATTCTCCCGACTCGAAATGCGAACGTTTTGTAACCATCGACGGAAGCCGCACGGATGCTTCCAAGGGTGAAAAACATGGCAACGGGATATCGATACGCTCTAACCGGAACGCCGTGCGATGGCTCATAGTCCGCAACTTTAGCAAAGCCGGAATCGCCATTGAAAACGAGTGCCCGCTAGGCTGCTCAAAGCAGAATTTTGTTGAGAACAACTTGTTTGAAAACAACGGGTCGGCGGCCGTGACGGTCAACCAGTCAAAAGGCGATGGGCCATCGACATTCGCGGCAAGCATCAACGTGGGCAACAGGATCTCGCAAAACGACATATCGGGCAGCCCTAACTTGATAGACCTTGGCGGCGACGGGCCTACGAAAAATGACTCCGGCGACCCGGACCCTGGCCCGAACACCTTGCTCAATTTCCCTGACCTGATCAAAGCTACTGTCAATGGCAATACTGCGACTGTGACAGGTCAGCTAAACGGCCTGACTGTTAATGGCCCCGCCGCGTCTCCAGCCAGTGTTGAAATCTTCTCCGTTGAAAAGATGGGGCTCCGCTCGGGCAGACTGATCTTCGATGAAGTGAAGTACGTAGCTACTACATCGTCCATACCCGCCTCCGGCACGTTTACGGCGGGTAATATACCTCTATCGCCCACGGGCGTCTTCACCGCAACGGTGACCGACGGCGAAGGAAACACATCGGAAATGGCGACCTGCCTGGACCCGCCCTCGGCTGAGATCATAGGGGGCAGAATCGTGTTTAACGACGTGTCCGCGCCGATTAATTCGGTGTTTGATGAAACCCGTCCATTCACCGTTGTAAATACTTGGTGCGCGCCGCTGACGATAAAACTTGGGAAGATCAGGCGAGATGATAACAGCACGGACCCTTTCTTCTCCGTTAGAACTGTCGAATCAGACGACCCAATACCACCGGAAGGGATAGTCATTCCCGTAGGCGAAAGGCAAAGCTTCGCCGTGCGATTCAGGCCGGTGGTGCCTTCGGTCACCAGTCCCCCGTTCAGCAACCCTGGTCAGAGGTGCAACCTCGCTCCCTTGCCGGGCGAGATCTCGTCCAGCTTAACCATCTCTCTGCCCGACGAATCGACTCTCCCTGCTATCGTCGTAAGGGCGAACATTAAACCGACCGTGCAATTGATCAACCCATTTTGCGGTCAGAGCCGAAAGCCGGCCTCCGTGACTCTTGCGCGGTCGGGAAATGACTTCAAGGTTACTTTCGCCGTTTACGATCCGAATCTTCCCGCGCAGCCATCACAACTGATTTCCAGCTATCAGTTCTTCAATAAAAACGGGAAGATGATTACACCGGACCAGCCCACGACCGACCTGGGCAGAGCGATAGACGCGAAGGGGGGATTAAGCAGGGGGCAGAGCTTTGCCGCGGTCGTAAACTTTAAGGCAAAGGGGTCTTACAAGAATATTACGAGGGTCCGCGTTAAAGTTACACACGGCGATTTATCCGATGAAGCGGAATCGGGGCCGGTAACTACTTCGGCCAGGTCGCTAAATCGAAAGTCGGTTGAGCTTTCCCCTAACACAACGTCGCTTCCGCCCGCGATAGAAATACCGACATCGATGATCAAGGTGACCAGGCCGCGAAAGCTAGCCAAGGGCCGGTAGCCTGACCCGGCCGAGAGGAGATTAATAATGACAAGGCGTAAGCATATTGCAGCCTGCTTGCCGTTGAGCCTGGCGATAATCATCGCGCCGTTGTCTAGGGCCGCGATTGCCAATGACGGGAATCGCATTACGCTGCCTTCCGTTCAAGCGTCGTTTCAGCCTGTCGGCAGCCTCTACGCGCACGGAGCGGTCGCAATCGACGGGCGCGTTGGTTCTGGTCAAAGGGCTATCTGGGGCGGAGAGTTCCTCCAGCTCTCTGAAGACTCCAGCGTAGAGGTGCAACTCGACCAGGTCGGCCAGGTCGTTTTAAAAGATGCGGCCATGGCAAGACTTTCGACGGCAATGGCGAGAGTTGATGATTCCGGCAAGCAGGAATTCCTGGTCGCTTCACTCGTCGACGGCGCGATGAAAGTCAAGCTCAAGCCCGATGCGCGAGCCTACGTAGAGAGCTGCGACTCTGCTTTCACAACTTCGAGAGGCGCGTATTTCACTATCAGGGTGTTTCGAGGCCAACCAGTAATCGACGTGTTCAGCGGCACGGTCACTCTCGACCCATACCAGCAGCGTGAAAAGCAGATCATATTTCAGACTGTGAAGGTAGACGCTAAGAACACTGTTACTATTGCGCCCGCTGGCACACCACTGATCGCAGAGGGGGGCAAAACAAAGAAGACCGGCCTGAGGGCTATGATCCGGCGTACGGGCCAAGGCAAGATAGTGCTTACGTCGTTCACGGACCTGGCTCAAGATAATCCGCCGCAAGCTGATACCCCCGCCGCCGGGAGGCGCGTGAGGTTCAATGTGGAGCCGGATGTTCCGGGCAAACCGCCGGGCAAGATCGATCCCGAAGGCATCACTAATGGCGAAGGCGTTGTCATCGTGAATTTCAAGGCGGGACTCGACGCGCGGACCGGAAGGATAATTGGGCTGATCGATTACGACCAGAACACTGAAACGGCCGAACCCTTCGTCCAACAAGTTACTGTCACGAAAGCGTCATTCCTTCGCCGCTTCAGACTCCCGATCATAGGCGGTTCGGTCGGGGCGGTTATCGCGATAATCGTCATTAAGAAAAAGTCGCTGCGGCAAGTGCCTCCGCCTGAAATCGTCCCGTAACAAGTAGCGAGCATAACCTGAAGGAGCTTTAGCTATGCAACTGCCGAATGAACCGCAGCCCGGAGATCAACACAACGCCAACGTCAACCCGCTGGTGGAGGTGGAGCGAGCAATAGATAACAAGGACTGGTCGACGGCCCTTGAGAAGCTCTACGAGCTGCTCAAGCGAGACGCGTCGAATGAAGACTTGATGGCCAAGTTTAAAATGGTGAGGGCGGAGGAGATCAACAGGCTCTGCAACAAAGGTCGCGCGGCCTTTGAAGCGGAACGCTGGCGAGATTCATTGAGCTCTCTGCGCCAGGTCGCGATTATGCAAGAGGGCTATGAGAACGTAGACGAGCTGATTGCAAGCGCCCGGAGCCGGATTTCCAAAGAGTTACATTTGCATTTTAAGACCGTCGCCAACCAGATTCTGAATGGCGAAGTCATCCCTTTTCTAGGCGCTGGCGTCAACTCCTGCGGCCGCCCGGACAAGCAGTGTTACAAGCCGGGGCGTTATGTTCCGAGCGCCGCCGAGCTGACAAATTACCTGGTCAATGAATTCCCCTACCCCGAAGAAGAGGTTAAAGACCTGCTGAGCGTGTCGCAGTACATCGGCATGACCGTGGGTTCGGCCCCGCTTTACAACAGCCTGCATGAGCTCTTCGATAACGACGAGTACGAGCCGACCGAGCTGCACCATTTCCTCGCGAGACTGGCCGGCATTTTACGCAGCCTGGGCAAGCCTTGCCAGCTCATCGTGACAACCAACTACGACGACATGCTGGAACGCGCCTTTCAAAAGGCGCGCGAGCCGTATGACCTCATATGGTATATGGCCAGCAAGCCTCATAAAGGTAATTGGATGCACTGGGCGCCCGGCGAGGAGAAGCCTAATATCGTCTTGACCCCGAACAAGTATAACGGACTGAATTTAAAAGAACGGACAATCATCCTAAAAATTCATGGCGCGGTCGACAGGATCAGTAAAGACGAGGAAGAGCAATATGACAGTTTTGTGATCTCCGAGGACGATTACATCGACTACTTAGTCGAGACGGAGCCGAATAACATATTCCCCATACCGATTCCCCGCCTGTTCAATAACAATCATTTCCTGTTCATGGGTTATGGCTTGCGCGACTGGAACCTGCGAGTGATGCTCAACCGGGTGTGGGGCGAGGACGAGCTTGATCGTAATTCCTGGGCGGTTCAAACAAACACCCCCGAATACATACGGGACTACTGGAACACCCGCAAGCTGAAGATCCTTAACGAGCACCTGGACGATTACATAGCCATACTCGAACAATACTTACAAGCGCGTCCGACTACTTGAGGGCAAAGGTATGTCTGGACCGGATCTTTTCAAAAGTCCGTACATAGGCTTGGTGCCCTATTCAGAGGACTACTGGCCTTTCTTCTTCGGTCGCGAATCGGAGCGCGACATCATCATAGAGAATATCAGGGGCGCGCGACTCACGCTGCTTTACGGTCCGAGCGGCGTGGGTAAGACTTCCGTTCTGCATGCCGGCGTAGTCCACCGCTTGCGCGAGCTTGCGCGCGAGGCCGCAAGCAATGGCTCAGAGCAAAAGCTCTTCGTGGTCGTCTTCAAGTCGTGGGCCGACAATCCACTCGATCAGTTACGAAAGATCATCCAAGAAACCTTTGCCGATTCATTAAACCGTGACAGCGCTCTACCGGGATCGTCTGCTCGCACGCTCTATGAGCTTTTACAGTCGTGTACACAAGGCGTAGAGGCCAGGGTCTACATCATCCTGGACCAGTTTGAAGAGTATTTTCGATACAACTCTAAAGCAAATGGCGAAGAGAGATTCGTCAAGGAGTTTGCCGAAGCCGTTAACAAGTGCAGCCGCCGAGTCAGTTTCCTTATCTCCATTCGCGAGGATTCCTACGCAAAACTCGACCGATTCGAGGGAATCATACCGGCGCTGTTTGACAACTACCTGCGCATCGAGCACCTGGATCGTGACTCAGCACGCGCCGCCATCGAAAAGCCTATCGACAAATACAACGATCTCCACCGGGCAGACGGGCAACAGATACAACTGGGAGAAGGGCTCGTCGAGGAGGTGCTGAACCAGATACCGATAAGCAGGCAGTCAACGCGTAGCGCCGGCAAAGCCTACCGTAAGCAAGAAAGTTCTGAAACAGCATCCAGGATCGAAACGCCTCGCTTACAACTAGTGATGGCCCGACTCTGGCGAGAGGAGATGAGTGCCGGCTCGCGAACCCTGAGGCTGGAAACGCTCAAACGCTTACGCGGCGCGGACGAGATTGTGCGTTCCTACTTGAATGAGGGCATGAGTAAGCTGTCTCGGAGGCAGAGGGCGCTTGCGGCCAAAGTTTTTCTATACCTGGTCACGCCTACCGGCGAGAAGCAGGCTTACACCGTCTCATCTCTGGCCAACAGGACCGGGGCGAACCGGGAAAGACTGATCGAACTGTTGGACAGGCTGAGGAATGATACTCTCCACCCCATCTTGAACGTCTCCTCGCAAAGCTCGCAAGGTGATCCGTACTACGAATTATCTCACGACACGCTCGCCCCTGCGGTCGAAGCATGGCGAGTGCAGTTTATAAAGAAGGCAAAGCGCAAAAAGAGGCTGATCGTCTCGGCCCTGGCATTGGTCTTAGTTTTGGCTGCGACGGCAATGGCGGCTAAGTTCTGGGAGAAAGAGGTGGCGAGGCGGCAAGCCGAGGACGCGAAGCGGCAAGCCGAGGTGGCGAGGCACCAGGCCGTAGTCGCAAGCACCGCGAACAATAAGTTCATCTCGGAGCAGCATAGAATAATGCTCTCAGGCCAGACAGATTATCGAACGTATATAAATAGCACGGTGGAAAACCTCTTCACGCTATACGAGCAAGAACCTGATACCATCAGCAAAGGAATAATACTCAAGAATATTGCCGGTCTATACCGCTTTTTTGGGGAGGTATCCGAAGCCAAAGGCCAATACACGGATTCAAGAAAGTATCATAAGCGCGCGAAAAAGAATTACCGGAAAGCTCTCGAACTGCTTGAAGGCGCGCTCGGCGATCACCCGGAAGTAGCAACGACCCTCAATGACCTGGCGGGCATCTACCATAACGAAGGTAAGTACACCAAGGCCGAGCCGTTGTATGCGAAGGCGCTGGCTGTAGAGGAGATAAATCTCGGCGAGAAAGATGAGTACGTGATTGACGGCTACAAGAACCTGGCGCGATGTTACATCAAGGTTGGAAAGCTCGTGGATGCCGAAAGACTCTTCACTCATGTATTAGAGCTCCAGACGGGCGGTCCCGACTTTCCGGTTGTGATCGATAATCTGAACGAACTTGAGAAACAAATAATACTCGATAGCCTGACCGACCTGGGGTGGCTCTACGATAGCCTCGGCAAGTACGACGACGCGGGGAAACTCCTGATGAAAGCTTTGGAGGTTCAGCGAAGTATGAGCGCCCCTGTCGGCCTGCCCAATTACCTAAACGATCTGGCGCTCGATTATTACTACAAGCGTGGCGAATACGCCGAGGCCGAGTCGTTTTTCAGGGACTCACTAAACATCCTGAAAGGCACACCCAGTCCGGACCCTGGTGAGATGGCCGTCAGCCTTAACGGGTTACTCGCCAGTTACAATAAGCAGGGCAAGACGGCTGACGCCGAAGACTCCTTAG
Organism: Blastocatellia bacterium; assembly: GCA_035249305.1. Taxonomy (GTDB): domain Bacteria; phylum Acidobacteriota; class Blastocatellia; order UBA7656; family UBA7656; genus DASUNP01. The sequence goes on along the minus strand of DATFGQ010000007.1, from coordinate 96,861 downwards.
AAGCAGAGAACACTTATAAGATGATCGTTGAAGGTAAGCTTGGTGTCGACGCCTTCTCTCTAGAGCGACTGGCTTTTCTCTATGACGACCAGGGGCGCGGCGGGGCCGAGGCTCTCTTCGATCAGGCGCTGAATACTTACAAAGCCAATCTCAAAAAGGGCCACCCAACCGTGGGACGCGTTTTAAGCAATCGCGGTTCGTTCTACTATAAACGCAAAGATTATCAGAGATCCGAAGCAGACTTTAAGCAGGCGTTGGATAGCCAGGAGGCTTTGCCGCAGTCGCCGGAGCTTGCGCGAACTTATTATCGGCTGGCAAAGCTCTACAGCGATCAAGGTAAATACGGCGATGCGGAACCGCTCTTTAATAAAGCAAAAGAGATTCAAGAGAGGTCCATACCGAACCATCCTGATTTAGCGACTACGAAGAACGACTACGCCGCAATGCGAATGAAGATGTAGATCGCTTTCCGTTACGCTTGAGCCGCACGTTGTTTGTCATTTATGATTTCTTGCAATGGAGGGACTGCTTGCAAGAAATCAGAAACATCAGCCTGTTGCTCTTCTGCTTCGCAATCCTCGCCCAACGAGCCCCGGCGCTGGAACGGACAAACGGTGAGATAGGCGTGGCTTTCGCCAATGTGGCGCCGCAAGCCGGTATAACGACTAAGACGATTTACGGCGATGAGCGCAGAAACCGTTATCTTCTTGAGACGACCGGGTGTGGGGCTGCTTTCATAGATTATGATAATGACGGGTGGCAAGACATTTTCTTAGTCAACGGCTCCCGACTAGAAGGCTCGCCTCAAGCCGGTGCGGCGACCAGCCGACTCTACCGCAACAACCGTGACGGGACATTCCGAGATGTGACCGAGAAGTCCGGGCTGACTCGCACGGGCTGGGGCCAGTCGGTATCGGTCGGCGATTACGATAACGATGGGAATGACGATATTTTCATAAGCTATTTCGGAAAGAACGCGCTCTATCGCAACAACGGCAACGGCGCCTTCACAGACCTGGCCGAGAAGGCTGGGGTGGCGAACAACCGCTCTCGATGGGGGTCGGGCTGCGCGTTTCTCGATTACGACCGCGACGGCTCGCTCGACCTGTTTGTCGCGAGCTACATCGACTTAGATCTGAAGACGGCCCCGCTGCCGGAGACGGGGCCTTGCCTGTACAAAGGCGTGACGGTCGCCTGCGGCCCGCCCGGCCTCACGGGCGGCGTTAATACTCTTTATCGCAATAACGGCGACGGCACGTTCGCCGACGTTTCGGAAAAATCCGGCGTGAGGAAGACCAACGGCACTTACGGCCTGGGCGTTCTGGTTGCGGATTACGACAACGATGGCTGGCCCGACGTTTACGTGGCGAACGATTCGGCCCCGGCCGCTCTCTATCACAATAACAAGAACGGCACGTTCACCGACATAGGCGTCGAAGCGGGCTGCGCCTTCAGCATCGACGGCAAGCCTCAGGCCGGCATGGGCGTTTCGGCCGGCGATTATGACCGCGACGGCTGGCTCGATATTTTTAAGACCAATTTTTCCGGCGATACTTCAACGCTGTATCGCAACATCGGCAAAGCCATGTTTGACGACTTGACCTTCACGGCGGGCATAGGGGTCAACACGCGCTGGTTAGGTTGGGGCTGCGGTTTCGTCGACGTCGATAATAACGGCTGGCTCGATATTTTTCTCGTTAACGGCCACGTCTACCCTGAGGTCGAGAAGCTGACGACCGAAGCGGGGTATGCGCAGCGGAAGGTGCTTTACAGGAACCTTGAGAACGGGCGCTTTGAAGACGTTTCAGAGCGCGCGGGCCGCGCCGTCGTCGAACCCTCGCCGGCCAGGGGGTGCGCCTTCGGCGATTACGATAATGACGGGGACATAGACATACTCATCAATCCTGTTAATGCGTTGCCCGAGCTTCTGCGCTGCCAGTCGAGCAATCAAAACAACTGGATCACGATCAAAACGATAGGCGTAAAATCGAACCGGAACGGGATAGGCGCGCGCGTCAAATGCGTCACCGAAGACGCGAGCCAGATCGATGAAGTGCGCAGCGGCGGCAGTTACTATTCGCAAAACGATCTGCGCGTCCACTTCGGACTCGGCAAGCGCGACCGGGTTAAGACGCTTGAGATACGCTGGCCTAGCGGGCGGGTCGACACTTTGAGCGACCTGGCCGCCAATCAGTTCATTTACGTGAAAGAGGGGACCGGGTTGGTGCGAACCACGCCTTCCGACAAACCTAAGCGATAGGCATCATCATGAAGCGCGGCGCTCGAATCAGATCCGTTATCAGCGTTATTGCCCTCGGCGCGTTTATCTGTCTCTGCTCAAGCCTCGCCTACGGCCAGCGGAAGCCGCCTTCTACATTCCAGAAGCACTACGACCTTGGGATAGAGTTGCTGGAAAAGCAGCAGACGGATCGCGCCATCGCGGAACTCAAGATGGCCGTAGGCATCAACCCGCGCCACGCGGACGCTCACAACCTGCTCGGGCTTGCGCTCGCGAGGAAAGGAGAGATCCGGCTTGCGGCAGACCATTTCCGCAAGGCGGTTCAGCTCGATCCTAAATCTTATAAAGCCCACCGCAACCTCGGCCGCAGCCTTCAACAACTCGGGGACGTTGACGGGGCGATGGCGTCGCTCAAGCAGTCTGTCGCGCTGAAAGGGGACGAGGCCGACACGCACCTGTTGCTAGGCGTCGCTTATCAGCAAAAGCAGATGATTCAGCCGGCCCTGCAAGAGTTTCGTGAGGCCGCGCGGCTGGACCCCCAAATGGCCGAGCCACATTTCTATCTTGGGTATGTGCTCGGCGCTATGGGCCAGCTCCGAGAGGCGGCCTCTGAATTCGAGACTGCCGTGAGGCTCAGGCCCGATTACGCGGAGGCCTATTATTACCTGGGCACGGCCCGCTGGTTCTCTCAAGATACGAGCGGCGCGATCCTCGCTTTGAGGGAATCGATCAAGCGGATGCCGAACCACGCCGATTCGCATTATTATCTGGGCCTCGCGCTCCAAGCCGACGAAGAGCTTGATGAAGCCATCGAGGCGTTTCGAGCGGCGGTGAGGCTGAAGCCGGACTTCGTTCAAGCTTATAACGACCTGGGACTGGCGCTGGTTTCGAGGCGCGACCCTGACGGCGCGATAGCCGCATTCAATAACGCCATCAAGCGCGACCCGGCTAACGTCGTAGCGCATCATAACCTGGGCATGGCGCTAATTCAGAAAGGCGACTTCACGGCGGCGGCGGCTCATTATCAAAAGCTGATAGCGCTCGCCCCGTCGAGCGCTGAGGCTCATTACAATCTGGGGCTCGCGCTAAAAAACAAAGACCTGTTCGACGACGCGGTGGTTGAGCTGAAAAAAGCCATCTCCTTACAGCCCGCGTTATTCGAGGCGCACTACACGCTCGGCGTTATTCACCTGCAACAATCGAGGCTCGACGAGGCGGCCCTCGCACTCAGGTCGGCGATACAGGCGAAGCCGGATTATGCGAAGGCTCATTACGCTTTGGGCACAGTCCTCCAACAGCAAGGCAAATTAGAAGAGTCGGTGGCGGCCTTGCGCGAAGCGCTCAAGTACGCGCCGAACGCTCCGGAGATTCATAACACGCTCGGCGGCGCGCTCCGTCAAAAAGGCGATATCGAAGCCGCCCGCGCGGAGTTTCAAGAGGCTGCGCGGCTCAACAAGAGAGAATCGGATATGCAGGCGGCGATGTTCGCGACTAATACCGGCATTGCCCGCCTGAAGGCCGGAGATGTTGACGCGGCCATCGAGAGATTCGAGGCCGCGATCAAGCTCAATCCTGAAGATGCGCAGGCGCGTTATAATTATGCTAAAGCGCTCCGGCGCAAAGGGCTGCACGACGCCGCGCAGGCAGAGTACGATAAGGCCAAGAAACTTAACCCCCGATTGAAGCCGCTCGAATGAATTAGCAGAAAAAAGATTCACCGCGGAGACGCAGAGGGCACGGGATGGCCGATGATGTGCTTCGCACGCGGCGGCGGCGCAGAGAAGATAAAGCCCCAAAGGGGCGACGATTCAATAGCCGAAAGCCCCGTAGGGGCGTGATTCAATAGCCCGGCGCATCGCGCCGGGTAGCGCACGCATAAAGAACGGAGCCCTGAAAGGGCGATATAACTATCGCGCCCTTTCAGGGCTTCTCATTACTATTAACCCGTTTCCAGGGGCGATGCCCCTGGCTGTTGAATCGCGCCTCTTCGAGGCTTAATTCGCTCTGAGCCTCCGCCGCGTGCGAAGCACATCATCGGCCATCCCGTGCCCTCTGCGTCTCCGCGGTGAGATGCGCTTCAATCAAAACTCACTATCTGCTCGCCGCCGGTTTCACGATGCCGCTGCCTTCTTTGATCGTAACGATCTGATTGACTGCGACCTCTTTGATGATCTCCGTCTGCCCGCCGGGCCAGTGTATCTCTATTTGATCGGCCTTCTTGTTCGAGCCAAGCCCAAAGTTCGCCCTCAGGTCGTTGTGCGAGTAGTAGCTTGATTGACTGGTGATCTCCTGCGCTTGCACGCGGCTCCCCGCTTTCAGCAATACCCGCGCGCCTATGGCCGAGCGATTCGATTTCACGCCGATTAACTTCAGCTTGAGCCAATTGTTTCGCGTCGCGCTCTTCGGGTTTATGTAATCGTTGCGCAGCAGCGAGGGCCGCTCATTCATGTTCATGACGAGCACATCGATGTCGCCATCATTGTCGAAATCGCCGAAAGCGCAGCCCCGGCTCGAATGCGGAGTCGTCACCCCAGGCCCGCACTGTGCGGACACGTCTTTGAAGCGGCCGTTCCCGAGGTTGCGATAGACCAGGCGCGGGTTCAGGTGCGGGTACTCTTTGAAGTGCTTTTCGACTTCAGGGTAGACGTTGCCGCTCACCGTGAAGATGTCGGGCCAGCCGTCATTATCAAGGTCGACCAGCCCCGTGCCCCATTGAACGTACCGCGTGTGTTCAAACCCGGCCGCTCTTGAGGCGTCTTCAAAGAAGCCGCGCTCGCTGTTCTTGTATAGTATGGGCAGGTCGTCGGCGAAATGTGTCTTGAAGATGTCGGGCCAGCCGTCCGCGTTGTAATCGCCTACGGCCAGTCCCATGCCCGCCTGCGCCTGGCCGTCTTCGTTGTAAGCGGAACCCGTTTCAAGCGCGACATCCGTGAACGCGCCCTTAGCGTTATTTCGATAAAGTATGCTCGCCGTCGAGTCACAGGCGACATAGATGTCGGGCCAGCCATCGACGTTATAATCGATCAGGGTCGCCGTCATCGCGTAGCGCTCGCGCACCTTGTTGACGCCTGTGGCTTCGGAGATGTCTGTGAAAGTGCCGTCGCCGTTGTTGCGATAAAAAAGGTTCGTGTCGGTGGGAAGCCCCTTCGGGCCACAATTGACGGGTATGCCTTTCCACATACAGTTGCTGCCGCGGCCGGGCTCGGCGGCCGTCGCGAGGTCGAACTTGAGGTAGTTGCCCGCGAACAGGTCCAGGTCGCCGTCTCGGTCGTAATCGATGAACGTGCATCCAGACCCCCAGCGCGTGCCTTGCGTGGCGAGGCCGGCCCTGGCCGTAACGTCGACGAAGCGGCCTTTACCGTCATTTCGATAAAGGACGTTCTGCCCCCAGTAGGTTATGAAAAGGTCCGTGTACCCGTCGTTGTCATAATCGCCGGCGCACACGGCCGAGGCCCAGCCCGTGCGCGACAATCCCGCGCGCGCGGTCACGTTGCTGAAGGTCCCATCCCGGTTATTGCGATACAGCATGTTGGTCGGCTCTTTGCCTTTCGGAAATCCTTCGAGCCGCGTGCCGGATAACACCAGTATGTCGAGCCAGCCGTCGTCGTCATAGTCCAGAAACGCGACGCCGCAACCATTGGTCTCGATGATATACCTTTTCTTTTCAAGCCCGCCGTACACGATTGTCTCCGACAGCCCCGCGCTGTCGGCTACGTCGACGAAAGTCACGGGAAAACTGTCCGCGCCGTCACTAGCTCTTGTCGAAAAGAGTCCGCTCAAAACGAGCGCGACGACTGCGAGAGATGAGATGCTTCTTCGCATGAGGAGGTTATTTCTCGGATGATGTCCGCAAGCGGTCGGCCAGCTCGAACTCTTTCTTCGCCTCTTCGACACGGTTGGCTTGCTGTAGGACCTGGGCCAGCAGGTGATGGCCATTGAAGTTGTTCGGGTCCATTCTGAGCGCGCGCCTCAATATGCTCTCGGCGTTCGGCAAATCGCCCTTCTTCAGATAAACCTTCCCCAGCACGATGTAAGGCCCGCTAAAGAACGGGCTCAACCAGATAGATTTTTGCAAAGGCGCGATGGCCTCATCCCATTTGAGCTGCCTGGTATACGCCTCGCCGAGCCTGTAGTGGGCCATCCCGAAGGCGGGATTGATAGCGATCTCATTCTTCAGTAGCTCGATGCCGCGATCGATCTGCGCGCCATATATAGCCAGCTCCGCCAAAAGGAAGTTGGCCTGCGGCAGCTTCGGGTTCAACTCAAGCGCCTTCTGCAACTCTTTCTCGGCCAGGGCTTCGACCTGCTGGCGAATCATCATCTGCGCATTTATCAAATAGGCGGACGCAGAGTCCGGGGCGATGGCGAACATACGCGCGAACGCCTCACGCGCGCCGTCCGGGTTTTGAGTTCGAATGTAGCTGTTGCCTAAAACGTAAGCCATCTCGACGTTTCCGGGAGCCCACGCCTTGACCTGTTCGAGGTGAGGAATCGCCTCCTTTATGCGCCCGAGAAAATAATAGGACATCCCTAACAACTCTACGGCCTGCTGATACTGCCGGGTGGCGGTGTTTGTCTGGCGGGTCGCTACGAGAAAGTATTCCGCCGCGCGCGCGTAGTCGCCCTTTTGATAATGCGCGAGCCCTGACAGGTAGTCCGCTTGCGGCCGGTTCAAATCGGATTGCGGGATCGACTTGAGTATAGTCAGGGCTTCGTCCGCTTTGCCGGCCCCGAGTAGCGATTGCGCCTGCTTGAGGGCGGCCGCGCTCTGAGCCTCGGGCGGCGGATTCTTCTCCGCCTGCCCGCGGGCGACGGCGGCCGCAGACGACACCAAGACGCAAAGCAGCATCACGTGAATTGTGAGCTTAATAGTAGCCATAGCTCCGAATAAGAATATCTTTCCCCGGCCGGAAGAGGCAAATGGCGGCGCGTTGGTCAAAGAGCGCCCTTGCTTGACAGCCCATCCCGAGTTTGATATAGCATTTTACGAATCGCACTCGACAGGTTGTGGAGCTTGTTCAACACTAAGATGGAGTGCTGAAAACCTCTTGTCCTATAAATTATGTTCCCGACAGCTCCAGCGATAAAAGCGATTCTATCAATCGCCGGTGACGTGCGCGGGAACCATACTCTACACGCGTAGAGCGTCCTTAGCTTTCAATCATTTCTCAACAGATCGATTCTGTTGACACGCCGATTTTTGAAACAGCACCGGAGGCTTCGACAAAAAGGGCCATGGAGGCACCGACCATGCTAAAGCACAGAATCCCTTTGTTAATGTTTAGCCTGTTACTGATGCTCACGGCGTTGTCTGCGAGCGTCAGGGCGCAAGCCGTTTACGGCAGCATCTTCGGCACGGTTACTGATCCGCAAGGGGCCGCTGTGGCAGGCGCCACAGTGACGGTCACGGAGCTTACCAAGAACGTGGTCACTACCGTGCAGACTAACGATTCGGGCAATTACAACGTGCTGAGCCTGATCCCCGGCCGCTACAGCGTAAAGGTCGAGGCGCAGGGGTACAAGGCAACTACTCAGGAGGTCGACGTCAAAGCTGATGTCGCGGCCCGCACGGACATGGAGTTGCAGGTCGGCGCGGTGACTGAACAGGTGACCATAACCGCCGACGCCCAGGAGCTCTCCTTGAAGACAGACCGTGCGGATGTCGCCACGACTTTCAGCCAGACACAGATTCAAGAGCTGCCGATCTTTGACCGCAACTTCACCACCTTCGAGCTGCTGACGCCCGGCACTATAAAGCTGGCCAGCTTCCAGCACGCCGCGAGCGAAAACCCGCAGGGCTCGATCCAGATAATGGTCAACGGCCAACACTTCAGCGGGACTTCATTCCAGCTTGACGGCACGGACAACCGCGATCCCATTCTGGGAATCATCGTCATAAACCCGGCGCTCGAAGCTACGACGGAATCTAAAGTGACCACACAGAACTTCGACGCGGAGTTCGGCCTGGCCACGGCCGGCGTGGTTACGGCGCAGACGCGTTCGGGGTCGAACGACCCGCACGGCAGTCTCTTTTTCTTCCGCCGCAACGACCTGACGCAGGCGCGCGATCCTTTTTCGCAAAGCGTCGCCGACCCTGTGACGGGCAAGCTTAAACCCGACAGCCTGTGGAGCCAGTTCGGCGGCTCGCTCGGGTGGAGACTGAAGAGGGACAAGAACTTCATCTTCGGCGACTACCAGGGTACGCGCAGCAAGGAGGGCGGCTCCGTCCTTACGACCGTGCCTACGCTGCGCGCGCGCATGGGCGACCTGAGCGAGTACCCGAACCAGATCTTTGACCCGCTGACCGGCAATCAGGTGACGGGCGTGGGGCGCGTGCCGTTCGCCGGCAACCAGATCCCTATGAACCGGCTGTCGCAGCAGGCCCTGGCGCTTTTAGAGTTCATCCCGGAGCCGAACCTGCCGGGCGTGGTCAACAACTTCAGCACTTCGGGGATTGATGTCTTTAACGGCGATCAATTCGACATACGCGACGACCACTACTGGAGCGAGAGGCTGCACCTGTTCGGGCGTTACAGCTTCGCGCAGTTCGACAGGTCGAAGCCGGGCGCGTTCGGCTTTCTGGTCGGCGGGCCGGAGCTGAGCGGCGCGCGATTCGCCGGGGTATCCGACGTGCGCAACCAGTCGATCGCCGCGGGCTTTGACTTCACCGTGACGCCTTATACGATCACTGACTTCCGCTTCGGGTTCTTCCGCTACCGCGTGGCGGTTCTGCCCGGAGGCGTAGGCACAAGCCCCGCCGCCGACGCGGGCATACCCGGCCTCAACAACGATGACTTCTTCACGTCGGGCATGCCGGCCTTCGGCATCGAAGCGCCGGGCGTGGGAGGCAACTTCGACGACCGCCGTCAGTTCAAATTCGGTTTCTCTCTGTTCGCCAACGGCTGCAACTGCCCTCTCGATCAACAAGAATCGCAGTATCAGTTCGTCAACAACTGGAGCCTGATCCGTGGCAATCACACCTACAGGCTGGGCACAGACATTCGCTACGCCCTGAACCTGCGCGTGCCTTCCGACGCTCACCGCGCCGGCCAGTTGTTCTTCCGGCAGGCGGGCACAGCCTCCGTCAACGCCGCGGGAACGACGAGCGGGGGCGAGGGGCTTGCGACCTTCCTTCTTGGCAGGGTGACCAACTTCAACCGGTTCGTCGGCACAGCGACCGACGCGGCCGAGCGCCAGCGCCGCTGGTTCTTCTACGGCCAGGACACCTGGCGCACGACGCAGAAGCTCACGCTCAATTACGGGCTGCGCTGGGAGCTGGTATTCCCCGAAAGGATCAAGGAAGAGGGGACGGGCAGCCTTCTCAACCTGGAGACGGGCGAGCTGTTTGTCGGCGGCGTTGGCGAGGTAAACCGCCACTTCGACGTCGACCCGACTTACAAAGCTTTCGCGCCGCGATTAGGCATAGCCTACCAGTGGACGGAAAAGACCGTCATTCGCGCGGGCTATGGCCGCAGCTTCGACATAGGCGTGTTCGGATCGATCTTCGGCCACGCGGTCACGCAGAACCTGCCGGTCCTTGCGCTTCAAGACCTGACGACCGATCCGTTCCGCAGCGTCTTCAACCTCAGCCAGGGGCCGCCGGCGCCTATCTTCCCGCCCGTCCCCGCCAACGGCAGGATACCGCTGCCCAACGGCATATCGGCGCGCGCGCGTCCTTTCGAGATGACGCTGCCGACGCTCGACGCGTGGAACGTGACGATTCAACACCAGCTCGCCAACAACACGTCGGTCGAAGTCGGTTACGTCGGCAATAAGGGCACGCACGTGTTCGCGGGCGATGGCCCCGCGATCGATGCCAACGCCCCCCGAAGCGAGCTCGGCGTGCCGGAAGCGCAGCGAAGACCCTTCTTCAGCCGCTTCGGGTGGACGCAAGGGATAACCTTTTACTGCAACTGCGCCGACAATCGCTATAACGCGATGCAGGCAAAATTCGAAACGCGCTTTAGCGATCTGAACATACTGGCGCACTACACACTGTCGGCCGCACGAAACTACGACGACAACTACTTCCTACACAACCGCGACATCGGTTATGGTCCGACAAGTTTCGACCGCAAGCACGTCTTCTTGTTCTCGGAGGTGTGGGACTTGCCCTTCGGTCGAAACAGGAGGTACCTATCCGGTTCGTCCAGAGTCGTCGATACTTTCATCGGCGGCTGGCAAATCAACTCGATAACTACGTGGATGAGCGGTCTGCCTTTCACGCCTTCGGTGTCGGGCGCAAACTGCTCTGTCAACGCGGGGCCTTGCAGGCCCGACCGCATCGGCGACCCGGACCCCGGCGATAGGAATCGAAACCAGTGGTTCCAAGGCGGGATTGGGCCGGGGACGCCATGGGCGAAAGCGGCCGATGGTCAGTTCGGGAACGCGGGCCGCAACAGCCTGCGCGGGCCTACGTTCCTTCAAACAGACCTTTCGCTGTTTAAGAACTTCAGACTGACCGAAGGGACGAAGCTGGAGTTCCGCGCCGAGGCCTTCAACATCTTCAACAAAGTCAACCTCGGCCAGCCCAACAGCGAAGTCGATAGCGCTAACGTGGGCCAGATAACCAGCCTCGCACCTAACATAGGTCGGATGAGGCAATGGCAGTTCGGGCTTAGATTCACGTTCTAAGCGTGACGAGTGAACCGTGACAAGTGACGAGATTTGAAATTTCAAATCTCAAATCTCAAATCACTTGTCACGGTTTACGTTCTTCTGAGGCGGCGCGACGCCGTCCAGGATCAGCACCTTCGGCCTCTCACTCACAGGCAGCTCGGCGTACAGGTCTACGAACGCGGCGTTCGTCCAGCCGAAGCCTATCTGGTTAGCCGTGTAGCCGAACTTTATGCCGGAGCTGACTTGAGACTCGCGCCGCTCCACGTCGTACTTTTCCACGATGACGTTGTGCTCGATGAACTCTTTGAGCACCATCGATAGAAAATTAGTCGCGACCCGGTCGGCCTCTTTCCCGTAGCCATACCGGCGCAGCCCCTTGACCGCTATCATCTGCACAGGCGCCCACCCGAAGGGCGCATCCCACTGGCTGCCCGTAACACTTGTGCTCGTCTGTAGCCCGCCTTGCCGCTCAAGAAGGTGCAGGTTTGCCACGACTCGCCCGGCTTGCCTGCGGTCGGCTATTCCCGCCCAGAGGGGATAGAACGTCGTCGCGAAAGGATACCGGCGCACTCTCTTTTCGGCAAAGTTATAGTCGTAATAAAGCCCGTCTTGTTCATCCCACATCAGGCTGTTGACCTTCTGGCGGCGCTCGGCGGCCCTTGCGGTCCATCGCGCCGCTTCTTGCGCGCGGCCGATCATTCTCATTATCTCGGCCGCGTCCGTCTCCATGATGTAGAGCAGCGAGTTGAGACATACGGGGTTGTAATTAATGATGTCCACGCTGAAGGCCCCGAAGCGATTTGACGGATCGAAACCCGATTCGCGCATCGTGCGGTCGCCTTTGTAAAAAAGCTCGGTAAGCTGATCCTTCTCTTTATCGTAGTAACGGCTCAGGTCGTAGTCCTTGACCTCGTGCGTGCGGTAATACTCTCGCACGCGGTCGTAATGTGTCCTCCCCTGCTCGTCGCGCTCGTCCGATATAACTTCCGGCGCGGGGCCATCGCCGAAGTCGTAATAGCGCGAAAGCCCCGTCTCTTTTACGAGGTGCGGCTCCGTCGTCCAGAAGCGGTAGTAGCTCTCGATCGCGGGGATTGTGCTTTCAAGCCACCGGCGGTCCCGCGTCTTCGTATAAACGCCGAGAATCATCTGAGTGAGAAACGGCGGTTGAGATCGCGTCAGGTAATAGGTGCGGTTGGCGTTTAAGATCTTCCCGTAATGCTCCACCTGGTAAAGAAAATTATCTATCATGTTCTTAGCCAGATCGATCTCGTTGTCGCGCAGCAGCCCGACCTGTGTGAAGTAACTATCCCACCCGTACATCTCGTTGAAACGGCCGCCCGGCACTACGTAGGGGTAAGGCAGATAAAGGAGTCCATGCTCTCGGATATGCTTTTCGTCGTCCGGCAACTGGCGAACGTCGATCTTTGCGAAGTCGGCCGCGGGCATCCGCGAAGCGAGAGTCTTTTTAACCTGATCGATCTTCTCTTTGCGCGAGACGTAAACGGGCCATTTCGAGCCGGCGGGCAGGTGGAGCTTAGGGTCTACGGCGGCGTCGGCGAGCCGCGCGTTTGAGCGCGTCAGCGTGTGCCAGCTATCTTTAATGTACTTTCGTACCGATTGAAGCTGTTGATCTGTTGCCCTGTCGGCCGGGTGCGCGGTCAGAGTTGCGGCGGAAAGAGACAGAGTTAAAAGAGTGACTGAGAGAACGACTGAGAGCTTCCTTACCCATCGTTTCGAAACCATCGCTCAACCCTCCCGGAAGTCTTTGACGTTTTACCTTCTCGCAAGCAGCGGTATGGACAGGTCGCGGCGGACGTAGGAGTCTGCCGGCCCGTCGAAGCTGACGAGCAACTCGTCGTCGCGCCCACCCGCTTCGACCTTCCTCACGCCGCTCGCCTCGCCGAGTCGCCTGGGGCTTCTCACCCGCAATTGATAAGCGCGCCCGCCTAGCCCTTCTACCGTCAGGCGCAACGCGTTCTGATCGGCGCGCGAGCGCAGAATGCGCAAGCCCTGATTGCTTGCGCCGGGGACGAGCGCCTGGGGTTCGATATAAACCTCCGTGCCTTCGTCATAGAAATAATCGACTTGAGTCATATCCGTCGCCGCCTCGACTATGACTTCCGCGCGTTGCACATCGCCTAGCCTTACGATGCGGAACTGTGCCGCGCGGCCGTTGACAACCACCCTGTCGATTCGCGCGTCGAGCGGGAAGGCGGGCGCGACGGTCATTCGCATCACAGCAGTCGAATTGGCTGGCCCGCGCCGCACGATCTTGATCGACTCTCGCCCGGCCGTCCGCTCAAGAGATAGATCATAGCGCGCATCGCGGGCCGCGACGTTACGCACCGCGACCCTATCCCAGTTAGCCGGCAACTGAGGCGCGAAGCTCAGGGCGCGGCCACCCGCGCTCATCTCGATCCCGAACAAGCCGCGCAAAGCAGGCGTCACAACCATGGCTTCCGACCAGACCTGGTGATGCGACGAGCGACCGAACGCCGCGTTCAAATCGCCTGACAACAACTCCGTCACATATCCCAGCGCGCCGTCGTAGGTGAGCAGCACGTTTGCCATCAGTGCTTGATAGCCGACGTGCGGCCTGCCATACCTGTATGCCCCCATCGCGGCCCACCCGGTAAAGAGCGGCCACACCGACCCGTAATGGTATGAGAGCGGATCGTACAACTGGCTTCGAGAGGATATGATCCGCGACCCCCAATCCGTAGCTATAGCGCCGCTCCCTATGTGATCGATCTCCGACTGTGCGCGCTCGTCATCGAGGAGTCGCCACCAGAGCGGGACCGCGGGCAGCACCGTGTCTTCATCTATCAATCGCGACCGACCGAGCGCGTCCATGCGCGATTGGCGGCGCTCCCGATTCGGCCCCGGCTCCGCAAGGCGTGGTGTGGTCTGCGGCCGGTTAGTTGCGAAGGCGTAGAACCCTTTGCCGGGCAGCCAGTAAGTCTGCTCGACGGCCGAGCGCGTGCGTTCGGCCGATGCGCGCGCCTCGGCGGCTATCTTGCGATCGTTCATCAGATCGCCCAGCTCGGCCACGGCGCGCGCAGCCTCGATCCACGCCCCTTGTAGATAGATCTCTTCGTGCGGGGGATAGAGCGCGCCGCCCTCGACCCACCCGTGACCTACGCCCGTGTTTTCGATCAAGCCATTTCTATCCGTATCGGTAGCGGCGCTGAATCGGTAAGCCTTTACGATCGAATCCCAGTTCTTCTTTATAAAATCTGCGTCGCCGCTCGCTCGCCAGTAGTCGGCATGGGCTATGACATAAAGCGGCGTGGCGTCGGCGCTCGCCCAAGGGTAAGGGTAATCTTTAAACCAGGGGATGAGCGCCGCGCTTTGCGAAATCTCGTGAGGAATCTTACCGTCCTCGCGCTGATACTTCATCAGAAAGTCGAGCGCCTTCCGCGTAGAAGCGAAATCCCCATACGAAGTGATTGCCAGGGCGGTCCACAACGCGTCGCGCCCGAAGTACCACGCGAATCCGGGGCGCTCGCTCTCTCCCGAGGTGCGAAACCCGGCCAGCAGCCCTGTGCCTAGATAAGGGTTTGTGGCAATGCCTTTTTCGATGCCTACCTTCGCCCAATCAAACGCGGTGTCGAGCCGCTCGTCCGGCGTATCGATGCTCGCGGTCGCGCTCGCGAGGCGCTCGTAATAGGCGACGTTCTTTTCATAGAGCGACTGCGCAGAGCCGAGCAGTTTATCGTAAGTGGCCTTCGCCTTATCGCGGCCCTCGACGCCGCCCGCGATGACGATGGGGATGAAGTGAGACTTCACGGCCTCGGGCGCGGCCTCGATGACGAATCGGACGGGAACGTCGCGGGGCTCTTCCTGGTAAGGCATCAGCGAAACGTCGCGCGCGAGGGGCGAGCCGATCATCCCGACAAACCGACCCGTCTCCTCGCCGGCAGTGTAGACGCGAGCCTTCTCGTCCCAGCCAAGGTAAGCGGTCATCAGCCCCGCGGGCCACATAAGCCTGAGCTTGGGCCGGAACGAGCCGGTGACGGTGAGCGGCAGCACGCTATCAACGTCGAGCAGCATTATGATGCCCGGCTCTTCGACGGGCGCGAAGACGATCTGGCGCACGGTGAACGCGGCGTGCGAGTAAGTAAAGATAGTCGCCTCGGGCCGCACCGTGATGCCGACGGTCACTTCGGGGCCGCGGATGTCGAGCGGGTAGCCCTGAAGATTAAATGAGAGGTTGAAATCATCGAGTGTCTTCAGCGGGTAGACCCAGGCTTCGAGCGATCGATTCTCGTAGCCGAAAACTGCCGAGCGGCGGCCTACCACGTCAAAGAAAGCGCCGAACCTTGTGTGTCGCTCAAGCTCCAGGCCGCTCTTTTTCAGGGCGAACTTCGGCGTGAGCGCCGTTACGATCTGAGATTCTGTAACGGTCGCGGGTGAAAAGCTCAAAAGAATAAGCAGACTCCCAACGAGTCGGGCAACTGCCGAGACTCCCCTCAAAGCGTACCTCCAAAGCAGGAAGGCAACCGAATTGATGTAAATTGTATTCTGGCGTCACGGACAGTTCAAGTCACGGCAGGGATGAGGAAATCGAGTTCACCGCAGAGACACAGAGAGCGCAGGATGGCCGATGATGTGCTTCG
Organism: Blastocatellia bacterium; assembly: GCA_035249305.1. Lineage (GTDB taxonomy): Bacteria > Acidobacteriota > Blastocatellia > UBA7656 > UBA7656 > DASUNP01. The sequence goes on along the minus strand of DATFGQ010000007.1, from coordinate 81,384 downwards.
CACGCGGCGGCGCAGAGAAGATAAAGCCCCAAAGGGGCGACGATTCAATAGCCGAAAGCCCCGTAGGGGCGTGATTCAATAGCCCGGCGCATCGCGCCGGGTTACGTGCGTACACACCGAGAAGCCCTGAAAGGGCGATATATCTATCGCGCCCTTTCAGGGCTCATCATTAATAACAACCCGTTTCCAGGGGCGATGCCCCTGGCTGTTGAATCGCGCCTCTTCGAGGCTTAATTCTGCTCCGCGACGCCGCCGCGTGCGAAGCACATCGTCGGCCATCCTGCGCTCTCTGCGTCTCTGCGGCGAGAATTACTTTCTTAGAAGCCCCTTCAAGCTTCTTTATCCAACGAGGTCGCCTTCGCTCCTTGCTTATTCGCGCCTCGCAGCACGTTCGTCTCATCAATATAAAACGACCGCTTACCGGAGATGCCCGGTTGCAAAGGGACTGCCGTCGCCTCGAATCCCCCAGGCTTCACGCGAACGTCAAAGCTGTAACCCGTCAATTTACCTTGCGCCGGATCTCTTATTAACTTTCTCTTCGTAAGCTCATCTAGAGTCGCATAGCTGTCGCCCGCTTCGAGCCTATACAGAGCTTCAGCTTTAGCTATGGACTGAAGCCTGCTCATCGCCGCAAGCTCGTTGGCGACTATTACGTGAGGCAGTTGCTCAGGCGCAGACTCTTTAGCGGAAGGGGAAGAGCAACCGGCAGCCATTACGATCAGGAGCAAAGTGAGTGTCGATCTCAAAGATGAATTACGCATCGGAGTGCCCTCAAACAGAGTGATCATCAGGGGCAGGCGATCGAACAGGGTCGCGAGGAGATCGTATTTCAAAGAGCAAGATAGGACAAGACAAAATCTTGCCGATTACGGAAAGATCCGCGGAAGAACGATCTTCGGGAAAATGTACGTAGCAACCAGATCAGGCCCGACCGGCTTAGCTATTATCGACACGGGCAGATCGGCTCTTAGCTTTCGGTGCTTGAATCCGATGGGGATAGAGGTCTCGCTGGTTATAAGGATTCGCCGGTTGAGAATCGTAAGGTGCCCGTTGTCGAGATCAGCATCCTGAAGCAATCCTGAAAAGATGATCTGGTCATCCGGCTGAACCCTGATCGAGTCCGCTACAAGCGTAGACGATGCGTCGTCGGAGCCGACGATATGGGCACGAATACACATGCCTGGCTTGATCGATATATCGATCCGTTCTCCTCCAATCGCCCTGATAGTTGCCATTGAGATGTCAATCGTGATCCCGCCGGCTATCCTGAGGTTAGTTCCCTGAACATCGATCACGACTGCTTCAATCGATCCCCTAGCAGTTCCTTCCTGAACCACCCCAACACCCTGCCCGCTGTCTTGAGCATTCGCACAGACGGCAAGGCATAGGGCTATGGTCATCAGTAGCGTGGGACGAAAGAAGAGAGTCGATCGCGAGCGTATGGTTGCAAAGCGGTATTTAGTCATAGGACGTACTGAGCTCCTTATGATGAAGTTATTGCCTGTAGGCTAAAAGGTGATTATTGAGATGAAGGGTATTAGCCTCGGCTCCTTTGCATCTCGATGTTGGTACACGCGCGCGTCGAGGCAAAGTTTCAAAATTGTTTCACGTCTTTCGATGTGTAAGCCTGCGGCGGGGTAAGATCGTCCGAGACCAGATAATAAACCCAGTCGCCTTCCATGGTCAGGAAGATAAAGACTACGTCAAGCTCGGGGTCGTAGTCGGCGACGACCTCGGCCATTTCCCTGTTCGGCCATCCGCCCCGGCGCTCAAGCTTCTCGCTGCGGTCGGCCACGTAATAAGTCGGAACTTGAAAGCCCGCCCCGTCGTCACCCGCGCGGCTCATCTCTACGACTATCGCGCCGCGCCCTTCGCTCAGGTAGTGCTTCCAGGCGAATGCGGCGAAGTCGCGCCACTGCGCGCGTATCAGCGTCTGGTGCCCGTCGGGCGTGTCGATGGCTTTTATCCGTTCCAGTCTCTGGGCAGGCGAAAAGTCCTTGACCATTGCTCTCACCACGGTTAAATCTAGCAACTGTCTCTGACCGAAACAAGATGTTCGTAAACAGGAAAAGAGCAGGCTTGCAGCCGAAAGAAGAGAAGGAGAAACGCGGGTCGCCCCGCGAGCTTCTGCGGCTGCTCGCCTATACAAAGCCGTACCGGCTGCGGCTCGCCATAGCGCTCGCGAGCCTGCTCATTGCGGGACTGCTCGGCCTGGCATTCCCACAGGTGGTGCGGTTGATTATCGACGCGGCCTTCACTAACAAAGACGCCGCGCGCCTCAATCGATTCGCACTCCTCCTGATAGCCGTCTTCGCCGCACAGGCGCTGTTCAGCTTCCTCCGCTCTTACCTGCTCTCTTACACGGGCGAGCGTATAGTCGCCGACGTGCGCGTACAGGTCTACGCGCACCTTACGGAATTGCCCATCTCTTTTTTCGCGAGCCGGCGGGTCGGGGAGCTTACGTCGCGGCTCGCCTCCGACGTGAGCGTCGTGCAGACGGTCACCACGGGGAGCGTCACTGAGCTTCTGCGCCTCGCGATAATCCTGTTCGGGGGAGTGGCGATCATCGCCATAACCAACACGCGGCTGACGCTGATAATGATGGCGATCGTCCCGGTCGTGATACTTTCGGCCACCTTTTACGGCCGCTACGTTCGGCGTCTCAGCACGCGCGTGCAGGACGAGCTGGCCGAAGCGAACTCGGTCCTCGAAGAGAGCCTCTCGGCCATCCGCATCGTCCAGTCGTTCGTGCGCGAAGAGTACGAGCGAGCGCGCTACGGCCAACGGATTCGAGACTCATTCAAGCTGGCGATCCGCCGCTCTCTGGCCGGCGGCGGCTTCATCGCCTTCATCATACTCGTAGTCTACAGCGGCATCGCGGTGGTCCTCTGGATCGGCAGCCGCATGGTGATCGCCGAGCAGCTTACGGCCGGGGAGCTGGTCGCGTTCGTGCTTTACACGTTCGTGGTCGGCGGCGCCATCGGAGGCATGACTGAGCTCTACGGCCAGTTCAACCAGGCCATAGGCGCGACCAGGCGACTATTTGAATTGCTCGACACCAAGCCCGAGATAAAAGATCCCGAGCCGGCCGAGCCGCTCGCCGAAGTGTCGGGCAACGTCGAGCTTAAGGACGTGCACTTCACTTACCCGGACGAGCGGGAGCTGGCCGTTTTGAAAGGCGTCTCTATCCGCGCGCAATCCGGCGAGGTGATAGCGCTCGTGGGGCCAAGCGGGGCCGGCAAATCGACTCTCGCGGCCTTGATCCCGCGTTTCTACGATGTCACGTCGGGGGCGATCCTGGTCGACGGGCGCGACGTGAGACGTGTGAGGCTCAAAGACCTCAGGCAGGCCATAGGCATGGTGCCGCAGGAGACAACTCTTTTCGGCGGGACCATCCGCGAGAACATCGCTTACGGTAAGCTCGACGCTTCGGACGCCGAGATAGAGACGGCCGCCCGCGCCGCGCACGCGCACGAGTTCATAACGGAGTTCCCCGAAGGCTATAACACGATCGTCGGCGAGCGCGGGGTGAAGCTATCGGGCGGGCAGCGCCAGCGGATCGCGATAGCCCGCGCCCTGCTCAAGAACCCGGCGATACTCATTCTTGACGAGGCGACCAGCTCGCTCGACTACGAGTCGGAGCGGCTGGTGCAGGACGCGCTCGAAACATTGATGGAGGGGCGCACGACGTTCGTCATAGCTCACCGCCTTTCGACCGTGCGCCGCGCCGACCGCATCGTAGTGATGGACCGCGGGGCCGTCATCGAAGAAGGCACGCATAAAGATCTGGTCGAAGCAAACGGCCTTTACAAACAGTTATATGATATTCAGTTCAGAGACTATCCGCCGCAGCCTGCGGCGACGACCGAAGCCGAGTGGTAAATCTCACAGAAGGGAATTCGCAATCGATGATACTTTCCGACAAGACGATGGCCGTAAGACTTGAGACGGTCGAGGCTTTGAATCAAGTCGAATACGCGAAGGCTTATAAGCGTATGGGGCTTGAGCCGGAGGCCGCGTACAAGAAGATAGGGAGCGGATACGCAGTCTTCGCGGGGGCCGACTCGCCGCTCACGCAGATTTTCGGGATGGGATTGGATGGCGAAGTCGCGGACGAGGAGGTCGATGAGCTGGAAGCGTTTTTTAAGGATCGTGGTGCGGCCGTCAACGTCGAAGTATGTAATATGGCCGACATGATCTTTATCCAGAAATTGATCGAGCGTGGCTACACGATCAGCGAGTTCACACATGTCCTGGTGAGGAATCTCTCGCCTGCCGACGAGTTCGAGGTCCAGGGCGATTACGTTATCCGCGAAGCTGGCGAAGACGAGATCGACACTTTTTCCAGGGTGGTGGCCGAAGGCTTCGCGGAGTCGAGCCTTGCGCAGGATTCATTGATCGAAGTCTTCAAAGTCTTCTTCCGTCAAGATAACTGCGCATGTTTTGGAGCCTTCAACAAAGGGGAGCCGGCCGGGGGCGGCGCGGTATTCATTAAAGACGGCGTTGCCGAATTAGGCGGGACCAGCACGATGCCCAAACACAGGAATCTCGGCATTCAATCGGGGCTTCTAAGAAAGCGGCTGGCGCATGCTGTAACTAAGGGGTGCGACCTGGCTATGGTGACGACGCTGCCAGGGACCACATCGCAGCGCAACGTGCAGCGCCAGGGTTTTCAGATCGCCTACGCCCGGACGAAGTTCACGAGAGAGTGGAAGTAGCCGCGCTTTATCTTCCCTCTTCCGCGATGTGCTTGGCGATCCTCTCGGCCATCGCGCCGATCGTGCGCGAGGGGTTGACGCCGAGCGCCGTCGGCACGATCGCGCCGTCTGCCACGTAGAGGTTCTTGTAGCCGAAGACTTCGCCCTTGTGATTGACGACGCCATCGCTTGCCGTGCTGCCCAGGTTGCAGCCGCCCAGCGGGTGCGGCGTTATCAGGTCGTGTGACAACGTCCACCCCGGAGGCACGATCGGCGTGCCCCCCGTCGCCTTTGAAAGATCCTTGTGCATGTCGACTACCGCATTAAAGAGCGGGAGCGATTTCGTTATGTCCCAGTTGAGGTGTAACTTCTTCGACCCCAACCCGAACTGCCACCAGGGGCGCTTCAACGAAAGCACGCCGTCGGCTGCGTCCACTCCTTGAGCGAACCACGGCATCACGTTGTTTGTTACGCTTGAGTCGCGCAGGAACTTCTGTATCCCTAGAATCAGCGACTCGGCGTTCAACCCTTTCGCCATCTTCGCGGCGCCCATGGTCATACGGTCGCCTAACAGATTAGGCATCCCGCCGTCTTCGATCCAGAAGCTCTGCCCCTGAAAGCTCCGGTCGCGAAAATCTATCATGCTCGAAATCGTAGGCCCGCGGTCGGGATAGAACTTGTGATTCGAGTAGATGGCGGGCGTAAGAAAGTCGCCGTTGCTGCTCCAGTTGTGCCCCAGAAACTGACTTATGTTTGGAAGGCTTTTGTTTTCGTCGCGGCAGCGCAGCAACAGCTCCGTAGAGCCTAACGACCCGGCGGCGATTATCACTATGCGCGCCGTCTCGCTCCCGGCGACGCGGCGGCGCTTGTCGGCGTCGATGCGGTCGAATGACACCTTGTAGCCGTCGGCTTCGGGCTCGATGTTCGTGACCAGGTGCATCTCGCGCACCTCGGCATGATTTTTTTCCGCCCACGGGATGTAGTTCAAATCGAGTGTGTTTTTCGCGTAGACGGGGCAGCCTATGTCGCAGAAGCCCGTGTGAACGCACGTCCCCTGTTTCACCCCCTGAGCGTTGGTGAACTCTTTAGACGCTTCGACCTTCGGAGGGTTGTTCACGTCGAACTGCAAGTCCGGGTCAAAGGTGACGGCCATCTCGAGCATGTGGAACCGGTCGCCGTGCCCTAACTTCTCCGCCCCCTCTTTCATTGCGTGCGTCCGGGGGTTCAACTGGTTTGCGGGCATCTTCTGGACGTTCATGAACGTGGCGACCGTGTCGTAGTGAGGCTTCAGCTCGTCGTAGGTGATCTCGGCGGGCCAGCCTTTCATCTGGAATATGTCGGGCCGGGCTTCGACAGATATGCTGGCGTAGATCAGCGACCCGCCTCCTACGCCCGCGCACTGCGCGATGCTCATGTTCGGGTAGACGCGCAGGTCCAGCCAGCCGCTCTCGCGCTCCGGCCGGTTGGGGTCATAGATCCAGTTCCGCTTCGTAGTCGACGGGTAGGTCTCTTTAGTCCACCTACGGCCGCGCTCAAGTATGAGCACTTTGTAACCCTTCTCCGCGAGGCGGCAGCCGGTGATCGCGCCGCCGAATCCGCTGCCTATCACTATGACGTCGAAGCTCATCAATCTCTCTCCTTTACAGGCCGTAGACTTCCCGCAGGCTGCCCATGAATAGCTTGTTGAATTTCGCCATGGCCGCGACCTTGTGCGGCCCTTCGGCCCTGAAGGTCGTGAGCTGTTTAGCGAAATCGGCCCTCAGAATGATGATGATCCCTGCGGCCACGACCTCCGCGCCGGCCTCCTCTTCGGCCGAGACGCGCCCGCGCAGTATGCGCGTGTAGAGCGTCGTAGTGTCCTTCCACATCTCGTTCGGGTCGAACCCCTGGTCATCTTTAATGTCTTTGAAGCCGCTCATCGTGTAGGGCTCGCCTTTGTCGTCGAGGAAGAAGAGGCGGTAGAGCATCAGCTTTCGCCTCGCTTCACCCGAATCGACGAAGAGGTTGAATATCCCGCCTTCGACGGGCCGCTCCCCGCCCAGCTTGTCGCAGCGTATGAAGCCGTCCGCGCGCCCTTCGTGCCGTGGCTCTGCGACGAAGCGATCTACGTCCTCGATCGTGATCGTCAGGTGAAACATGAACGCGGTGCCGGCATTCTTGCCCTCGTCGTGGCCGCGCTGGAAATCGGTCTCGCCGAAAGTGACAAATCCTTTCATCTCTTCCGTGAACTGGAGTGAAGTCGGTTGCTCGCTTGACATTGGTTTACTTGCCTCCTTTAATCCTCAGGCTACCGGGCCGCGTGGTGAAAGGCCGCATGTCACTTATAGACGCAAAGTCCAGCCCTTTTGATTCGTTCAAACAAGTGAGGAAGGCCTATCAGCGCGGTGCGGCAAAGACGTGCGCGATGCTATCGCGGAGCTTATCTTTTGTCAATTATAAATCGTAATACGCCTCACTCAGAGGGCGTCTGAAAAGCCCCGTAGGGGCTCTATGTTTGTAGAACGATAGCGTAAACGCACCTCAACTCCGTAGGAGTTGAATATTTGTAGATAGTCATGGGCCATTCCCCAACTCCGTAGGAGTTGCATACCAGACATTCAACCCCTACGGGGTTGGAGGGAGCTGCCTGGCGATCATCTACAAACATCCGGCTCCTACGGAGCCGAGTATGTTGCTACTTCTCAGACGCGCTCTCAGGACTCAGCACTCAGGACTCAGCACTCAGGACTCCTATGGCCGAGGGCGGCGTTTAGCATTATTATAGACTGGCCGCGAGCGCGCAGGTTTTCTCGGAGGAGGCGGGATGTTAAAGCCCGGAAAGAGGCTGTGGGCCCTGGTCCTGGTCGGCTGGGTGCTGATAGGGATGACCTTCACGCTCAACTACTATCTGTACGCGGACCACTACGTCTTCATCTTTACGAAACAGCCGACCTTCATAGAGATGCTGGTCTGGGAGTTGCCTTACTGGCTGCTGTGGGCCGGGCTTTCTCCGCTTATATTCAAGATCACGCGCCGCCACCGCATAGAGCGCGAGCGGTGGATGGCGAGCCTAGCGGTTCACGTCGGCGCGTGCGTGCTCTTCTCTTGCGCGCACCGCGCCGCCTACCTGTTGATAGGATGGGGGCTCAACGTCGTAGCCTACAGGCCCATACCTTCGCTCGCGGATCTGTTCGACTTTCTCTTCTTCTTCAACATGCCGACGGCGCTGATGAGTTACGCGACCATACTCTTAGTGAGCCACGCGCTGCTCTATTACCAGCGGTACCAGGAAGAGGAGCTGAAGGCCTCGCGGCTGAAAGCCGAGCTGGCCGAAGCACAGTTGCAGATCACCGAGGCGCAGTTGCAGGCGCTCAAGATGCAACTGCACCCGCACTTTTTATTCAACACGCTGAACTCCATCTCGGCGCTGCTGGACGAAGACGCCGAAGCTGCGGACGAGATGCTCGCGCGGCTCGGCGATCTGCTGAGGATGACCCTGGCGAATTCGGGCGCGCAGGAGGTGACTCTACAGGAAGAGCTTGAGTTCTTGAGGTGCTATCTTGAGATAGAGCGGGTGAGGTTCCAGGACCGCCTGACGGTTCAGATGGATATAGAGCCGCAGGCGCTCGACGCGCTGGTGCCCAACCTGATCTTGCAGCCGATCGTCGAAAACGCCATACGCCACGGCATAGCCTCGCGCATCGCGCCGGGCCGCATAGAGGTCCGCGCCGCCCGCGCGGGTGACGCGCTCCGCTTGCAGGTCGAAGACAACGGCCCTGGCATTCAGGCGAAGTCGGACCTTGCCGTGACGAGCCGCGAAGGCGTCGGGCTTAGCAACACGCGAGCGCGGCTGAAGCGGCTCTACGGTGATTGTCACCGCTTCGAGCTTTCCGACGCCGTGGGCGGCGGGTTGTTGTTGACCATCGAGATCCCGTTTCAGACGGAGGCGGCTGCATCAGTCTCTGAACAGAAAGTCGCGTTCACATGACCGAAAGCCGAAGCATGCGCGTGTTGATAGTCGACGACGAGCCGCTTGCTCGCAAGCGGATAAAGCGTATGCTCGCCAGCGACGCGGAGGTCGAAGTCGTCGGCGACTGCGCCACGGGCCATGAAGCCGTACAGATGATACGCGACCGCGAGCCCGACCTGGTCTTCCTGGACATACAGATGCCCGAGATGGACGGGTTCAGCGTGCTTGAGTCGGTCGCGTCGGAGCGGCTGCCGCTTGTAATCTTTGTGACAGCCTACGATCAGTACGCGCTGAGGGCTTTCGATTTTTACGCGCTCGATTACCTGCTCAAGCCCTTCGACCGGCGGCGTTTCGAAAAGGCCATGCAGCGCGCCCGCGAGCGCATACTGAAAGACAAGGGCGACGAGCTGAACCAGCGGACGATCGCACTGCTCGAAGAGATAAAGGCGCGCGCGCACCACCCCGGCCGGCTGGTCATCAAAGCGGGCGGCCGGGTCTTCTTTATCAAGACCGAAGAGATCGACTGGATAGAGGCCGAGGGCAAATACGTGCGGCTGCACGTGGGCCGCGAATCGCACCTGCTGCGGGAAGCGATCGGGAGCCTCGAAGCCCAACTCGACCCTGAAAAGTTCCTCCGCATTCACCGCTCGACGATCGTCAACATAGACCGCATACGCGAGCTTCAACCCTGGTTTCATAACGAGTACCGCGTCATACTGCGCGACGGCACGGAGCTGATGCTCTCGCGCAGTTGCCGCAAAAAGATCGGCGACCTGCTCGGCGGCCACCTGTAAGCGTCTGGCAATTCGTTCCCTCCTCTTCCAACTCGCGCCCGATTCCTGCGCGTTCGTGTCAATTCCGTTTTCGCCATCCGCCAATAGGCCTATATTGGACTGGCAATCGCACGCCCGTGCCTTATGGAGGTCGTCAATTGGCAAATCCACTTTTCGCAAGAAAGTCGCTCAAGCAGTTGCTCGAAGAGATGGCGGGCGAACACCGTTTACAGCGCGTGCTCGGCCCGGTCCAGCTTACGAGCCTCGGCGTAGGCGCGATCATCGGCACAGGCATATTCGTGCTGACGGGCGAGGCCGCGCACGACAAGGCGGGACCCGCCTTGATGCTCTCGTTCGTCGTCGCGGGCATCGCGTGCGTCTTCGCCGCGCTCTGTTACGCGGAGTTCGCCTCGATGGCGCCTGTCGCGGGGTCCGCATACACCTACGCCTACGCCACGCTCGGCGAGCTGTTCGCCTGGATCATAGGCTGGGACCTGGTGCTCGAATACGCCGTGAGCGCCTCGACCGTCGCGGTCGGCGCTTCGCATTACTTCCAGGACCTGATAGGCATGTTCGGGCTGCACCTGCCCGAGGCGCTTACGAAAGCGCCTTTCGATTACGACCCGAAGTTAGGCGAGCTCGTAGGGTCGGGCGGTGCGTTCGACCTGCCGGCGGTCATCATCACCGTGATGGTCACGATCATACTCGTCCGCGGGATCAAAGAGAGCGCGGGCTTTAACGCCGCGATGGTGATAATCAAAGTCGCCATCGTCCTGCTCGTGATCTCCGTCGGCGCGTTCTACGTCGACCAAAGCAACTGGGAGCCGTTCGCCCCTTACGGATTTACGGGAGTCAGCTTCTTCGGCAAATCGATTTTCGGCGGCGCGGACGCGGGCGGCCAGCCGTTAGGCATGCTCGCCGGATCCGCGATAATCTTCTTCTCATACATCGGCTTCGATTCGGTCTCGACGCATTCGGAAGAGGCGCGCAACCCGCAGCGCGACGTGCCGATGAGCATCATCCTGTCGCTGCTGATCTGTACCGTGCTTTACATAGGCGTGGCGGCGGTGCTCACGGGAATGGTTTCGTATGACCAGTTGAACATCAAGGCCCCGGTGTCAGACGCCTTCAGGCAGAAGGGGCTGGCGTGGGCGCAGTTTCTGATCGCGTTCGGCGCGCTGGCCGGGATCACTTCGGTCGTGCTCGTTTCGATACTGAGCCAGGCGAGGATACTGCTCGCGATGGCGCGCGATGGGCTGCTGCCGCAGAGTTTTTTCGGTGCCGTTCACGAGCGTTTCCACACGCCCTGGAAATCGACGATTCTCACAGGGATATTCGTCAGCCTCGGCGCGGCCTTTCTGCCTTTGAGAATACTGGCCGACCTCGTTAGCATCGGCACGCTGTTGGCGTTCGTGATCGTCTGCGCGGCGGTCTTGATAATGCGCCGCACGCACCCGGACGCCGAGCGCCCGTTCCGCACCCCGCTGGTCCCGCTTGTGCCGATACTCGGCATAGCGATCTGTCTTCTGCTGATGTTCTCGCTGCCTTCCGAGAACTGGCTGCGATTAGGCGTCTGGCTGCTGATAGGGTTTGTAATCTATTTCGCGTACAGCCGCCGCCACAGCCGCCTGTCGCACCAGCTCAGCCATGAGATAACTGACCACGGCGTCACCCCCGGCCCGGCAGTCCTCGCCGAGGTGGAAGAGACAACCAAGAAATAGAGTCTTAGAAAACAGCTTTCATCTGTTGGCCGATCCCCGCTCGTCCTGTGATAATATCTGCGAGTAGGGGGCCGGAATTGTCTCAAAGGAATTATCGCGATCCGCTGCATAACATGATATCGCTCGACGAGGCGATCGACGACGACCGCCTGATAGTCGAGTTGATAGACTCGGCGGAGTTTCAACGCCTGCGACGCATCAAACAGCTAGGCCTCGCGATGTTCACCTACCAGGGGGCCGAGCACAGCCGCTTCACTCATTCGATAGGCGTGATGCACCTGATGACGCGGGCGCTCGATCTTCTGGGCGCGCACCACCCCATCAGCGCGGAGGCTCGCGTCGTCGGGCGCGCGGGCGCGTTGCTGCACGACCTCGGCCACGGGCCTTTCTCGCATGTCATGGAGAAGGTCTTTCACTTTCACCACGAAGCGTGGACGCGCCACATAGTCCTCGACCCTGAGACAGAGATCAACCGCACGCTGCGCCGTTTCGACAGCCAGTTGCCGGAGAAGCTCGCCTCCATGTACGAACACAAGTATAAGCCCGCGTTCGTCGCGCAGCTCGTCTCTTCGCAGCTCGACTGTGATCGCATGGACTATCTGCTCCGCGACAGCCTGATGACCGGCGCGAAGTATGGCATCTACGACCTCGAATGGGTCCTGCACGCGCTCAAGATCGAACAGGATTCCGACCGCGTTTACGTGGAGTCGAAAGGGCTCTACGCGGTCGAAGAGTACCTTCAAGCGCGTTACTACATGTTCCGCCAGGTCTACTTTCACCGCACACTGCGCTCGGCCGAGGCGGTGCTGGTGTCGACGCTTAAGCGCGCGCGCGAGCTGATGGAGAGGGACGAGCTCGGGTTTCGCATGCGCGGATCCGTTTTCGAGAAGATGCTCGCGGGCCAACAGGTGACGACCGGCGAGTACCTGCAATTAGACGACACGGACGTTACGTTCCACCTCAAGCAGTGGGCGCGCGACCGCGACCCGCTGCTTGCGGACCTTGCGCGGCGATTCATCAACCGCAACCTCTTCAAGGCCATCGACCTTGAATTGCAAGCGGAAGCGAGGGAGCGTTTTTGGGAGGGCGCGCGCGACGTGATCGCGCGTGCGGGGTTCGACCCGCAGTACTATTTGATAACGGACCGCGCGGCCGACATACCTTATTATGGGTACTACTCGCCCGTCGGCATAGGGCCTGAGAATCTGATCTACATCGAAACCGGCGGCCCGCACGCTTCGATCAGAGAGATCAGCGAAGTCTCGGAAGTCGTCCGAGGAATGCGCGGCTACCGCATAGATCGCGTCTGCTTCCCCGTCGAGGTCGCCGACGAGATCTCTTCGCTGCTTGCCGAATGCGCTATTGACGCCGAGGCACGCAGCGCCGGATGAAGAGCCGAAAAATAAAACGGCCCGCGATCGATCGCGGGCCGCCGTTTTGAATTAGTGCCTTAACGATATTGGAAGCTTGAGCACCTAATTCGGTTCGGTCATTTGTCACCTCAAAGCAGTGACAGTGGTGACTATACACCAAAAAAAAGCGGAGTCAATTCCCCGCGCGGGTAGTCCCGCGAAATCACCTGTTGGTCGAAGAGTTCGCCTGCTGGTATCTTGTCAAAGCTTCGCGGAAGCGCTCGGCCTCGGACCTGTCGACCTTAAACTTCTGAGACTTGCTTTGAAACGAGACGCTCATCTCGTCTTTCCCGACCTGCACGCCCACGCCTATGAAGTTGGCCGAATAGGTGTGCTCGCTCCCGTCGTAGCGCACGCCCGTCCTGTCTACCGTCAGCGTGCCGCTACAGCTACCGCGCAGGCTGCCGTGAAGATGTTTTACCTGCACGGAGGCCGCCTTAGGCTCCGCGGCCTTTTCGCGCTGTCGACGCTCGATCTTTTCGATCCTGTCGTCGAGCGTCGACACGGAGTAGAGCGGGCTGCCCCCTAGCCTTCGGGCCTCTTTATAACGCTCCAGCGCTTTGGCCGTGTCCCCGCGCTCCATCGCAATTTCGCCGAGCGCGGCGATAGAAGATCGATAAGCGTCGCCGACGTTCGGCGGGACGCGATTGAAGTAATCGGCGGCCTCGTCGAACTGGCCGAGCTTCATGTGCGAACGGGCCAGCGCGAACATCACGTCAGGCGTCCCCGCGCCATTGCTGACCGCGAATTGGAGGTCCGGTATCGCTTCGTCAAAATTTCCCTTGCGGTAGTTATCCAGCCCCTGAAGGCGGCGGCGCGTCGGATCGTTGGCTTTCGCAGTTTCGACCGCGCGGGTCGACTCTATCTCGCGGAGCCTGGCGCGGAGCTGTTTGTCTTCGCTGAATAATTCCGTGACATGTTCGAACTGACGTATCGCCGAGTCTGCGTCGCCCCTCGCGTAGGCCTGCTCGGCCGCGGCCGCGAGACTCTCTTTGACGCGGACCCTGACGGCGCGCGCCTGCGCATTCTGTCGATCTATGGCCAGCGCCTGCTTCGAATAGTAGTACGCGCTCGACAGCGCGGGCTCTATCAGATGGCCCGCGCGCAGAGCCTCCTCGGCCTTGCGAACCAGGTCGAGCACCTCGCCCTTGCGAGAAGATAACTGGCTCTCTAACTTCGCGGCCGCGGCTTGAATCTCGGGGTCTTTCGGATATTGCTCAAGCAGCAGGTTGTAAATCTCTTGCGCAAGTCCTGAATCCTTGCGCGCGATGGCCGACTGCGCCGATTGGAGCAGCGCCTTTCGGACCCGCTCCTTCATGTCGAGCGCGAACTGATTGTTTGGGTCTAAGCTCAGTATGTAGCCCGAGTAAAAGAGCGCGCTGTCATCAAGAGGGAAGCCGTAGCGGCCGTCGGCAAAGGCGTCTTCTGCCCTTTCCTGGTAGTTATGAATCACTTCTTCGGGCGTCTTGCCGATGGCGTCCGATGGCGGCAGGAGCTTTAACTTGTAATCCAGCTCGGGAATAGACTCTGAGACTGTTATCTGCTCGACGACCGGCTCATAACCTTCTTTAGTAATGGTCAGCGTGTAAGTGCCGATCTTGACCTGTTCGAGCTTCACGGGGGTCTGGCCGTAATCTTGCGCGTCGAGTTTTATCTCGGCCCCCGAAGGCACAGTAGAGATTACGAGGTAATCTACGGTGGAAGGCTTCTTAGTTATCAGGTAGACGCCGGCCACCGTAAGCGTCGTAATCAGGACGGCCGCCGCGGCGGCAAAAGGCCACCACCTAGCCCCCAGGTGTCGCTTAACGGGGCGCTGGTATTCTGCGCTTGTCGTCACGTTTGCTTCAGTACCCATCTGTCTGCAACCAACCCTTACGGCCTTCGACCGTCTTGATAATTAAAACTACCTTGAGCTTCTCTCAAAAACTTGAGCTATTATGTGGTCCGTGACGCGCCGAGTCACCTCGACGGCGTTCTTCATGTGCAGCTCGCGCGTGATGTGTCCGGCCACGTAAAGCCCGCTGACCGAAGTCTCGAACGTCTGCGGGTTATAGACGGGGCGCCCGTCGGGGGCGATCTCGACGCCCGCCTCTTCCAGAAGCTTTGTGTCGGGGTCGGCGCCGATTAGAGCGAATACGTGGTCGCACTCAACCTCTACTATATCACCTCCGCCGTCGTGCGCAACGCGCAAGAGGGCCGACCGCTGCCGGATCTCCACGACTTCCGACGATGTGATTATTCTGATGCGCCCTTCGTTCGCCGCCTGCTCAAGTGGGTCCTGAACCCACGGCTTGATCTTTGCGCGCGGGCGGCCCGCAGCTTCGCTCACGTCATCAATTTCGTCAGGCAGGTCGAGCGACTCGCGCCTGAGCGAGAGCGTCACGCGCGCTCCAGCGTCGGCGAGAAACAACGCCGCTTCGGCCGCCGAGTTCCCTCCGCCTACGACGAGGACATGCTTGGCCGCATAAGGGAACGCCTCTCGAAACTTGTAAGAGACACTCTCGGCCGATTCTCCGGGGACGTTCAGCCGTCGCTGGCGGCCGAACCCGCCCGTAGCCACCAGCACCGTGCGCGCCACGTACTTATCCGTGTTCGTCTCTACGATCAAGCCTTCGCCCGCCGGCATGATGCTGCGCACCTCTTCGCCCGCTCGAATCTCGACGGCCTCGCGCGTTATCAGGTCGTTATAATGCGCGAGCACCTCTTCGCGCGTAGGCTTTGACGCGCGGCCGAGCGCGCCCTGTTCAAGCTCGACCTCTTCGGAGGTCGAAAACAGGGGCTTGGCTATCGGGTAATTATAGATCGTGTTGGCTACGACTCCGCGTTCGAAGACAAGGTAATCAAGCCCGTTGCGCTTTGCCGATAGCGCCGCGACAAGCCCCGCGGGGCCGCTGCCTACGATTATAAGGTCGTACATAGTCCGCTCGCCTGCCAAAACTGCTATGGTAAAGAATACAACAACCGACTATTGCCAGCAACGACGGGAGCGATGTGAGGAGAGGTCGCGAACGGAGGGCTCGCGCGCGGATTATTCGGCCAGGGCTTCGTTAAACTTATAGCCGACGCCCCAGACCGTGAGCACGTACTTCGGCTTCTTAGGGTTCTCTTCTATTTTCGTCCTGAGCCGATTCACGTGCGGGTCTATGTTCCGCTTATACCCTTCATAAGCCGTATCCCAGATTACGCTGAGCAGGTCCTGTCGTGAATAGACATAACCGGGGCTGGAGGCAAGCAGCTTCAGAATATTGAACTCGATAGGCGTAAGCGAGATGGCTTTCCCGTCAATGGAGACGACGTGACGGTCTAGATCGATCTCAAGCTCGCCGTGCTTAATCACTTTCTGCTGCGGCTGCTCGGCCTGCGAGGGCGTGCGCCGCAAAAGGGCTTGTATCCTAAGCTCTAGTTCAAGAGGGCTGAACGGTTTGCCTAGGTAGTCATCCGCACCGAAGGAAAAGCCCGTGATCTTATCTTCGATGCTCTGCTTTTCGGTGAGCATTATTATAGGCGTCTTGACGCCCTTCTCCCTGAGCAACTGGCAGAGCTTGAACCCGTCTATGCCGGGCATGACTACGTCTAGTATTATGACGTTCGGCGTTGAAGAGAGCCCTTTATCGAGCCCCTGTATCCCGTCGGCCGCCTCGTCGACATCGTAGCCCTTGCCTTTGAGATAGTCCGAGACCGTTCCGCGAATGGATTTATTGTCGTCGACTATGAGAACTCTTTTACCGTGTGTGCTAGACATATGGTTAAGAATAACACTACGGTACGCGATTCATGAAACCGACAACTGGTCCGCTCTGCTAGAGCAACCGCATAGGCATGATGACATAACGAAAATCGTTACCGCCCGATGGCGGGCGCATCAGCGCGGGGCTTTGCTCGTCTTTGAATTCGAAGGCTATCTCCTCTGTGCCTACGACGTTCAAGAAGTCTAAGAGGTATTGCGCGTTGAAGCCTATGCTGAGCTTATCGCCTGTGTAATCGATCGGGATCACTTCTCTGGCCTCGCCCACGTCGGCGCTTTGTGAAGTGATATTCAACTTCCCTTTGCTCAATTCAAACTTCACGCCATGACTTCTCTCGTCGGCCATCAAAGCCGCCCTTCGTATGGCCTGCGTTATCTTGTCCGCGTTAAGCGGAACGATCTTGTCGTTGTTCTTCGGGAGCACGAGGTCGTAATTCGGGAACTGTCCCGCGAGCATTCGGGATGTCAGTTGGCGGTGCCCGACTTTGAAGAATAGATGATTCTCGTCGCGGGCGAACTCGACGTTCTCGTCAGAGCCCGAGGTCAGCTTCGATAATTCGCTGAGGGCCTTTCTCGGGACTATCACCTTCAGAGGATCGGCTTGCGAATCTGTCGAAGTCTGTTCGAGCGCGGCGGCCGCAAGCGATAGCCTATGACCATCGGTCGCGACCATCTGTAGGTTGCCTTCCGACAGCAGCATCAGCGACCCGTTAAGAGCGTAACGAGACTCTTCCTGTGTGATCGCGTAAATAGTGCGGCTGATCAAACCGTGTAAGATCGAAGCCGGGATCACCAGCCCCACTTCGTCCGAGCGCGGGGTAGATGGAAAATGCTCTTTGGCCTGGCCGACGATCTTAAACTCGGAGGCCCCGCACACGATCCTCACCCAATCATTATCTTCTTTTATGAAGTTAATGTCGGAGTCGGGCAGGTTGCGGACTATGTCGAAGAGCTTACGCGCTTGCAAGACGATCGACCCCGGCCGCGTTACATCGGCCGTCGCCTCTGTTTGAAGCGAGACGTCCAGGTCCGTGGCGACTAACTTGATCAGCGATTCGCCCGCCGTCTCTATGAAGACATTGGAGAGTATAGGGATGGTATTCTTTTTTTCAACAACCCCCTGAAGGAGGTTTAACTCTTTTAAGAGTACCTGTCTGCTCAGACTGAATTGCATTTTACACCTCTTTAGTAAGCCTAGGCCCTTCTACTATCTATAATACTTATTTACAGTCTATATTTATCTAGTAGTAGTAGTAGTGCCTGTGGAAAAGTGGAACCATGTATCTAAATTGCTGAAAAATAAACGATAAAGCGATTATTGAGCTGTGAAAAACCCTGTTGAAAACCTGTGCAAAACCCGCGTACCCTGTGGACCCTTTTCCTAAATACATCAGTTTTCAACAGGTTCCACAAGGGGTCCACAGAGGGTACATGTGGAAAAAATAAGTAAGTTATTTAATATTAGTAATTAGACTGTTGATAAGTCTGTGGAAAACCCCATCCGCGTCATATTGCTGCGCGACTTTATTAATGCTATGAAGGACTGTTGTATGATGCTTGCCCCCGAACTCGCGCCCTATCTCAGGAAGGCTGGCTTTCGTAAGAGTTTTGCACAGATACATAGCAACTTGTCTCGGGCCTGCGATGTTCCTGGAGTTATTCTTCGATTTCAGATCGGCTACTTTAAGTCCATAATGGCTCGCCACGGTCTTTTGAATCAGCTCGATCGAAACACCGTCCGTCTCTTCATCTATTATGTTCTTAAGAACCTCTTGAGCCAGTTCAAGACCTATGGGTAACCCCTTTAGCGACGCGTAGGCTACGAGCCTGACCAGCGACCCTTCGAGCTCTCTAATGTTGGATTTTATCTTACTTGCAATAAACAGAGCGACGTTATCCGGCAGATCTATCTTTTCAATCTCGGCTTTTCTTTTTAGTATGGCTACCTTCGTCTCCAGATCTGGCGGCTGTATATCTGCTATCAACCCCCATTCGAACCTGGAATGCAGCCTCTCTTCAAGCGTAGGTATCTCTCTGGGCGGGCAATCGCTTGAGATGACTATCTGCTTCTGTGCATCATAAAGCGCATTAAAGGTGTGGAAAAACTCTTCCTGGGTCCGTTCCTTCCCGGCCAGAAACTGTATATCATCCATCAAGAGAACATCAATATTCCTGTATTTTTCTCTAAAGGTAATTGTTTTATCGTAGCGTATCGCATTTATTAACTCATTCATAAATTTTTCTGAAGATATATAGGTTAATCGTAAATTAATATTTCTAGATTTTATCGCCTGACCGATCGCGTGCATCAGATGCGTCTTTCCCAATCCCACGCCGCCGTAGACGTAAAGAGGATTATAGGTCTTTGAAGGCATGTCGACTACGGCAAGAGCCGCCGCGTGGGCGAACTGATTACAGGACCCGACCACGAATGTGTCGAATGTATATTTGGGATTAAGAGGGAGTTCGAGCGGCTCAATCTCTATAAGTTTAGCGATTCCGAAATTGCTTATATCCTGGTTATTTAATGATGCGAGTTTCGAAGGCTTGGGGGCAATCTCCTGGTTCTTTGCCCCGTTCGAGCCCTTAGGTTGTTGCATATCCTCTATCAAGAAACTGACTTGATACCCTTCCATATCTAACTCTTGAAGCGATTCTTCAAGCACGTCGAAATAATTACTGCTGATCCAATCGCGAAAGATCTCATTAGGGACTTTCAGATAGAGTGTCGAATCATCCTTCGTAGCAAAGGAGATGGGCTTAAACCAGGTGTTAAAGCTTTGGTGATTCACCCTTTTTGAGATGGCAGTCAGTATGGAGGAGAGCAGGTCGATTTGGATACTTGAAGCAGTCATGGCGATACCAAATAAGCGTGCTTCAAAGTCTCAAAACACGAAAAACTAACCTTGCGGCAAAGAGTCAAGAACGAAAGTTAGCTCTTGGATTTTTGAAACCTTCAATGAAGCCTCGGAACATTATCACAAACAAGGGAGGGTTTCAATCCAATAGTGTTACAGAACCGTTTTTTATTTATCTCTTTTTATTTCAATATTTACGGTGATTAACCGGAGAGCTTTAAACCGCCTTGGCCTTGCGGTAGTTTTAGCGATTAGCCTTCTCCGCCAATTGCAATTCTATCGATGCTCTTTCCAGTTCAATAGTCGCGCGGACAATGTCTATATCTGGGTCTGACATCGCCCGCTGCAACTGACGCTCTGCCTGTTCTTTCGATTCGAGGGCGCGGCGTAGATCAATATCCTCCGGGCGCTCTGCTTTATCTGCGAGAACCACGACCCGGTCGGGGCTGACTTCCACAAAACCGTCGCTTATAGCCATTTCGCCCTTCTGGTCGTTGACGTAGTAAGTTAGAAGCCCGGCCGGCTTAAGCTGGGAAATGAGCTCCGTGTGGCCTGGGAGTATTCCAAGCTCTCCGTCAAGGCCGGGAACATCCACTCTGTCTACTTCGGCCTCAAAGACTTTTCGTTCAGGAGTAACAACCTCTAAGTGGATCTTATCTGGCATCGACCCTCTCGCTTGTTGACGATTATAGATTCTTCGCTTTCTCTACAGCTTCTTCTATCCCTCCAACCATATAGAAAGCTTGCTCAGGCAGATCATCATATTTGCCTGAGATCAACTCCTTAAAGCCTCGAATCGTTTCTTCGAGGGTCACGAACTTTCCTTCGATCCCGGTAAACTGCTGAGCAACGAAGAATGGTTGGGATAAGAAACGCTGGATTTTCCTGGCACGTGCCACAGTCAGTTTATCTTCTTCTGATAGTTCGTCAATGCCCAGGATCGCGATGATGTCTTGTAAGTCTTTATATCTCTGTAAGATACGCTTCACTTCCTGTGCAGTATCATAGTGCTCATTCCCTACGATTCTGGGATCGAGTATTCGAGAGCTGGAGGCTAGAGGGTCAACCGCAGGGAATATTCCTAGCTCGGAAATCTGACGGGATAAGGCAGTGACCGCATCCAGGTGCGCGAACGTAGTCGCCGGAGCAGGGTCTGTATAGTCGTCTGCGGGCACATAGATCGCCTGCACAGATGTTATAGACCCTTTCTTTGTCGAGGTAATTCGTTCTTGTAACTCTCCCATTTCAGTAGCGAGCGTTGGCTGGTAACCAACGGCCGAAGGCATTCGGCCTAAGAGTGCCGAGACCTCAGAGCCGGCCTGCGTAAATCGAAATATGTTATCGATGAACAATAGAACGTCTGTTCCGGCTTCATCCCTGAAATACTCCGCAACCGTTAATGCGGAAAGGGCCACCCTTAGACGAGCCCCTGGCGGCTCCGTCATCTGGCCGTAAACTAAGGCTGCTTTAGACTTAGAGATAGCATCTTTGTCGACGAATTTCAGATCGAAGTTCCCTGTCTCTTCCCAGTTCTTATAGAAAGACTCCCCGAAATTAATGACCTTAGATTCCACGAACTCGCGGATAAGGTCATTCCCTTCTCTCGTGCGCTCGCCCACCCCGCCGAAGACCGAGAATCCGCCATGTTTCATTGCCACGTTGTTTATCAGTTCCTGGATTAGCACTGTCTTACCTACTCCTGCGCCGCCGAACAGCCCGATCTTTCCGCCGCGAAGGAAGGGCTGGATGAGGTCTATGACCTTAATCCCGGTTACGAACATCTCTAACTCTGTTGTCTGGTCCTGGAAATCAGGCGCGTGCCTATGTATCGGATAGCGTTCGCTCGATTCAACTGGGCCGAGCTTGTCGACCGGCTCACCTATTACGTTTAACACTCGGCCGAGCGTTGAGGGACCGACTGGGACTGTAATCGGCTGGCCCGTGTCTATTGCCTTCATTCCTCGAATTATGCCTTCTGTCGGCTCCATCGCTACGCAGCGGCAGCGTCCTTCTCCCAGGTGTTGCTGGACTTCAATCGTTATATTTATCGGTTCTGGTACTTCAAATCCATCACTTACTATTGTTATTGCTTCATAAATCGGCGGAAGCGCCGTCTCGTCGAACTCTACGTCCACAACGGGTCCTATCACCTGTATAACTCTTCCCTCGCTTGCCATCGATATCTTTCTCCTTAGTTTTTTCCCAGCCAGATAGTATCTGTCTTATATAGATAGTAGCTGCTGATTGAAGCAGATCAAAATATCATATCCTCTATGGGTTTGCTAGTTTTTTGTTGCGATGGTTGAAATCGGTCATTCTGAGCTTGGACGAGGTCAATTTGGGTGAAATCTTATCTGTCAAGATTTGGCCAAAATAACGCGTGGTTTTATAACTTGTTATGGTAATTATAGTTATGACCTTTCGCTCCTTTATGGTATGTCAGTTGCGATTAGATTAACTAGTAACGACAGATGCATGTTTGGCCACACCGGACAAACGACCTGCTACTTCCGGTGTGGCCCTCCCATTTTTAGAACGCGCTCTTTAGCCGCTGCCGTTGGCTGTTTCACGTGCCACATTCTCTTAAAGCAAAGAATCAAGTTTCACGTGCCACATAAGCTGCGGGGGCGTTTTTTGGTTGCGGGAACATGTTTTTGTGATATTGTACCACCTGATGGCAAGGATAATAGCGATCACCAACCAAAAAGGAGGGGTAGGCAAGACAACTACGACCATCAATCTTGGAGCCAGCCTTGCGGTCGCAGAAATGAGGGTGCTTATCATAGACGCGGACCCTCAAGGCAACAGCACAAGCGGTCTTGGATTGAGAGGGAAGTTTCATCGAAGCTTTTATCACTCGCTTGTCTTAAACGAACCGCTGGAGAACGTAGTCCTGACCGTCCAGGATATTCCTAACCTAAAGATAGTCCCCGCAGAGAAGATACTTGTCGCCGCAGAGATTGAGCTGGTAGACCTGGAAGATCGTGAGTACAAACTTAAGAGATTGCTTGAACCATTCGCACATCAGTTCGATTATGTCCTTATTGATTGTCCCCCCAGTCTAGGATTGCTGACCTTAAACGCTCTCGCGGCGGCCAACGCAGTGCTGATCCCTATCCAGTGTGAGTACTTTGCGCTTGAAGGCGTCTCAGAATTATGGGATACGCTTGTAAAGATACGGAGGACTTTGAACCCAAGTCTTACAATCGAAGGGTTTCTTTTAACAATGTTTGACGAAAGGACTAATCTGGCAAATCAAGTAGCTTCAGATCTTAGAGACTTTCTGGGTTCGCAGGTATTTTCGACTATTATTCCGAGAAATGTCAGGCTAGCAGAAGCCCCAAGTTATGGTAAGCCTATTGTTCTGTATGACATAAAGTCAAAAGGAGCAGAGAGCTATCTCAAGTTGGCACAGGAGGTAATAAACAATGTCAAGAAAGGCACTGGGCAGGGGGCTTAGCGCTCTGTTTACTCAAAACGCTCCGGAGACAGAATTAATCGAGCTGGGCATTGATCAAATAGACCCTACCGATGATCAACCACGGCGGGTATTTAATGAAAATAAACTTAACGAGCTAGCACAGTCAATAAAAACTAACGGAATAATCCAGCCGATAGTTGTAAGGCGAAACGGGTTGCGCTTTCAGATAATAGCGGGGGAGCGGCGGTGGCGGGCCGCGCAAAGGGCTGGATTGCACCAGATACCCTGCATCATAAAAGAGGTGGCAGAAGAGAGCGTATTAGAGCTCTCTTTGATTGAGAACATACAGAGAGAAGAGCTGAACCCTATCGAAGAAGCCAACGCCTACAGAAAGCTGCTCGACCAGCTCAACGTCACTCAGGAGGAGATAGCAAAGAGGGTAGGGAAGGACCGAACTTCAATCACAAACTCGTTGAGACTATTAAAGCTCCCCCAAGAGATTCAAAAACTGGTCGAAGAAGATAAGCTCTCCATGGGGCATGCCAGGGCGCTTTTATCGCTCGATTCGCCGGACGAGCAGAAATCGCTCGCCGCCGACGTAATAAACAAAGGCCTCTCGGTTAGAGAGACCGAAAGGCTCGCGAGGGAGATTCAGGATAAACAACCGGCCAATGTTGAAAGGAGCCAAGTCTCAAGAGCGATCGAGACCGAAAAGGCCAATATCCTCGCGGCGGAATCGAAGCTGAGTAAGCGACTCGCCGCCCCAGTGAAGATCAAGTTTTTGCAAGCGGGCGGCGTCATAGAGATCAGGTTCACATCTACGGAAGACCTGACGCGGCTATTTGACCTGCTGATACAGAGGCCCGCGACACAATGAGCTTATAAAGCCTCCCTAGCCATGCAACAAAAAAGGGCCGGTCGCGCGACCGGCCCTTTTACTTATGTCAATCAGATCAACTATTTCTGTTTAACAGTGAAGGTCTTTCCTGCTACGGTGATAGTCCCGCTGCGGCCGCCCGGACCTGAGTTAATCGCGACGCGATAGCTAACCGTCCCACTGCCCGTGCCTAAGCTGCCGGCCTCTATAGTGATCCAACTGTTATTGCTTACCGCTTGCCACAGGCAGCGCCCCTCTGTGACCACGTTGATAGTTCCGGTCCCACCACTCGCGCTAAACGATCCCGATTTCGGGGAGATAGAATAAGCGCAGCTTGGAGACGCCTCACTATCTTGAGTCACGGTGAGCGTATGGCCGCCAACGGTAATTGTGCCGACGCGAGGAAGGCCGGTGAAGTTCTCTCGCACCAGGTAGGTTA
This sequence comes from Blastocatellia bacterium, assembly GCA_035249305.1. Classification (GTDB taxonomy): domain Bacteria; phylum Acidobacteriota; class Blastocatellia; order UBA7656; family UBA7656; genus DASUNP01. Next base: position 57,492 of record DATFGQ010000007.1, on the reverse strand, counting down.
CCGTGTCGTTCCCCGAGCCAGCGCCGCTTGAGGTAAGCTCGATCCACGGGTCATTGCTTACTGCGGTCCAGTTACACCCGGCGGGCGCTGTCACATCGACGCTGCCCGACCCGCCATTAAACGCGTAGAAGTCAGTTTTCTTAGAGACGCCCGCGAACTTGAAGTAAGCCACAGGCATGTCGTGGTCGGATAATCGCTCAGGGCGATTCGCATCCGAGCGAAAAATCTCGGGGAAGTCGCCGTTGCTGCGCGCGTAGTGAATTCGGCTGAAATGCCTGAAGAGGTTCGGAGTGACTATCTCATGATCGAGCGTTTGGGCGTTGCCGTCGAAGGTGAAAGAGTATCGCTGGTCGGGCGCCGCCTGATCTATCAAATCTATAAGGTCGGGGTTGACCAGATCGCCGCTGGCAAGAACCACCTGGCTGGCTGGCGTGGGAGTGCCTTTTATCGTCCCGATCATATCTACGTAGCCATCGTTAAACTGAAACGCGTTGTAATCGCCGACAGAGATAATCTGCTCGTTAGGGTTGGCCGTCATCCTGGCCTGGATCAAGTTTGCCAGGAACTCCGCCTGCGCCGCCCGCTTCGCGCGAACGCGGGGGCCGTCGGCCGCATCGTCTACGCCGTTGAGTGAGCGCAGGTGATTGACGATGACAGTGATGGGAAAAACGCCGCCGCAAGGTGCTGAAATGTTCGCGGTCAACACTAAAGATGGGCGGTCGTTGAGCAGAGCCGTCCCTCCGCCCGGCTCTGTGTAGGTCGTGTCTTTCCCTTCCTGCACAACGTTCAACACAGTGACTCGCGAAGTCTTAACGAGGAAGCCCACGTCGATGCCGCCGATGTCGTTACCCTCTACGAGGCGGGCGGTATACATGGGGTTCGGACCGCCCGCCGCGACCGCATCGTTGTTGATCTTGTTGGCGACGTCTTGCAGGGTCGTTAAGTTCTCCATCTCCTCTATGCCGATTATGTCAGGCGTTCGCATGACGTTTCGGATGGCGAGCGACGCCTTGTTCAATCGATTATTGTAAGCGGTCGTCGTCAGCACTACGTCTCCTCCAGGGTTGTCCGTAGTATCATAGAACCGCTCCATGTTAAACGAGCCTACGGTGAATTCATCCGCGGCGGGGACGGGAACCGGTATCGCGCTTATGATCCCCGACACGCCGGGAGGGTTTGCCGCGTCGGGCAAGATCGTGTAAGTGCGGAAGCTATAATCGAGCGGCCCCGTCACGTTTGTGATGATGGCTCCGGTTGTAACATTGATCGCAACCGCACCGGGCTGCGCGTCGCTGTCTATACGCAGCCGCTCGGGGTTGGCGTCGAAACGCGGCACGCAGCATGGAGAACCCGCAGGCAGCGGGAAGGGCACTTCGATCCCCGGCTCGCGGAATGGGCGCGCGACGCCCGTAATCACCGCGTAAAAAGTCCCGTCGCTCGTCCCGGTAGCGTTCGCCTCACTTACAAACCCATCGGTCGGCGATGTGGCCGTCAACGAGCTGACGAAGACGCGCATGCATTCAAACCTTTCAAGCTGCTCGATAGAGCCCGAAGGATTTGTCTGGGCGGCTGTGAGCGTTATTGGTGTAGGTAAAGAGTTTCCGCCTGTAAGCAGTGTCACGCTCGGCGTGTTGCCTATCTCCGTAATGGGCGGGCTGTTAGGATCTTGCGAGGGGATAAACTCTTGCACCGTGCCTGTAACCACGACCGAGTTGCCTATTGCGGCGTCGGCAGGCGGCGCGCTTGAAGTGAATACGAAGACGCCTTCTGAAGTTGCGGGGTTGCCGTCAACCTGTGCGTCCGGCGTCTGTAGGAAGAAGCCGTTCGATTTTTGACCCGTCACTATCCCCGTGACCGTCACGACGGTCCCCGCAAACGGGGAAGCGCTCCCGCTCCCCTGAACAGTGCCGATGGGTATCGAAACGAAATCGTCATTCGTGATCGTGCCGACTCCCTGGCCGTCGCCGAGAGCGGCTCCTGTAACATTTGTCACGTTAACGAAGAACGTTTCGTTAGGCTCCGAGTCGGCGTCTCCGTTAACGGTCACGCTGAAGCTATAGTTCTGGCTCCCCTCGGGGATCGTCTGGGCCGCCTCTGTGCGCGCCTCGTAGTCGTCGCCGGCAGTCGTGGCCGAATTGTCCTGAGTGGCGATGTCAAACGTCACGCCGCCCGGCCCCGCGGCCGCCGAGAGGCTGACCGTGAACGTGGCGGTAGTCGTTCCCTTGTCGCCTTCCAGAACCGTGACGTTATTAATAGTCAGCGCCAGCGTGCCGCGCAGTGCGTTTATGAATGCGATGTTGTTCGCATTATTGCCCACGCCAAAGGTGAGCCCCGTAGCCGCGCCTGTTGCGTCGGTCCCGTCATAATCGATGATGTTTTGAGTGCTGTTATTCGCAAAGACGAATTGACCGCCGGCCGATGTGCCCGCAGCCCTCAGCTTAGGGTTAGGCGCGGCCGTGAACTGCGCCCCGGCCGTCCCCCCCGCCAGCACGTGTATGCTTCCCGTTACTCCGGCCGATCCGCTGCCCGCCTCTTTAATCATCACCATTTCGGTCGTAGCTATATCGAATGTCCCGCCGAGGCTGGCGAAGTAAGTCGTATTTTGCAGCCCTACGTCCAGGTTATAATCCGACCCGCCGACAGTCGTATCGGCCGCGCTATTGTCATTCCTGAGCACTATGAGCGTCCCGGCGCGCACGGCAGACCATAACGCGTTGGTAGAGAATTGATATTTCCCGCCGCCGTCATTCGCCATGTTGCTGGAAAAATCTTTTACGATCATCCCTCGCATATCGAGGTTATTTTGAATGACCAGCAGCTCAAGGATGTCATTCGTCGTACCTGAGTTTTGATACTTGTTGACGACGACGCTCGGCGTCGAGCCTCCGTGAACGGCCGGCGGTGACCAGACATAAAAGGACGCGATCGAGAGGGCTAACAGAATGGATGCGACTACGATCTTGCGACGCGACCCGAACATTTGAGGCGAGGGAAACAGGCGATTCTTCATTCAATACGAAGCCGGACCAAACGCGCCCCGCTCATGCTCTGGGGGGCGGACGCCGGCTTACTCCTTTCGGATGAATTCTATTCTATTGCTTCCTTGATGGGGGTTGACTGCTCAAAGCACCCAGACATTGTATCCCAGTTCCGCCGCGCCGCATAGAAAACTCTCAGTAACATGTATTGCGAAATTATAGCGGCAGCTTTGAGCTTTTGCGGGCGCGAGAATTTCTGTATAAATATCTTTTCCGGAAAGGGCCAGCCTTAACACTCATACACGAAGGAGAAACCGCTTGCGACGTTATCTTGTTAGTCTCACCGCGATGCTCTTAACCCTCTCTTTATCGGCCGCCGCCGCCCGGGCGCAGGAGAAGATGCTGACGATCGACGACATCTACGACCCCGAGAAGAAGGTCAATTTCAACGGCTCGCCGCCGACGGGGTTGCGATGGCTCGCGGGCGGCAGTCATTACCTGCAAAGCAAGGGCGACACAAAGACGCGCGTCGCGCAACTGCTTAAAGTCGAGTACGCGACGGGCGAGGTGAAGCCCTTTCACGACGCGGCGAAGATGGAGGCCGCCTTCGTGGCGCTGCCGGGGATCGGCCGCGAAGACGCGCAGTCGCTCGCGCGGCTCGGCTCTTACCAGATGAACGATGACCAGACGGCCGCGCTGATCAATCATGCCAATGACCTTTTTTATTATGAGTTCAACTCGAACAAGGCCGTGCGGCTCACGAGCAACGCGGACGAGGAGGTCGGCGAAGAGTTCAGCCCCGACGGGCGCATGGTGAGCTTCGCGCGCAACGGCAACATCTTTCTCGTCGACATAGCCACGCAGCGCGAGCGTTCGCTGACCAACGGCGGCGGCGGGAAGATACTCAACGGGCGGTTAGACTGGGTCTACCAGGAAGAGGTCTACGGCCGCGGCAATTTCAAAGGTTACTGGTGGAGCCCGGATTCGACGAAGATCGTTTACCTCAGGCTCGACGAGTCGCCCGTGCGCGATTTCGTCGTCGTCGATCACATACCGCTGTTGCAAGAGGTCGAGACGACCCCCTACCCGAAGGCGGGCCACCCGAACCCCGTCGTTAAGCTCGGCGTCGTCAACGTCGCAGGCGGCGCGACGAACTGGGTCGACACGTTCAATTACGAAGGCGGCGATTTCCTGATAGTCCGCGTCGGCTGGACGCCCGACAGCAAGCGCGTGGTCTACCAGCTTCAGGATCGCGAGCAGACGTGGCTCGACCTGAACTACGCCGACCCCGAAACCGGGAAGACCAGCAACGTGCTTAAAGAGACGTCGAAGACCTGGGTAGAAGTTTTGGACGAGCCTCAGTGGCTTAAAGACGGGAGTTTTCTCTGGCTCAGCAACCGCAGCGGCTGGCAGCACCTTTACCACTATTCGCGCGACGGCAAGCTGGTCCGCCAGGTGACCGACGGCAAGTGGGACGTTCGCTCGCTGCACGGCGTAGACGAAGCAAAAGGCTTCATCTATTTCTCGGGCACCGAGCACAGCTACATCGCGAACAACGCCTACCGGATCAAGCTCGATGGGACGGGGCTCACGCGGCTCACTCAAGCCGAAGGTAATCACTCGGTCAACTTCAACCCGACCTTCACGCATTTCATAGACACGTGGAGCGACGTGAACACCCCGACACAGGTGCGCATGTTTGACTCGTCGGGCAAGCTCGTCCGCGTCATCGACGATAACAAGATGGAGGCCTTGAAGCAGTACAAGCTCGGGAAGGCGGAATTCCTACAGGTGAAGACGCGCGACGGGTTTGTGATGGAAGCGATGATGATAAAGCCGCCCGACTTCGACCCGGCGAAGAAGTATCCCGTGATGAGCTTCACCTACAGCGGCCCGCAAGCGCCGCAGGTCAAAAACTCGTGGGGCGGGGCGAGCTACCTCTATCACCAGATGCTCGCGCAGAAGGGGTACATCCTGTGGGTGTGCGACAACCGCACCGCGAGCGGCAAAGGCGTCGAGTCGGCCTGGCCCGCCTACCGCAACTTCGGCGAGCTGGAGCTCCGCGACCTCGAAGACGGACTGGCGTGGCTAAAGAGCCAGCCTTACGTCGACGGGTCGCGCATAGGCTTGTGGGGCTGGAGCTTCGGCGGCTTTATGACCTCTTACGCTTTGACTCACAGCAAGAGCTTTAAGATAGGCATAGCCGGCGGCAGCGTGACCGACTGGCGGCTCTATGACACGATCTACACGGAGCGCTACATGGCCACGCCGCAGAACAACCCCGAAGGCTACAAAAAAGCCTCGCCGCTTCATAACGCGAAGGACCTTCACGGCAAGATACTGTTGATCCACGGAATGATAGACGACAACGTTCACATGCAGAACACCGTACAGTTCGCCTACGAGCTTCAGAAAGCGGGCAAGCAGTTCGAGCTGATGTTGTACCCGAAGTCGCGGCACGGCGTAACGAACCCGCTGCTGTTAAAACACATGCGGACGCTGATGACGGAGTTCATCTTGAAGAATCTTTAAAAGCAAATCTCGCATGAAGCGGTCTTATGGTTTTTTCAACTCTATATTCTCCGGTTTTCTCTATGATCGCTTTATTGCTTCACTTCCCAGGGCTGCCCCAAAACGCCGCTTACACGCCCAAGCCCAATAGCGTTGAGCGCAAGCAGATCCTCGACGCATTACGCTCGCCGGTTGAATCAGAATTAAGAAAAGCTGTTGTATTTAAAGTGGACCATCTCAAGCTGCAAAGCGGTTGGGCATTCATGCGCGGAGTTCCCCAGCAACGGAGCGGCAAGAAGATGGATTATTCAGGCACGCCTTATGAAGAGGCGATAAAAGAAGGGGCATTCGATGATTGGGTATGCGCTCTGTTACATAAGGAGAAGGATGGATGGCGGGTGGTGAAATACGTGATCGGGGCGACGGATGTGCCGTACGAAGGGTGGGATAAGGAGTTTAACGCCCCGCCTGATATATTCAGACGAATGTAGCCTGTGAGCGAAAGGCCGTTTAATTGCGCGGCTGGTCAACCGCGGCGTTAGACGCAGGGCTGAAAAATATTTCTACCGGCAGATGGCGCGCGGCGCGTCTTTGCTGTATAAATATTTGGCCTTAGAACTTTCGTCACTCTCACATCGTAGACTGGCTTGAGTTCCTAGATTCAACACCCACATTAGGAGAAGGAAGATTATGCAGTTAAGAAAGATTACGTCTCTGTTGGTCGTCGCACTGCTCGTGAGCGCCTCCGCCCTGGCCTCCACCGCCGCCGCGCAGGCCAAGCCCGACATATCGGGCAAGTACGAAGGTATGGCCAAGGGCGCAGGGATCGGCGAAGTGCCCCTGACCGCTGAGATCAAGAATGATAACGGCAAGATTTCGGGCAAACTCGACATCCCGCAAGGGACGGCCACGATCACGAGCGGCACTTTTGCCGACGGCAAGCTCTCTATGAAAGTCGACGCCGGGGGCACGGAGCTTACCATCAACGGCACGTTCAAAGACGACAAGATCACGGGCGACTGGGCGCTGGCCGATCAGACCGGCACGTTTGAGCTGAAGAAGATGGGCGCGGCCGCCGCCCCCGCGACGCCTCCGGCCGCCTCGACCCCGCCTGCCGAGAGCAAGCCCGCAGCGGGCGGCGACCCGATAACCGGCGACTGGGACGCCACGGTCGATGCCGGCGGCAGCAGCTTCCCCTTCGTGTTAAAGCTCAAGCTGGAAGGCGACAAAGTCACGGGCGTGTCGGAATCGTCAATGGGGAACGCCCCCTTGAGCAAAGGGTCTTTCGTCGGCGACAAGCTCTCCTTCACGCTGGAGATACCTCAGGGCGCGATCAGCTTTACCGGAATAGTCAAGGACGGTAAGGTCAAGGGCAACTTCGAGTTCCCCGGCCAGGGATCGAGCACCTGGGAAGCCAAGAAGAAGTAATGAGAGGGTGTCTGAAAAGTCCCCGAAGGGGACAAATTCAATAGAAAGCCTCGAAGAGGCGATATTCAATAGCCCGGCGCAACGCGCCGGGTGACGCACGCATACAACGAGAAGCCCTGAAAGGGCGGTATAAGTATCGCGCCCTTTCAGGGCTTCTCATTATTAACAACTCGTTCTCAGGGGCGTTGCCCCTGGCTATTGAATCCTCGCCCTTTCAGGGCTTCCCTTACACTTTTCAGAAACCCTCTGAGTGATAAGCGAACCGTGACTAGTGTGAAGATAAAACTGCTCACTAGTCACGGTTCACTGTTTACGGGGTTTCAAAGACTACCTCGCCATTGATCACCGTCATCACGCAGCGCGTCTTGAGGATCTCAGGCGCGGCTATCTTCATTATGTCGGCTGAAAGAATCGTCAGGTCCGCAAGCTTGCCCACTTCGATAGAGCCTCTCACGCCCTCTTCAAACGCGGCGTAGGCCGCCCAGATCGTGAACATCTTCAGAGCCTGCTCGCGCGAGACGGCCTGCTCCGGGTGCCAGCCCTCGCCCGTAAACCCTTTCTGGTCCCGGCGCGCGACGGCGGCGTAAAACTCTATCATCGGCTCCCCGCGCTCGACCGGAGCGTCCGAGCCGCCAGCGATGATCGAGCCGCTCTTTATAAATGTCTGCCACGCGTATGCGCCTTCGAGCCGCTTAACGCCTACGCGGCTGGGCGCGAAGTGAAGGTCGCCTATGGCGTGCGAAGGCTGCATCGAAGGGATGACGCCGAGCTGTTTGAACCGCGGGATGTCGGACGGGTGCATTATCTGCGCGTGCTCGACCCTCCAGCGCGGTTCGCGCTGCTTGCGCTCCGCGGGCGGCACCGATTTGAAAGCCTTCTCGTAGATATCGAGTATCACCCGATTGGCGCGGTCGCCTATGGCGTGGGTTTCGACCTGTATCCCCTGGCGGAGCGCTTCGGTGAACATCGGCATCAGGTCTTCCTCTTTGTACATCAGCAGGCCCGTGGTGTCGTGGTCCGAGTAAGGCTCAAGCAGCGCCGCGCCCTTCGAACCCAGCGCGCCGTCTATGCTGACTTTGATCGTGCGCACGGTGAATCGATTGTCGAACTCGCCGGTCGAAGCGCCTTCGCGCAACAGCCGCGCGGCGTCGGGGCTTGGGCCGCGGATGGCTTCATAGATACGGAGCTTGATTTTGCCGTCCCTGTAGAGCTTCCTGAGCAGCTCCACTTCAGAAAACGGGCTGCCCGCGTTTTGAATCTGCGTCCACCCGAGCTCTATGCTCCGCCGGACGCCTAAGACCAGAGCCTCCTCCAGGTCGGCTTCGGTCGCAGGCGGGACGTGACGGCCCACTATGTTCTGCGCGCGGTCGACCAGCATGCCCGAAGGCTCGCCCGTCTGCCTGTCCTTCATTATCTCGCCGCCCTGCGGGGCGGGCGTCTCGCGAGTCACGCCCGCGACCTTCAGCGCCGCGCTGTTCACCACCGACGCATGCCCGTCGGCGCGCGTCAGGTAGATGGGATTATTAGGCGCGATCTTGTCGAGGTCCCAGCGCGTAGGAAACGTGGGGGGCTTCCAGAAAGTCTCTATCCACCCGCGCCCCGTGACCCACTCGCCCGCCTTCGCGCGGTCTACGCGCGCCTTCACCTTCGCGAGGAACTCTTCTTTGCTCGCCGTGCCTTCGAGGTTGAGGTTCATCTCGCGCGCGCCGACGCCCGCCAGGTGGTAATGCGCGTCGGCCATGCCGGGTACGACCGTCTTGCCTTGAAGATCGATGACGCGGGTCGTCTTACCTTCGTAAGCCTTCGCGGCCTTGTTCGACCCCACGAAGATGATCTTATTGCCCTTGACCGCTATGGCCTCGGCCCGCGGCTGGCGCTCGTTTACGGTGTAGACGTTGCCGTTCTTGAAGACTATGTCGGCGGCTTGCGCCTGGCTTCGGACGGGCACAAGGCAGACAATAACGATCGTCAGGATCAAAGTAATGATTCGCATTTTCTTCATCTCACAGGTTGTATTTGCCTGCCGCGATCATCGCGTCGGCGATGCGGCGGCGCGCTTGAACCATCTTGATCGGCGCGTGGTGCGTCAGCCGGTCGATCAAGTCCGCCCCCTTGTCGTCTCCCGCGCCCGTCTCCGTGGCGATCATGCGCCCCGCGCGCTCGACGCGCGATGCGGCGTCGCGGGCAAAGACGCGGGTGATCTCTATAGGGATCGCGGAGCGCTCAAGCCCCCGCTCGTTGATGACGCGCTGAGTGCGGAGCAGCGCGCTCTCCAGCGCGTAAACGTCCATCACCATCTCGGCTATCAGCCCGAGCAGCTCCTGCTCGTCGCGCGCTCGATCGCCGTGCGCCGTCACGACATTGTTGATGGCGGCGAGCGTGATCTTCTTCGCGCCCGCAAGCATGCGCAGCTCGTGAGAGAACGCGGCGTTCGCCACACTCATCTCCATCGTGTCGCCCCTGTCGGGTCCGTCGGCCTCGGCGTCGCGGGCCGCTTCCAGAAGGCCGAGCTCGCCCGACCCGGCGCGGCGCAGCAACTGGCTCGCGATCACTATGCGGTTGATCTCGTTCGTCCCCTCGTAGATTCGCGCGATGCGCGCGTCGCGGTAAGCCCGCTCGGCGGGATAATCTTTCGAATACCCGTACCCGCCGTAGACCTGCACCTGTTCGTCGACGACGTAGCCGAGGGCTTCGCTCTCCCACACCTTTATGATCGAGCACTCTATTGCGTACTGCTCAAGCACGCGGAGGACTTCGGCCGGGTTCTCCTTGTCGGCCTGCTCAAGCGCGCGATCGATAGTCCCGAGCGTGCGGTAGAGAATCGCTTCGCCCACGTAAGCGCGGACGGCCATCTCGGCGAGCTTCTGTTTTATCAGCCCGAAGTTCGCGATCGGCTGGCCGAACTGGTGGCGCTCTTTCGCGTACTGAATCGACTGGCCCAGCGAGAGCTTTATCGTGCCGACCGAGCGCGCGCCGAGCTTAAGGCGGCCGATGTTCAAGACATTGAAGGCGATCTTGTGGCCGCGCCCTATCTCCCCGAGCACGTTTTCGACCGGCACGCGGCAGTCTTCAAGCATCAGCGCCGTCGTCGACGACCCGTCGATGCCCAGCTTCTTCTCTTCGTGCCCGCTCACGAGGCCCGGCCCGCGCTCTACGAGGAAGGCCGTGAACTTCTCGCCGTCGACTTTGGCGAAGACCGTGAACAGATCGGCGAAGCTGCCGTTTGTGATCCACATCTTCTGGCCGTTCAGGACGTAATGCGTCTGGTCTTCCGAAAGTACGGCCTTCGTCTTCGCCGCCAGCGCGTCGGACCCCGAGTGCGGCTCGGTTAGCGCGTAGGCGCCTATCATCTCGCCCGTGGCCAGCCGGGGCAGGTATTTTTTCTTCTGCTCTTCGGTGCCGAAAAAGACTATGGGGAGCGTGCCGATGTTTACGTGCGAGCTCTGCGTCCCGGCGAACGACGCCTGAAGGGCGAACTGCTCGCCGACGATGGCCGAGCTCACTTTATTCAGCCCGAGCCCGCCGTACTTCTCGGGGATGTCTATGCTCAGCAGGCCCAGCTCGCCCGCCTTGCGCATCAGCTCGCGGTGCGTCTCCCAGTTCTTAGCGTAGATCTCGTCTTCGCGCGGGATGACCTCTTTGCGCAGGAACTCTTCGGCCGTCTGCGCAAACATCCGCTGCTCTTCGTTTATGTCTTCGGGCGTGAAGACCTCTTCCGCCGCGGCGTCTTCGATCAGAAACGCGCCGCCTTTGATGGGCTGCGACCGTTCGGCTTTACTAGTCATAACTGCCTCCGTCCGGGAATCTAGAAGTGAGCATTAAGAATTTAGAATTAAGAATACAGAGTTTCAAGCTAACGACACCAATTCTCGATTCTTAAAACTCTCTCCCTTCAAACCGGCTTATCATCTCGCGCAAGTGGTCGGGCGCGCGCAAGGGCCTGAGCGTCTTCGGGTCTATGCAGACGTAAAGCGACGAGGCCGACCCTATCAGCACGTCTTCGCCCTCGCGGTATATCTCGAACTCGAACGTCAAGCTGGTGTTACCTATCCCCGACACGCGAACGTGGACTTCGAGTATCTCGTCGAAATAGGCCGGCGCTTTGAACTCCATAGTCGTTCGCGCGAGCACGGTGTCCAGGCCCGTCTCGATCATATTTTTGTAATCGAGCCCGAGCGCGCGAAAATATTCGGTCCAGGCCACGTCATAATAAGTCAGGTAGTTGCCGTTAAAGACAATGCCTTGCAAGTCCGTCTCGCCGAACCTTACCCGCAGCTTATGATTGAAATTAAAGTCACTCTTCACGGGCCGAAATCATGCCTGAAACCGAGGGACTAATCAACGTGGCGAGCGGTTTCGGCCGGTTTGGCACTTGTGTTATGCTCACACGCGCACGCCGTATTGCAATCAAGATAGATCGAGCCGGGAGGTTAAGCAGTGATCGTTCCGCTCAATGAATACGACTTCCTAAAACGCGCCGTCGTCGCGCACTCCACCAAAGAGGCCGTCGTCTGCGGCAAGACCCGATTGACCTACGGCCAGTTCGCCGAGCGCGTCTACCGCTGGGCGAATCTCATGCGGTCGCTCGGGGTCAGGAAGGGCGAGCGCGTCGCTATGCTGTCGCAGAACTGCCACCGGGTACTCGAAGCTTTCTTCGGCACGCCGCTCAACGGCTCGATACTGATGCCGCTGAACTTTCGTTTGGTGTCGGACGATTTTCTCTACATCCTCAACCACGGCGGGGCTAAAGTCGTCATAGTCGAAGAGGGCCTTGAGCATCTGGTCGAGCCCATACGCGGCCGGCTCGAAACCGTGGAGCGATTCATCGTCGCCCGCGACTCGGCGATTGAGTCTACGGATCAATGGATGGACTACGAGACGCTCTTGGCGGGGAGCTCCGCCGAACAGCCCCATCCGGTCGAGATAGAAGAGAACGAGCCGTCGGCGCTGCTCTACACGTCGGGCACGACGGGACGGCCGAAGGGCGTGATGCTCACGCACCGCAACCTTTATCTTAACGCCATGAACTCGATCTGCGAGTTCGAGATAAACGAGCGCGACGTTTACCTGCACACGCTCGCGCAGTTTCATTGCAACGGGTGGGGCATACCTTACGCCGCGACGGGGATGGGCGCGACTCACGTCATAATAAAAAAGTTCGAGCCCGCGGCTTTCTTCGATCTCGTAGCGCGCGAGCGGGTCACCTTCGCGGCCATGCCGCCGACGATGATAAACATGGCTTTGAACCACGAGCTTGAGCCTGACCGAATAGCCGCGCTCCCGGCGGGCATGCGCGTGGCGACAGCGGGGAGCGCGCCGCCGCTTGCCACCATTCAAGGGGCGCAGGAGCGATTCGGCTGGCGCGTGATTCAAATCTACGGCCTGACCGAGACCTCGCCCTTCTTGACCGTCTCAAAGATCAAGCCTCATATGGAAGACTGGCCCGCCGACCAGCGCTGCCGCGTGCAGGCGAAGACGGGCTACCCGATGATCGGCGTAGACATACGAGTTGTCGGCGACGACGGCCGCGACCTTGCGCCAGACGGCGGCGAAGTGGGAGAGGTTATAACGCGCGCCAACGTCGTGATGGCGGGCTACTGGCGGCAGCCCGAAGCCACCGACGCCGTGATAGTCGACGGCTGGTTTCACACGGGCGACATGGCGTTGATCGACGGCGAAGGCTACATCGAAGTCGTAGACCGCAAGAAGGACCTGATAATATCTGGCGGCGAAAACATCTCTTCGATCGAAGTCGAGGGGCTTTTGTATAAGCACACTTCGGTGCTCGAAGCGGCCGTGATCGCCGCGCCGGACGAGCGCTGGGGCGAAGTGCCTTACGCCATCGTCGTGCTCAAGGCCGGCGCTCAGGCGACCGAGGCCGAGCTGGTCGAGTTCTGCCGCGAGCGGCTGGCGCACTTCAAATGCCCCAAGCGCGTAGACTTCATTGACGCGCTGCCGCGGACGGCAACGGGCAAGATTCAAAAGAACGTCCTGCGCGAGCGGTTCTGGAAAGGCGAAGCCAAGCGGGTGAACTGAATGGCGAATAAGATCTTTAACGTGACGGTGACGCTGCCGGACCTCGCGGCGGCCCACGCGGAGCAGGAGGCGAAGGTCGAAAGCTCTAACTGGCCGGCGGCCATAAGAATCGCCTGCGAGGAGATCAGCCGCCGCCCTCACGTCAGGGGCCGTCACATCAAGAGCGCGAAGATAACCGTCAGCGTGCTCGACACCGTGCGCCGAAACGATGCGGAACCCGGTCAAGAGCCGGCCGTGGAAGCAAACGCTCAGGGCTTGTTGTTCGAGATATAGCTTGTGAAAAAGATTCTGAGGTCGAACCAGTGTGGTTGATACAGTGGACTAAGTCGCAAACCAAGAACGACCGTAACATTCCTATCAGGAACTTCGGAAAAGTCACAGAGACAATCTACAGAGGCGCGCTGCCCGACAGGGAAGGCTACCGCGCGCTTTCCGAGAAGCTCGGCGTGCGCAGGGTTTGCAGCATGATCGAAACCGAGAGCCGCGAAGACCGCCAGCGCGCGCTCGCGGCGGGAATAACGGAGTGGCGACACATACCGTTTTCCGACAAAGACACTCCGACGGCCGCGCGCGTCAAAGAGTGGCTCGACTACGTCCGCACGGCCGACGAGCGGGGCGCGATCTTCGTCCACTGTCGCGGGGGCAGACACCGGACGGGGACTTTGGTCGCGGTCTACCGCGTGACGGATCAAGGCTGGACAAAGCAGCAGGCGTATGAGGAGATGATGAAGTACGGCTGGTACACGGCCTGGGGCCACGAGCCGCTCTTAGACTGGTTCTTCAACGAGTTTGACCCGAAGGATTTTGCCCGCCAGTAAGCTAGACGCCCGCCGCAGAGAGGTAAATCATACCTTACCATTGAATGTAATGAAAATTATTTTGTTGACAGACATGTTTAAGAGGCGTACAAGTGGTTCAGAAGCATTGACATCACGAAGCCGCGCTTTTCAGCAATACATAACCGGTCTTTACAGAAGGAGCAATTCCTATGAAAAAGCGTAATCCCCTGTCTCAGGGGTCACGTCCCATCGTTATTGCCACTATTTTATTCTTCCTAGCCTTGCTAGCTATATATACTGTTCGCCTGGAGGGGAAAAATATACAAGAGCCTTCAAGCCGCAATGAGCTTAAGAAACAAGAGCTTATGCAACTGTCGGCAAAACTCAAAGAGACTTTTAAGGTTGAAGACTTAAAGATCGACAATCAAACCTCTGCCTTCGCGATTCAGGGAATTGAAAAAACACCGGCAGGCCACATAAAGCTAACGCTTATGAATAATACTGATAAAAAGATTACAGCTTATCAGATTTCCCTCGGCATCACGTCGGAGGTAAAAGATTCTATGTTAGCCACTTATGATGAGAGCATTGCCCCGGGCGCTTTAAGAGAAATTATGTGGTTGCTTGCTGCCAATAATGAAATAGAATCGCGCGGCCTTGTCATTCATGCCGTCCTCTTCGATGATGGGACAAGCGACGGCAATCAGAATGTTATTAATGAACTACACGACTACCGGATTGGTCAAGAAATACAAATGGACTATACGCTTGGGGTGCTTGACAGCACCTTGAACGTCAGTGACGAGAGGCTGGTACAAGAGATAGATGCCGCAAAGACCAGTCTGTTTTCTTATTCGGGAAAGTCAACAGGTGATGCATTACCGATGTGGGTCAAGCTCGGAATTGAGCACACAGAAAAAATAATGTCACACCACATTGATAACATAAAACAGAAGTCTGGCAAAGCCACAAGAGAAGCGTTAAGCCAATTAGTAAAATACACCAGGGAGAAGATAACTGGTCTGAAGACTTATCTGGAGAGGTCTGAAAGGCAGACTCGCTCTAGGGGAAAGATAATTCAATAGCCGAGGAGTTCTTCCTGACTTGGAGTAAAGATTCTCACTTCTCAATGCTATATTGTGGCGTTCTTCTGGCGATCCTTCTCTGCATTTATACTAGCCGTGCGAGCGGTCAATGTTTCGCGCCCTCGCCCGTTCCACCTTGTACTCCGGGGTTTGACCCCTTTCCTATTGATACCTTCAGCCCGCCCGGCGGGTGCGGCGCTGTTTATACCGCGCCGGAGACGCCCATAACGAAGGACTCCACCTGGACCGTTTTCTGGCCAGATAATAGAACCTCTGAGTTTAATGTTTCTGTCGGCGGCGAATGTCTTTTTACACAGACCGGCTGTTGCGGCAGTAACGGGCATCAATACTGCTGGCCGGCGTTTTCATGCCCTACTGTCGGGAATGGCTATATCGAACAGCTTGTTGCTTCGTCTAGCGTCAACAGTCATACAGACAATTGTGGAAATTTAATTTGTAGACCGTACCGAGTATTTGACGGATGTAGCTTTAGCAATCCCGTTGCGAGAGTACAAAGGCGAACTTGCACCACCGCTACGACAGGTTGCCCGCAAAGTCAATTGGATTGCAATCCTCCTAGAAACCCTGATGATTGCGTGAGTGGTGGGTTCCCCGATTGCCCCGTCGGGCAGACCTGGTGCCGCACTTGCTGTAGGTGTACCACAACGTCGAGCCCCATTGTGATAGATATTTCAGGAGACGGCTTTGACCTCACTGGCGCCGACAGCGGAGTGACGTTTGATATTGATGGCAATGGCGTGTCAGAAATGCTTTCTTGGACTTCCATAAACACAGATGACGCATGGCTGGCTTTGGATCGAAATGGTAATGGCCTTATAGAAAATGGCCGGGAGTTGTTTGGAAACTTCACCCTTCAGCCCCCCTCTTCCGATCCAAACGGATTTCTCGCGCTTGCGGAATACGACAGATCAAGCAACGGCGGCAACAATGACGGCAGAATAAATAACAGCGACTCGATCTTTCCCTCATTGCGGCTATGGCAAGATGCCAATCATAACGGGGTGTCAGAGGCAAGTGAGTTATACACGTTGCCACAACTGGGACTCGCACGCATAGACCTTGATTACAGAGAATCTAGGCGCAGAGATGAGCATGGCAACTGGTTCCGCTATCGCGCCAAAGTAAGAGATATGCAGGGCGCAGACCTCGGCAGGTGGGCCTGGGATGTATTTCTGCTCACTCAGTAAATAAAAGCTAGACATAAGGATACTCATCGATGATGCGCTTGAGGTGGTTGATGCGGTCGCGGATCGCCTTTGTGAAACACTCGACCTCTTCGCTCGTGGCCCCGCTAGCCGCCAGGCCGTCGCGCAGTTGTTCGTCCGTTATCCGCCCGACGTATCGATAGAGCCACCTGACGTCTTCGACCGTGATCCCCTCGGTCGCGTCTTCGGTCCTCTGGCCTATGTACCCCCACTTGACCGTCCCGTCTTCTTCGACAGACTTGATGAATTCAAGGTTCTGAGATTCATAAGCAACGCAGTCCCACTTCTGACGAAAGCCCACGGCGGCCCACCGCCCCATGGTCGCGCCCCAATCGATGATTAAATAACGCGCCTCGCGACTGCCGTCCGGCAGGCGGTATTGAAATATCGCCGTGTTCGACCCGCGCGCAACGTCGCGAACGTCTTTGTTGTCCCAGTTCGACAAGAGCATAAGCAGGATCTTCAGCCCGTTGAGCTCGCGCGTCCCTACGAAAGGGTTGTCGTCCCACGCCCAGCCGTGCTCGTCGAACATCTTCGTCACGCCCTTTTCGTCGAGCTCGAAGCGCGCGTCTTTGAACGTGCAATCGTCGCCGACGCAGCTCCGCGCGCGGGTGAGCTCTTTAACGTCTTCGATGCGACCCTCGGGGATAAAATGGGTTATCTCGGCGTGGTAGCCGGCGGCCCATACGACGCGGACCGCGAGGGTTTCCGAGCGGACTTCATCGCCCCACTTCACCCTCCATGTGCGCCCGCGCGCGTCCCTGACCGAAAGGCATGGGTTCGATCCCGTCGCATGCTCTTCTACGAAATGAAAGGGGGGCTCGGGCATCTTATCGCGCCCGCCCGGCCCCGCGCGAAAATCGAGCCGCTCGACTTCGCCGGGGTCGCGCCACAGCGTCTTGCGGTGCGCTTCGAGCGGGCGAGGCCCCGCCCGCTTTATCTTGTAGAGCGAGATCACCCACCAGCTCAGATATACCAAGGCGACGCCGGCCGCCGTGCCGACGATTGCGATACCCAAAACCCATAAAAGCTTGTTCATCCGGTTTAGAGTTTCTACTATACCACTATGACAACCGTTCGCGCTGAAGAGGAAGAAGATTACCCGCAGGTCGCCCGCGTTATCGAGCTCGCGTTCGGTCAAGCGGACGAAGCCCGACTCGTCGCCGCGCTCCGCACGTCGGCCGACCCTCACATCTCGCTCGTCGCCGTAGAGGACGACCGCGTGGTGGGCCACATATTCTTCAGCCCGGTCACGATCGAGTCGGACAGGTCCCTCTTCACCGCGATGGGTCTTGCGCCGCTCGCCGTGCTGCCCGAATACCAGAACCGCGGCGTCGGCTCGCTGCTTGTCTGGGAAGGACTAAAGGAATGCTTGATGATCGGCCACAGAGTCGTCGTAGTGCTCGGGCACCCCGCCTACTACCCGCGCTTCGGGTTTCAGACGGCCAAGTTGAAAGGGATCACTTGCGAGTACGACGTCCCCGAAGACCACTTCATGGTCGCGGAGCTTGAGCCCGGCGCGCTCGGAGGGCGGCAAGGGCTGGTCAAGTATCACCCGGAGTTCAATAAATTTTGATCCGTCAGTGTTCGAGCTTTCCCTGGTAGATCATGTCTTTCTCTTCATCACTCTTCCTAAAACCTGAAGACTATGCCGGCCGAGACCATGAAGTTGTGCTGGCGGTCTCCCAACAGCTCTGCGTTGAACTCGGGCTTGCCCGAATAGAAATCTCGCACCTCGCCGCGGAGGCTGACGAACGGGAATACGCGCACGTCAAGCCCTCCGCCTATGTGCACCGCCGCGCGGTTGGTCCCGCGGTCGCCGGGGTTCGGCTCGTTGTCGACGCTCGTCTCGCTCTCGTTGAACCGCGCGTAGCCGACGCCCGCCACGGCGTATGGCGAGTACTTCGACCCTGGCAGCAGCTTCAGCTTTAGGCCCGGCGTGATGAAGACGGTCGAGTAGCTGCGCGGCGAAAGCGCGTTCGAAGAATCTATCTCGGTGCGCGGCGTGACCGTAAGCGGTATTTCAAAGTAGAGGGCGGCCACGCGTGCGTCGAAAAACCTCTGCGCGTAGCTCACCTGATAAGTGAAGCCCGTGCCCGTGCGCAGGAAGCCGGGCCTGGGCAGGATTATGTCGTGGTCGCCCGTCCTGAGCGCGCCCGACGTAATGGCTATCTCATGCTTTTGCGCGTGCGCGGCCGCCGCGCCGGTCAGTATGATAAAAAGAATTGCGGAAAGCTTAACCGTTGAGCTAACGAATCTCTTCATAATCGACCTTGGACCTCTTTTCCGTGTTAGGGGGTGAAATTAAAAGTGATCGTGCCTATGACCTTGACGGGCGTTCCGTTGAGGGTCGTCGGGGTGAACCGCCATTTGCGCGCGGCCTCTATCGAATTGGGCGCGAAGACATCAGGCCCGCATTTGGCCCGCGCGTCGATGACGCGGCCCGTCTCGTCTACGGTAACTTCGACGATCATCACGCCGGTCATTCTCGCCCGCCTCGCCGCTTCCGGGTACTGAGGCACGGACCTTCTGATAGAGCTACCCTTCAAGACGCTGCCCTTGACGGCAGAGACGTTTTGCGCCCGGAGCTCGTCGCCGCGCAGGATCTCGTAAGCGCGTTTTTCGACCTCGTCCGCCTCCTGCTCGCGGCCCGCCTGCTTGAGCGCGCAGGCGTACTTCTCCAAAAGCTCGCCTACCTGTTTGTGATTCGGCCCTAGCGCTTTCTCTCTGATCTCTAACGCGCGGCGGTAGAAGGGGAGCGCTCTTTCGGGGCGGGCCATCTTCTCGTGGAGCCGCGCCAGGTTGTAGAGCGAGTACGAAACGTCGGCGTGAGATGGCCCCAGGGCCTTTTCTCTGATCGAAAGCGCGCGCTCGAACATCGCCGTCGCTTCGCCGACATTGCCGGTGGCGTAATGCGCCCACGCGGCGCTTTCGAGGAAGTCGGCCACTTTCGGACTGTCAGCGCCGTGCAATTTCTCTTCGGCGGCTATGGCCCTTTGGTAAGTCGATTTCGCGTCGGCGTAATTCCCCGTGGCTATGTAAAGCAGCGCCAGGTTGTTGAGCGCCACGACCACTTGCGCGTGCTCCGGCCCCAAAGCCTTCTCCCTGAGCTCAAGCGCGCGTTTAGCCAGCGGCAACGCCTCGTCATACTTTCTCTCATTGTAGAGCTTGACGACCTTCTGGCTGAGCTGGCTCGCTTCGGCCAGCTCGGGCGAATCCTGATTGAGATTCGCATTACCTGGGTTCAAAAGGGACGGGACGATTAAGAGAGTTAAAAAAAGCTTCCTGATCATCTGCTTCCTAGTATGCCCGACCTTCAGTTGCGCGATCAATATTCGAGCTTGCCCTGGTAGATCATCTCCTTGACCTTGTACCGCATGTTCAGCTTGTAGGCGCTCGAAAGCTCGGAGACGAATTTGACCTCGTCGCTCTCGGCCTCAATCACGGGTTTGCCATCGATCGTGCGACGGAAGATGAACCGCGCGCCAAGGCCGTCCCTGCGCGGCGGCTGGTACTCTTCGAGGAAGACGCGCTGGTCTTTGACGATAAGGTACGTGTTGTTTTTCAGATCGACGGTCGTCAGCCTGTTGAGCAGCGCGTTAGCCTCTTGCAGCCGGCCCTGCGCCTGCGAGCCGTCGACCGTGACGGTGACGACGACGAAGTCGGGGAAGTCCGAAGTGGCGAACGACTTGAGCTGCGCGGCCATCTGGTCGCTCAATTCGCCTTTCTGGCGTATCTCCATTATGCGGCTGATGGCCTGGCGCACAGGCTTTGCCGACAGGAACCTGATGTGGAAGTTAACCTGATCTATCCCGGCCGAGCGCGACTGGCTTGAATTGACGGTCCTGCCTGGGCCAGTCGAGAACGTGCCCGTAGTGTCCGTGAATATCTGCGTCTGCGCCCAGCCCGACTTTTCAAGCAGCTTCTCGGCCTCTTTTTCGCTCCAGTCCGTGTAAGGCTTCTTATCGATCTGGGCCGAGGCGTCGCCTAAGACGCCGAGCAGCAGGGCCAGCGCCGCGGCCGAAAAAAAACGACAGCTCTTTGTCATAATCGCTCCTCCGGGACAGTTTTAATATTCGAGCTTCCCCTGATAGATCATCTCCTTGACGCGGAATTTTCGGTTCAGCGTGAACTTGTCGCCGAGCTCCGAGTAGAAACGAACCTCGCCGTTTTCAGCCGTGATGACCGGCTTGCCCCCGATCGCGCGGGGGAAGATGAAACGCGCGCCGAGCCCGTCGGGGCGCGGCGGCTGGTACTCTTCGAGCGGGACCGACGGCCCGCCCTTGACGTGCAGGAACGTGTTCGGCTTCAGCTCGCCCGTCGTCAGGTTCTGGAGCAGGGTCCTCGCTTTTTGAAAGCTCGTCGTAACCTTCGGCGCGTCGCAGACGACGGCGAGGATGATCTGGTCGGAAGAGTCCGAGTCGATGAACTTCTGGAACTGCGGCGAGACCGCCGCGCCCGGCTCCTGGTTGCGCCGTATGGCGAGCATGCGCACTATCGCCTCGCGCACGGGGCGCGCGGTCAAGAGCCGCAGGCGGAAATTGACTATCGGCACGTCGCTCACGCGAGTAGCGCCAAGGTCGGAGTTCCCGTAATCCATGGTCGCGCTGCTGTTTTGAGAAGCCGTGGACCTCGACGCCGTAGCCGGGTCCTCGCCTATCGAAGACTTCTGCGCAGACGTGTCGGTGAAGGTCTGCGTCTGCCCCCACCCGGAGTTGTTCAAGACCTTGTCGGCTTCTTTCTCCGACCATTCGGTGAAAGGTTTCTTCTCCAACTGCGCGAGCGAGCTGAAGGCGAAGGCTAACAACAAGGCGAGCGCGAGCGAAAGCCTGGACCTGTTCGAGAGTTTCATAATGCTTTCCTCTCCTGACCGGTTCTATCGATTCAAGGCGATTTAAAGGTATTCGCTTTGTTCATCCGACACGGGCTGGGGTATCATAGCCCGGCCGGCGGAGCAAATCAAATCCTTGAAATGTAACCGCAAAGTGGCCGAGAGCGTCTAAGGCAACGAGCACTCGAAGAGAAATTCCAACGCCCGCAAAAAGGAGAAGCCATGAAAAGAGTCTACCTGCTCGCCTCTCTCTTGATCGCAGTCGCAGCCGTACAGTCGTCGGCGCGCGAAGCCCGGCTGGTCCGTTACCCGCACTACCACCAGGGGCGCATAGCGTTCACTTACCTGGCCGACGTGTGGACGGCGGACGAAAACGGCCAGAACCTGCGCCGCATCACCGTCCACAAGGCGCGCGACGTATACCCGCGCTTTTCCCCCGACGGGCGGTGGATAGCCTTTTCCAGCGACCGCAACGGCAACCTCGACGTGTACGTCGTCCCGGCCGAAGGCGGCCAGCCGAAGCAGCTCACTTTCCATTCGGCCGACGACAGCGTGCAGGGCTGGTCGCCCGACTCGCGCTCGGTGCTGTTTGTCAGCAACCGCAACGAAGACTTCGCGGCGAAGCTCTACACGGTGAGCGCAGACGGCGGCATGGAGCGGAGCGCGGGCGCAGACATGGCCGTCTTCGCGACCTATTCGCCCGACGGCCGCAAGATAGCGATCAACCGCAAGGCGCAGGCCTACTGGCGCAAGTATTACAGGGGCTCTAACCAGAGCGACGTGACGATAATGGATGTGGCGGCGGGCAAGTTCACCGACGTGACCGATTTCGACGGGATGGACTCGTGGCCGATGTGGGCGTCGGACGGCCATATCTATTTCGTGAGCGACCGCGAGGAGGGCGGGCTTACGAACATCTGGCGCGTTTCTGAAAAAGGCGGCAAGGCCGAGCGCGTCACGTCATTTAAGACGGGCGACGTGCGCTGGCCCGCCATGAGCTCGGACGGGCGCGTCATCATGTTCGAGCACGATTTTCAGATCTGGAAGCTCGACGTAACCAGCCGCAAGGCCGCGCCGGTCAAGCTCGACGTGTCGGCCGAGACGCAGGAGAGCCTATCCGAGATACGCGAGTTCAACTCTCAGGCGGACGATTACGACTTGGCGCCGGCGGGCCGCCGCGTGGTCTTCTCCATCCACGGCGAGATATTCACCGCGCCGGTCGAAGAAGGCGACCTGCGCCAGATAACCGACGGCCCCGCGCGCGACCAGTCGCCCGAGTATTCGCCCGATGGCCGATGGATAGCCTTCATAAGCGACCGCAGCGGGCGCGAAGAGTTTTACATCGCCTCGTCGGACGGCGCGGGCGAGCCTCAGAAGATCACCGACATCGACGCGCTCAAGTTCGGCTTCTCCTGGTCGCCTAACTCGAAAGAGTTTGCCTTCGTGGCCTCCGACAACAAGCTGCGCAAATACGTGGTCGACACGAAACAGACGACCGAGCTCGCCTCGTCGCGCTACGGCAACATAGGCCAGCCCGTCTGGTCGCCCGACGGCAAGTGGCTGGCCTATGCCAAGCCCGACCACACGCGCACAAACGATGTCTACCTCATCTCAGCCTCGGGGGGCGAAGAGAGGAAAGTCACGTTCGATTCTTACAGCGACTCAGGCCCTCTGTTCTCGCCTGATGGCCGCAAGCTCTACTTCATAAGAAGCGAAGGCGGGTTCGGCAGCGGCCCGCCGCAGTCGCAGATCTACGCGATCGCGCTTGAGCGCGAAGAGCGAGACCCGGCCGACCCCGAAGAGCGCCCCGAGCAGGCGGAAGCGCAGGAGCAGCCGGCTGACGGCGCGCCGCGTCGCATGGGCGGGCCGCGCAACCAGCCCCCGAAGGATGTCAACATCGACTGGGCGGGACTCAAGCGGCGCACGCGGCAGATCACAAGAATGCCATTTGCGATCTTCAACTACAGCGTAGCGCCCGACAGCCGCACGATCGTCTTCGTGACGACCGAGCCTGCGGCGACCAGATCGATCCCGGTGATCTACTCCATACAAGAAGACGGCCGCCGTCTGACGCGCATCACGGCGGGCGGCGCGGGCGACGGCGACGGGGGCGGGCCGGGCGGCTTCGGCGGGTTCGGGGGCGGCATATCAGGTCTGAGAATTACGCGCGATGGCCGCACGCTTTACTTCACCGAAGGCAATGCGATCTATTCCGTCCCGATGCCCACGACCGGCGCGGCCGCGGCGATGGCCGGGGCGGCGGGCGCGGCTCGCGATGCGACGCGCCGCCGAGTCAACTTCACCGCCAAAGTTAAGGTTGACCGCCCCGCCGAATGGGCCGAGATGTTTGACGACGCGTGGCGCACGATGAAGTATCGATTCTATGACCCGCAGATGCATGGCAAGGACTGGGACTCGATGCGGGCCAAGTACCGCCCGCTCGTCGATTACGTGGGCGACCGCCAGGAGCTGCTCAACATAATCAACGAGATGATAGGCGAGCTGAACGCTTCGCACACGGGAGCCGCGCCCCCGCCCCAAGGCCGCTCGGGCGTAGCGACTGCGCACCTGGGGCTGGAGCTCGAATCGGACGAGAAAGCCGGCCGCTACCGCGTGACCCATGTTTACGAAGAAGGGCCGGCCGATAAAGACTGGGTGAAGGTGGCGGCGGGCAACTACCTGATCGCCATCAACGGCAAGCCGGTCCGCGCGGGCGATAATTACTGGGACCTGCTCAACAACCGGCTCAACCGCAAGATCGAAGTGACCTTCAACGACAAGCCATCCGAAGACGGGGCGTGGCGCTCGCGCCTGGAGCCCGTCACGATGGCGGCCTACAACCAGCTCCGCTACGAGCGCTGGGTGCGCACGCGGCGCGAGATGGTCGATAAGCTGTCGAACGGGCGCGTCGGCTACGTCCACATACAGGCGATGAATCAGCCTTCGCTCCGCAGGTTCGAAAAAGAGCTCCGCGAGAATCGTAACAAAGAGGCCCTGGTCATCGACCAGCGGTGGAACGGCGGCGGCAACATCGAGCAGGAGCTGCTCGCCATTCTCGTGCAGCGGGCGTATCAAGTGTGGCAGCCGCGCGGGACCGAATCGGCGTTGCGCCCATTCGCGGGATTCTTCGGGCCGAAGGTCGTGTTGCAGAACTGGCGTTCGGCGTCAAACGCCGAGATGTTCCCCGCGGGATTCCGCGCGCTTGGCCTGGGCAAAGTGATAGGCGTGCCGACGGCGGGCGCCGTGATAGGGACGGGGAGCTATTCATTGATCGATGGCTCGACCGTGCGCACGCCGGGCGTAGGCGTCTACCTTGCGGACCAGAAGCGGACTAACATGGAGAACTATGGCGTGCAGCCGGACATTCTTGTAGATAACACGCCCGAAGACAACCTCGCGGGGCGCGACCGGCAGCTCGAAGTGGCGGTGCAAGAACTCTTGAAGGAGCTGAGCCAACGGCCGACGCAGGCGAAGAAGGATTGATGATAAGCGCCGTCTCAGTCGCTTTGCCGCGTAGCGCCAGTTGGAATTCAGTTTTGATAGCCGCGTACCGGCAGATGGGATTCAACTTTGATCGCCGCTACGCGGCGAGGAGTAAATATGAACAAGTCCGCGCGCACGCTTTCCCCCGTTTTTATTATCCTAACGATGCTCGCGCTGCCCGCCGCGTCACAGCAGACCCCCGACGACCGCAAGCTGCGCGAGCGGGCGGCGAAGCTCCACCGAGAGGCCATCGTCATCGATACGCATAACGATATAACCTCGCCTATGACGGACAAGGATTACGACCTGGGCGCGCGCGACACGAGCGGGCAGACCCAGACCGACCTACCGCGCATGAAAGAGGGCGGCATCGACGCGGAGTTCTTCGCAATCTATGTCTCGGCCCGGTACGCGCGCGAAGGCGGCTCGGCCCGCCGCGCGCTCGACATGATAGATGACGTTTACGAGCAGGCGCGCCGCCACCCCGAAGCCCTTGAGATGGCTTTCACCTCGGACGACATACGCCGCATCTCGAAATCCGGCAAGATAGCCGCGCTGATGGGCATCGAAGGCGGCCACGCCATCGAAGACAGCCTTTCGGCCTTGCGCATGTTCTACAGGCTCGGCGTGCGCTACATGACGCTGACGCACTCGAACACCAACAACTGGGCCGACTCGTCGGGCGACATAAACAGCAAAGATGTTAAGCACCACAACGGCCTCACGGACTTCGGCCGCGAAGTGGTCAAAGAGATGAACCGGATCGGCATGATGGTCGACATATCTCACGTGTCGGATAAGACGTTCTGGGACGTGATCGAGGTGAGCCAGGCCCCGGTCATCGCTTCGCACTCTTCCGCGCGTCAGCTCACGGACATCCCCCGGAATATGACCGACGAGATGCTCCGCGCCGTAGGCAAAAAAGGCGGGGTCGTGATGATCAACTTCGGGTCGAGCTTCGTCAACACGAAGTACGTCAAGCCGAGCCCCGAGCTTCAGGCGAAGATAGACGAAGCCCGCCGTCTTTATGCGGGCGACCTCGACCGCATGCGCGCCGAGATAGCCAAGCTCTCGGGGCCGCGGCCGCGCGTCACGCTCGACATGCTCATAGACCACATAGCTCACGTGGCGAAAGTCGCAGGGATAGACAACGTAGGGCTCGGGTCGGATTTCGACGGCGTGGGCGGAAATCTGCCCGAAGGGATGGAAGACATATCGAAGCTCCCCGCCATCACCTACGAGCTGCTCAAGCGGGGTTTTTCCGACTCGGACGTGAAGAAGATACTGGGCGAAAACTTCCTGCGCACGATGGCGGAAGTCGAACGCGCCGCAAAGAGGCTCCAGGACGCGGGCGCGCGACCTTCTTACGCCGCGATAAACGAGGCGGGCAAGAAGTAGGGCCAAGAAGTAGAGCCGCCGGCTTGAAGTCGGCCGCCGGTTGGCATAAATTGAGCAGGTAGTTATGAAGAAGTTTGCCTGCCTGATTCTCTTATTCCTGCTTCTCACGTCCGTGTCAGGCCAGACCCGGCTCGGGTCGGTCCCGCGCCACGCGCAGGACCCTGGCACAGGCCCCGGCGAGTTCACCTTCGTCCGCACGATTTATAACTCGTCGGACGACGGCTGGCGCAACGGCTCGTGGGCCGTGGACTTCCCCGAGGCCGACGACCATTTCATCATAGGCGTGCGCGACTGGTCGGGCACGAACCTCAACATCTCCGCCCGCCCCGAACAGGTCCGCATACTCGACGACAACCTCTTCAACTACCCGCTGATCTATTTCGTGGAGCCGGGCTTTCTTGAGCTGTCTGAAGAAGAGGCCGCGCGGCTGCGCGAATACCTGATGCGCGGCGGTTTTCTCTTCCTGGACGATTTCTGGGGCGAGTACGAATGGCAGAACGTGCAAGAGCAGATGAAACGTGTGCTGCCCGAGTACGAGATCAAAGACTTGCCGCGCGATCACTCGCTCTTCCATTGCTATTTCGACATAGATCAGGTGGTCCAGGTCCCCGGCATAGGCTCATGGCTGAGGCGCGGCGTGACGCACGAGAAAGGCGGCATCACCCCGCATTACATGGGCATACAGGACAAGAGCGGCAGGGTTATGGTCTTCGTCGCGCGCAACTGCGACCTGGGCGACGCGTGGGAGTGGATAGACGACCCGCGCTACCCGCTACAATACGGCCTTGCAGCTTACAAGGTGGGGATCAACGTAGTCATCTACGCGATGACGCACTAGAGCAGAATGCAAATCGATTAGTCTGTAGGGGCGGGGCTTGTCCCCGCCCGGATCGCGCGTAAGCGCGATTACGTCATCGTCCTTCGGACGATCCGGGCAGCCACAAGGGCTGCCCCTACAGATTATCCCATTAGTCGCGCTCTAGGGCTGCGGCGACTGGTAGAAGAAGTTCGAAGAGTTGAGCCAGTCGAGCCCGTTTTGCACCTTGGAGGTCCGCTTTGTCGCCGGGTCGTAAACGTACATGCCCGATCTGGTGATAGTGATGACCGGGACGCGCAGCCGGTCGGCAAGCTCGCGGTCGGCCTCGCGGTCTTCGGGGGATGTACTCTTCCGTTGGACGCCCGACGGCCGGGCATAGACCTACATAGATCTTCGCGACGGCGGGATCAACCTCTGACTACTCCCCGTCGATGGGTCGCCCGCCAGGCGGTTGACGAACTTCTAAGGACGACCGAATATTCTGGTTCGACTGGGCCGCAAACGGCGACCTGGTCTGCTCGCGCGGCATCCACACGCCCGACGTAGTCCTGATAAGCAATTTCAAATGAAATGCTAGCAATCAGCTTAAGCTTTTATCGCCGCGTAGGGGCGGCAACGGCATTTCATCTCTTTCTATTCTTTAACGGCGACGACGCGGATTCTTCTGTAATCCGCGTACCACGTGCCGTCGCGGTAGGCTTCCGCGCGAAGGCGGTTTTCAGTCTCTGCGATAATCTCCGCGCGCTTATCTTCTGGAATCATATCCAAGACATTATCGGCGAACGTCGCGAGCCAGTTCCTTAAGCCCTCTTCGCCCCCCTGGAGCGGCGTCGGCCGGTCAAAATGCGAAGCGTAAGTAACGCGAAAGCCCTCGCTCTCCAAAAGCGTCGCGTACTCTCCGACCGAAGGGTAGTAGCGGTAAGCGACTTCATCGCTCACGGTGAACCCGGCGTCGTGCGCTACGCCGTGCAGCGCCAGCTTTGTCGCCCTGAGGTTCCCTTTACCGCCGAACTCGGCCACAAAACGACCCCCGCCCTTTAGCGCCTCGTAGATGCATCGCGCGACCGCCCGAGGGTCCCGCATCCAGTGGATCGCAGCGTTCGAGAAGACCGCGTCGAACGGCTCGTCGAAACGAAAGCTCGTCCCGTCGGCTACCTCGAACGTCATGTCGGGGAAGTTCTTTCGCGCCTGCTCGATCATCGCCTCGGAGTTGTCTATGCCTACGACATCAGCCCCCGAGTCCGCGATCTTGCGAGTGAGATGCCCCGTGCCGCAGCCCAGGTCGAGTATGCGCTCTCCGGGCCGCGGCGACAGTAGCTCTAAAACGCCCGCGCCCATCTGCCAGACGAACGAGTGTTTAGTGTCGTATGCGGAAGCATCCCACTGCTTGATGGCGTCGCTCATAATCTTAATTATTCGGCTTGGGCTTTTGCGCCGCCTCGCGCTCTTTCTGGGCCTTCTCTACGGCCGCCTTGTCCAGCACGTTGATGTCGAACTGTACCTGCACCATGTCGGCGATCGAGTTCATCTTCGAGTCGTAGGTGATGCCGTATTCTTTACGGTTGAGCTGGAACGTCGAGCGGAAGCGCCCGCGGTTGTTGTCGTAAAAGACCATCTCGACCGGGACCGTGATCTCTTTCGTTACGCCGTGCAGCGCGAGGTCACCGACGAGGGTGTAATTCTTATCGCCGGTCTTCGTCACCTTCTTCGAAGTGAAAGTGATGGTCGGGTACTGCGCCACGTCGAAGAAGTCTTTGCTGCGAAGGTGGTTATCGCGCCGCTCGACGCGCGTGTTGATGCTCGTGGCGTCGATGGTGATCTTCACGGTGGAGTTCTCGATCTTGTCGCGGTCGAGGCTCACGTCGGCCTCCCACTTATCGAAGGAGCCGTGAGCGGAAATAAACCTGGCTTCCGCCACGAAGTTGATCTGGCTGTGCGCCTGATCGATTATGTGCGGCGCGGGCATGGGGGCCGCGACCAATACGCTAGAAACCAGAAGGACAAAGGAAAAAGCTGTCTTAATCATTATTCTTACCTTTCAGATTGTGTTTCGGTTTTAGTGTTTCCACTGATGATTAATAATCATCTCAAAGAACTGGCGCGCGCTCAACAAAGTTTTGAATATTACCGTCGATCTCGATCTCAAATTCGAGATTCGAGATCGCCTCAGAGGCCGCCCGCGACTTCCAACACTTGCCCCGAAACGTAATCGGAAAAAGGCGAGGCGAAAAAGAATATTGCGCCCGCCGCTTCGAGCGCGGTGCCGGCGCGGCCCATCGGGATCAGGGGCGTCGTGCGCTCTAACCGCTCGCCCGGAATCCCTATGGCGATATCCACGCCTTCGCGCGTTATCGTCTCACCGCGCTCTTTCGCCTGAGTCAGCCGCGTCTCTATGCGGCCGAAAGCGACGGCGTTGACCTGAATGTTGAACTGGCCCCACTCTTTGGCGAGCGTCTTCGTCAACCCGATCACGCCGGCTTTGCCCGAAGAATAATTCGACTGCCCCGCGTTGCCGCGCGTGCCGGAAGTCGAGCTTATGTTCACTATCTTGCGGGCGCGGGCGCGGCCGTCGGCGGCGCGCTCGCGCTTCGCCGTTTCGCGCAAGTACTCGGACGCGGCCCGTATGATGCGAAACGGCGCCGTGAGGTGTACCGCGAGTATGACCTCCCACTGCTCGTCGGTCATCTTGTGAATCACGGCGTCCCAGGTGTAGCCGGCGTTGTTGACTATGATGTCGATGCCGCCGAAATTCTCTATCGCGGCGTTGACGATCAGGCCCGCGAAGTCGCGGTCCGTCACGTCGCCGACGACGCTTACGGCCTCGCCGTTCGCCTCAAGAATGGCTCCCACAGCCTCTTCTGCGGGACCGGCGTCTATGTCGCTCAGGACGACACGCGCGCCGTATCGCGCGAAAAGCTCCGCCGCCGCGCGCCCTATCCCGCGCCCCGCGCCCGTGATGATCGCGGTCTTTCCTTCCAGAAGCCTCTCCAATTTGCGTCCCTCCTTTGCCGTCGGTCTACTTGTTCGCCTCCATCTCGCGCAGCGAGCGGTGAAGGATCTTGCCCACGACGGTCTTCGGCAGCGACGCGAGTATATCGATCTCCGACGGCACTTTGTACTTCGCAAGCCCCTGGCGGCAATGCTCTATCAACTCTTCGGGCGTCGCGCTCGCGCCCGCGCGCAAGGCCACGAACGCCTTCACGCGCTCGCCGCGGTAATCGTCCGCCACGCCTATCACCCCCGCTTCGAGCACCGAAGGGTGAGAGTAGAGGACCTCTTCGACCTCGCTCGGGTAGACGTTGAAACCCGAGACGAGGATCATGTCTTTCTTGCGCTGCACGATGTAGAAGTAGCCGTCCTCGTCCATCGTCGCTATGTCGCCCGTGTAAAACCACGGGCCGCGCCCGTCGGCGTCTTCCCTGAGTGCGCGCCGCGTCTCTTCCTCCTGTTTCCAGTAGCCCTTCATGACCTGCGGCCCGCGGACGCAAAGCTCGCCCATCTCGCCTACTGCGACCTCCGCTTCGCCCGTCTCGATGTCGACGATCTTGCACTCGGTATCGGGGAACGGTATGCCGCAGCTTTCGGGCTTGCGCTTGCCGAGCTGCGAGGTCGAGTGCGTAGTGGGCGACGTTTCGCTGAGCCCATAGCCCTGGCGCAGCACGCAGCCCGTAAGCTCTTCGAACCTCTCGGTCACGTCGAGCGGCAAGGGCGCCGAGCCGCTGTTGAAATACTTGATCGAAGAGAAATCCGTCTCGGCCGCCTTCGGGTGGTTCAGCAAGGAGACGTAGAGCGTCGGCACTCCCGGAAAGAAAGTAGGCTTGTAGCGGTTGATCGCGTCGAGCATGAGATTTATGTCGAACTTCGGGATCAGAATCATCGTGCCGCCCTGGATCGCGCTCAACAACATCCCGACCGTCATCCCGTAGACATGAAACATCGGGATGATCAAAAGCATGCGCTCGCCTTCGGGCGTAGAAAAGTGGCTGCGCCACAAGACGCTCTGAATCGTGTTGGAGAAAAGGTTGTAGTGCGTGAGCATCGCACCCTTGGGCACTCCGGTCGTCCCGCCCGTGTACTGCAAGGCGGCCAGATCATTTTCGGCGTCTATGTCGATTCGAAAATGTCGGGCGGGGTTCTCTTCTATAACTTTCGAGAAGTCGCTCACCGTGACGCCTTCCGGCGCCATCTGCTGAAGATTGTCGAGCTCAGGTATTCGCTCGGCGTTCTCCTTCGCATAGTGCGCGGCCACGGGCTCGGGCATGTAATCTTGGACGCCCGTGACTATGACGTGCCGGATGTCCGTCTCGGCCATCGCGGGTATCATCGCGGGCGCGAGCTGGTCCATCACGACGAGCGCGCGCACGCCCGAGTCTTTAGCCAGTCGTTGGAATTCGCGCGGCGTGTAAGTAGGGTTCATGCTGACGCAGGTCGCGCCCGCCCGCGCGATGGCGAAAAAAGCTATGGGGAACTGCGGGCAGTTCGGGAGCATTACGCCAACGCGGTCGCCTTTCGAGACGCCCATCGCGGCGAGCGCGTTGGCGAGTCTGAGCGCGCGGTCGCGGGTCTGGCGAAAGGTCATCTCCGCGCCGAAGAATATCGTATAAGGCCGGTCGGGGTAATTGCCCGCGCCGATGTCGAGCGCGCGGAAGACGGGCTGGCGCGGGTAGTTCGTCGATGCCGGGACCCAGAAGTCGTAATGTTTGAGCCATGGCTTTGCTTGGTAAGGCGAGCTGGACTCAAGAGATTGTTTCGCTATCCCCATGCTTGTCCCCCTGAGCAGAATTGATTGCTGAAGCGCACCGCCGAGTTTAGCAGGGCCGTCTGAAATTTGAAATTTCAAATTTGAAATTTCAAATGGTCCCTGTATTATTCTGCGCATGAAAGGAATTGTCCTGGCCGGGGGCCTCGGCACGCGGCTCGCCCCGTTGACACGAATAACGAACAAACACCTGTTGCCGGTCTATGACCGGCCGATGATCTACTACCCTATCCAGACGCTCATCGACGCGGGCATCAGCGATATACTGGTGGTGACGGGCGGCAACAGCGCCGGGGATTTTCTAAAGCTCTTGCGCAACGGAGCCCAATTCGGGCTCAAACATGTCAACTACGCTTACCAGGAAGGCGAGGGCGGCATAGCCGCCGCGCTCTCGCTGGCCGAAGACTTCGCCGACTCGGGCCCGGTCTGCGTCGTCCTCGGCGATAACATTCTAGAGAAGGGCATCGCCCCGCACGTGAAGAAGTTCCGCCACCAGGGGGCCGGCGCGAAGATACTCTTTTCCGAAGTGCCGGACCCGCAGCGGTTCGGCGTGCCCGTCATCGAAGGCGAACGCCTCGTCGCGATCGAAGAGAAACCGACCGAGCCTAAGACGCCTTACGCCGTCATTGGCGTTTACATGTACGACAACCGCGTCTTCGAGATAATCAAGACGCTTGAGCCGAGCGGGCGGGGCGAGCTTGAGATCACCGACGTCAACAACGCTTACATAAAGAGCGGCGACATAACGTGGGACATCATCGAAGGCTGGTGGACCGACGCGGGCACGTTCGACAGCCTGCTTCGGGCGTCGAACCTCGTCGCCGAGATGCGCGGCAAAAATGAATCTTGATCTATTCGTGCCTGAGCGCCGCTATCGGGTCGAGATAAGCCGCTTTGACCGCGGGCCACATCCCGAAGATTATCCCTACGGCGACCGAGCCGAAAAAGCCGAACGCGGCGGCCCCCATCGGTATCTTCATCGACAGGTCGGGCACAAGCGTCGATACGGTGACGCTCATCAGCCAGCCGCACAATAGCCCGGCCAGCCCGCCCGCGCCCGTCAGAGTCACGGCCTCGGTCAGAAACTGCCAGATTATATCCCTGCGCTTTGCGCCCACGGCCTTGCGGATGCCTATCTCACGCGTGCGCTCGGTCACGGCGACAAGCATTATGTTCATCACGCCTACGCCGCCGACCATGAAGGCGATCGAAGAGATAATGATCATCACGCCGAAGACCGCGCCGACTATGTCGTCGAACGTGGAGATGAACGATTCGGGCGTGCCTATCTCAAAATTGTTATCGGCGCGCAACGGCACGTTGCGGCGTATGCGCAGTATGCGCTCGACCTGGTCTATGCCCTCCTGCATGCGCCCTTCGTGCATGCGCAGGATGATGAAGTGATCGTCGGTCGCCGGGTACATCTTGTGAAAGGTCCAGTAGGGGACGAATATGTCGTTGTCCTCCTGGTTCTCGGAGCCGAACGGGCCGGACTTCTGCTTGGCGACCGTGCCGACGACGCGAAAATCCTGGCCGCCGACGTTGATCGTCTTTCCGATAGGGTCTTCGGCGGGGAAGAGCGCTTCGACGACGTTGAAGGCCAGCACGCAGACGTAAGCGCGGTGCTCGTTTTCGGCGTCGGTGAAGTAGCGGCCCTCGGCAACCTTCACGTTCATCACGAGCTCCGCGACGGGAAAATTCCCTACCATGCGCGGGCGCGTCATCACGCGGTCGCGGTAGCGGGCCTCGGGCGGGATCGGCGGCAGCTCGCCCGGCAGCGGCAGCCCATAGATCAGCCCCGCGTAGACGTGCTCGACGGCCGGGGCGTCGCGCTCGATGGCGCGCGCGTCTTCGAGCGTGAGCGGTTTCCGGTTCCTTATCTCCGGGGGCAGAACGGTCGTCTGAATGAACGGGTAGCGCCACAAGTAGACGTTGCGCGTGCCGAAGCTCTCGGCCTGGTCGAGGACCGATTGGCGAAAGCCGTTGAGCACGGCCGCCATCGCCACGATCACAAGCACGCCTATGAAGACGCCGAGTATCGTCAGCGACGCGCGGAACTTGTGCGCCGCCAGCGTCTCCATCGCCAGCCTCGTGTTCTCTCTGATCCCGGTCCAGATCATTCCGCCCTCAGCGCTTCTATGGGGTCGAGCTTGCCCGCGCGCCGCGCGGGATAGATCCCGAAAAAGACCCCGATCACAGTCGATAATATGAATGCAAGGAGCGGCGCCCACATTGGGAACGACGACGGGAGCGGCGTGAATGTGGCCAGCAGCCACGACACTCCGAACGCCATAACGATGCCGCCGAGGCCCCCCGCGCAGCAGAGCACGACCGATTCGACCAGGAACTGGTTGACCACGTCCTGCTGGCGAGCGCCCACAGCTTTTCGTATGCCTATCTCTTTGGTCCGCTCGACGACCGAGACGAGCATGATGTTCATTATCACTATGCCGCCGACGACCAGCGATATGCCGACGACGAACAGCGACACCGAAAATATTATCCGCGTCAGATTGTTGAACAGCTCGTTTACGCCCTCCGACGTTATCAACCCGAAGTCATCCTCTTCGTGATATGTGAGCTTGTGCTGCGAGCGCATGATGAGCCGCGCCTGGTCCTGCGCCTGCTGCATCTCGCCTTCGCGCGCCTTGATAGAGATGTTCACAGTCCGGCGCGAGCCGTAGATCTTCTGAAAGGTCGAAAGCGGGATCTTGGCGAAGTTGTCCTGCGAGAAGCCGAAGACCGAGCCTTTCTTCGCGGCGACCCCGACGACCGTGTACCAGTGGTCTTCGATCTGAATCCGCTTGCCGATAGGGTCCTGGCCTGGGAAGAGCTTGTCGGCGACCTCCCACCCGATGAAGGTCACGAACCGCGAGTGCTGGTCTTCCCAATCGAGTATCAGGCGGCCGCTGTCGACCGAATAAGACTCTATGTTGAGAATGTTCGGCGTGATGCCGGACATGTCTATCTGTTCGAGCGAGTGGCGCTCGTAACGTATGCGGACGGACTTGTGAGTCTCGACGCCCACCTGTTCGCAGGATGTGCAGTAGCGGAGTATGGCTTCGGCCTGGTCCGAGTGAATCTCGGGGTTGCGGCGCAGCATTGCGATGAACTTGTCGAAGTCCGTAGTTATAGGGAACTGCGTGATGACGAAAGTGTTCGGCCCGAAGTTCGAGACTTTCTCCTTCCAGTACTTGTCGAGCCCCTGGATGATCGATATCACGGAGATGATCGAGGTTATGCCGATGATGATGCCGAGCAGGGTCAGAAAGGAGCGGAGCTTGTTGGCGCGCAAAGAGTCTATCGCGACGC
This sequence comes from Blastocatellia bacterium, assembly GCA_035249305.1. GTDB lineage: Bacteria > Acidobacteriota > Blastocatellia > UBA7656 > UBA7656 > DASUNP01. The sequence goes on along the minus strand of DATFGQ010000007.1, from coordinate 22,849 downwards.
CAGCGTACTCGAAAAACCCGGCCCGCCCGCCGGCCGTCTGCTTGGCTGCGCTTGTTATTTGACGACTCAACGGGGCCGAAGTCTTAAGCATAAAATCTACCTTCAGTTATAACTGCTCGCCCAGACGAGGGCAAGAGAGGTCCTGAGTGCAGAGACAGTGTCAGAAAAGCCCCGCAGGGGCTCTATGTTTGTAGAATGCCGCCGCAAGTACAGGCCAACTCCGTAGGAGTTGAATAACAGACATACAACTCCTACGGAGTTGGGGAGTATCTAGGCTATTGTTCTACAAACATCCGGCTCCTACGGAGCCGAGTAGCTCGCTACTTCTCAGACACGCTATGAGTGCTGAGTCCTGAGTAAACCCTCTCACTCAGCACTCGGCACTCAGGACTTTACAATCAGAAGAGCGATGTGTAATTCTGCCAGCACGCCAGAATCAACTTTCATATGGACGGAGAGTGAGCGATGAACCTGACCCTTACGCCAATCAGAATCGCAAACGATATTTGGATTGAGATATGAAAAGAAAGAACTCAACCCCAATATTTGCAATCTGCGTTGATAACTCGGAGTATCCAGCCTCATTGGAGCTGCACAAGGTATACCGCGTGCTGCCTGACGAAGACGCTGAGCAGGATGGCGATTTGAGAGTTGTTGATGAAAGCGGGGAAGATTACCTATATCCAGCCGTCTACTTTATGATGCTCGAATTGCCCGTCGATGTGCAGCGCGTCTTATTGCAAGCGAATTAAGGTAACTCAACGCGCCAAACAACCGCCTGCACCGAGCGCGGCGAGCGAGTTTCATATAATACCTTGTGCCGCGCTCACTGGTGCGAGTCGTTAGATGCCTGTCACTCGCCTTCGCTGCATATAATGTGTAAAATGAACTCGCAATATCTGTTCGACTTCAAAAGGAGGCAAGATGGCAAACCAGTCATTGCAAAAAGAAATCCTTGACCATTTGAATAAGCTTCCTATCGAGCAGCAACGCCAAGTACTCGACTTTACTCGCACTCTAGCCAAGCCTGTCGGAAAGCAGGGAAAGGAATTGCTTCATTTCGCAGGAGGAATAGACCCTGAAGACCTCAAGCTAATGTCACAGGCCATTGAACAAGACTGCGAACAGATCAATAGCAATGAATGGTAAATTCCTTTTAGACTCCAATATCGTCATAGCCATCTTTGCTAAGGAAGCTGTTGTACAAGCAAGCCTAGCCAATGCAACAGAAGTATTCATCTCCAGCATTGTTTTAGGAGAGCTTTATTATGGCGCGTATAAATCATCTCGCGTTCAAGAGAATGTCGCGAAGATAAACGAATTTGCAGCGAACAATAGCATTCTGGTATGTGATACGAGAACTGCTTATGGAGAGATACGAACATGAATTTGACGCTTACCCCAATCAGGTTCAAGAACCGGGCCGAGACTTTGTTTGGTAACAAGGTTGGAATCATTGACGGTGACGTGAGACTTACTTATCGTGAATACGGTCAACGCTGCGACCGACTGTCGAATGCGCTGATAGAACTCGGTGTTCAGCGTGGCGACCGAGTAGCATGGCTTGGATACAACAGCCACGAGCTACTTGAGGCGTATTACGGGGTAGTGCAAATGGGCGCCGTATTGCTGCCGTTGAACATACGACTCACGCCCCAAGAGATCGCATTCATCCTTAACGACTCTGAGGCGGTCGCACTGTTTTACAATAGAGACTTTCAGCCATTGGTTGATGGGATTAGCAGTCACGTCGCAGGCATTAAACATTACATACCCATTGAAAAAGGGGAAGAGGGAACAGACTACGAAGCACTGCTCTCTGGCGCAACAGCAGACTTTGCTCCGCCTGATGACATCAAAGACGATGACCTCGCTGAATTGTTCTATACGTCTGGAACTACAGCTAACCCCAAGGGCGTGATGATGACGCACCGCAACCTCTACCTGCACGCGATGCAGGCCATCGCAGGACTGTCGGTCGACGACACGGTGGTGCAGCTCCACACGATCCCGCTCTTTCACGTCAACGGCTGGGGCACGCCGCACACGCTGACGTGCGTCGGCGCGCGCCACGTCATTATGAAAAAGTTCGACCCCGCGCAAGTCCTGGAGCTTGTAGAAAAAGAGCGGGTCACTCACTTCGCGATGGTCCCGACCATGGCCACGGCGCTGCTGAATCACCCCGCGCTTGGCAGCCATGACCTGTCGAGCCTCAAGTTCATCTCGATAGGCGGGGCGGCTTCGCCCGTCGACTTGATACGCGAGGTCGAGCAGAAGATGGGGTGCCGCGCATACAGCGGGTACGGGCTCACGGAGACGACGCCCGTGCTGACGCAGTCGTTTATCAAAGATCATCTGAAAGACCTGCCCGACGAGGCGCGCTGGGCTCGCCAGGCGATGACGGGTTACCCGCTGCCCGGCATCGAAGTGAGCATAGTCGATGCCAATGATAATCACCTGCCGCACGACGGCCAGAGCGTGGGCGAGATTGTCGCCCGCGCCGACAACGTCATGCACGGCTACTGGAAGCAGCCCGAAGACACGGCTCACGTCATGCGCGGCGGCTGGTTCCACACCGGAGACATGGCCGTAATCGATGAAGAGGGTTACTTCCTGATCGTAGACCGGAAGAAAGATATAATCATCTCGGGCGGCGAGAACATCGCTTCGATAGAGATCGAGAAGGCTATCTTCTCGCACCCCGCCGTCTTCGAGTGCGCGGTCGTCGCCGTGCCGGACGAGCGCTGGGGCGAAGTGCCGAAAGCGCTCGTCGTCTTAAAGCCGGACCAGCAGTTGACCGACAAGGAATTGATCGACCACTGCCGGACGAAGCTGCCCGGCTTTAAGGTCCCGAAGTCGGTCGAGTTCTTCGACTCGCTGCCCAAGGGCGGGACCGGGAAGATACTCAAGAAAGAGCTGCGCGAGCGCTACTGGGAAGGCTACACCAAACGCGTTCACTGACAAAAGCATCTAAGATGACGTGAAACGAACGGTGCAAATAACGGGACTGGTGGTCGCGCTCCTGTACGGCGCGGTCATCGTCTGGCTCTACGTGCGCCAGCCGCGCACTTTCCAGGAGCTGAAGACGCAGGCCGCGATAGAGGCGAACGTCTACCGCGTCAACCAGGAGAACTTCGACCAGGCCGTCAAGCACTTCAACGCGAGCCAGCACCAGGTCGCCATTGAGCAGTTCAAGGTCGCCGACCCCGCGGGCCAGGACCCCACGACACAGTTCTACATAGCCTACTGCTACTACCTGCTCGGCCGCGGCAACATCTATGACGACGACGAGCTGTTCAAGAAGGGCCTGGAGGCGATAACCCGCTGCCTGGCTCACGCGCCGAATAACATTTTCGAGATAGACCGCGCGGACCTTGAGATTCGCAACGCGGCGGTCTTGCAGCAACGGCTCAAAGAAGGGCTGGATTCGACGGCGTCCGACTTCAACCCGTTCAACTGGTTCAGGAGGCAATGAAAAAGCCCGCGACGAAAGACGTGCTCCGCTTCATCCTCGTGCCGCTCCTGTTCTTGACGGTCGCGCTCTTAGGGGGTGTGCGTTTTACGGCCGACAGCCAGGAGTTGCGCTTCCTCGCGCCGCAGCTAGTCTCGCTGATACTGGCCGTCTTTGTGATGATAGTCTTCGTGCGCGGCGGGCTGATTCAGAGGGCGGATTACGCGAGCCAGGAGCGCGGGCTTATCGAAAACGCGTCGGGGCTGGTCAGCCTCGCCGCGATCTACTTCGCCACCACTCAGGTCTTCAACGCCGTCACGCCGGAGCGCGGGCTGCTCAACTTCTTCTTCAACCTCTTTTACTTTCTCATCTTCTGGAACAACCTGTTTGTAGTATTCAATCCCGTTAGGCTGACCAAGAGCTTGGCCGTAGTGCTGGGCGCGTCGTTCGCGCTCAAGTACCTGATATTTGCGGACCTGTTCGCCCCTACCGAATCGTGGGCCAAGTACGCGCTTCAAAAACTTATGCAGACGGCCTCGCTCGGCGCGCTTGAGTTCGAAGCCTTCGCCCCTGCCACGGGCTACCTCGCCTTTGCGACGGTGGCCCTGTACATAGCCGGACTCTACGTGATCTCGCCGCGCGTAGACAGGGCGGAAGAATTGCTCTACAACGTCTTCATCGAGCGACATCAACTGACGCCCGCCGCGCGCCGCCGCCTGATCGCCGCCGTCGCCCAGACCGCCGCTCACGATCAAGATGAAGAAGTGATCGAAGCCGAGCTGGTCGAGGAGAAAGAGATTTGAGATCTCAAATCTCAAATTTGAGATTCATGTATTGTCAGGCTTCGTAAGATTCGACGCTCAAGGTTTCGTAAAGCGAAGCGGCCTCGGCTTTGGAAGGCGGTCTTTCAGGCACGTCGAGCACGCGGACGGTCGTGATGCGGCCGCGCTGGCGCAGGCGAAGCTCGTCGCCTACGTGAACGTCGCGCGAGCTTTTGGCCCGCGCCCCATTGACGGTGACCGCGCCGGCCTCGCACATCTGCTGCGCGAGGGTGCGGCGCGGGACCAGTCGGCTGAGCTTCAGATAGATGTCTAAGCGCATTCGGAAATGGACTGAGATTTGAGATCTCAAATCTCAGTTCATTCTCATCCCTAATTCTTCGCCTGGGTGGTGGGGTAGCCGGGAGCGACTTGAACATAGGCCTCCTTGCGCAATCGCGCCAGGTATTTCTTGCGGCCCTCTTCGGCGCGCTCCATCGTCGCGCCGCGGTTAATAATGTTCTGGACCTCCTGGTCTTCGTACGGGCGCACGACCGACGCCTTGCGGTCGTCTACGCGTATGATCTGGTAGCCCTCTTGAATCCTTATGGGCTCGGTCACCTCTCCGACCTTCAAGGTCGAGATGGCCTTGGCGAGGTCTTCTTTGATCTCGCCGGGCTTGAACGTGCCGAGCTTCCCTTTGTTAGCGCGCGAGGCGCGCGTGGGCGGCGAGTGTTTCTCGACCGCCTCGGCGAAATCCATGCCGGAGCGCAACTCCTGGACGACGCGGCGGGCGCGCTGCTCAACGTCTGTGGCCGTGTAGCCTTCAAGCGGCAGGAATATCTCGGAGATGGTCACCTCGCCTTCCGTGGTGAACTTATCCTTGTACTTCTCGTAAAAGGCGCGGCGGTCGGCGTCGCGCAGGCTGTTGAAGATCGGCTGGATCACTTCGCGCTGCACGACGTAGCCCTGCTGGAGCCGCTTGCGCAAAGAAGCGCGCGCGACCTCGGGCTCCATGCCCTGCTGCTTGAGCGCGGCCTCGAACGCGAGCGCGTCCTTGAAGCCGTTCTCTTTAGCGAGCTCGGTCATCTGCTGGTTGACCTCGGCCTCTACGTCTATGCCCAGCTCTTTGGCCTTCTGCTCAAGTAGCAGGTCTTCGATCAGAACGTCGAGCACGGTCGGCTTGAGCCGCTCGAACTCGGCGTTGATCTCCGCCGCGCCCTTGCCCTGCTGCTGCAACTGGCGCGTGAGCTCGGCCTTGAAATCTGCGAGCGCGTTAAGGTAATCGGCGCGGGTGATGATCTCGTTATTGACGCGGGCCACTATCTCGCTGACGAGCTCGGGCTCCTGCGCGCGGGCGGGCCAGGCCGAACAGAGCACGAAAGCGAGCGACAAAACTGCTGCGAAAAACTTCATACTGCACATCCCCTCATTTTTAGTGCTGAGTCCTGAGTCCTGAGTCCTGAGTACCGGTTCTAACTCAGCACTCAGCACTCAGCACTCAGGACTTAATATGGGCTGGTTTCAGCTAAGGGTTAATTATGCCTGAACTGGCCGCTGTATGTGAAGCCCAGCGCCGCATCATTTATTCTTATCGCCGCCCCCGCCTCCAGGCGTTCGAGCATCTGGTCGAGGGCCTGCTGGTTCTTGCGCGCGATGAGCTCTTCGGCAAGCCCCGCCCTCCGCTCGTCGAGCTGCGAGCGCCGCTCTTCGATGGGGCGCGGCAGCACGCGGCGTTCGAGCTTGAATATGTGAAAGCCGAAGTTAGATTCTATGACCGGGCTCACGTCGCCGGGCCGCAGGGGTTGAATCGCCCGCTCAAGCACGGCGGGCAGTTGGCCTTCGTCGTAACGGCTCAACCCGCCGCGGTCGGCGCTGGGCGCGTCGGAATGAAGGCGCGCTACGGCCCCAAAATCGCGCCGCCCCTCGGTCACCTCCTTGTGGAGGCGCTCGGCATCCTCCTTCGATTGCACGCGGATCTCGCGCACGTAGAAGCCCGCGCGCTGGGTCAACCGCGCCTGGTTCTGCTCGACGTAGCGCTGTATCTCTTCGGGGGGTACGCGCACGCTGCGTTGCAGGACCTGGCGGTAATACTTCTGCACCAGGAGGTCTGCGGCAAACTCTTCGCGCGCGTCTGCGGCGGCCGCCCCGCCCTTCAATCGCGGGTTATCCTGCGCGGCCTGGTCTATCTCGTTCTCCGAGACGGTGAGCCCGGCTCGCGCGGCCTCGTCGAGCACGAGGCGGCGGCGCACGTACTCGTCAAGCAACTGGCTCTTGAGCGAGTCCGAAGCGTCCGCGCCCGCGAGCTCGCCCACCTTCAGCGAGAAGAAGCGCTCGAAGGCCGCGCGGCGTATCTCGCTGTCGTTCACCGTAGCGATGACCGGCGAAAGGTCTTTCTTGCTCGCGCAGCCGAAAGCGCCTGCCGCCGCCAACACGCAGAAGATGAGTATGAATCGAAGTCGTTTCACGCGCCTATTATTCTGCCACACGGCCACAGAGACACAGAGCTTTTTTGATTTTTTCTCCGTGTCTCCGCGCCTCTATGGCTGTATTAATTATTACTTTCAAAGTTGTGATTGACAGGCGGGCCGTTTTGAGTAATATATAACCTCCCTTCCCAACAGTGTGGTTGCTTGTAGCTTAGAAAAAAAAGAGTGTCTAGCTCTTTTCGGAAGCTTTTAATTTTGCGTCAGTCGTCATTATATCGAACGTCTTAATCCGAGTTTTTCAAGTTCTCGAAGCCGCCCCTCCTGTTACTGCGTCCGGGGCGGTCTTCGAGCGCAATAACTACGCAATAACCGAAAGAAAAGAGACAGCCCTGGTACCCTCACCCGCACGGTATGCTCTGCCCCGGCGGCAGAGTTGGTCCACTTACCGGGACGCTTCTGTGATTTGAAGCCCTCCCATAATCGCCCTCCCGGGCGCCACAAGGAGATATAAAGAATGAGGCATTCGACGCTCACTGTAATCGCGCTTGTGTTCGCGCTTTTCTTTTGCGGCACAAGCGCCCTGATGCAACAGGGCAACAATAATGATCTATCCGAAGGCGGCAGAAACCCGCGAACCTCCTCCGCGTTCGACGCGCTGCCGCAGACCTTTATTAATGACTCGACTTATCACAAGCTGATGCTCGGTGACGGGGATCGAGCCGTTTACGACTCGATCCGGTCGGCGGGCGCCATTCTTGAAGAGTTCGATTACGGAAGCTTCCGCGTCGTCGTCGTAGACGAAAAGGCTATGGGCGGGCGCGATGGGCTGGCCTCGCTCGGCGTCGCCGTGCGCGACGACCAGAACCTGATCGCGCTCAACGGCTACGTCCTAGACACGACAGACCCGGCCTCGACGCACCGTCAGTTGCCCGTGGACCTCCGCCAGACTGACATGGCCGATTCGCTCGCCCGCGGGGGCGCGCCCGTCGGCGGGCTCTACCTGGTCCAGTTCGCCGGGCCGATTCAGGACGCCTGGCTCGACGCGCTCCGAAGGCTGGGCGTCGAGATCGTAAGCTACATGCCGAACAACGCCTACGTTGTCCGCGCGAAAGCGGGCGCGGCCCTGAGCCTGCCGTTTTTTAAGAACAACTCTTTCGCGCAATACGTCGGCGACTACGAGCCGGCTTACCGGCTGTCGCCCGCGTTGCAGGCCATAAGAAAGGAGCCTGCCGAAACCCTGGTCGACGTCACCGTGCAGGTGATCGATGGCCCCGAGGCCGAGCGCACCATCGCCGATCTCAAGACCATATCGAACGAGGTCGTGAACAACTATCAAGTGCTCAATTATCATAACGTGGAATTGAGAGTCGCCGTCGGGCGACTGGCCGAGATAGCCCGGCTCGATTCCGTGTTCGCCATCGAAGAGCGCGGGCAGCGCCGTAAGCTCGACGAGGCGCAGGGGCAGATAGTCGCTGGCAACCTCACGGGCAACCTGCCGACCTCGCCCGGCTACATCACGTGGCTCGGCGGCAAAGGGTTTATGAGCGCTCAATTCACCTCCTTCGTCGTAAACGTAGTCGACGACGCCTACTCGCTGACGGGCCATCCCGATTTAGTGACTGGCCGCATAGCGTTCCAGAACAACCCGACTAACCAGACCGGCGCGCAAGGCGGCCACGGCTTCCTCAACTCGCACATCATAGGCGGCATCAACACCGGCACGGGCGCGGCGGTCGAAGACGCCAACGGCTACAACTACGGCCTCGGCATCGCGCCTTTCGCACGGATGGGCGTGACGGCCATCTTCGGCCCCACGGGTGCGAGCAGTACTACGTGGGAGAGCACCGCCTACGGCCAGAGCGCGCGAATATCGAGCAACTCGTGGGGCTTTACAAATGTCTTCCGCTACGACACCAATGCGCAAGCCTATGACCGGATTGTGCGCGACGCGCAGACGGGCACGGCGGGCCATCAGCAGATGACCGTAGTCTTTGCCGCGGGCAATGACGGCTCGGGCGCAAACACCATAGGCTCGCCCGGCACGGCGAAGAACATCATCTGCGTCGGCGCGGGCGAAAACGTGCGCCAGACGGGGACGGACGGCTGCGCCGTTGGTAACACGGGCGCAGACAGCGCTAACGACATAATCGGTTTTTCAAGCCGCGGCCCGGTCAACTCCGCCGGCGGCGATGGCCGCGTAAAGCCTGACATCATGGCCCCCGGCACTCACATCGAAGCGGGCGTGCCGCAGTCGAACTACAACGGCTCCAGCGTCTGCAATCAATTCTGGCCGACGGGTCAGACGCTCTACGGATGGTCGAGCGGCACTTCGCACTCGTGCCCGGCCGTGGCCGGAGGCGCGGCGCTCGTCTACCAGGACTTCCTGAACCAGGGCTTCGCCGCGCCGAGCCCGGCGATGGTCAAGGCTTACTTGATGAACTCCGCCACGCACATGACGGGCGTGGGCGCAAACGACACGCTGCCCTCGAACAATCAAGGCATGGGGCGTATGAACCTGGGCCGCGCGTTCGACGGCACGGCGCGCATACTCCAGGATCAGACTACAGTGTTGGGCGCCACGGGCCAGACTCATCAGGTGACAGGCTCGGTGCAGTCGACGGGCCAGCCCTTCCGCGTCACGCTCGCCTGGACCGACGCGCCTGGGCCGACCAGCGGCGCGCCTTACGTCAACAACCTCGACCTCGAAGTCACGGTGGGCGGCAACACCTACCGCGGCAACGTCTTCTCGGGCGCGAACTCGGTGACGGGCGGCGTGGCCGACACTCGCAACAACGTCGAGAGCGTCTTCATCCCGGCCGGAGTCTCCGGCAGCTTCACCGTCACCGTCCGCGCGACTAACATCGCGGGCGACGGCGTGCCGGGCGGCGCGGACACGACCGATCAAGACTTCGCGCTGATCATTTATAACGGCAGCGCGGGCGCACCTACTAATCCCACGATCGGCGTCAGCCCGTCGAGCTTCAGCTTCACCGCGACGGCGGGCGGGGCCAACCCCGCCAACCAGTCTCTGAGCATCACCAACACGGGCGGGGGCAGTTTGAACTGGACGGCTAGCGACGACGCGACATGGCTGACCATCAGCCCGACTTCGGGCACGGCGCCTTCGACCGTGACCCTTTCGGTCAACATCGCGGGGCTCACGCCGGGCACCTATAACGGCACGATCACCGTGACGGCGACCGGCGCTACCAACTCGCCTGTCAACGTGCCGGTGACATTGACGGTCAACGCCGCGGGCGGAGGTCAGTTGATAGTCAACGGCGGGTTTGAGGGGAGCAGCAGCCCGTGGGTGCTCTCGGGCTCGTCGACGCGGTCTACGGGGGCCTTCCCGCACTCGGGTACAGGTTATCTGATTCTTGCCGGCGTCAATAATGCCAGCGCCGCGACCTATCAGCAGATCACCATCCCGGTGGGCACTTCGCCGAACCTGAATTTCTGGCTGAACGTCACTTCTGACGAGACAACGACCACGACGCAGTTCGACCGCATCTTCATCGAGGTGCGATCGACAACGGGGACGTTGCTCGGGACGCTTGCCACGTTCAGCAACTTGAATAAAGGAACGGCGGGAGTCTACGTGCTGAGAGGCCCATACAACCTGTCGACGTGGGCCGGTCAGACCGTAAGAATACAGTTCCGCGCGACTACGGACTTCTCGCTCATCACCACGTTCCGTGTTGATGACGTCTCTGTCCAGTAGTCACGAGAGACTATCCACGAAGCGACACGAAGGACGGAAAGAGGAAAGGGTTTCTTTCTTGTTCTTCGTGTTCTTCGTGGATAGGTATTTTAAGCCGCCCCGCTTTCATCTTTATCGCAGCCGGTCGAGCAACTGGCTCACCTCTTCAAACACCGCTGCGTCATCCTCGCTTGCGAGCTTGAGCTTCAACACGCCGGCCGGCGTGAAGCTCGCCCCGCCGCTCGAAACCAGGGCGATTAATTTATCGGGATCGATCCGCGCCTGCTCGCCGAACTTCACGGCCAGCCGGTCGCCCTCCCGGTCTATCGAGACGACGCCGAGCCGCGACGCTTCGCGACGCAGGCGGGCGTATTCGAAGAGGTTCTCGACCGTCTCGGGTATGGGTCCGTAGCGGTCGGCGATCTCGGCGTGGATGTCGGCAAGCTCTGCCTCAGATTCGGCCGAAGAGATGCGCTTGTAAGTCCGCAGCCGCTGGCTAGCGTCGTAGATGTACTCTTCGGGTATGCGAATGCTCACGCCGAGGTTGATGGTCGTGGATACTTCGTCTTCGACCGGCTCGCCCTTTAGCTCGCGCACCGTCCGCTCAAGCATCTGCGTGTAGAGGTCGAACCCGATGGCGTCGATGTGGCCCGACTGCTGGCCGCCGAGAAGGTTCCCCGCGCCGCGAAGCTCAAGGTCGAGCGCGGCTATGCGGAAGCCCGCGCCGAGGTCTGAAAACTCTCGTATGGCCGCAAGCCTGCGGCGGGCTATCGGCGTCAACCCCTCTTCGGAGGGTATCAGCAAGTAAGCGTACGCGCGGCGGTTCGAGCGGCCCACGCGGCCGCGCAACTGGTATAGCTGCGACAGGCCGTACATGTCGGCGCGATTAATAATGATCGTGTTCGAGAGCGGTATGTCTATCCCGTTTTCGATTATCGTCGTCGAGACGAGCACGTCTAGCTCGTGCCGTATGAATTTCAAGATCACGTCTTCAAGCTCGCGCTCGGCCATCTGCCCGTGGCCCACGCCGATGCGCGCCTGCGGCACGAGCCGGCTTACGAGCTCCGCGATGGCGTAGATCGTCTCTACGCGGTTGTGGACGAAGAAGACCTGGCCGCTGCGCTGGAGCTCTAATTCGATAGCGCTCCTGATGACGGCGTCGGAGAACTGTACGACGTGGGTCTGGATTGCGAGCCGGTCGCGCGGCGGAGTCTCGATTACCGACATGTCGCGCAGGCCGGCAAGCGACATGTTGAGCGTGCGCGGGATCGGAGTGGCCGACATCGCGATGACATCGACCTTCTTGCGCATCTGCTTGATGCGCTCTTTGTGGGCCACGCCGAAACGCTGCTCCTCGTCGACGACCAGCAGGCCGAGGTCTTTGAAGCGAATGTCTTTTGAGAGCAATCGGTGCGTGCCGATGACTATGTCGACCGCGCCCGCTTCGACTGCCTTGACGACCTCTTTCTGCTCTTTCGCGGTTCGGAATCTGGAGAGCATCTCTATGCGCATGGGGAACGCGCTGAAGCGATTTTGAAAAGTCTTGTAGTGCTGATAGACGAGCACCGTGGTCGGGGCGAGCAGCGCGACCTGCTTTCCTTCCATCACCGCCTTGAAAGCGGCTCTCATAGCCACTTCCGTCTTGCCGTACCCCACGTCGCCTACGACCAGCCGGTCCATAGGCCGGGCCGTCTGCATGTCCGATTTAACGTCTTCGATGGCCGTCTCCTGGTCGGGCGTGAGCTGGTACTCGAACGCGTCTTCAAACTCCTGCTGCCAGGGCGTGTCCTCGCCGTAGGGGTGGCCTGTGACCAGGCGGCGCTCGGCGTAAAGCTTCAGGAGCTCTTCGGCCATGTCTCGCATGGCGCGCTTGGCCCGCGCCTTCGCCTTCTGCCACCCGAGGCCGCCCAGGCGGTCCAACTGCGGCTCGTGCCCTTCGCCCGCCGAGTACCTCTGCACCAGGTCCAGCCTTTCGACCGGCACGTAAAGCCGCGCGCCTTCGGCGTAGGTCAAAAGCATGAATTCGCGCACGCCCGCCGCCATGCGCTCAAGCCCCGCGGCGACATTGCCCGTCGCGGCGCCCGCCGTCGTGATCTGCTGGAGCCCCTGGAACTGCCCTATGCCGTGATCGACATGGACTATGTAATCGCCGACCTTGAGGTCGCCCAGGTCCGACAGGAACGCGGAAGCTTTTCGCCGACGCCGCTCGCGCTTGACGGGCTCGCGACGCGGGGCCGCGCGTTCCAGATCGCCGAACAGGTCGCTTTCTACGAGCAGCGAAAGCGCGGCCGCCGGCAGCGTGAACCCGTTCGATAGTCGCGCCACGGTCACTATGCGATTGCTCACCACCGGCGTCGGCGAGCCGCTTGCTTCCGCCAAAGGGTTGAGCGAGGGCAGAAGCTGCGCCGCGACGCCGTACTCGCCGAGCATCTCCGTGACGCGCTCGGCTATGCCGAGGCTCGGCATACCGAACAGCGTGACCCGCCGCGATTCGGCTTCGGCTTCGAGGTCGCGCGCCAGCTCCTGTATGCGGCCGTGATAGCGGCGCGGCGATTGCGAGATGATAGTTATGTCGGGCGTAGAGTCGGCCAGCGTGAATAGAAATTGAGGCGGGGCATTGTTATCAATCAAGCTCCCGATCTGCTCGACGGGCGACGAGAGCGTGAGCGCGTCTACGCGGAACTGCTCGTCGGTGACGGCCGCGGCCAGCCCCAGCAGGCGGAGCTCTACGCGCGTGACCGAATCAAACCGGGCGCGGAGCTCGTCGGCCGTCAAAAAGAGCGCGGCGGGCGGGAGCGCCAGCTCGCCCGCGTCGTCGGCCTGAGAGTAGCGCTGTTCGAGGCGGCCGTAGAGGTCGGCCGCGCGCCTTTCGATGTCCGACGGCTCGTCGACGACGAAGACGGAATCTTTCAGGTAATCGAAAGCGGACCAGTCGAGCCTTCTCGTGAGCGGGATCAAGTACTCCCAGCCGGGGAAAGGCTCGCCGCGCTCGGCGTGGGCGATTCTCGCGCGCAGGTCGCGGCGGAAACGCTCGTCCGACCAGTGCGCGCGCGCGCGGTCGGCCCACTCGATAAACTCTTCGCGACGGACCGCCAGCTCGCGCATCGGGGCTATGAGCGATTCGGTGACGCGGCCCACGGAGCGCTGCGTGTCCGGGTCGAACTCGCGGATCGAATCTACGGTGTCGCCGAAGAACTCTATGCGGTGCGGCGCGTCGTGGGCGGGCGAGAATACGTCGAGTATGCCGCCGCGCAGGGAGAATTCTCCGACGGCGGCTACGGGCTCCTGGCGCACGTAGCCGCCCGCGATCAGAAGGTCGACGATCAGCTCGGGCGGCATGTCCTCGCCGACGCGCAGGTGCAGGGCCGAAGCTTTCAACTGATGGGGCGAGACGGTTCGCTCCGCCATAGCGCCTATCGAAGTCAGGAGCACGCGCGCGTCTCCGGCCATCGCGCGGTAGAGCGAGAGAGCGCGCTGTTCGAGGACCTCCGCGTGAGGCGACGTTCCGTCGTAGGGGTCGGTTTCGAGCGCGGGGATCGCGAGGACTTGTGTTTCGCAGGAGCTTACGCCGTTCAACGCGCAGTAAAAAAACTCTACGTCGGATTGAAACTCTTCGACCTCTTTGTTCGACCGTGCGACGAAGACGATCCGGCGATCGATCTTCTTTTGGAGCGCGGCCAGCGTCAGCGCGCGTGCGCTCCCGGCCAGCCCCGACAGAACGATAGTGCGCCGCCCGGCTTTTATCTCGGCGGCCAGCCGTTCGAGCTCGCCGCTCCGGAGCAACTGCCCGAAAATCTCCGCGTAATATGTCTCAGGTGGAACGTCTACGGCCATCCGCGCTCCTCGCCTCGATCAACCGCACAGCGCACGAATACGATTGTATCAATCGCTAAGGCGGTCCAAAAGCTTCGGAGCATTGTGTTGAATAAAAGCACGGCAGAAGATTATTTTCAAGAAAGCTTTGCCGCACAGACTGTTTTGATATACAATTCGTGATGTGAGCAGCGACGATCTTACAAGAGAGATTCCAACCGGCGACCGGCTCGACCAGCTTATCTCGCTAGTCTATGGCATTGCTAGTGATGTTAGCGAATTGAAAAATCGCGTCGGCGTTCTTGAGCAAAGGCTCGAAAGTCTTGAGCAGAAGGTCGACAAGCGGCTTCATGACACCCGCCCGATCTGGGAGGCGGTCCAGAACCAGATCACAGAGCTTCGCGAATCCGTTCAAAATCAGATTACGGAGCTTCGCACGGAGATGACAAAGAACTTTCAGAAGATCGACAGGAAGTTCGACTACTTCGCCGAGGAGTTTGTCGACATAAGATACAAACAGCGCGAGCATGGGAACCGCCTCGATAAACTGGAAGAGAATAAATCATAATTCGCCCGCCGCAAAGCCGCACGAACCGCCCGCATAATCATAAAACTTGAAAGTGTTGCCAATCGGAAGAGCCGTTTGTTACTATCTTTTAAGCTGGTATCCGCAGCTAAAGCTCCCGTGCCAGTCTCGGAGGATCACGCATGAAAATCTTCGCGCGCGCGCTGGTGGTGACTGCCTTGGCGCTCTCACTGCTCCTGGTCGTAGCGATGGCCAGGGAGCTCGGCTCGCGCGAAGCGCGCGAGCGCATAGCCGAGGCCATGGGGCTCGAAAAGGCCGACAGCGTCCAGATCAAGAGCATCAGCGCAGGTGCCGGCGGGCAGGCCATAGTCGAGGCGCGCGTCGAGACGGCCTTCCGCTTCCAACAGGACAAGGAAGGCAAATGGCGCGCGGTAGATGTCCGCACGGGCGACCGGCGGTGGGAGTCTATAGAGTTGATTCATACGGCCATAACCAAAGAGAAGGTCCTGCGCACGACCGCCGATTTGCGCACGCTCGCCACCGCGCTCGAAGCCTTCCGCCGCGAGCGCGGGTTCTATGTCGCGGCCGACAATAACTCTGCGCTCGTCGATAACCTCGCCCCGCGCTACCTCAGCCCGATCATACGCATAGACGCCTGGTCACGAGAGTTCGATTACAAGGGCACGGCGTCGGCTTACAGGCTTCAGAGCCTGGGCCCGGACGGCAAGCCTGACTCGGGCGACGAGATCATCATAGAGAACGGGCAATTGATCAGGGGGGCGAGCGAGTGATTACCCGGTCGGAAGAAGCCGTAGCCCGCGAGGCCCTCCACGCCCGCGTCGCAGTTTTCCATAGCAAGGCCAAGACGATCGTGCTTGCAATGATGGGAAGCATCGTGCTGCTTTCGGCCATAGGTTTCTGGATCGCCGGCTCGCGGACGGCGCCGCGAACCGGGCAGATGCCCGTCGCGTTTGTCGTGGGAGTGATCTTCTTAGCGCTCGGGGCGACGGCGGTCCGCCGGACGCAGTTGCGCTGGCTGAGGCTGCAAGCCGTGGGCGCCTTGCGCGGCGTCGAAGGCGTGCTCAAGCACCTGCTGCGGATGACCGTCATAGTGGCGGCGCTGGCCGAAGCGATAGGCGTGCTCTCGCTGCTGGTGGGCGTGATCGCAGGCGAGCAGTTTTACGTTCTGGTATTCGGCCTGGTGGCGACGGTGGTTCTGCTTTCGAGCTACCCCCGCCGCATGGCCTGGGAGCGCGCCGCGGAGTATTTCGCGTCGTCCGCGCAGAGTTGATCGACGGTGGTGGAATTCTGAAGAGAGAAAGGAAGTAGCACCTTGAGAAAAGATTTTTTGGCAGCGGGCGCTATCATTGCGCTGACGTTCATCTTCGCTGTTGGCGCAAGTGGGCAAGAGATCAAGACCGCGCAGGAGACCAAGCCTGCTCAATCGTCGGATAACCGCGCTCAGGCGCTCAAGAAGTATCTTGAGGCCCAGCGTCTGGAAGAGTCGGGGAACTTCCCCGGCGCGGTCGCGGCGTACAAAGAGGCCATCACGCTCGACCCGCAGTCGGCCGAGCTCCGCGTGGCGTTCGGGTCGCTCTACCTCAAGAGCCGCAACGTGATAGACGCCGAGGTGCAGGCGCGCGAGGCTATGAAGGTCGCGCCCGACAACCCCGAAGTGCGCAAGCTGCTGGCCCGCGTCTACCTCGCGCAGACTTTCGTCGGCACGACCCTGGATAAGGAGAAGGCGCGCGCGGCGATCAAGGAGCTCGAAGAGGTCGCGCGCCTTAACTCGGCGGCGAAGCTTGAGGTCGGCTCGCAGGAGGTCCCCGTCTACACGCTCATAGGCGAGCTCTACTGGTCGCTCGACGAAGAGGACAAGGCTTTAGACGCGCTCAAACGCGTGGCCGAGAGCGACGGCGCGGCCGACAAGGCTCACTTCCAACTGGCGCAGCTCTACTATCAGAAGAACAAGTACCGCGAGGCGGCCGCCGCGGCGCGCAAGGCTTACGACCTGAATCAAAAATCTTCCGAGTACGCCGGGCTGCTTGCGAAGTCTCTGCTGCGCATAGGCCGGACGCAGGAAGCGCTCGACATTTACAAGAAGGCCATAGGCGTGAAAGACGGCACGGCGGACAAAGGCGACGCGGACGAGCCGGGCAAAGAGGCCCTGCCGTTTTCGCCGCTGCTGTTTGACTACGCCGACGCGCTGGTGAGCGCGGGCCGCTACGACGAGGCGACCAAAGTCATCGAGCCCGTCTTGAAGATCGTGCGCAAAGACTCGGCCGCTTACCTGAACCTTGTCAGGATCAACGTCGACGCGCTGAGGCGTTCGGGCAAGCGCGATGACGCCGTGCGCACGCTGGAAGAAGCGCTCAAGGGGCAGGACGTTTCCGAGAGCCTCCCCATACTTTACGCGCTCGCCGAGACCTACGAGGAGATGCTCAAGTTCGACAAGGCGGTCGAGACTTATGAAGAGGCCCTCACCGCGATAGTCAACCCCGACGGCACGGTTTCGGGAACGCAGAACAAGCAGAACGCGGGGCTGATGTTGCGCCGCATAGCCAACGCGCACCGCATGGCCGGCAATCGCGAAAAGGCTTTAGAGACTTTCGAGCGCCTGCGCAAGCTCTTAGGGCCGGAAGACACGCTGGCCGACCGCCTCACGATAGACACGCTGATGAACGAGGGCAAGAACAAAGAGGCCCTCGAAGCCGCGACCGCGGCAATGAAGCGCTTCCCCGATGAGCGAACCTTCAAGCTCTTCCAGGCGCAAGCCGCGGGCAAGCTCGGAGACATCGCGACGGCCGAAACGACGCTCAAGACGCTCTTGAAGAATGGGCCGGAAGACGCCGACATCTACCTCTTCTGGTCGAGCGTCCTGTTGGAAGCCAACCAGCTCAAGCAGGCCGAAGAGACCGTGCGCAAGGCGATCGTCATCGAGCCGAACGACATCGGGCCGCTGATCACGCTGTCGATCATACAGGAGCGGCAGAACAAGTTTAAGGATTCGGAAGCGACTCTCAGGCGCGCGCTCGAAATCGACCCGGACAACGCCACGGTCCTCAACAACCTCGGCTACTTCCTGGCGGACCGCAGCGACCGCATACCCGAGGCCGAGACCTTGATACGCCGCGCGGTCAACATCGAGCCGACGAACGGCTCCTACCTGGACTCGCTCGGATGGGTGCTCTTCCGCCAGGGCAAGGTGCAGGAGGCGCAAAAGTACCTGGAGATGGCCGTCATGTACTCGCCGCGCTCGGCGACGATTCACGACCACCTCGGCGACCTCTATAAAAAGCAGGGTCAGGCCGACAAGGCCCGCGCGAAATGGGAAGAGGCGCTGAAGCTTGCGACCGAGCCCGAAGAGATAAAGAAGATAAAAGAGAAGCTCGGGAAGAAGTAGTTTTCAGTTTTTAGTTTTCAGTTTTTAGTTTCCGGTTATCGGGTCAGAGTGAGCGCCTGGTTCGCTCTGATTCTGAAGACTGAAAACTAAAAACTGAAAACTATCAGTAGGCCCTTTAGCAGATCACCGAACCCCGATTTCGGTAAACAGCATCTCACAGATCGGCCCGTTACAATCAGACGGGCGAGGGACGGATATGAGGAGAGTTCTTAGATTTTCTCTTCTTGCCGTAGCGGCGCTTGTCGCGATTGCTCCGGCCTATTCACAGCAAACCGGCGGCGTCTTTGTCGGCCGCGGCCGCGTCGCGCGCCCGCCTGCGCGAGACGACCGCACGAGCCGCGATGATCGGGCGGGTCGCGACGACCGCGACTCGCGCGAGCGCGTCTACACCGACGACGACTTGAAGCCTATGATCCCCGATCGCAGGCTTCGCCAGATCGAGTCGCTTGAGCAGCAGTGCCTGGACGAAGTAAATCGCCACCGCGAGATGCGCGGGCTCGGGCGGCTCGAACTCTCCGAAGAGCTGCTCGGGATAGCGCGCGACTACAGCCGGCGCATGGCCGAAGAGAAGTTCTTCTCGCACACGGACCCCGAAGGCCGCACCGTCCGACAGCGCGTGAGCGAGGCGGGCATTAAATGGCGCGTGCTGGGCGAGAACCTCGCCTATTCGAACGGCTACCATAACCCCGTCGCCGCGAGCATGAACGGCTGGATGGATAGCGAAGGGCACCGCCGCAACATACTCGACCCCTCATACCGCCAGACGGCCATCGGCGCGTGGATCGGCGCCGACGGCACAGTCTTTTTTACGGAGATATTCCTCAAATAGTAGTCAGTAGCCAGTAGTCCGTCGCATTCTAAGGATCCTTATATAGTGAGCCATTCAAGTTTCAAGAACAATCTACTGGCTACTGGCTACTGGCTACTGACTACTGACTACTGATGCCTGCTTCTGTCATCGTCAAATCTTACGCGAAGATTAATTGGACGCTCGACGTGCTACACAGGCGCGCCGATGGTTATCACGAACTCCGCACCATCCTTCAAACCGTCTCGCTGCACGACCGGCTGCGCCTGACAGAGACCGCGGGCGAGATCGAGGTTACGTGCGACGACGCGCGCGTGCCTACGGACGAGACGAATCTCGCCTACAAGGCCGCGAAGCTGCTGCGCGAGGCCGCGGGGCAATCGGGCGGCGCGCGGATTGATATACAGAAGCGCATCCCCGTGGCCGGCGGGTTAGGCGGCGGCTCGTCGAACGCGGCGGCGACGCTTATGGGGCTTGCGCGCATGTGGCGGATCGAGCCGGCCGAGCCCGAGCTGTTTAAGATCGCCGCGCGGATAGGCTCGGACGTGCCCTTTTTTCTCGTCGGCGGCACGGCCTTAGGCGTGGGGCGCGGCGAAGAGGTCTACCCGCTTGAAGAGGTCGACTGCCTCGGATTGTTGCTCGTAAACCCTGGCGTAGCCGTCGAGACTGCCGACGCATACCGGCGGCTTTCGCGGTTGACAACCTCCGAGCCGCCTCGTATCATACCCTTTGCTTTACATGCCGCTAAAGGCATCCATGAGCTACCGCTTGCGGCGAGCAACGATCTGGAATCAGTTGTTTTAGCCGCTCACCCAGAAATTGCCGAGGTAAAGCGAAGGCTGCTCGAAGCAGGAGCGCGGCACGCGGTAATGTCTGGCAGCGGCGGCACGGTTTTCGGGGTCTTTGATAGTCTGGAAGCGAGCGAGCGCGGGCGGCTCCTGCTCGGCCATCACGGCTGCTGGGCAGAGCGCGTCTCGACGGTCAGCCGCCAGCAGTACCGTAGCACCATGTTCGATTGATTCGAGCGCGGCCGGCCGAAGCCTCGTTTCCCGATTATAAGAGTCGACTGCTGGGGAGTCGCCAAGCGGTAAGGCAGCGGCCTTTGGAGCCGCCATCCGGAGGTTCGAATCCTCCCTCCCCAGCCATAAAGAAGTGACAAGTGAACGGTAAACCGTGACAAGCTTCTTTCCTCTTGTCACTCGTTACGGTTTACTCATCACGGTTTTTTGTGGAGACGGCTGTGGACATAAAGGTCTTTTCAGGAAATGCGAACCGCCCGCTCGCTGAAGAGATCTGCCAGCACCTGCGGATTGAGATCGGCAAGGCTAACACGTCGAGGTTCTCGGACGGCGAGTTCAACTTCCAGATACTGGAAAACGTGCGCGGCGAGGACTGCTTCATAGTGCAGCCCACCTGCCCGCCCGTCGACGCGAACCTGATGGAGATGCTGATAATGCTCGACGCATTCCGGCGCTCCTCGGCCAAGCGGACAACGGCCGTCATCCCTTATTACGGGTACGCGCGCAAGGACCGCAAGGACCGCCCGAGGGTGCCGATCTCGTCGAAGCTCATCGCCAACCTGATCACGGAGGCGGGGGCCGACCGCGTGTTGCTGTTCGACCTGCATGCGGGTCAGATCCAGGGGTTCTTTGACATCCCGGCCGACCACCTGTTCGCCGCGCCCGTGCTTGTCGGGTATTTTCAGAGCCTGCAATTGCAGAACCTCACGGTGGTCGCGCCGGACGCGGGAGGAGTGGAGCGCGCGCGCGCTTACGCGAAGCGTTTGGGCGCGGAGCTGGCGATCATCGACAAGCGGCGCGACTACGACCGGCTGGGCGAGGTGGAAGTGCTTCACGTCGTAGGCGACGTTGAGAACCGCACGGCGCTGATCGTAGACGACATGATAGACACGGCGGGGACTCTGGTTAAGGCGGCCGAGGCGCTAAAGCGGAACGGCGCCGAGACGGTGCTCGCCACCGCGACGCACGCGGTCTTTTCAGGCCCGGCCGTCGAGCGCATAGAGGCTTCGCCCCTGCGGGAGGTGGTCGTGACCAACACGATCCCGACCGATAACGCTTGCCGCTCGCCCAAGGTCAAGTGCCTGAGCGTGGCCAAGCTCCTGGCCGAAGCGATACTTTCGATCCATGACGAGACATCTGTGAGCAAACTATTTATTTAGCATCGGGAGTTATGAGAAATGATTAAGGACATAACCGTTAATGCGGCCGCACGCGAGGGCGTCGGCAAAGGACCCACGCGGAGGCTCCGCGCCCAGGGGATGGTACCCATCTCCGTCTACGGCGAGGGGCTCGAGGCCGTGACGGCGGCCGTCAGCGCCAGAGAGCTTGCCAACATCCTGCGCAGCGAGACGGGCCACAACACTATATTCAAGCTCGCGCTGCCGGGCGGCGACGGCGCGGAGCCGGCGACTGTGATCATCAAAGACTTCCAGGTCGACCCGGTCAAAGGCCGCCTGCTGCACGCCGACTTGATGCGGCTGTCGATGACTACGGTCACAAACGTCAACGTGCCGATAGAGACGACAGGCGAGCCCGTGGGCGTCAAGATGGAAGGCGGCATACTCGAATTGCAGATGCGCGAGGTCGAAGTCGAATGCCTGCCCGGCGACATCCCCGAGCACATCCAGCTTGACGTGTCGAACCTTCACATAGGCGATCACGCGACGGTTGCAGACCTGGTCTACGACCGCGACCGCGTAAAGGTCCTCGTCGACGAGCACCAGATAGTGGCGGGCGTGCTCGCGCCGCGCCTGGCCGAAGAAGCGGCCCCGACGACCGAGGAGGCCGCCGCCACAGAGACGGGCGAGCCCGAAGTTATAAAGAAGGGCAAGACCGAAGAAGAGTAATCAGTTTTTAGTTTTCAGTTTTTAGTTTTTAGTTTTTAGTTTTTAGTTCTGATGCTGGAAACTGAAGACTAAGAACTCAAAACTGTTTTATGAAGCTGATAGTAGGGCTTGGGAATCCGGGGCGGGAGTACGAAGCGACTCGCCACAACCTCGGCTTCATGCTCATTGACAGGTTGATGGAGCGGGCCGCCGGCCGCCGCTTCCGCGACGAGGCTAACTCTAAGGTGGCCGAAGTCGCGCTGGCCGGCCTACGCGTGGTCTTAGCCAAGCCTCAGACCTTTATGAACCTGAGCGGCGGCGCGGTCCGCCCTCTGTTAGAGCGCTACGGCGAAGGCGATCCGGCCAACTTGATAGTGGCTTCAGATGACGTGGCTCTGCCTTTCGGCATGATACGCGTGCGACCCCGCGGGAGCGCGGGCGGGCAGAACGGATTGAAATCCATCATCGCCGCGCTCCAGACAAACGAGTTCGCGCGCGTCAGGCTTGGCGTAGGCCCGGATCATCCTGTGAGCGATCTGGCGGCGTTCGTGCTGTCGCCCATACCGAAGCGCGACCGCGAACGGCTGGATCAGGTGCTCGACCGCGCCGCCGACGCCTTAGAGGTTATCGTAACGAGCGGCGTGGACCGCGCGATGGCGCTCTTCAACGAGCGCGTTAAAGATGTGACAAGTGAACCATGACAAGTGACAAGGTGATTCAAACTTCTTCTTGTCACTCGTCACGATTTACGGTTCACGATACTGTTCTTTGTCAAAGAGGTTCTATACCGGAATCTCCTTGCTCTGGCTCCTGTAAGCCAGGGCTAAACCGGCTTTGCTAAAAAGCCAAGTTCATCCAAAAGGAGGAAATCTCTCTAATGAGAGTTTACGAAGTGCTGTTTATTATCGCCCCGAATGTCGAAGAGGGCGATATCGATACTCTCATCACTCAGTTGAGTGATGTGGCAACAAACCAGGGGGCGCGCGTCGCAAAGATCGACCGCATGGGCCGCCGCCGCCTCGCCTACCAGATACAGAAATTCACCGAAGGCTACTACGTTGTGTTCACCGTCGAGGGCACGGGCGCGGAGATCGCCGAGGTCGAGCGCCGCATGCG
>DATFGQ010000006.1:0-73103 GCA_035249305.1 Blastocatellia bacterium | reverse complement strand
GAACCCGCGTGCGGCTCTGTCAGCGCGAACGCGCCTAGAAGCTCTGCGCGAGCGAGCGGAGGCAGATATTTTTTCTTTTGAGCCTCGGTTCCGAATTGATTGATGATCAGTTGCGGAAGCCCGTGCACGGCGAGCAACCCTCCGAGGTGGCTCTCAAGGTGCGTCAGCTCTTCAAGCACCAAGGCATAAGTGGAATAATCCAGCCCGCCCCCGCCGTACTCTGTCGGAAAAGGGATTGCCGCAAGGCCAAGCTCGCCCAGCTTGCGAAACAGCGGCCAGGGAAATTCTTCATAACCGTGTTTCTCGAAGTACGGCTTTACGTCGCCGCGCACGAACTCTTCCACGAGCCGCCGCAACTGCTCCTGTTCTTCGGTCAGCGTGTAGTCCATTTCAACCTCCAGCGTATTACGGTCAAACGCGCAGCGGCGGCGCGTCGGGTCGGCGCGCAGCAGCCTCGGCCTTTCTCGCGATGCCTGATCTGTAAAGCCGCTCGCGCTCTTCCTGGCTCACCCCAATCTCGGCGAGCAATTCGTCGGTCTGCTCCCCGAGCGCGGGCGCGGCCCGACCGACGCGCGCGGGCGTGTCGCCGAGCTTGGGGATAAAGCCCAGTTGCTTGATCGCGCCCGCCGCCGGGTGCTCCATCTCATGAACCATCTGGCGCGCGCGCGCTTGAGCATGCTCGAACGCTTCGTCGAGCGCAAGCACAGGCTCGCAGCATGCGTCGGCGTCCCGCATCAGCTCTACCCATTCCGATTGCGTCCGCGATTTGAAGATCGCGGCCACCTCTTCGAACAACTGACGGCGGCCGTCGCCCGAGTCGAACTGGCGCGCGATCAAGTCTTCGCGGCCCGCCTTGCGGCAGAAGTTCTCCCAGAATTTCGGCTCAAGCGCGCCGAGCGTCATGAATTTTCCGTCGCCGGTTTCGTATATATTATAAAAAGGATATGCGCCCGATAGCCCGTACTTGTCTCCGACCTTAAGCGTCGCGCCCGCGAAATGCTGGGCCGCCGGGACCGCGAGCATCGCCATCATCACGTCGTACATAGACACGTCTACGAACTGGCCGCGCCCCGTCCGCTCGCGCGCGTAGAGCGCGGCGATGATTCCGTAGGCGGCGATCATGCCTCCCGCGAGGTCCGCGACCTGGACTCCCGGAATCACCGGCTTGCCGCGCTCGTCGGTCGTCAATCCGAGCACGCCCGAAAGCGCCAGGTAGTTCAGGTCATGCCCGCTGCGGTCGCGGTGCGGCCCGTCCTGGCCGAAGCCCGTCAGCGAGCAATAGACTATTCGCGGGTTCACCCGCGACACCTCGTCGTAGCCGATGCCGAGCCGGTCTACGACGCCGGGCCTGAACTGGTCCAACACTACGTCGGCGCGCTCGGCGAGCTTCAAGAAAATCTCGCGGCCTTCGGTTCGCTTGAGGTCTATGGCGATAGATCTCTTATTACGATTGACCTGAAGAAATGCAGAGCTCTGGCCTGCAATCAGAGGCGGGCTCCAGCGCGTAGGGTCGCCCGTGCGAGGCTCTTCGACCTTGATTACCTCAGCGCCCAGGTCTCCGAGCATCATCGAAGCGAAAGGGCCGGGCAGCATGCGCGAGAGGTCCAGCACGCGGATACCTTCTAATACTTGCGACATCTGATGAAAAGAATTCCTTTCTGAAATGCCCGCCTGATTGCTCGCCGCAATCCTACACCGGCGCTGACCTGATGACAATCGTTTCTGTCGGCGATCTCATCTCGTAGACGACGCCGCGCCAGCGGATGCGCCGCGTCGTGGCCGACTTGATGAAGTTGTAAAGGAAAAGAATTGATACCAGCGGCCAGAGCAGACAGTACACCCACCACATACGCGTAATCTCGCGGCGTTCCGGTCGAAGCGCGGCCCGCGCCCCGTCCAGGCGCAGCGCGCCTTTGACGGTTCCGAGAAGATAGATCGTCGCGAGCATTGTCGTGAGCAGCCTCGTATCAGCCCCGCCAATCGCGCTGAATAAAATCAATGCCAGGCCGCCGAAAAAGGTGAGCGCGAATAAGACGTGCGAGATCAATCCCGCCCACCAGGCGTTCGGGCGATAGACGCGCGTGATCGTCACCTGGCGCGTGGTGAACTCAAGCAACTGGCGAAGGCGCGCGTCTTCTCGCGAAGGCAAAAGGCAGCGCGGCGCGAACTTGATCCGAAGGCCCGCCTGCTGGACGGCCCGCGTCAGCGCGTAGTCGTCGCTTAAAGCGCGCTGCCATCGGTCGCGGAGGTCTATTCGCTCGAAGGTCGATTTGAGTATCGCGGTCGAACCGCCCCAGGCGAAGTTGCGCGAGTGCGGTCCGAGCGTCGTCGCCACCGCGCCGTTCCAGGCCGAAAGGAGCGCCGAGCAGAAGCCGCCGCGCTCGGGCACACACCACCTGTAGCCCGTCGCCGCGCCTACCTGCGGGTCTTCAAGCCCCGACACCAGATCGCGCAGCCAGTCGGGGTTAGTTCGCGCGTCAGAATCTACGAAGACGAAAGCTTCAGAGTCCGCGCGGGCCGCTTCGACCCCCGCAACCAGGTTGTTCACCTTCTCGCTGCGCTCGTCGCTCGGCGAGGCGATGACTATTCGCGCGGCCGGGAGCGCGTGCTCGGCGATCAATCGATCAATTATCGGCCGGGCCGCATCGTCGCCCGACGAGACGGCAAAGATGATCTCGTAATCGGGGTAGTCCTGGCCGAACAGCGCGCGCAGGTTCTCTTCAAGCGCGATGTCGAGCCCTTTGCACGGGGCTATGATCGAAGCGCGCGGCGTGTATGAGCCTCGCGGGGTTTGAAGCGATTTGAGGACGTAGGCGCGAAAGCGTATGCCTTCGATCAGGGAGAAGATGCCTTGCAGAATCGACAGCGCGGCCAGCGCGTAAAATGCATAAAGCATCGATTATTATCTGCTCGCGTTAACTTTTCGCTCGCTTACAAAAAGCAAGAGGCGAGGCAGCGAACCCGAGTTTAATACAACGGCCAGGTCTTCGGCCGACTGCTGAGTGAAATTGCCTGTGATCTGGGCGCGGTCGGTAATCTGACTGGTGATGACGGGGGCGGAGCGTACTTCATTGTTCAAGACGATGGCGAGGTAATCGCCTATGTGTTTGCCCGTAGCTTCGCCTAAACGCGCAGCGCCGTCGGGCGCGAGTTGAAAATCTATTTTATAGCCCCCGGTGTATCGAGATTTACTTGCCCGCACATAAAGCATGTCCGCGTCTGTGATGACCGGAATCTTTCCGACTATGACCCAGCCCTCCAGGGGTGCGATGCCGCCTTCGGCGCGCGGGCGGTAAGGCAGGGCTTCGTATTTATCAAGGCCGCCCTCAAGAGCGCGCGCCGCCTCCTGGGCCTCTTCTTTCGTGGCGTAGGGGAGAGACGTGCCCTTTGCCACGAGCTTTAGTTCTAGCACTCCAAAAGTATTGAGCAAATGCGCAGCGCGTTCGACATCCGTTCCGGGCGGAAAAAAGACCTGTATGTCTTCACCCTTAGCCCGACTCGGCTCGATTATCACATTACTTACGCCCAATAGTTTCATACGCTCGCCCATCACCTTGATGGCATGTTCAATCTCTTTAGGAGTGGCAGGCGTAGTCTTCCGGTCGGCAAAGGCCAGGCCGTACCGCGTTGCTTTACCCTGTTTCGTCTGCGCCAGACCGGGCGAGGCGATCACGAGAATCACGCAGGTAATAATTCCGATGACGCGAGGATCAGTTGCCATCTTCACTCACCTCCTTGAGGGGCTTCGCCAAGCGCGACAACGCTAGCCCAACCGCGGATGGTTTGTAAAGTCGCGCTGCGTTATGATGATTGATCGTATGGCTGACGGTTTCTCGTTCGACGTAGTGGCCAGGGATTCTAATACGGGCGCTCGCGCAGGCCGCGTGGGCGCCGCTCACGGCTCTTTCGAAACGCCCGCCTTCATGCCGGTCGGCACGCAGGGGACGGTCAAGGCCCTGACTCAGGAGATGCTTGAAAGCGCCGGCGCGGGAGTCATACTCGGCAATACATATCACCTTTATTTGAGGCCCGGCCATTTAGTGATCAACCGCCTCGGCGGGCTGCACCGCTTCATGGCCTGGGACCGCGCGATCCTCACCGACAGCGGCGGGTTCCAGGTCTTCAGCCTCGGCCCGCTCCGGCGGCTGAGCGAGGAGGGCGTCGAGTTTCAATCGCACATCGACGGGTCGCGCCAGTTCCTGACGCCCGAAAAGTCTATGGAGATACAGGCCGCGCTCGGGTCGGACATAGTCATGGCCTTTGACGAATGCACGCCCTACCCGGCGACGCGCGACGACGCGCGACGCTCGCTTGAGCTGACCGAGCGTTGGGCGCGCAGGTCGAAAGCGCATCTCGTCAGTCTACACGCCGACCCGGCCGCCTCCGAGTCGGCCTCGATCGAGATCGTCAACCGACACCAGGCCTTATTCGGGATCATACAGGGGAGCGTCTACAACGACCTGCGCGAGCGCAGCCTGGCCGGGCTCGTCGAGACGGGCTTTGACGGCTACGCGATAGGCGGGCTATCGGTCGGCGAAGAGAAGGCGGTTATGTTCGACGTAGTCTCTCACATCGCGCCGCGGATGCCCGAAGACCGCCCGAGGTATCTGATGGGCGTGGGCACGCCCGAAGACTTGATCGAGGCGGTCGCCTGCGGCGTGGATATGTTCGACTGCGTCATGCCGACGCGCAACGCGAGGAACGGCCAGCTCTTTACCAGCCGGGGCCGGATCAACATCAAAAACGCGCGCTTCCGCGACGACCCGCGCCCCGTAGACGAGGCCTGCGAGTGCGCCGTCTGCGCCAGGTATTCGCGCGCCTACCTGCGCCATCTCAACTCGTCGGGAGAGATACTGTGGTCTGTGTTAAGCTCTTATCACAACCTGAGCTTCTACCTTGACACGATGGCGCGAATCAGGCAAGCTATCAAGCTTGGCACTTTTATCGAGTTTCATAAAACTTATCTGAGCGACCTCGCGCGCGGACAGGACTGAGACCTCAAACAGGATTCAATCCGCAGCCCCCGCGGGCGGAATCTCCCGCTACGAAAGTGCCGGCGAGAAAAAACCAAAATGGACATGACAACAGCCCTTGGCTTTCTGTTATTTCTTCAGGAGGGGCAGCCGCAGCAGCAGCCCGGCGCGGGCAGCTTTATCACCACTCTCCTGCCCTTCATCCTGATCTTCGGCATATTCTACCTCCTCGTCATACGCCCGCAGCAGAAGAAGCAGCGGCAGTTGCAGCAGGAGCGCGAAGAGCTGCTCAACGCGCTCAAGACGGGCGACAAGGTGGTCACGACGGGCGGAATCTACGGGACGATAGTCGCCGTGCGCGACAACACAGTGACGCTGAGGATAGCCGACAAGGTCTCGGTCGAGGTGCTGCGCAGCGCCATAGCAGGGCCGCAGTCGGCCGAACTTAAAGAGGCCGAGACGGCCAAGCAATAACAGGTGTTTTTATGCGTAAAGATATTCGGAATCGCACGATCATAATCATATTGGTCACGCTCGTCGGGCTCTACCTGGTCCTGATGCCGTCGCCCAAGGAGCGCTGGCCCAACGGTAAAGATTTTACGAGCTGGACTCAGGTCAAACAGAACCTGGCTAACAACATCAACCTCGGCCTTGACCTGCGCGGCGGCAGCCACCTCGTCATGCAGGTGCAGACCAACGACGTTATAAAAGGCATCACGACCAAGAACGTCCAGGCCGCCGAGGCGAAGCTCAAGGAGAAGAACTGGCCGTACGAGAAGATCGAGGCCACGGGCGTAGACGAGATAACCATCACGCTGCCCGACAGGAGCCGGGCCGCCGACATCATCGACGAGCTTGAGCGCGATTTCAACATGCAGACCCCCGAAGGGACTGGCTGGGACGGGACCGAGCGGGGCAACTCGGTCGTCTTCAAGTTCGCCGAGGACGTTCAGAACCGCGAGCGTGAGCGCGCGACCAACCTCGCCAAAGAGATCATCGAAAAGCGCGTAGACGAGTTCGGCGTCAAAGAGCCGACCGTCCAGCGCCACGGCGGCGAGGGCCGCTACCAGATACTGATACAGATGCCGGGCGTCGACGACCCCGAGCGCGTCAAGAACACGCTCAACGCCGACTCGAACCTGGAGCTGAAGCTCGTCGCCAAAGGCACGTCGCTCCCCTACGCCACCAAAGAGGAGGCCGAGGCGGCGATGCGCGGGCTGGAAGGCGGGCCGGACAAGTACGAGGTCGTGCTCTACCGCCCGCGCGGTGAAGGCGGCGCGACGCCTCAAGAGGGCTGGATCGTAGTCGAGAAGAACCCCGTCGTCACAGGCATGGACATGCGCAACGCGCAGGCGAGTCGCGGCCAGTTCGGCGGAAGCTATGTGATAGATTTCCAGCTCACGCCCGGCGGCTCGGCGCGCTTCGGCGAGGCCACGGGCAAACACGTAGGCGATTACCTCGCCATAGTCTTGAACAACGAAGTCCGCTCGGCTCCGGTCATCAACAGTCAGATCACCGACCGCGGACAGATCACGGGCAGCTTCACACAGCAGTCGGCCGAAGACCTGGCGCTCATACTCCGGTCGGGCGCGCTGCCGGCGAAGGTCAGCTACATCGAAGAGCGGACCGTAGGCCCTTCGCTCGGCGCGGACTCGATACGCCAGGGCGTGGCCGCCTCGATAGCCGGGCTCGTCGCGGTCGTCTTATTCATGCTCTGGTACTACAGGCTGTCGGGCGTCAACGCCGTGCTCGCGCTGATACTGAACCTGATACTGCTGCTCGCGGTCATCGTCATATTCAACGCGACGCTCACGCTGCCGGGCATAGCGGGCGTGATCCTGACCATAGGCATGGCCGTCGACTCGAACGTGTTGATCTTCGAGCGCATACGCGAGGAGTTGCGCAACGGCAAGGTCGTCTCGTCGGCGGTGGCCGTGGGCTTCAACAAGGCCTTTCTAACCATCATCGACACGCACGTGACGACGATAGTCTCGGCCGTCTTTCTGTTCGTCTTCGGGACCGGCCCGATCAAAGGGTTCGCCGTCACGCTGGTCGCAGGACTGGTAGTCAACGTCTTCACATCGGTCTTCGTGTCGCGCACGATCTTCATGTGGCACCTGAACCGCACGGCGAGGGTTGAGTCGTTGAGCATATAAGAAGTAGTCAGTAGCCAGTAGCCAGTAGTTTATGCTGGCTACTGGCTACTGACTACTGACTACTGGCTACTGGAGTTTTATGATAGAGATATTTCGCAATCCTCAGATCAACTGGATCAAAACTAAGAGAATCTTCATTCCCGTCTCGATAGCGCTGCTGTTGCTGGGCGCGCTCTCGGTCCAACTGCGCGGGTTCAACCTGAGCGTGGACTTCACGGGCGGCACTCTGATGACGGTCAGGTTCAAGCAGGCCGTCACGCCCGAGCAGATCCGCTCGGCGCTCGATACCGACCCTGAGATCGACACCAGCAAGGTGACGATTCAGACGGTCCTCGGGCCTACGAACGAGTTTCAGATCCGCGCGCCGCAATCGGGCAACGACTTCCAAGACAAGCGCCGCCTGGTCCGCTCCCTGCAGGGGCTCAACCCCGAAGGCGACATCTCCGCGGGCAAGACCAACGTCAACACGATCAACGCCGAAGGCATCGAGATAGAGCTCCGCCAGGTCGACCCGCTCGGGATCAACGACCAGACCTTCGCCGGGCCGCACCCATACAGGCTCGCGGGCGATCAGGTAGTCGCTTTCCGCGATCAACAGCAGAAGGGGTTCATTCGCGACATCAACGCGATTCAAAGCGTTAATTTGACCGCGCCGAACATGGAGGGCTTCGACCAGGGCAAGGTGAAGGCCGTGCTCTTAGAGAGGCTCTACGCGGGCAAGATCGACCTGAACCTCGTCGGCACCAAAGAGATCGAAGACGCGCTTTACCGCATCAACCCGACGAACTCGCCCGACACCTACACCCGCGCGTCTGAGGCCATAGCCCGCGCGCGCACGGCCCGCGACGGCGTCATCAACAGCCTGGACGAGATCCAGGCGCAGGAGGTGTCGGCCGACCTGCTCGAAAAGATGAAGGAGTATTTCACCACGGGCAGTTTCGCCGTCATCTCGGCCGACGTCGTGGGGCCGCAGGTGAGCGAAGACCTGCGGTCGCGCGCCATCTACGCGACGCTCGCGGCGCTGGCGGGAATGCTGATCTACGTCGCCTTCCGCTTCGAGTGGATTTACGGCGTGGCGGCCGTGGCCGCCGTGTTCCATGACGTGCTGGTGACGCTTGGGATATTCAGCCTCATCCAGGAGGAGATAAGCCTGACCGTGATAGCGGCCTTGTTGACGCTGGTCGGCTTCTCTATGAACGACACGATAGTCATCTTTGACCGAATACGAGAGAACTTGCGGCTGCGGCGCAGGGACAGCCTCGTGCAGATCACGAACGACTCGATCAACCAGACCCTTTCGCGCACGGTCATCACCAACGGGCTCACGTTCCTTTCGGTCGTGGCGATACTGATATTCGGCGGGGAGGTGCTCAGGGGCTTTTCGCTCGCGCTGACGGTGGGCATCATCGTCGGCACCTTCTCGACCGTAGCCGTCGCCAGCCCGATCATGCTGTGGTGGCACTACATCACCGCGCGCAAGGGGAGCCGGGGTACGCCCGTCGAGGCCAGGACTCGCGCTACGAAGAGGACGCTTGCGGAAGTGTAGCGATTTGAGATTTCAAATTTGATATTTGAAATAGCCCGGCCGATGGGGTGTGGGAACAAAGCGCGCGGGCGCGGTGTCTAAAGTGTCGGGAGCCTAAAAACTCCTTGACTTGATGGGAAAGCCAGTAGTAGACTCAGCCGGTTTTCAATCAGACTTTCGCGCAGAAAACAATCCTGAGGTCCGTGAGTCGCGCCATGTTGTTTCAACTTGCTCTGATAAGCAATACCGCGCTTATGGAACCGCCACAGGTCCGCCCTTTAAGAGAGGGCCTCGTCCGCGCTGAGACAGATACTAGCTCGCCAAGCCATCGAGATTAATCGGAGGAAATAAGATGTCCGATCAACTTAAGTTAGTGGTCGACCTGCTGCTGGCCCTCGGGCTACATGCGCTTATAGCTCTGCCGCTCGGGCTGATCCCCGCGCTGATCGCGAAGAAGAAGGGGCGCAGCTTCTCTTTATGGTGGATGTACGGGGCCTTCGCGGTCTTTTACGCGCAGATCTTCTTCGCCATCTGGTGGGCGTACGGGAAAGGGTTCGGCGGGCTGTCGGCGGTCGCCCTTGTGATAGGCATATTCCTGGCCGTCCTGCCGTTCGTCCACGCGATCCTCGCCAAGCCGCCCGTGCAGACGGAGCACCTGGTCGAGCGATCCATTATGGGGCAGTCGCTCGTCGTCTCGTCCGACAAGACGGGCGGCGACGACCGGGCCATATACTTTTTCGACACGATGGGCATATGGGCGACGATCGCGTTTCTGATCATCTTCATACCCGGCGTCGTCATCATCGACGCGCAGTTGTCGAAGACGGGCGAGACGGCCATAGAGCTTGCGACGCCGCCGCCGGCCGCCGCTCCCGCGTCGGCCCCCAAGCCGCAGCCTAAGAATCAGCCCGCCAAGCAAGAGGCGTACATCGCGGCGAAAGAGCCGCCCAAGACGATCGAGAAGCCTTCGCCGCCCAAGCCTATGGAGCGCGTCGAGTTCACAGGCCCCGTCGCACAGGGCGGCGCATCGGGCGGCGGCGCTCCGGGCGGCATACCCGGCGGGATAATCGGCGGCAGCAACCCGACCTCGGACGCTCCGCCTCCTCCGCCTCCTCCGCCTCCTCCGGCGGAAGAAAAGCCAAAGCCCGAGCCGCCGAAGATCGTGCGCAAGTCGGGCGGCGTGCTTCAAGGCTCGGCCACGCGGAGGGTGACGCCCACCTACCCGCCGCTCGCAAGGGCTGCGCGCGTGAGCGGGTCGGTCGTCGTCGAAGTGACCGTAGACGAAGCGGGCAACGTCATGTCCGCACGCGCCGTGTCGGGCCACCCGCTGTTGAAAGACGCGGCCGTGGCCGCAGCGCGCGGCTGGAAATTTACGCCCACTCAACTGAGCGGCGTGCCGGTGAAAGTCATAGGCACGATCACGTTCAACTTCACGCCATAACTTTTAATCGCGCTTTCTCGAAATAGGCCGGGAGGTCCGTGTGCCTCCCGGCCCGCACTGAAAAGTATCTAATTTGACCTTGGAGGGATTCTACACATGCTACTTCTAACGAATCTGTGGCTGGCGGGCAACAAGCTCGCATTCTTCCTGCTCCAGGCGGCTGAGCAGACAACGGAAGCGAAACCCGCCGAGCATGGCGGGTTCTCGATCCTTGAGATGTTACGCAAGATGGAATGGCCCGCGTGGGTCATCGCGATCGTGCTCGCCATAATGAGCATGTACTCGATCGCCGTCATGGTCGAGCGGTGGCTGACCTTCAACGCGGCGA
Source organism: Blastocatellia bacterium (assembly GCA_035249305.1). GTDB lineage: Bacteria > Acidobacteriota > Blastocatellia > UBA7656 > UBA7656 > DASUNP01. Next base: position 62,680 of record DATFGQ010000006.1, on the reverse strand, counting down.
AGAACCAGTCGCGGCTGTTTGCGCCGAAAGTCGCCATGGCGCTCAGGGACAACCGCATAGACGAGGCCATAGCGATCTCGGACCGTCACAAGAAATCTCACCTGGCGATGGTCGTAAACGCGGGCCTTCAGGAGTTCCAGGCGCACCAAGCGGGGTCTGACATACCTGGGTCGACTATGGACGCCGCGCGCCGCGCCCTACAGCGCGCCACGGCGCTCAAGACGGCCGAGCTTAAGCGCGGGCTTTCGGGCCTGGCGACGATCGGCTCGACCGCCCCGTTCGTCGGCCTGCTCGGCACGGTCGTCGGCATCATCAACGCCTTCCAGGGCATGGAGAAGGCCGAAGGTACGGGCATCGCGGCCGTTGCGGGCGGCATCTCCGAGGCGCTGATCGAGACGGCCTTCGGGTTGCTCGTCGCCATCCCCGCGGTCTGGGCCTTCAACATCTTCCAGAGCAAGGTCGAGGCGTTCACGATCGAGATGGACAACTCCTCAAGCGAGCTGATCGATTACTTCCTCAAGCGTCGCGGGAGTGCATAGGAGGTTTAGTTATGGGAATGGCAGCGGGCGGCGATAAGAGCGGTTACGTCGCCGATATAAACGTCACACCGATGGTCGACGTGATGCTGGTTCTGCTGATCATCTTCATGGTGGTCGCGCCGCTGTTGCAGAGCGGCGTCAGCGTCGCCGTGCCGAAATCGAAGAACCCCGAGCTTGACGAGAACATCGTCAAAGAGAACTCGGCCGTCGTCGCCATACCGAACGACAACGAGTTCTACATCGGGCGCGACAAGATCAACGCCAAAGAAGACATAGCCACGCGCGTCACGGCCATACTTAAAGACAAGAGGCCCGACGAGCAGATCGTCTACATCAAGGCCGGGAAGCTGGCCAAGTACGGCACCGTCGTAGAGGTGATAGACATACTGCGCAATTCGGACCCGCCGTGGGAGCGCATAGGGCTTGTCACCGAAAAAGAGAAGACTGAACCCGGAGAGCAGTAGGCTCTCCGGCGCGAGCGCGGGCGCTGCGCGCAACGCCCGCACGGGACTGTCATTAATCTTAGGAGGGTGGCTGCCGGTCACGGTTAACAGCAGGGTCGGCAGCCGGGTGAATAAAGATGGCACACGGAGAAGCTGACGAGATTTTTGGTAGCAAGAAGGTTGGCCTCGCGCCGCCTAACATCAACGTCACGCCGCTGATTGACGTGCTGCTCGTGCTGTTGATCATCTTCATGGTGATCCAGCCGAGGCGCGAGGCGAGGTTCGAGTCGCAGATCCCGTCCAAGCCCGACGAGACGCAGACCAACGTCATACCGAAAGTCGGCCTGCTGGTAATCGAGGTAGACCGCGAGAACGTCGGCATGGCGCAGATGGTCAAGCTCAACACGAAGCCCATAGCGCTCGTCGACCTGCGGCGCGAGCTGAAGGCCGTCTTCGAGAACCGCGAGCGCGAGGGCGTGAGCGACACCACGGTCTTCATCAAGGCGCCGAAAGATAAGGCATACGGCGACATTGTCCTGGTCATAGACGAGGTCAAGGGTGCGGGCGCGCACCCGATCGGGCTACAGGTCGACTACCTGGAATAGTTTCGCTAGAAGGAGAATACCTTGAAAGCAATATACAAATTTACACTCCTGGCCTGCCTGCTGGCCTTCGCGGTGACGGCGGGGGGCTGCACAGTCGTCAACGAGTTGCGCGCCAAGGATACGCTGAACCAGGGCGTGCAGGAGTACAACGACGGCAAGTACGAGGCGGCCGAGGTGAAGTTCAAAGAGGCGCTCGACCTCAGCCCCACGATGGTCAACGCAAAGCTGTTTCACGCGCACACGCTCAAAGCGCAGTTCGACCAGAACGCCGTCGAGGACCTCGGCGTGAAAGCTTTGCAGGAGTATGAAGAGATAATCGCCAACAACCCAGGCAAGGAAAAGATCATAGACCAGGCGCTGGGCTTCGAGATCAAGATATACGAGGCGCTGGCCAGAAACGCCGGGGCGAAGGCCGAAAAAGACAAGCAGCTCCGCTACGTCGAAGACCAGCGCGCGGCGATGTTGCGCCGGGCCGACAACTCGACCAGCGACGAGGTGAAGGCCGCCACGCACCACGCGCTCGCGGCCAGCTACTGGGACGAGAGCTACTACGGCAACAGCCAGCAGTACTCGGCCTACAACCGCCCGATCCCGCCCGAGGTGGCGGCGAAGATGAAGCCGCTTGTCGAGAAGGGGCTCACGCACATAGAGGAGTCGCTAAAGCTCAACCCGGACCCGCCCGACGCATGGGTCTTCAAGCGGCTGCTGCTCTACGAGAAGCTCAGGATCGAAAACAACCCTGAGAACAAGAAGGTGCTTGACGCCCGCATCAAAGAGACCGGCGACATGTACGAGAAGAAGCGCAAGGAGCAGCAAGAGAAGCAGGCCGCGGAAGGCACGCAGGCCGCCGCGCAGTGAAGTAGCTTCCCTCCTGTGCTAGAATTAAAGGTGACGCCCCTCAGACGGGGCGGTCACCTTTTTTATTTATCGCATTTTACTTACAGCCATGATCCGGTTCGAGACCATTGTAGACAAGGTACGCCAGAACCACCCCGGCGCTGACGAAGAGCTCCTGCGCCGCGCCTACCTCTTTTCGGCGCGCGAGCACCGCGGGCAGATACGCAAGTCCGGCGAGCCATACCTCGTCCACCCGCTCGAAGTCGCAAACATCCTGGCCGAGCTCAAGCTCGACCCCGTCTGCGTGGCGACGGGGCTGTTGCACGACATAGTCGAAGACACGGGGACATCGGTCGAACACATCCAGGAGTACTTCGGCGCAGAGATCGCCCACCTCGTCGACGGGCTGACAAAGATCTCAGAGCTCGACAACGCGCCTTACGAAGAGCGGCAGGCGCTCAACATGCGAAAGATGCTCCTGGCCATCATAGACGACGTGCGCGTGGTCTTGGTCAAGCTTGCCGACCGTCTCCACAACATGCGCACGCTCGAATACCTGCCGGGCGAGAAACGCCGCCGCATCGCTCAAGAGACCATAGACGTGTACGCGCCCATCGCGCACCGGCTCGGGATGAGCCGCGTGCGAGGCGAGCTGGAAGACCTCGCCTTCAAATACCTTGAGCCGGAAGAGTACCTGAAGATAAAGGAGCTCGTAGAGCACCGCCGCAAGCGGCTCGAAACGTTCAACGCCGAACTCCAGCAGCGCGTCAGCCAGATGATGGCCGACGCCGGAATAAAGGTCGTCCAGCTCGAAGGGCGGATGAAGCGGTTGTTTTCCATCTACCAGAAGCTGCGCCGCCAGCGCATAGGCATAGACCAGGTCTACGACCTGGTGGCCGTGCGCATCATCACGGAATCGGTCAAGGACTGCTACGCCGCGCTCGGCGTGATACACACGGCTTGGACGCCCATACCGGGCAGGTTCAAGGACTGGATAGCGCTGCCGCGCGAGAACCTCTACCAGTCGCTCCACACCTCCGTGCTTGGCGAGGGGGGACAGCCCTTCGAGGTGCAGATACGCACGGAGGAGATGCACGTCGTAGCCGAGCAGGGCATCGCGGCCCACTGGAAGTACAAGGAGGGCCGCCGCGGGACGCACACGGACGAGGACGAGGCGTTCAAGTGGCTCAAGCGGCTGGTCGAGGGGCAGCAGGAGGTCAGGGACTCGCGCGAGTTCATGGATTCGCTCAAGCTCGACCTCTACCCGAAGGAGGTCTACTGCTTCACGCCGAAGGGGAAAGTGATAGAGCTGCCGCGCGGGGCGACGCCGATAGATTTCGCCTTCGCCATACACACGCAGGTGGGGCTGTCCTGCACGGGCGCGAAGGCCAACGGGCGGATCGTGCCGCTGCGCTACCAACTGCGCAACGGCGACGTTGTCGAGATAATGACGTCGCCTGCGGCCCACCCGTCGCGCGACTGGATGAACTTCGTCAAGACGGCGCGCGCTCGCTCGAAGATTCGCCACTACCTTGCCGAAAACGAGCGCGCGACGGCCATCGAGCTCGGCAAGAAGCTATTTGAAAAAGAGGCCGACCGCTTCCGCCTGAACGCCAAGAAGCTCCTGTCGAACGGAGAGCTTGAGCGCATCTCGCCCGAGTACGGCTGCGCGAGGGTCGAAGACCTGCTGGCGGCCATGGCGTACGGCAAGATACTGCCGCGCAACGTCATCGCCAAGCTGCTGCCGCCCGAGCGCGCGGGCGAGATCGAGCAGGAGCCCAAAGCGTCGCTCAAGCAGGTCGTAAAGCGCGCGCTGGGGATAACCGACCGCATAGTCGTCAAAGGCATAGACGACATAATGGTCTACCGCGCGCGGTGCTGTAACCCGATACGCGGCGAAGAGATACTCGGCTACATCACGCGCGGCAAGGGCGTGGCCGTCCACTCGATGAGGTGCCCGAACGCGCCTAGCCTGCTGGTCAACCCCGAGCGGGTCATAGAGGTCGAGTGGATGAAGGCCGACGGCGCGCAATCGGCCGCCTACCCGATCACCATGAAGCTCGTGACCGAAGACCGGCCCGGCATGGTGGCCGACGTGACCCAGGCCATAGCCGGCGTGGGGACGAACATACGCGACATACGCGCTTCGCTCGACGACCAGGGGCGCGGCCAGCTAGTGCTGACGGCCGAGATATTCGACCTCAAACACCTTGAGAAGATAATCGGCGCGCTCAAGGCCGTGAAGGGCGTGCTCGATGTGGAACGGACCACGGGCGAGCCCGTCGAAGCCTGACCCGGCGATGGTGGACAATCGCACACTGAATCTGAGATAATTTGCAATTTCAATGAGGTGTTTGATTCTTAACTGTGGGGTCAGGCAAGGATGAAAGACCGCGTTCAGACCGACAACGCCCCTCAAGCCATAGGACCGTACTCGCAGGCCGTAAGAGCGAACGGGATGGTCTTTGCTTCGGGGCAGATACCGATAGACCCGGCCACCGGCGCCGTCATCGACGGCAGCATCGGTGAGCAGACCGAGCGTGTGCTCAACAACCTCAAGGCCGTGCTTGAGGCCGCCGGGAGCTCGCTTGAGCGCGTCGTGAAGACTACGGTCTTTCTTGCTGATCTGGGCGATTTCGGTGAGATGAACGAGGCGTATGGTCGCTTCTTCGCCGGGGCGCCGCCCGCCAGGTCTACGGTCGAAGTCTCGCGCCTGCCTCGCGATGCGCGCGTGGAGATAGACGCCATCGCGCTGCTTTAATTTCAGATTTCAGATCATGGAATCTGAAATCGATCAAGCGGCTTTGACGACCTTGCCGGCTTTAAGGCAGCGCGTGCAGACGCGTATGCGTTGCGCGCGGCCGCCGACCACGGCGCGGATGGCCTGGAGATTGGGGTCGAAGCGGCGGTTGGTGCGGTTGTTGGCGTGGCTCACTTTATGGCCGAATTGAGGTCCTTTGCCACATACCTCGCAGCGTTTAGCCATTGTTACATACCTCCGTTAGGAATTTTGTCATGAAAGCAAAACGAAAGTTTAACATGGACGGGCGACAGACCGTCAAACCCATTTTGCGAAGGAGCAAAGACGTGTTTCGTGTTTCGAAGACCCTTTACTTTGTGATGATCGTCCTGGCCTCGCTGGTGATCGCGGCCTGCGACAACGACAATAAGAATACCGACAGCGAGGTGCTCGCCAAGGTCGGATCGAGCGACATCACGCTCAAGCAGGTCGACAGCGTCATCAAGCAGCAGGTAGGCACGGGCGGCCCCGCCTTCACCTCGACCGAGCTTGCCGCCGCCCGCCTCAGCGTGCTCGACAACCTCATCCAGGAAGAGGCGCTGTTTCAGATGGCGCAGAAAGGCGATAACCTCGTCCCGGACGACAACAAGGTCAATCAGGAGATTCAGAAGACCAAGCAGGACGCCGGCCTCACCGAAGAGAAGTACCAGGAGTCTCTAAAGGAGGCGGGGCTCACGGAGGCCGATGTCAAGGACAGGATAAAGAGGCAGTTGGCCATCAACGCGCTCAGAGACCGGGAGAAGGCGCGCGTGACCGCGCCCACCGACGCGGAGATCGAGAAGTACTTTAACGACAACCGCGAGCAGTTCGTAGCCGCCCGCGGGGTCGACCTGTCGATCATCGTTGCCGACCCGAAAAACAACGGCGCCATCGACGACGCGTTGAGCGAGGCGCAGGCCGAGCAGAAGATCAACGCCATTTACGGGCAGCTCAAGAGCGGCGCTGATTTCGCCACCGTCGCCTCGCAGAGGTCCGAGCACCAGTCAGCCATGAGGCAGGGCATGGCCGGGTTCGCTACCGAAGATCAGTTGCGGGAGCAGCTCCCGACCCACCCCGAAGTCGTGCAGCGGTTGATGACGATGACCCCAGGCCAGTACACCGAGCCGATCAAAGAGGCGGGGTCGTGGGTCATATTCAAAGTCAACAACAGGCAAGACCAGACGCAAAACCTCACGCTCGACAACCCGGCCGTGCGCAAGAGGATACTCGACGGCATCACGCAGACGCGGCAGGCCGTCCTGCTCGACGCGCTGCGGCAGAAGGCCGTCGCCGAAGCGGGCATAAAGAACTACCTGGCCGAGCGCATAGTCGACAACCCGAAGACCATAGTGGAGGTCCAGCCTTCGGCCCTGTTGAAGCAGACGAGCGAAGGCGGCCAGCAGCCGCAGCAGCCGCAGCCGCGATTCGAAAACGAGAACCGCGCCGCCCAACCCGCGGCAGCCAACGCCAACGGCGCGGGTTCGAGGAACGCAAACCGCGCCCCGGCCACTTCTAACGCTAACCGATGAGCAAGTTTTCAGTTTTTAGTTTTCAGTTTTGAGAAACGACTAAAGACTAAAGACTGAAAACTGAAAACTGCTTTCATGCTTTTCCGGCTCGAAGAGGTTCACAAATCATATGGCGCGCAGGAGGTCCTGCGCGGCGTCACGTTCCAGGTCAACCCGAGCGAGCGCGTGGGGCTGGTCGGCCGCAACGGCGTGGGCAAGACTACCGTCTTTCGCCTCATAACCGGCGTCGAAGAAGCCGACCGCGGGCAAGTAATCCTGCTGCGCGGTCTCCGCGTGGGCGTGCTCGAACAGCAGCCGCAGTTCGACGGCCGCGCGACGGTGCGCGAAGAGGCGCTCTCCGTCTTCGCGGAGATGCGACAGATGGAAGCCGAGATGACGCGCCTGGAACACGTGATGTCCGAGGCCGCGGGCGCAGAGCTCGACCAGGCGATGCACGATTACAGCGACCTCCGCCACAGGTACGAGCTGACGGGCGGCTTCTCCTACGCGGCGCGGGCCGAAGCCGTGCTCGTCGGGCTCAGCTTCAAGAGCGACGACCTGACAAAGCCCGCGGACCAGTTGAGCGGCGGGCAGAAGGCGCGGCTCGCGCTCGCGAAGCTCTTGCTCGCCGAACCCGACGTGCTGCTGTTGGACGAGCCTACGAACCACCTCGACGTAAACGCCGTCGAGTGGCTCGAAGATTTTCTCGCCGAATACAGGTCCGCCTTCGTCATCATCTCTCACGACCGCTTCCTGCTCGACCGCACGGCGACAAAGATAGTCGAGATCGACGCGGGTAAGGCGGCGGTCTACGCGGGGAACTACACGGCCTACGTGCGGCAGCGCGAGGAGCGCATACTCGCGCAGACGCGCGCCTACGAGCAGCAGCAGGAGATGATAGCGCGCACGGAAGATTTCATACGGCGCAACATCGCCGGTCAGAAGACGAAGCAGGCCAAATCGCGCCGCAACAAGCTTGAGCGGCTTGAGCGCGTAGAGCGCGTGAGCCAGGAGCATGTCGGCGATTTCCGCATCCAATCGGTCGCCCGCGCGGGCGACAATGTGCTTGCCGTGGCCGACCTCGGCGTGGGTTACGGCGCGGCTCAGATCGCGTCGGGCATCTCTTTCCTGCTGAGGCGCAGCGAGCGGCTCGGCATCATAGGCCCGAACGGTTCAGGCAAGACAACCTTCTTGAAGACGATTCTCGGCGAGCTTGAGCCGACAGCGGGCGGGCTGACCTGGGGCGCGAATGTGGAGACTGAGTATTTCGATCAGGAGATATCGAGCCTCGACCCGCGTTCGACCGTCATAGAAGAGATGGCCGTCGCCGCGCCGCGCGCCGTCGAAGGCGAGTTGCGCGGCTACCTGGCGAGGTTCCTTTTCACGGGCGAAGATATTTTCAAAAGCGTGGCGGCCTTGAGCGGGGGCGAGCGGAGCCGGCTGGCGCTGGCGAAGCTCGTCTACAGCCGCGCGAACGTGCTGGTGCTCGACGAGCCTACGAACCACCTCGACATCCCATCGCGCGAGGCGCTCGAACGCGCGCTCGCCGACTACCCCGGCACGATCATAACCATCTCGCACGACCGCTATTTCCTCGACAAGATCGCGACAGAGATTCTTCATTTCGAGGGCGGCGCAGCGACTTATCACATGGGAACATATTCGGATTATTACTCGCTGCGCCACCGCAAAGAGCCTGTCGAAGAGCGCGCCGACCCCAAGCCGCGCGCGCGGGCGGCCAAGCCTCGCACCCCTTCAGAGCCGAAGCAGCGCCGCCGCACGATCGAGCAGATAGAATCGGAGATAAGCAGGTTTGAAGGCGAGCTTCAAGAGCTGTCGGAAAAGCTCGCTAACCCCGCCGCGCACTGGACGGCCGAAGAGTACGGCGAGATCAGCGAGCGCCAGGCGTCGTTGAACGCCGAGCTTGAAAAGCTTTACGCGGAATGGGAGACGGTCGCCGCGCTCACGGGCGAATGATCGTCAGCGGCCTGGCGCTGATGACGCCAGGCCGCTGCAACTTGCCGCACTGCGTTAACCCATGCCTCGCCAATTCAGATCAGGCTGGCTTTGTACTCGACGCCGAGGGCAACGTCTACGACTTTCGTGAAGTCGACGCCGGGGGCTAGGTTCTTATCGATCGTGAGCACCCAGCTCTGATCGACCTGCGAGCCGATGAATTGGTTCAACATGGTCGCCGGCGCGGGCGACTGCGAGTTGTCCCACGGCGGCCCGCTCGACAACGCCATGCCCTGATTGAAGGGCACAACCACCGCGCTGCCACCTTGCGGTCCGAAGCTCGCCGACAGTGACGGCGGCGTCTCGCTCGCAAAGAAGATGATCAGGTTCTTGACCACGCGGTTGCTCTCCTTCATTGGCAGCCCCGCCTCCGCCAGATCGAAGACAAGTTCTGTGGTGCTAGGCGAGTTCTGGCCATCGTCCTGCAACGCGGCCAAGCCCGCCGGGCTGAGCTTTTGAGCCGAGAAGATCATAAACCGATTGACCGATGTCGGCACATCCGCCAGATGTTGCTCGTACAAGCTCGGCGAGTATGAAGCGCGAACGTCGAGCGTCAACTGAATGTCCGCGATCTCATCCAGCCCGTAGGGGTTGGCCGCCGTCGGGAAGCTCAGCTCCCAGAAGCTTTCGACCCCGCTCCCCTCGAAGCTCATCAGCGCCTCGTCGGGCAGGCTGTAAACGGCCATGTCTTCGCGCAGCCGGAACTCCGATAGCGGGAAGGCGTCGGGGTATCGAACGGAGGTGTGCCGTTCGCCGTTCGCGCGCGATAGCAGCGAGACGCCATGATTGCGGAGCAGCCCCCGCACAGGGGCGGCGCTGGTCAGGCCCTTGATGCCGACGCTCACCGCAACGACCCTGTAGCCATAAGTCCCAGGGTAGGCGAGCTGGAGAGGAAGCTCCGTGGTCTGGAAGGTGCAGCGCCCCTTCTTCTTCAACTGCGCGAACTGTAACGGGAAGTCCGCCATCATCGAGTAGGTGTGCTTTATCGGCAGCGTCACTTTGATGCCGTCAAGCCGCGCCGCCTCCAGCTCATCCAGGTCGAGCTTCAGCAGGTCCGCGCCGGTGACGCCTTGCAGCTTCGCGGGGTAATAATCGAAGCGCACGATGTTCAACTCGCGGTCCTGCTCGTATTCAAGCGCGCGCTCGGCGAGCCAGGCGAAGCGCGCGCCCATCTCCAGGTAGCGGCGCATTATGCGCTTGACCACCTTAGTCACGTCGGCCCAGAACTCTATGTTGAGGATGCGGCTGACCTGAAACTTGATCAGCTCTGCGGCCAGGTCGGCGTCGGCCTGCGCGATCTGCGTCAGTAGGTCCGCGATAACCGCCTCGGCCTGCCGCGCCTCCAGGTTCGACTCGGCCAGCGGCAACGCATCATTCCTGAGCGTTATCAACTCGGCAGAGCGCTGATCGTGCGCCTTCTCCATCGCCTTGATGCTCACTACGCCGCCGTAGACATACAGGCCCACCGCTCCCAGCATCGTGCCCGTCGCACCCAACGCCGAGGTGGCCGCGCCGCCTCCGGCAGCAGTCCCTGTGGAGATACCGAGATCTGCGGAGACAATTCCCGGAGCATCTTTCTTGACGTCGTCGGTGAGGAACGATGGCAGGTCCGTAATGGCGCCTACCATCCCGCCGACCCAATCGCCGAGCGCCGTCCAGCCGCTGTTGTGGTCTTTGATCTCGGCCTTCTTGGCCTCGATGGCCGCCTCGACCTGCTCGACCTGATGCTCGGCAAGCATCACGCCGCTCTCGGCCACCTTCACCTGCTGATCGGCTATCTTGATTTGTAGCGTCGCCTTCTTGAGCATGTTGGTCGTGACCAGCCCGTCGCGGATCGCGTCTTCGACGCGGCCCAGGTAGGCGAGGAAGTCCTGCTGCGCGGCCTTGGCCGTCGCCGCGCAACGGTCGGCGGCGTCCTTCAGCGCGCGGTAGCGAAGGGCGGGGACGAAATCGCGATGCACGCCGTAGTAGTTCAAATCCATCTCGATCTGTGCGAAGCCGCGCCGCGCGCGGGCCTTCTGCGATTTGAGCGCGGGGTTCTCGTTCTGGTTTACGTAAGGGACGTAGGTGAAATTCGTCCAGTTGGGACTGACCGGCACGAGTGCGCCGTGCAGCGATAAGACGGCCTTGTAAAGCTCCCGCGCACGCGCGATGCTCGCCGGGTCGTCCGTGCGGTAGAGCGCGTCGGCCCACTCCAGCAGCGCGTTGCCATGCCGCAATTTGCAGAACTGCTTAAGGGTCTGGGTGCGCAACTCCCCGGCGATATCCGCGTAGTATCCTCCGTCGGACCAGCTCGTCATCTCGAACAACCGCCAGAGGGGATCATTCTCCTCTTGCTCCGTGATTGTCGCAGTCGTGTTGAAGAACATGGTCGGGTCGAAAGAGTATGGAAGACTACCGTCGAGGTGCGCGCATTCGTCGTTCATGTTGATGACGGGTATCTCCAGGCCAGCAGGACTATTAGAAGTCGGATCGTACGCCGGTGCGCCGAGGTCGGCCCGGCTGACTCGGAAGCGCGTGGCCGCGGCGTAATGCTTAGCCGCTGCCGGGTAGTCGCCCATCGCGAAGGCAATGTCACCCTGGCAGACCGGCAGCACATAGGCGATGAGGTGGATCAGGCGCAGCCGCAGTTGCCATCGCTCGCTGCTGAACCAGGTGTCGAAATTGTCATAATCATTCACGTGGGCAGGGGCATAATAGCTTTCGATGGGAAGCAACGCGATCTCACCCTGCGCCGAATCCTTCAGCTTGTCGCTGCTGACCCAGGCCGATTGCTTAAGGTAATAGTCCATCGCAGCGTAGGCCATCTCAACGGCGGCCAGGTAGGTTTCGCGCGCGGTGGGGTATTGCCCGAGCGCGAACTGCTGCTGACCGTGCGACATCATCTTTTCCAATTCGATCAACGCCGCGATCCATTCGTTCTTGGTCTTGGCATGCTCTCTCGCCGATGGATCGACGCCGGTGCTGAAGTCGGTCATGATCTGATAGCTGTTCTCCGCGTATGTGACCTCGTTGAATCGCGCCCATTCGTCGTACTGCATGAAGAAAGGCGCGTACTTGACCTGGCCGATCTGGAGAACGGGGTAGGGGTCAGTAACGGAGTGGAACCAGTCGCGGTAGAAGCCTTGTAACGTCGCGATATTCTCCGAGACGGGGCTTGAGAGCGCGCTGTCGGGGCGCTCCAGGTTGAGGCGGTAACGCAGGCCAAGCTCGCGCGCCGAGTGCCCCGTTAAAGCGATCAGCTCGTCCAGATACTCGCGATAGGTCTTCTCCCCCTGCGACGGGATGTCCGCATTACTGATGGCGAACCCGTAGCCATTGCCTTTCGGGGCGGTCAATATCGTCTTCAAGATCGGGATCAACACCTTGTTGGCCGGCTGCTGCCAGTCGTCTACAGTGGCGAAGTCCTGATGGAACCGCTGCTCAAGCTTCTGCTTATGTGACTGGTAATGCTGCGCGTCCGTGCCGCCTGTATATATGGCCCTCAGGTAGTTGCGATATTTGACGCGGTCGCCCTGGTAGTACTCGATGTTCGTAACGCCTACTTCGACATACTCGCCCTGGTACTTGGTTATGGCAGGGCCGGGCTGGCCATTAGAGAATTCGGATATATCGATCACCCAATCGACATCGTACAGGCTGGCGAAACATTCGACCTTGCCGCTCAGCTCGGCCCAGGCCGTGCCGACGTCGGCGACTTCCAGACTATTGGCGATCACCATCTCGTAATTCGCCCGCGCGGCCTGCTTATGCAGGGTGGCGAAACTGGGCAGCGGGGCGATGGCGCGCAACACGCCTCTGGGGTCGAGGAAGGCTTGCTCCAGCTCGGCCAAAAGGGCATGGCGCGTCTCCACGTCCCAATCGCCGAACAGCGACTGCTCTGCCCTTACGCCGCCGAGCTGCCGCGCAAGCTCGTGCAGTCGGGAGACTCGTCCTTCCTCCAACCGCCTGCCGACCTCGGCCCACAGCGAGGCCGTAACACCCCTGGTCGCAAGCTGTATAGACAGCGTGACGGGCGTGTGACTTGTGACTGAGATGGGCTTCGAGGTGAACAGCAGGCCGCCCGTCGCGCCCTCCACCTTTAATACACATATCGCCCCGTGTCCCTGCCGCAAGAGATCGAGACATTGATGCACCTTGGCCGTCTCTTCAAACCTAAGGCTGAAGCGGCCATCCCCGCCGGTCGTGGCCTGCCCCAGAAGGAATTCCGCGCCCCCCCTGTCTGATGACGCGCGGAAGTAAGCCTTGACGCGCACGCCCGAGACAGGGTGGTGGTTGGCGGAATTGATTACCGCACCGGCAAGCGGCGCTGAGGCCCGACCGCCCGATGAGGCCGGGGCTGCTGACATTTCCCGCGGTGATTGGGCCTCTTCCCCGCTCTCCGCCTGCTCCACTTCATCAATGATCATAGACTCGCTCATAATAGCCTCCTTAAAAATTCTAGTGGTAACTGACGGCGCAGATTATCTACAACCGCAGACGGAGAGTCACCATACGAATTCATAGTAATGTGATCGATAAAAGTTGAGCTTCTAAGCCGCGGGAGAGATCAGACCAGCCGGTTGCGAAGCGCCTTCGAGACGGCTTCGGACTTCGAGTGTACTTGAAGCTTCTCGTATATGCGTTGCAAGTGGAAGGATATGGTCGCCGTTGTGACGCCCAGCGTCGAGGCCGCGGTCTTGTAGTTATGGCCTTCGACCAGCAGCTTCAGCAGTCGCGTCTCGTGCGGCGTCAGGTTGTAATCGACCCTTTCGGGCGGGCGGATGTCGCGGAACAGTGTGATCACGCGCCGCGCCACTTCGGGCGACATCGGAGCGCCGCCCGCTACGGCCTCCTTCAAGCTGTCGAGCAGACGGGCCGGCGGCGTCTTCTTCAACAGATAGCCCGACGCGCCCGCGCACAGCGCGTCGAAGATGCGGTCGTCGTCGTCATAAACCGAAAGCATCAGGATCAACAGGTTAGGATGGCGCTCTTTCAAAATCCTGACGCCGTCGATGCCGCTCATACCCGGCAGCCCTATGTCGGATAGAACTACGTCGGGCAAGTCGGCGGGAATACGTTGTAACGCTTCTTCCATCGAGCGGTAATTCCCTGTGCAGCGATAGCCTTCCGTACCGCCGATCAGGAAGGCCAGGCACTCGCGCAGCTCCCTGTGGTCTTCGATGATCGCCACCTTGACGACCTGCGCGGGCGAAGAAGGCTTTCCCTCTTGATTGATCTCGTTTGTCATAATTCCAGACCTCTGCTACGGGATTCCGCTCGCGCCTAAATTACACCAGATCGCTCGCGGGCGTCACTATGAGTTTTCATAGTGATCTCACACGCGGACTTTGAGAGTGATCGCCGTGCCCGCGCCCCGGCTGGAGACGATCTCGATCCGGCCGCCGACCGACTCGGCCCGGCGGCGCATGCTCGCCAGCCCGTTGCCCCCGTACCCGTTGCTCGCGTCATCGAAGTCGAACCCCTTCCCGTTATCACTTAACTTGAGAATCAGGTGGCCGCTTTTTATCCCAAGCTCGACGACGGCCTGGGTGCAATCCGAGTGCTTTGCGATGTTGTTGACGCCCTCTTTGAAAACCATGTAGACCTGGCGGCGGAGGTCCGCCCCGAGCTTGATGTCCTGGCTAGCGCCTGGCGCAGAGAATTGAAACTCGATGTCACGCGCGGTGAACGTGTCGCTGGCGAACCGCCGCATCCTTTCCGTCAGGTCGTGCAGGTGATCGCGCTTGGGGTTGACGGCCCAGACTATGTCGCTCATCGCGTCGACAGACTGGCGCGATGTCCTCGCCACCAGCGCGAGCCGTTCGATTATCTCAGGGCTGTCGCCGGGCGCCTGAGCCTTTGCGACCTCGCTCACCATCGCGATGAGCGACAGGTTCGAGCCTATGTCGTCGTGGAGATCGGTCGCTATGCGCGTCCTCACCCGCTCAAGCTCAACGAGCCTGGCGACCTTATAGCGATAAAACGTGTAGGCCGCGAGCGACAATAAAGCGGCGGCCATCGCTATGAACCACCACCGCTGCCACAGCGGTCTAAGGATTTTGAACGAGACGGAAGCGGGCGCGGGGCTGAGGCCGCCGCCCGCGCGGACTTCCCGCACAAGAAAACGGTAGCTGCCGGGCGAAAGGCTGAGGTTGACGGTGCGCTGCTGTGTCGGCGCGCTCCAATCCTGGTTCGTCCCTTCGATCTTGTACTGGTATTGAAGGGACTCGCCCGCCGCGAAGCTGATCGCAAAAAAGTCTATCTGAATCTCGCCCTGCTCCGGCTCAAGCTCTAGTTCCGGCACGTTGGCTTCGCCGAAATCCGAGACTGCTTGCGGGACTCCGGCGACGCGCACCCCGCTGATGAACACGGGCGACGGCGACGTGGGCCGCTCAGGCCCTGGAATCAACCTCACTAACCCTTTCGACGTGCCGAACCATAGCGCGCCATTACGGTCGCGGTGCGCGGCCCGAGGCAAGCCGGGAAAGCCGTCGGCAACCGTGTATCGCTTGACCTCGCCGCTGGCCGGGTCCAGCCGGTCTATGCCGAGCGGCACCGCGATGTAGATGCGCCCCCGGTCGTCGTCCGTCAAGCAGTAATGGTGATTACTCGAAAGCCCTTCATCGGTCGTGTACACGGCCAGGTTTAAATCGTCTGCCGACGCATCGTCGATGCGGATTAACCCGCCTGCTCCCGTGGTGAGCCATAGCCGTCCCGGTTGGGTTGGAAGCATCCTGGTGATCGTAGTGGCGGGCAAGCCATCGTCCTCGGTAAAAGTGCGGAAGCGCCCGCCGCGGTATCGCGCCAGCCCGCCGTTGCGAAAGCCGATCCACAGATTCTTTTCAGCGTCCTCGCAAAAGGTGAACGCGGGGTTGAAAGGAGGCAGCCCGTCGCGATCGGAGTAGCGGTGGAACTTTCCGCTTGCGCGGTCCCATCGCGTCAGCACTTCTTCGGCGGGCGACCAGCTTGCTATCCATATGTCGCCGCGCGAGTCTTCAAACAGGTAAGTGACGTTATCCTCGGCCAGCCCGTCTTTCTTTGTGTAGAAAGCTATCGGCTGCGCCTGCGCGAGCTGCTCAAGCCGCTTTGTCCTGGGAAACCTGAACAGCCCTTCGCGCGTGGCGACCCACCACTCGCCCGCGCGGTCCAGGAGCGCGCTGCGAAAATCGGGGATTTGCTGAGGCAGGTTCGGCCGCACGCTGGTGAAGCGCTTGCCTTCAAACCTGTTTATGTATGATGACCCGGTTGTCACGTAAAGCTCGGCCGCGGGGTTCTCAAAGATTGCAGTGATTGTCTGGTGGCCGAGCCCGTCGGCCTTGTCATAAGTTATCAACCCGTTCCGGGTGAGCTTCATCGCGCCGCTGCTGTTTGTGCCCATCCACAGGTTGCCGTCACGGTCTTCGAGAACGGAGAGCATTGATTCGTCACTAAGGCCGTGCGCAGTCGTGTAGTGACGGAAACCTCCGCCGCTGAATTCAGTCAGCCCGCTCTCAGGCCCGCAAATGCGAACGACGCCGTCGGCGGATCTATGCAGCATTCGCACGTCGCCGCCGCCCATTCCGTCCGAGGCGGTGTAGAGGCATGCGTCGCCGGGGTTGTCGGGCAGCGGGCGAAACGCGCTTTGTGCTTTTGGGCTTGCGCCGCTTCGGTCCAATTGCCTCCAGGGGAATCTCCTCGCCGCCGCTCCCGAAAGCGGTTCGGGCCTAAGCACGATCAGGCCCTGCCTGGTGCCCAGCCATAGCCTTTCATCAGGGTCAAGCAGCAGCGCGTACACGCTGTTGCGCCTCTCATTTACTTGAACGGAGTAGTTAAGAAGCCGGCCGTCGGGCATTCGCCTGGTCAATCCTGCCCCGCTGCCTATCCACAGGCTGCCGTCGCGGTCTTCGACGAAGGCCCAAACCTGCACCAAGCGGTCTTGTTGCCCTTCGATTTGAAGACTCACTCGGACGAACTCGCCCTCCTCTTCATCGAGGACGAACAGCCCCGCATCGGTCCCCGCCCAGAGCCGCCCCGCGCGGTCCTCGTAAAGAACGTTGACGCGATTTGTCTCGGGCTCGCCGCCGACCCGGTAAACCGTGAATCGGGAGTTTGCTTCAGGCCGCGGGTTGAGCCTGCACACTCCGCCCCCGTTGGTGGCTACCCAATAAACTCCCCTGCGAGTTTCGATCAGATCGTTTGTCGAAACGATTGTCAGCCCATCGTTAGCCCCATAATTAGTGAACCGATAGCCATCAAATCGACTCACTCCCGCCGGCGTGCAGAACCAGATAAAACCATGAGTGTCTTGGATGATGCGCCTGACCGTCTCATGAGGCAGGCCATCGGCCAGCCCGTATGATTTCACGGGCAGACGCTCGCCCCGCGCCTCGGCGGCAAGGATAACCGCGAGCAGGGCCGGTAACAGGACCCTAAGCGAGACGCGGCAAGCTTCAGGCTGACGTATAAATTCTGCTGCCCGATTGTATCGTTGCATACGGGAGATGCTATTCTTATCTTACCTCGGGCGTTTTAATCAATGAAGAATGAGGGTGAGACGGAAAAATATTGCTGTCGGAAGCTTACTTGCTTAAATTCTTTAGGTCTTTATTTAAGTCTTCTGGCACATCTCGAAAATCGATTCTTATCGCCTCCTGAACCATCTCAGAACCATCCTTATAATGTAAAACCATCTTTAAAGGATTATACCCTGTTCTGGGAGAATAAGTTTGTTCCGCCCATTCTAAAGAGTTGTTAGGCTCCCTATCCTTTATCATATCTCTCAGCACGTAGGCTTTAACCCCAGCGATTTCAACAGTGCGGGCAAACGTTTGAAGGCTCTTCAAATATGAATGTGATCTGTAAGCCTCTCTCACACTATCAGGAGCAAAGATACCGCTTCCTTTATGCACATACGAACCAGCCTTACCTATGATCCCTTCAGGGGTCCCGGCGAAAACCGGGGACTCTGATGAGTCACCCTCTGCGGGCTTCTTGAGCCCATGCATAACGATCCTCCATTCCCCATTCCTATTTACATATCTGGTAGACCAGCCAGTAAGGTTCACGACACCATCGGGCGAGACACTATATTGGACATAGGTAGCGACAAACGGCAAAGCTGGTTCCTTGTCATTTTCGGTTGTACTATTTTGTACTTGAGAATAAGCATCTACTCCTACCAAGAAAATGAGTACGCATAGAAACCTATAGGTATTCTTCATGATTCTCGCCTCCTTAATTACAGGTCTCATTAGGATAGCTGCCTCTGAATACCATAAGCTAGGATTGGTGTCAATTTTTTGAATTACGACTAAAGTGAATCGCGGAGCAGGTAGCGCTAATAACAGATCCTATAAGCCTTTGTTTTTTCCACAGCTTTTCCACACATTTTCCACAGGTTATCCTTCGCGCGCCCAACATATTGCGCATTGCAATAATATCCCCACAATTTGTGGTGTACACTTGCGTCGCGGCTGTGCTATAGTCGCGCGGCGTGGACATTGGTGGTCACCTGATGGTTGATCGTCAAAAGCGTTGGACCTAATAACAGCAGGCACAAATAGATAATGGCTTCGAGCGGGCTTCCCCTACCGCAAGGGCGCTTCCCGATTCATAAAAACAATGAATGAGAAAGACTTTGTTCACCTTCACCTGCACTCAGATTTCAGTCTGTTAGATGGGGCGATTCAGATCAAGCCGCTCGCCCAGCGCGCCCAGGAGCTCGGCATGCGGGCCGTCGCCGTCACAGACCATGGCAACATGTACGGCGCCATCTCTTTTTACAACCAGATGAAGGGCTCAGGCATAAAACCCATCATAGGGATGGAAGCCTACATCGCTAAGGGCAAGCACACCGATAGGGGCGAGGAGGGCGCGGAGCGCGGGATGAATCACATCATCCTGCTCGCCAAAAACCTCCAGGGCTACCGCAACCTCGTGAGGCTCTCTTCGATGGCCTTTACGCGCGGGTACTATTACAAGCCGCGGATCGATAAAGAGCTCCTCTCCGAGCACAGCGAAGGGCTGGTCGCGCTGTCGGCCTGTTTGTCGGGCGTGCCGTCGTCGCTGCTGCTCACCGACAAGTTCAACGAGGCCGCGCGCCAGGCCAAGGAGTTCGAAGACATACTCGGCAAGGGGAATTATTACCTCGAAGTCCAGAATCACAATCTAGAAGAAGAGACGGGCGTGGTCATCCCCGGCATGCGCGAGCTTTCGAAAAAGACGGGCATCCCGCTCGCCGCCACCAACGACTGCCACTACCTGCTGCGCGAGGACTGGCGCGCGCACGACATACTCGTCTGCATAGGCGCGGGCAAGACCGTAAACGAGAAGCGCGGGCTCAAGTATAAAGAGGGCGAGTTCTACGTGCGGTCGGCCAAAGAGATGTGGCTCATCTTCGGCAAGGACATGCCCGAAGCGCTGCTGAACACCGTGGCCATCGCCGAGATGTGCGAGCTACAGTTGCCGAGTGGTGAAAACCACCTGCCGAACTTCCGCGTGCCCGAAGGCGAGACGATCGATAGCTACTTCGCGCGGATGTCGCGCGCGGGGCTGGAAGAGCGGTGGGCCGCGATCAAAGACCGGCCGGACCGCAAGTGTGACCTGGACGATTACAAGGCCCGGCTCGAACAGGAGATCACAGTCATCACCAAGATGGGGTTCGCCGGTTACTTCCTGATCGTATGGGACTTCATCCGCTACGCGAAGAAGAACAGCATCCCGGTCGGGCCGGGCAGGGGGTCTGCGGCGGGCAGCCTCGTAGCCTACAGCCTGAAGATCACCGACATCGATCCGCTGCAATACGACCTGCTGTTCGAGCGGTTCTTAAACCCCGAGCGCGTCTCGATGCCCGACATAGACATAGACTTCTGCGTGCGAGGCCGCCAGCAGGTCATAGACTACGTGGCCGATTATTATGGGCGCGACCACGTTTCTCAGATCAGCACCTTCGGGACCATGGCCTCGAAGGCGGCGATCAAAGACGTTGGCCGGGCGCTGGAGATGCCCTACGCCGAAGTCGATAAGATAGCCAAGATGATCCCGCCGCCCGTGCGCGGCCGAAACGTGTCGATCGAAGACGCGATCAAGCAGAACCCCGACCTCAAGCGCGCCATCGAGACAGACCAGCGCGTGCGCGAGGTGATCGAGATAGCCAAGCGGCTTGAAGGCTGCTCGCGCCACTCGTCGGTGCATGCGGCCGGCGTGGTGATTTCGCCAAAGCCTCTGCACGAGCTGGTGCCCGTGTCAAAGACGGCGCGCGACGAAATAACGACGCAGTACCCGATGACCGACCTGGAAAAGACAGGGATGCTGAAGATGGACTTCCTGGCTTTGACCACGCTGACGATCATCGACGACTGCCTGAAGTCCATCGAGCGCGAGACGGGGCGGCAGTTAGACCTGGCGCGCATACCGTTAGACGACCGCGCGGCGTTGCAGCTTTTCGCCGACGGCAGGACTACCGCGATATTTCAGTTTGAAAGCGACGGGATGCGCGACATATGCCGCCGCCTGAAGCCGGAAGGGCTCGAAGATTTGTCGGCGCTCAACGCGCTTTACCGCCCCGGCCCGATTGATAGCGGGATGGTCGACGACTTCATCGAGCGCCGCCACGGCCGGAAGAAAGTGCGCTACGACTTCCCCGAGCTTAAAGAAGTAATGGGGAACACACTGGGGATCTGCGTCTATCAAGAGCAGCTTATGGCAGTCTTTCAAAAGCTCGCGGCGTATTCGCTCGGCGAAGCAGACCTAGTGCGCCGCGCCATGGGTAAGAAGAAGCGCGAGGAGTTGGACAAACATAAGGAGAAGTTCTTAAAACAGGCGACCGAGCGCGGCCACGACCGCACGAAGCTCGAAAAACTTTGGCAGAGCTTCGAGGGCTTTGCCGACTACGCCTTTAACCGAGCGCACTCGTTCAGCTATGGGTATCTCGCTTATCAAACCGCCTATCTGAAGGCGCATTACCCGACGCACTTCTGGGCCGCCGTGCTGTCGAACGAGTTGAACAACACGGCCAAGGTCGTCAAGTACATCAACGAGGCGCGCGCGCAGGGCATAGAGATTCTGCCCCCGGACGTGAACGCCAGCCTGGACAACTTCACCGCGAGCGGCAACGCCATCCGATTCGGGCTCGCGGCGATCAAGGGCATAGGCCAGTCGGCCGTAGCCTCCGTCACCGAAGCCCGAAACGCCTCGGGGCCTTTCCGCTCGATATTCGATTTCACCGAGCGAGTAGACGCGAGGGCTGTAAACAAACGCGTGCTCGAAAGCTTGATACGCGCAGGGGCTTTCGACAGCCTCGGCCAGAGCCGCGCGCGCGTCTTTGCCGCGATCGACGCGGCGATCGAAAGCGGCCAGCGGACTCAGCGGTCGCGCGCCACGGGGCAGACCGACCTGTTCGGCTCGCTCACGTCATCGATGCCCGTGGCCGAGCCGCAACTGCCTTACGCCGAAGACTGGTCTAACCAGGAGATGCTCAAGGGCGAGAAGGAGACGCTCGGCTTTTACATATCGGGCCACCCGCTCCAGAGCTACGACCAGGCGCTCTCGGATTTCGCTAACGCCGACGTAGACCGATTGCAGAGCTTCAACCACGGGGCGCAGGTGACGATCGGCGGCATAGTGATGGAGCTAAACGTCCGCACGACGAAGAAAGGCGACCGCTTCGGCCTGTTCCACCTCGAAGACCGCTTCGGCTCGGTGAAGGTGGTCGCGTGGCCCGACGTGTTTGGCAAGGCCGCCGCGATCATACAGGCCGACGCGTCCGTCCTTGTGCGGGGCCGCCTGGAGATAGACGACGGCGGCAGCATGACGATCATCTCCGACGAGATACAGAGCCTGGAGAACATCCGCGAGCGGAGTGCGCGCAACATAGTCGTCCGCGTCGACGGCGCCCAGATCGATAACGACAAAGTCGACCTTCTGCACGCGCTGCTTGACCGCCACAGGGGCGATTGTAGCGTGACGTTTGAAGTCGACCTGCCCAACGGGATGATGGTCCGCGTCCAGCCCAACCAATTCGTCCGCGTCAAAGTCACGCCCGAGCTTACGAACTCTATAAAAGAGATTCTGGGCAACTGTCAGGTCGAGCTCGTGGTCCAGCGGGCCAGCAGCGCGGCCAACTGAAGTTAGCCTTGTTCCCTTCCCCTACGGGTGCTAGAGTTTTTATTAGCCCTCGTGGCGGTTAGTTTGCCAACCAAATCTAGCTAACAGGAATCTAACCGGCCGTAGCAGTCGAAAGGGATGGATTCGGTAGAGCCTTGGCTACAGTTACAAAAAAACCGAGAACGCGCGTAATAAGAAAAGAAGAGCGGCGGGCAGGGCTGCTCGGCCGCATCGCGCGCCGCCTCTTTACGCGAAAAGTCTTGATCGCGCTGGGCGTCCTCTCGCTGGTGGCCGTCGCGGTGACAGTCTTCTTCTACGTCAAGTATTCGATCATGATCGACACTTGGCGTCAGGGAGACATCATCGTGCGGACGACGGGCATCTACGCCGCGCCGCGCTCGATACGCGTGGGCCAGGCGCTCTCGCTCGATCAGCTCAAGGGCCACCTCGACAGCATCGGCTACGTCGAGTCGAGCAAGGAGGCCGATTCTAAGCGCGGGCGCTACCTGATCAAGAACGGCTCGATCGAGATTCACACGAGCCTGGATTCTAAGATCAACAACGCGCCGCAGTTCCCGAACATAATCGTCTCGTTCGGCGGCAACGGCCGCGCCATAACGAAGATCACCAGCATAGACAGCAAGCGCAACCTCGACACGGCGCTGATCGAGCCCGAGATGGTGACGGCCTTCTCGAACGACAAGCAGCGCCAGAAGCAGAAGCTCGTCTCGTTCAAAGACCTGCCGAAGCATTACAAAGACGCCGTCGTCGCGATCGAGGACCGCCAGTTCTTCGAGCACTCGGGCATAAACTTTCGCGGCATAGTCCGCGCCGTCTGGCGCGACGCGAGCGAAGGCGAGTTGCAGCAGGGCGGCTCTTCGATAACGCAGCAGCTCGTCAAGAACTTCTTCCTGACTCCCGAGCGCACCTTCAAACGCAAGTCGCAAGAGATGATGATCGCGCTCGTGTTAGAAACGAAGCTGACGAAAGCGGAGATCTTCGAGCTGTACGCCAACGACGTTTACATGGGCCAGTCGGGGAGCTATTCGATCAACGGAGTCGGCGAGGCGGCCTCGGTCTACTTCAACAAGGACGTGGTCAACCTTACGCTGCCCGAAGCGGCATTCCTGGCCGGGATCATTCGCGGGCCGAGTCTGTATTCACCCTACCGCGACCCCGAGCGCGCGAAGGCGCGGCGCAACCAGGTGCTCGACTCTATGTTCGAGGCGGGGTTCATCGACGAGGCCACGGCGAGGCAGGCGAAGGCCACCGAGCTTAAGATAGAGCCGAAGCGGCGGGCCGTGAACTCCGACGCGCCTTACTTCATAGACTACTTGCAGCAGCAGCTTCTGAGCGAATCGGCCACGCGCGACCTCTCACAGCAGTCGTTCCGCGTCTACTCGACCGTCGACATGGACTTGCAGCGCGCAGCGGACAAGGCCGTGGGCGACACGCTCGCGAAGCTCGACCCGATATTCTCGAAGCGGAAGAAGAACCCCGTGCCGCCCGGCACGCTTCAGGCCGCGCTGGTGGCCCTGAACGCGAAGACGGGCGAGATAGTCGCCATGGTCGGCGGGCGCGACTACGGCCAGAGCCAGCTCAACCGCGCCATCGACGCCAACCGCCAACCCGGCTCGGTCTTCAAGCCCATCGTGTACGCCACGGCGATCAACACGGCTTACGAAGATTCGAGCGACGACATCATCACGCCCGCCAACATGTTCCTGGACGCGCCCGAGACGTTTTATTATGGCGGGAGCAAGACCTACTCGCCCGACAATTTCGGTAAGGCGTATTCCAACCGCGACGTGACTATGCGCGACGGGCTCGTCCATTCGCTCAACGTCGTCACGGTGCGGATAGCCGAAAAAGTGGGCTACGGAAAAGTCGCGAGGATGGCCGAAAAGCTTGGGCTCCCCCGCCCGCAGCCCTTCCCCGCGCTGGCGCTGGGGACGGCCGAGGCCACGCCGCTCGAAATCGCGCAGGCTTACACGGCCTTCGCAAACAACGGCTACCTCGCGACGGCGCGGCCGATCAAGCGCATATCGAATTCCGAAGGCGTCAGCATAATCGAGACGCGCGCCGAGACGCGGCCTGCGCTCAAGCCCGGCGTCAGTTGGCTGATGACGAACATGATGCAGGACGTGTTAAACAAGGGGACCGCGGCGCGCGCGCGGGCGATGGGCTTTACGGCGACCGCCGCGGGCAAGACCGGCACTTCGCGCGACGGGTGGTTTGCCGGCTACACGCCGAATCTGGTCTGCGTCGTCTGGGTCGGCTTTGACGACAACTCCGAGCTGGGGCTCGAAGGGTCGCAATCGGCGCTGCCCATCTGGGCGGCCTTCATGAAGCAGGCGCTGGCGCTCAGGCCCGACCTGGGCGGCGACAGCTTCCCGAAGCCCGACGGCATAGTGAGCGCCGAGATAGACCCTACGACCGGAGAGCTTGCGACCGAAAGTTGCCCGACCAGACGGACGGAGTATTTCGTCGAAGGGACTCAGCCCGTAGACAGTTGCGAGGCGCACGCGGGCGGGCTTCCCTTCGAAGCGCCTCTTCCCCCGCCCGGCGATCAGCCCCTGCAACCGCCTAAAGACCCGCCCGAAAGAATCCCCCCCGCCGCGCGCGAGCCCGAAAGACCGACCGAGCAGACACGGCCGCGCAGCGCGCCCCGCCGCCCGTAATCTCAAAATACTTGAGAAGAAAAAAAATCGTCGGCCATGTATCTTTAGGCGTCGAGGTGGCTCTTATGAGATGGGTAAACATCTCAGATCCTCTTTCTGGGCGCGCAGATCTCGATTTGCGCGCCCTTTTTTTGCGGGCGTTGACCTGCGAATCGCGTAAGAATAGAATGGTGGGGCCGTTTTCCGGCGATCCCGGTATAATCACTATCTCACTACAGGAGGGCGAGATGATCCAAGAGATTGAACGCATACTCGGCGACGAGGCCGAAACGCTGTTGACCTACCAGAGCAGGACGATACCGAAAGAGTCGCTCCATTTGCCCGGCCCGGACTTCATAGACCGCGTGCTGGTCGGCACGGACCGCTCGCCGTCCGTGCTGCGCAACCTCGGGACTATGTTCAACCACGGGCGGCTTGCGGGCACGGGCTACCTGTCTATACTGCCCGTCGACCAGGGCATAGAGCACTCGGCCGGGGCTTCGTTCGCGCCCAACATAGAGTACTTCGACCCCGACAACATCTTGAAGCTGGCGGTCGAAGGCGGGTGCAACGCCGTCGCGACGACCCTCGGCGCGATAGGGTCCGTGTCGCGCAAGTATGCTCACAAGATCCCCTTCGTTCTCAAGTTCAACCATAACGAGTTTCTCTCTTACCCGAACAGCTTCGACCAGATCATGTTCGGCTCCATTGACCAGGCGTTCGACCAGGGCTGCGTCGGCGTGGGGGCTACGATCTACTTCGGGTCCGAAGAGTCCAAGCGCCAGATACAGGAGGTCACGCAGGCGTTCCAGCACGCGCACGAGCTTGGGATGTTCTGCATACTCTGGTGCTACCTGCGTAACTCCGCCTTCAAGACTAAAGAGATGGACTACCACGTGGCGGCCGACCTTACGGGGCAGGCCAACCACCTCGGCGTCACTCTCGGGGCCGACATAATCAAGCAGAAGCTCCCGGAAAACAACGGCGGCTATGAGGCGCTGAAATTCGGGAAGACGCACAAGAAGGTTTACTCGGAGCTAACGACGGACAACCCCATAGACCTGACGCGCTATCAGGTGGCCAACTGCTTTATGGGGCGCGCGGGGCTCATCAACTCCGGCGGCGCGTCGGGCGAAAACGACATCCAGCAGGCGGTGCGCACGGCCGTCATCAACAAGCGGGCAGGCGGCACCGGGTTGATCTCGGGTCGCAAGGCCTTCCAAAAACCGATGCCCGAGGGCGTCAAGATCCTCAACGCGATCCAGGACGTGTACCTCGCCAAAGAGGTCACGGTGGCTTGAGAGGGCAACCCCATGGACACAGACGAAGCTGAGGAGCCTACGTTCGAGTTGATCCTCAAGATGGTGAGCGAGCTCCGCTACAGCGTCTCAGAGTTTCAGGACAGCATCGAGACGCACCTCACGGCGATAGAGCAGTTCTGGCGGAGCATCAAGTCGCGGCTTGCGACGCTCGAAGCGCGGCTGGCGGGGCTGGAGCTGCACCTGTCGTCGGTGCAGCCCGACCTTGAGCGGCAGAAGGATCAGATGCAGTCGCTGCTGAACGACCTCTACGAGATAAGCACGGACCTGCGCAACATCCGTCTGTCGTTCTACAAGTCGGTCGAAGATTTACCGCAACGAGTGATGTAGAAGCGCGCGGCGCATAACCACGGTCATGCGCCGCGCCGGTCATTTCACCTCTTTGACGTTGGAAGGCTTGGCGAAGATTTTTTCGGGTATGTTCGCGTTGAAGCTGACCTCGTCGAAGGCCGCCCGCCCCGTCTGTACACCATTGCGATAAAAATCCTGAATCGTCGGGTACATTATCCCGCCAAAATTCACCCACCGGAAAAAACGCGCCTGGTTGTCCGTAGTCGCCTCGCCGGCGACGGTCTTGTATTCGGTCATCAGCGGCAGCTTCGTGCTCTTGTCGAAATGCAAGGTGGCCGAAGCACCGTCGGCAAAGTCTATCCGCACGGCCTCCGAGAATGTGTTGCGCCACGCTTCGCGCCGGCCTAGATAAACGAGCTTCGCCCCCGGCTCTTGCCACGCGCGGCGCAGCAGGTTGTCGAGGTCATACCGGATAGACTGCTGGAAGCTCTTGATCTGCTCGTCGGTCTGGTCGCGTATGGCCTTCTGGCTCGCGTCATAAATCCAGCCCGTGTTGCCGGTGTTCGCTTGGACGAACTTGGTGTCGCCTTTGCCGAAGTCCGTGCGCTCGCGATCGGGGTAGACGACGTAATCGGTGAAGCTCTGGGGGAGCAGCGATATGCCTTTTTCGAAACGCGTGAACTGCCCCTGGCTGACCGTGTTGCTCACGCGGGCGTAGGCGTCGCCGCCGCGCGCCTTTATCGCTTCGCGGATGATGGCCTCGGCGCGCGCAGGATCAGGGTCGTCTTGCTCCTTCTGCGCCGTACTGGCGCTCACGACCGCCGCGAGCGCAACCAGGGATAAGAAAATTGCTTTTAATGACTTCACCGAATTTCCTCCAAACTTCGTAACGGACTGGGTGTTCAAATTATAAAATGAAAAGCGGCACAAAGAAACTTGCGCCGCTTCGATTAATGCGAATAACAACCTCGAACTCAGTCGAGAGGCGTTATCTTTATCACACCTTCTTCGACGTCGACGAAGAAACGGTTGCCCTCTTTCCACCTGGTAGTCACGGGCAGCTTCACCAGCTCGTCGATCGTGCGCTTGAGGAATCGCGCGCCGTAAGCGGGGCTGAACCCCTTCTCGACCAGGAAGACGACCGCCGCCGCCGTGATCTCTATGTGCTTGCCCTGGTGCTTCATCTGCCGCTTGATCTTGCTCAGGTAAAGCTCGGCGATCTGTTTCACCTCGTCCTGCGTGAGCGGCGAGAAGACGACTATCTCGTCTATGCGGTTGCGGAACTCGGGCGAGAACCGCTCTTCGGCCGCCTTTATCACCTCGCGGTTGATGGCGGAGATGTCGGCCAGGCTCTTGGTCCCGAACCCGAGCGGCTTCATGTACTTCTTAAAATTCTCAGACCCCAGGTTCGAGGTCATTATTATTATCGCGTCCGAAAGGTAGACCTTCTTGCCGCGCCCGTCCGTGAGCCAGCCTTCGTCGAAAGCCTGCAAGAAGAGGTTGAGCAGGTAAGGCGAGGCTTTCTCGATCTCGTCGAGCAGCAGGACCGTGTAAGGGTTGTCGCGCAGCCGCTCGGTCAGGATGCCGCCGCGCTCGCTGCCGACTATGCCGCGCGGCATGCCTATCAGCTTTTCGATCGCGATCGTCCCGTCTTGATATTCCGACATGTCTATGCGGACCATCTTGTCGTCGTCGCCGAACATGAACTCGGCGACGGCCTTGGCGAGCTCGGTCTTGCCGACGCCGGTCGGGCCTAGAAACAACAGCACGCCGTCCGGCTTGTAGAAGTTCTCTTTCAGCGGCCCCTTGTTCAGGCGGAGCCTCTGCGCCACGGCTTTGATCGCGACCTTCTGGCCGATGACTCGCGACGAGAGCGCCTCTTCCATGTGGACGAAGCGGTCGTTTGTGTCGCGGAAGATCATGTCGCGCGGTATGCGCGACTCCTGGCTTATGACGTCGATTATGTGCTCGGAGCGGACCTCGCCCATCTCGGGCTGGTTGATCTCGACTTTGACGGCCGCCGTGTCCAGCCAGCCGATCACCTTGTCGGGCAGGTGAAGGTTGCGGACGTAGCGCGGGGCCATCTCAAGCGCCGTGTCGATCGCCTCGTCGGAGATCGTGACCGAGTAGTTGCGCTCAAGGCGGGGGCGCACGCCCACGACTATCTTGCGCGTGTCTTCGACCGAAGGCTCGTCGACTTTGACGAGCCGGAAGCGGCGGGCCAGGGCCTCGTCTTCGGCGATGTACTCTTTGTACTCAGTCATGGTGGTCGCGCCGATGATGCGGATCTCGCCGCGGGCCAGGGCGGACTTGAACATGTTGGCGGCGTCGGAACTGGCTCCCAGAGCCGATCCCGCGCCTATGATCGTGTGCGCCTCGTCTATGAAAAGGATCAGGTTATCGCGCTCTTTGACTTCGTTTATGATGCCCTGGATGCGCTCTTCGAACATGCCGCGCAACATGGTGCCGGCCACGATGCCCGACATCTGCAACTGTACGACGTGAGAGTTGCGCAGCCTTTGGGGGACGGAGTCGGCCTCAAGCTCTATCTTGCGCGCGAGCCCCTCGACGACGGCCGTTTTGCCGACGCCCGCCTCGCCCACGAGCATAGGGGAGTTGGCGCGCTCGCGGTGACAGAGTATCTCTATCATCTGTCGGATCTCTTCGTTGCGGCCGATGACGGGCGGGAGCTTATCCTGGCGCGCGAGCTTGTTGAGGCTCACGCCGAAGTGTTTCAGGTAAGGCGGAAGCTCGTAGCGACGGCGGTACTTCTCTTCCTTCTCTTCGTGGCTGCGCACGCGCGTCTGTATCTTTTGCATCACCATCTCCCGGTCTGCGCCCAGCCGCCTGAGCAGTTCTACGGGGAAACTATGTACGTCCTTGAAGAGGGCTACGAAGAGGTCGGTCGATTCAATGAGGCGGCGGCCGCGCTCGTGCGCATGCTTGAGCGCGTTTGAGAGCAATGTCCTCAACGACTCACCCATCCGTATGCCGCGCCCCAGGTAGTCGCGCTGGCCGAGTTTCGTTTCGACCGCCTGCAAGACGACCTGCGGGTCCAGGTTGAGGCTCTGCATCACTTCGTTAAAGAAGGGGCGCTCAACTTCCGCGATGGCGATCAGTACGTGTTCGGGAGCGAGCTGATTATGGTCGCGCGAGCGCGCCTCTTCATAAGCTTTCCGAACAAGCCTGCGGCCACTCTCTGCTATTTTGTCGGTGAAAATTTCGAGGTCTAACATTCTTATATGACTTCCCAGCTTCGCGTGCAACCGTAGTACCGGGATGATGCTACGCTTCACGATTAGAAAATCTGTCCCTATCAAAGTATATCAGAGATGAAAACCTTACTCAAGAATCACGACTTTTGCCCCCCGCTCGGATTATACGGCCTTCGAGTTTGACTCGGTTTGCCCGCATCGCTTATAGTCGCACAATCAGGCTGTTGCGCTAGCCCTTCGGGCCAATTTATGAACCAGACATTGAAGCTTGTTGTTTTCCACCCTAAGACCATTATCGCGTTATCGCTCGCCATCACGGCGCTGTTCGCGGCTTCTATAGCCGTCCGCGGCATCGGCTTCAACGGCTCGCCCGAGACGCTCACGCGCAAAGACCGGGAGCTTGAATTCTTCAACGAGGTTCGCACCACGTTCGGCGACGACCGCGTCATCATAGTCGCGCTCACGACCGCGGACGTATTCACCCCGGAATTCATCGAAAAGCTCGACCGTCTGACGAAACGGTTTAAGAGCATCGAAGGGGTCGCCGACGCGATCAGCCTCACGAGCCTCCAGGCCGTGCGCGGCAGTGACGATGGGATAAGGATCGAAAGCCTGATCCCACGCGCCGCGACGGCCGACCTCCTGCAAAGACTGAAGCGCGAGATCACCGTAGACCCGCTCTACGCGCGACACTACATCTCCGAAGACGGGCGGACGACGGCGCTCAACGTCTTCATAGCCCCGCGAACGGAGGCGGAGGCCCGCCGCCTTGCGGAGCAGGTCGAAAGCGTTGCCGACGCCGAGGCCGGCGCGGACGAAGTGCTGCTGGCGGGCGTCCCGATCATGAACGCGCGCGGCATGCACAGCATGGCGCGCGACCTGCTGGTCTGCTCGCCCGTGGCGGCGCTCGTATGCTTTCTAGTTTTTCTCTTCTCGTTTCGAAGTTTTTGGGGCGCGGCCCTTCCGATGATCGCGCTGGGGATGGGGCTCGTGTGGACCTTCGGTTTGATGAGCCTCGTCGGCAGCCCTATCACCATAGCGACGCTCGTGATGCCGACGATCCTGATGGCCGTGGGCAGCTCTTACATCTTTCACGTGCTGAATCAATATCGCCTTTCAATGTCCGAGCCCGGAGCGACCGAAACTCTTCACGCGCAGCGTTCTCACTGGTTCGAAGGAATGAAGTTCATAGGCCCCGCCGTGCTCGTATCGGGCACGACGGTGATGGCGGGGTTCGGGTCTCATGCGTCTAGCGATATTCCCACGGTCTTCGACGCGGGCGTATACCAAGCCGCGGGCGTGATGTTCATGCTAATCCTGTCGCTGGCCTTCATACCGGCCGCGCTCGCAATATTGCCGCCGAGCGCGCTCGGCCAGGTTCGATCGGATAAGAAAGATTACGCATTATGGCTTAACGGATTTCTCCGCACCGTAACCGCTTACGTGATGTTCCGTCGCAAGGTGGTCCTTGCCGTCTCGTTGTTGCTGACGGCGGCCATAGGCGCGGGCGTCTTGTGGCTGCGCATCAACACCGATTACCTCAGAATATTCCCGCGCCACAGCGACACGGTCGAAGACGCCGAGCGGCTGCACGAGCGGATGGCGGGGGCGGCGAGCATCCAGATAGTCGTTAGCGGCGCGAAGGGCGCGACCGCCGACCCCGCGTTCATGAGCGGGGCCGCGCGGCTCGAAAAGTTCGCGCTCAGCCAGCCCGGAGTCGACGCGGCGCTCTCGATTGCCGACATAGTCAAACGTCTCAACAGCGTGTTGCCGGGCAAGCCGGGAGAGACCGCCAATGAGATTCCGCAAGACGCGGCGAGGCTGCGGTCGATCAACGACGACTTTCTCTCGCAGGACGAATCGATCCAGCGGCTGGTCAGTCGCGACGGCTCGCGCGTGATAATACTTCTGAGGACGAACCTCTTCGGCTCTAACGACCTGCGCGGCTTGACGACGAAGATCGACGATTGGTCGCGCGCCAATCTCCCGCCGGGCGCGGTCGAGCGCGCAACGGGCTCGTTCGTGCTCCTGAACGACGCCTCGGACGCGGTGGCCTTCTCGCAGGCGTCGAGCCTGGCCATCGCGCTCACTTCGATCTACCTGATGATGGTCATCCTGTTCCGGTCGTTTATGACGGGGCTTCTGGCGCTGATCCCGAACCTGTTGCCCATCGCCTGCTACTTCGGCTTTCTGGGGTGGACAGGGATAACGCTCGACATCACGAC
This sequence comes from Blastocatellia bacterium, assembly GCA_035249305.1. Classification (GTDB taxonomy): domain Bacteria; phylum Acidobacteriota; class Blastocatellia; order UBA7656; family UBA7656; genus DASUNP01. The sequence goes on along the minus strand of DATFGQ010000006.1, from coordinate 31,178 downwards.
GAGCATGGTCGCGAGCGGCGCGCTGGGGCTTGCGGTCGATAACGCCGTTCATATGATCCGCCGCTTCCGGCAATCGACGGACGAGCGGCCGGATGACGAAGGCTGGGCCATGTGGCTCACGATGCGCAGGACGGGCAAACCGACGGTGCTCGTCAACCTCATGCTCACGGTAGGTTTCCTGGTCTTTGTGTTATCTTCGTTTCTCCCTGTGCGGACGAGCGGCGTGCTCTGGGCCGTCACGATACTGGCGTGCCTGGCCGCCGACCTGATATTCCTCCCGGCCTTGATGAAGACGCGGCTCTTCGCGCGGGTCGCGAGAGGCCACGGCAAGAGACGAGAGCCGGACCAGGAACCGGAGTATGTAAACCTGAAGAGGTGATTGGATGGCTATGAAGAGTTTTGGTTACTTCTTGTTCGCGCTAACGCTCGCGGTCTTTGCCGCCGCGTGCGCCAAGGAGGAGAGCAAGCCGGTTGAGACTGCCGCGCGTGCGCCGAGTCCCGACGCAGGGCGCGAAGGCGAGCAGATCGTCGAGCGCTACCGCGCGCTCGATAACAGCAGCCAGAGCGTGAGCAAGACGCTTGCAGTCATCAAGGAATCCGACGGCAGCACGAGAGAGGTCGGGATGTCCATCTCGCGGAAGCTCGCGCCCGACGGCCGCAGGCTGATGCTAGTCGAGTTCACTTCGCCCGCCGAAGAGCGCGACCGCAACGCGCTGGTCATCACCAGCCCGCAGGGGAACATCGAAGCTACGCGCTACATTCAAAGCAACAACTCCTTCGCCACCGTGAACAACGTCGTAAGCGAAGACTCGCTTTTCGGAATGACCATGCAGGAGTTGGCCGACGGGCAGACGGAAAAGTACAGCTTCCGCCTGGTCGGAGAAGAGAGCGTTGAGGGGAAAGCCGTCTACCGCATCGAGGGGAAGCTTAAGGACGGGATGGAGTCTAAGTTTCCGCGCATCGTCCTGCTTATCTCGAAAGAGAATTACGCGGCGCTGGTCGCGGAGTTTTACGACAATCAGAACCAGTTGCTCCGCCGCGTCACCGTCGGCGAGATGGCCGAGCGCGAAGGGCACTGGACGCGCATGCGCTGGGTCGTCGACAACCCGGCGCGGCAAAAAAAGATCTCGTTTGAAACGATCAAGGTCGCCTACGGCGGTCAGTTGAGCGACGCGATCTTCTCTCGCGACCACCTGAAGAAGATAACTACGAGATGAGGGACCATCTCAAATCTGAGATTTGAGATTTGAAATCTCGCATGGACATCCTCGCCGTCTTGAGCCGCGCCGACCAACTTTACCGCTCACGGGCGACCGAGGGGGCAGTTAAAGAATCTGTCGCCCTGCTTGCGGGCGTCGTCGGGGGGGCGGACCGCTACGAGGTGCAGTGGCGGTTGGCGCGGTCGCTGTTCTTCCTGGGACAGGAGGCCGATTCCGCCGGCGGCAAACGGCAATTGCATGCGGCGGGCATAGGCGCGGGCGAGCGGGCCGCGGCCATCAGCCCCGAGCGCGTCGAAGGCCATTTCTGGCTCGGGGTGAATCTCGCGCTCTTTGCCGAATGCGCCGCCGGCATCAAAGCAGTCCGCGCGTTGCTGCGCGGGCGAAACGAGCTGCGACTGGCAAAAGAGATATCGGAAAGCTACCACGGCGCTGGCCCTTTGCGCGTGCTCGGCCGCATCACTCACAAAGCGCCGAGACTTTTGGGCGGCAGCCCTAAGCGCAGCCGCCGCCTGTTCGACCGCGCGCTTCAGATAGCGCCTTTAAACAGCGTGACGCTGCTCTACGCGGCAGAGCAGGCGATCGACGTTTCGGACTGCGACCGTGCAAGAGAGCTTTTGGAGCGTGTCATCAGCTCGGACCTCGACCCCGATTGGGAGTACGAGAATCGGCGCGACCGCGCTCTGGCCGAAGCATTACTAAAGAGCCTGGACAATTTGGTAGTGGGGTAAAGCAATTTGATGGTGAGATTGTAGGGGCAGCCCTCGTGGCTGCCCGGATCGTGCGCAGCACGATGACATCATTGGCCGCCGTGCGCGAAGCGCATCATCGGCCATATCGGCCAATCCGGGCAGGGACAAGCCCGCGCCGCGCGAAGCGCATCATGCGCCATGGCCCCTACATCTTGCTTCATCATGCTTTTACCCCACTACGGACAATTTAGGGTGTGGATAAAAACGACCTTGATAGCGTAGAATGCCTACAGCTAAAGCATGCCCAAAATCAAAGGCCAGTTTTGAGCGGAGGACTAAACGATGAGTTTTAGGCGCGTTGTTGTGACCGGGATGGGAGCCGTCAGCCCTAATGGCGTAGGGCGCGAAGCCTTCTGGAAAGCGACCGCAAACGGGGTGAGCGGGACCGGGCTGATAACGCTCTTCGACGCCTCGCAAATCTCGTGCAAAGTTGCCGCCGAAGTGAAGGACTTTGATTTCGACCGCTACATCTCGAAAAAAGATAAAGACCGCGTCCAGCGCGCCGTGCCGATGGCCTTCTTCGCTGCCGAAGAGGCCGCGTCAGACGCCGGGATAAACTTCGAGACGCTCACCCCGATCGAGCGCGAGCAGATAGGCGTCGTCGTCGGCACGGGCGCGGGCGGCATAGAGTTCGCCGAGCGCCAGTACAAACAGTATTACGACCGTAACGATCATGACGCCGCTTACCGCAGGGTCTCTCCCTACTCGATCGTCGCCTCGTTCGTCGGCATGATCTCAAGCGAGATCAACATGGCCTTCCGCCTGCACGGCATGAGCCACGTCGTATCTACCGGCTGCACCAGCTCGACCGACGCCATGGGCTACGCGTGGAATTCGATACGCTCGGGCCAGATCGACACGATAGTCACGGGCGGCGTCGAAGCCTGCATCACGTTCGGGCTGATGACGGCCTTCTGCCGCATGGGGACCGTGACTACGAAATGGAACCACGAGCCGGCGCGGGCCTCGCGCCCATTCAACGCCGACCGCGACGGGTTCGTGCTGGGCGAGGGGGCCTGGGTTCTGATATTCGAGGAGCTGGAGCACGCCCTCGGCCGCGGGGCGCAGATTTACGCTGAGGTCGTCGGCTACGCTTCGACCTGCGACGCCTACCACCGCGTTCAGATCGCGCCGACGGGTCACGACGCGGCCCGCGCGATGCGAATGGCCGTCGAAGGCGCGGGGATGACCACGGACGAGATCGATTACCTTAACCTCCACGGGACCGCCACGCGGATAAACGACCGCACGGAGTCGGCCGCCGTGCGCATAGCCTTCGGCGACCGCGCGCGCGAGATTCCGGCAAGCTCTACGAAATCTATGGTCGGCCACCCGCAAGGCGCGAGCGGCGCGGCCGGGGCCGTCGCGACGCTCATGGCGATGAAGCACAACTACGCGCCCCCGACCATCAACGTCGAAACCCCTGACGCCGAATGCGACCTTGATTACGTGGCCAACCTCGGCCGCGACCTGACAATAGAGACCGCGCTGTGCAACTGCATCGCGTTCGGCTCAAAGAACTCCGCGCTGGTCTTTAAGAAATATCACAAGGCAGAGGTTTAGACCGGCCCTATCGCCCGCCTTCTGCCCGGTGGCACCCCGATTGCGTTTACCATCCTTAGAATTCTGGAGGTAAAACGCATGAAAACGAGACTCTTAACATTTCTCTTCTCCGGCCTGCTTGCGTTCGCGGCGGCTCCGTATGAAGCGCCGGCGCAACGGGCGACGGTTCACAAAGGCCCGATCGCGCGTTACAGACTGGACGCCGCAAGCAGCCGCTTCGTCGTCGACGCGAACTCTTCCGGGGTGCTCTGGTTCATGGGGCACAACCACCACATCGCGGCGCGCGATTTCACGGGCGAGATACAGCTTACGCCGGGCATGATCGAGTCGGCCTCGCTCCTGTTGAGGGTTAAAGCCGACTCGCTGGCGGAGACCGGCGAGCGTTTCACCGAGCAGCAGAAGCAGATTATTACCAGCACTATGCGCAAGCAGGTGCTTGAAACCGAGAAGTACCCCGAGATTGTATTCAAGAGCACCAAGGTCACGACCAAAAAGAAGACCGCGGAGAACCAGTATGACCTGTTGATAGAAGGCGACCTGACTCTGCACAACGTCACACGCCGCGTCGTGATCCCCGCGCGGGTCGAGCTGAGCGGAGAGACGATACGGGCTACCGGCGATTTCGAGTTCGATAGGGATGATTTCAACGTCAAGACCAAATCTATAAAATGGGGCACGATAAGGGTCGATGACGATATGAAACTCTCTTTCGACATCCTGGCCCGCACCAACTGAGCGCCTCGGTGGGCGGAAACGTTATAGTACAGTCGATCAAGCTCTACCGTTCAATTTCAATACGCGACGTTGGAATCTGGTACTCTGCAAAGCTGGCCTATTTTTCGAAAAGCATATACTTTCGAGCGACTAAGCGTTGGCGGGCCGGATGGCACGCCTGTTGCCAATCGCCTATGGGCGACGGTTGAGAATCAAGGCGACGAGGAGAGATTAATGAAATTCATAAAGTTATCAATGATCGTTCTGCTGCTGGCAATCTCGATGGCGGCGATAGGGTGCGCGGAGCACACGCAGTCTGCCGGCACGGCGACGCCGACCGCGACGCCGACCGCGCAAGAGGTCGAGAAGGACGACGGCTCGACGGTCGCTACGACGACTGCGCCTGACGGGACGAAGACCGAGGTGAGGACTTTTGATAACGGCGAGGTTGCTCGCGTAACGCGCACGACCAGACCGGGCGCGAGGCGCACGGCGACGGTGGAGCTGCGCGACGGCCGCAAAGTCGATCTTGACGACGACAGCGAGATCGAGCAGGTCATAGACGCGAGCGCCGATTGGATAGCCGACACGGCGGCCGACACGTGGGATACGACCAAGGCCGTCGGCAAAGAGGTAGGCGACAAGACCAAGGACGTTGCCGATAAGACTGCCGATAAGACCGTAGACACGAGCAAGAAGGTGGCCAAGGGTGCGAAAGAGGGGGCCAAAGAGGTAGGCGACAAGGCAGAGGACGTAGGGGACAAGGTTGGGAAAACAGCGAAAAAAGTGGGAAAGGGTGCAAAGAATGTAGGCAAGAAGGTGAAAGACAAGGTGACGCCGTAATCTCGCTCTCAAGTTTGAGCGAGTGCAGCCCGCCTCACAGCATCTGGGGGGAGTGTGAGGCGGGTTCTTTATTCTCCTTTTAAAATTCTCCTTTCAAACCGGGCAAAGCTTCGGGGCGCGGGCCAGCGCCCCAGTTTTTTCTTTTCTATGCTATACTGACGATAGCCCTAAGATCATCTGAGAGGATACAAATCGATGAACGAATACGACCCCCAGAACCGTCATTACTCACAGTCTCAGGCGTGGCAGTCGGGCGAACGCCCGGCGGGCTTTGGGCCGCAGACGGCGGCGGAGGCGACCGTGTCAGAGCGCCTCGGTTTTATCCGCAAGGTCTACGCGCTGTTTTTCGTGGGAATACTCTTCGCGATCGGCGGCGTGGTGATAGGGTTTAACACCCCATCGCTGATGATCGCCATCGCGCGCCATCCCTGGATCACGCTCATCGCCCTGATCGCGGGCGTGATCGGCGCGCAGGCCGTCAGGCATATGCCCGGAATCAACGTAGCGGCCTTCTTCGCGTTCACAACCTTCACGGGAGTCGTCATATCGCCGCTGCTTTACTACGTCAGCGCGACGAACCCCGCCTCGATACTCCAGGCAGGGGTGCTGACGGTAGGCATATTCGGCGGGCTGACGGCTTACGTCTTCGTGTCGAAGAAGGACTTCAGTTTCATGCGGGGGATGCTCTGGGTCGGTTTGATAGTGATCGTGCTGGGCGGGTTTTTGAACATGCTCATCGTAGGCTCGACCGGCCTGGGTTTCGCGTTAGCCGCCGGGGCCTTGATCCTGTTTTCGGGCTTCGTGCTTTATGACACTTCGAACATAATCCGCCGCTACCCGACCAACGAATACATAGCCGGAGCGATGGACCTTTACCTGGACGCGTTCAACATCTTCCTGGCGCTTATCAGAATACTCAATAGCGGCAGACGATAGAGATTTTGACAGGCGGGAGCGGGTAGCCGATCTCAGCTACCCGCCCCCGCCGCTCACCGCCCCGCCTCATGCCCGCTCATAAAACGAACCAGCTAGATTTCTCTTAGAGGTCTGAAGTTCATGAAGAATCGCAAAGCCTGGTTGCTCACCTTACTCCTGGCGCTTGCAATGACGTTCGAGGCCGGCGCACTTTCCCGTGAGCGCGAGGCCGAACCCGCGCCCGAGACTCCGCCTTCGACAGCAGTCACCGACGGGGCTCGCTACCGCATAGACGCGGCCCAGAGCCGTTTCACGGTGCGGGTCTTCGTCGGCGGGCTGCTGTCAGGCTTCGGCCACGATCACACCATCGCCGCCAGGAATTTTTCCGGCGAGACGCAATTCACCTACGGCACCGTAGCCCCGGCTTCGCTGCAAATGACGGTGAGGGCCGCTTCGCTGTCGGTGACCGACAAGGTGAGTCAGAGCGACCGTGAGAAGATCGAAGCTACGATGCGCGACGAAGTGCTTGAAGTCGCCAAGTACCCTGAGATCAACTTTCGCAGCACGAACGTGACGGCAAGCAGGGTCGACGAAGGGGTCTATCAGGTTCAAATCTCCGGGGAGCTGACTCTGCACGGCGTCACGCGCGGCGTAGTCATCAACACGCGGGCGTCATTCGGCGCGGGCGGGCTACGCGCGCAAGGCGAATTCTCGATAAAGCACGCTGATTATAATCTCAAGCGAGTTTCGGTAGCGGGTGGGACGATCAAGGTCAAGGAAGAGATCAAGCTCTCGTTCGACATCCTCGCTCACTAACAGTTTTTAGTTTTTAGTTTTCAGTTTTTAGCTTGGCCTTTAGTGAATAAAGCATTTTACGGATTTCAGTAATGCGCTGATCTAGCTCTATGCTGCCTTCTCTAGAGAGGAAGCCTAAGCGTTCGGCGATTATGCGTTGCGTATCCAGTTCCGCTAGCGAGCCATCCGATACAGTTAAGAATTGAATAAACTCTTTGAGGTGTTGCCGCGCCTGTCCTTCGGCAATGTTGGACGAAACAGAAACCGCCGCCCGCTTCATCTGGTCAGCCAAACCATACACCTCAGTCTTTGGAAAGCCTGAGCATACTCTGTAGACCAGAACGCTTAACTCTATGCCCTTTTGCCAGACGATCAGATCTCGATAGGATTGCGACCTCATATTCTTCTCCGCTGAGACGCAACTATGAACTAAGAACTGAAAACTAAAAACTGAAAACTGAAAACTATTCCCCTCTGGCGAGGCGGCCGAGCGCGCCGCCCGGATGCCACAAGGCGTACTGCTCGCGCGTCAGCCCTTTCTGGGCCTCAAGCGCCACGGTCAGCGCGCACAGTATGTAGAGCTTCGCGAGTATGCTCGCGCGGGGGACGAGATTCAACACGCCGCCTTCATTCTCCACCCCGGCGTATAGAAGGACTTCGGCCGCCTGGGCGAGCGGCGAGGCGGGGTCGCCCGAGACTCCTATTATCTTGATCCCGAGCGCGCGCAACGCCTCTACGGCGCTCATTAATTCCGGCGTGTTGCCGCTGTTCGAGATCGCGATCGTGATGTCACAGTCGCGCACCTGGCCCGCCGAGCCGTGGACGCATTCGGTCGCGTGCAAGAAGTAAGCGGGCGTGCCTGTGCTTGAGAGCACCGAGGCGATGTAGCGGGCCACATGCTCGCTCTTGCCTATGCCCGTGACGTGAACGCGCCCGCCGCGCGACTCGCACTCGATTATCAGCTCGGCGGCGCGCTCTATGGCCTCGACCTCCGCCCGAGTGCGCATAGCGGCAAGCTCTTTCATCGCGAGCTCGAAAAAATTCTCTATCGCTTCGGTGGCGGCGGTGGTGCTGTCGCGGCGCGACGCGGCCGAACCGTTTTGAGATGCGCCGTTCGACTCGGCCCCGCCTTCGACAAGCTCGGCAGGTTGTACGGGGAGCCCCGTTATTGAATTTGGGTGCAGCCTTTTCGCCATAAGCGATCCCTACAAGCGAACAGATAGTTATATTGCCCGCCCGCGCCGCAGTCAAGCCGGAAGAAACTATTGACTGAGTTCGATAGTCGGCTACAATGGGGCGGCAAAGTCATAGAAGCGGGGATTTAAACTGACTCTTTATCACTAGCTTGTGACGCGTCATAATACTTTAAGCTCCGGCTCAGGTGAGTTCGCCAACCGAAGGCGGCAGTGAGCCGAGAAGCCTTGAATGTCCTCCCCTGAAGCTCAAATGGCGATCACTGTCTGCGCCAACGGGAGGTCCGTAATGCGCCCGGAAGTCGAAATGTCTCGCGAAATTGCTATCCAGCCGATTCCCACAAAACCGCCGATACTTGTCGTAGACGACGACCGTGACACGTGCGATATGATGTGCATCTTCCTGTCGCAGGACTACGACTGCGACGCGGCCTACGACGGCGAGCAGGCGCTGGCGAAGGTGCGCGCAAAGAGCTATTCGGTGATAGTCGTCGACCTGATGATGCCGCGCATAGACGGCTACGCCGTAATAAGCTGCGCGGCCATTTTCGCCCCCACGACGCCGGTCATCGTAGTGAGCGGGCTGTCGGAGACTCAGAGCGCGATAAAGGCCATGAGGATGGGCGCGTTCGACTACATCATAAAGCCGTTCGAGCCGGACCAGGTGGAGGTGAGCATAAAGCGCGCCGTCAGCCATCACGTGCTCGCGCAGGCGGCCCGCCAGAACGAGCGGCGGCTTGCCGCTTACGCCAACGAGCTTGAGAAGGCGAACCAGGGGCTGAGCCACGCGCTGGCCGAGCTGAACTCGACTTACCACTCGACTATCAGTGCGCTCGCGACCGCGCTTGAGACGCGCAACGTCGAGACGCGCGGACATTCGGACCGCGTTGTGGCTTACAGCCTGCGGCTGGGGCGCGAGCTGGGGCTCGACGAGGAGGATCTCAAGGCCTTAGAGCTGGGCGCGCTCTTCCACGACATAGGGAAGATAGGCATCGAAGACAAGATACTGCTAAAGCCTAACTGTCTGACGGGCGACGAATGGACTGAGATGAAAAAGCACCCGCTCAAGGGCGCGCGGATCATAGAGGAGATACCCTACCTTCGCGTCGCCGTGCCTGTCGTCGCCCAGCACCACGAGCGTTGGGACGGCAGCGGCTACCCTGAAGGGCTAGCGGGTGAGCAGATAGACATAAAAGCGCGCATATTCGCCGTGGCCGACGCCGTCGACGCTATAACTTCCGACAGGCCTTACGACAAGCCGCGCACCTTCGAAGTCGCCTGCGAGGAGCTTAAGCAGGGCGCGGGTAAGCAATTCGACCCTTACGTGGTCGATACTTTCTGCCGAATCCCCCTCGAAGAGTGGGCTTCGCTGTCGCAGGAAGCCGCGTCCGTCGGCGAGTGACGGGCCAGGCTAAAGATAAAGTATTAGTGCTTACGGAGAGTTCTTGAGGCGGCATGTGATAGATGCCGCCTCAAGATTTTTGTGTTAACGCTCGGCCGCCTGTTTGCTTTCAGACGCGGCCTTGAGGGCCTGAAACGTCGGCGGCCAGAGTCCTATGAATATAGCGAGGTTCTTTTTACCCGCTATGAAAAGGGCTATAGACGCTCCGATAGACCCGAGCGTCAGTATATGAAAGAGACTAAGCCCTGTGCTCCTCTTCACCGTCTCGTCTATGGAGCGGGCCGTCGACTCGACGGCATCGGGCGTCGCCTGTTGGGCCATCTTTGCAGTACCTGAAGTCACATTTGCTGACATGTTCCCTCCTTGTTCGATATTTCCTCAAGTTAGATGAGGCCCTGTAGAGGAGAGCAATCGCTATACCGGCGATTAAAGCCACTGTCGCGGGCGGATCGATAGCGGGTGTATCGAGTCAGAGTATTTCGCGTTCGTTCCCGGTACGGCGTGTGATGCGCTCGCGGTCCAGGTATTCCAGAAGCGGGATGGCATGCTTGCGCGTCAGCCCGCCGGTGATCTCCTTAAAGGCCGCGACATCCATCCTGGGGTTGATCGCCTTTTGCGCGCGAACCCTCGCCTTCAGATCTTCAAGCGAGTCGGCGTGAAAGACCATGTCGCCTATGCGCACGATGCGCCTTTCGGCCGTGAGCAGCGTGTAGAGCTTGCGCGCGAGCGCCACCGGCACGCTTGAGGCCGCGGCGATCTCTTCCAGCGTGCCGGCCTGAAGGCCCGCGGCCTTGAAAGCTGCTTCCAGAGCCCGTTTCGCGGTAGCTTCCTGCTCGCCCAGGGCGGGGCTGTGGCCCGCAAGCCGCAGCGCATCGCGCTCGGCCGCGACTTTGCCCTCTTCAGCAAGCCGGGCTACGACAGCGCGGAAGACTTCGGGGCGAACGTCGCCGAAGACGCGCTCGCGAACCTCCTCGCGGCTCAGCCCCAGCGACAGCGGCTCCCGGCGGTGGTAATCCTTGAGCAGGTCGATGACGCGCCCGGCAAGACGGTTAGAGCTCTGGGCGGAGATCAAAAGCAGAGGCGAGTTTGAAACTTCGAACGCCCTGACCTGGGTGACGAGCTCGCGCGCCGCGCCGAGAATCTGCTCGTCGGTCGCGCCCGTGCGCGCGGCCAGCTCGCCCTGACTCATCGCGCGCGCGCCGGACATCTCTATAAAGATCAAAGCGCGGCCGGCAGGGTCGGCGCTCTCCAGTTGTTCGAGCCGCGCGACGGCTTCGCGGTCGCGTATGCGGTGCTTTTCGGGCAAGGCGTCTATGATGACTCCTCCGCCGATCGTCACCTGCGGGGAATAGCTTCGTATGATGAACCGGTCGCCGGGCAGCGCGGTTATAGGCTCTTCGAGCCTGAGCTGAGCTATGCGGCTCGCGCCCGGCTCGATTCTGTGCGTAGCCGCGACCTGACCCGCCGCGTCGCCCTCGCCCGCGCCGCCGAGTACGACGACGCGAGCCATGACTTCAGAAGTGCCGTGATGCAGCCGAACGCGGGCGCGGTGCGTGAGCGGGCGCGGCGCGCTGGCGAGCAGGTCGAGCCGTACGTCGAGCATCGAAGTCGCGCCGAGCCGGCCGGCGGGCGCAAGGACGCTGCCCCGCTCTACCTGGTCGACGTTTATCCCTTGAAGGTTGATTGCCGTGCGCTGGCCCGCGAGCGCGCGGTCCGTGTCTCGCCCGTGCACCTGCACATTGCGTATGCGCGCGCGGGTGCCCGCGGGGAGAATATCGACCTCGTCGCCCGGCTTCAGCTCGCCTGCGATCAGCGTCCCGGTGACGACGGTCCCGAAGCCCTTTATCGAAAAGGCGCGGTCTACGGGCAGCCGCGCCACGGCCATCGTGGCTTTAGGCTGAATGCGCTCGGCAAGCTCGGCGAGCGCGTCTTTCAGTTGCTCGATGCCCTCGCCCGTGCGAGAGCTTACGGCGATGACGGGCGCGCCTTCGAGAAACGACCCGGCGACATAATCTTCGACCTCGGCGCGGGCAAGCTCCAGGAGTTCGGCGTCTACGAGATCGGCCTTAGTCAGGGCGACCAGTCCCGCCTTCACCCTAAGCAGGCGGCATATGTCGAAGTGCTCGCGCGTCTGCGGCATTATCGATTCGTCGGCCGCGACGACAAGCATCACGAGGTCGAGCCCGTGCGCGCCCGCCAGCATATTCTTCACGAACCGCTCGTGGCCGGGCACGTCGACGAACCCGAAGCGAAGATCGTCTATCGCAAGGTCGGCGAACCCTATGTCGATAGTGATGCCGCGAAGCTTCTCTTCCTTGAGGCGGTCGGCGTCTACGCCCGTGAGCGCCTGGACGAGCGCGGTCTTCCCGTGATCGATGTGGCCGGCGGTCCCGACTATGATGTGCTTCATAGCTTTCGATTCTCTGATTCCAGGATTCTCCCGATTATGTCCGTAGTCGATAAGCCTTCGACGAAAGGAAGCGATAGCACACGACCGCCCGCGGCTTCGACCTCGTCGCGGCCGACGATCTGATCGATCCCCCAATCGCCGCCCTTCACAAGCACGTCGGGCGTCAGCTCGGCTATCAACGAGCGCGGGGTCTCGTCGTCGAAGACCACCACGTAGTCTACAGCTTCGAGCGCGGCCATCACTTCGGCCCGCTCGTGTTGATTGAGTATGGGGCGGCCCGCGCCTTTAAGCGCGCGGACCGACGAGTCGCTGTTGAGCCCGATGGCGAGCGCGTCTCCGAGCGCGCGCGCCTGCTTCAGATAGCGCACGTGGCCTGGGTGAAGCAGGTCGAAACAGCCGTTCGTGAAGACGAGCGTCAGCCCTTCGCGTCTGAGGCGCTCGCGCTCTTTAATCATCGCTTGTCGGTCCAGGATCTTTCCCATCGGCTAATGATTCTTTATAGCACTCCAAAGAAAAAGAGGCGAGCAGCTAGCTCGCCTCCATAAATACGGGCTCCCGGCCGGTCTGTTAGAGCGCGTCTGAGAAGTAGCAACTTACTAGGCTCCGTAGGAGCCAGATGTTTGTAGAATGCCGCCGCAAGCGTCGGCCAACTCCGTAGGAGTTGAATAACAGGCATACAACTCCTACGGAGTTGGGGTGCATTTACGCTATTGTTCTACAAATATAGAGCCCCTACGGGGCTTTTCAGACGCCCTCTTAATACTTCTGCAAGCGCAGAGTAGGCCCGTGCACGTTCGGTCCGACGCCGTGATTCGGGCCGCCCGGAACCGGGCCTTCAAAATGGTCGTGTCGCCAGTGGGCCGCGTACCACACGACTACGTCCTGGTTTATGAGCGACTCCCCGGTGAGCATGGGATCGAGGGCAACTTGCGCCGTGGTGCGAAACAGCGCATCGTCGAGCTCCAGTGGGAAATGGCTAAGTAGAATCCACAGGTCGCCCGCCCCGAACTTATCCATGTTGCCGTCCCTCGGTCCCGGCTCGATGATGACAGATTCGCCCGTCACTGAATTCTCAACTACATATGACTGTATCGAGCCGTCCCTCACCAATTTGGTTTCTACCTGAGTATGATGTCTCTCTCCGTCCTTAGACTCGTAGAAGTTGTTATCGGCAGCCGTCCCCAGGTCGAAGTCGAATCGCCAGTAGGCGTGGTGCGTGTGAATATTGCAAACGCAGCTATTGCTCACAGCCCCATAACCCATCATCGGCTGAATTACTCCGTCGTCGTGGAATCTCCATTCGGTTATGTAACGATACCAACTGGCTTCAAGCTCGCTGACCAGTCGCACTTCTTCTCGATCCCAGATCGCGACGCCGCGGTAGGTGCCCCAGTCAGCCCCGCTTTCGATGACAGTGGTAGGCTCGCTCGTGCACATGCGTATGCCCGGAGCAACATCAGTTCCCGGCGCTTCGAACATGCCTTCCTGCCACATCCAATCTCTAAAAGGCCCGCAAACATTTCTTTCATACTGCACGTTGAGGATCGGCGTGCTGGCGCGTGCGAGGACCATCTTGCCCATGTACCTCACATCCCTGAGCTCGATGCCCGATTTCCTGGCCCCCGAAGATGCCGAAGGGCGTACACAGATGAACCGCCAGAACTCTACGCCGTCGCGGCTGATTACGATCTCGACCTGCCCGGCAGTGTTGTTCGTTGTGGTCGCCTGCGACTGGTTTATGACGCCGCAATTGAGCGTGGCGGCTTTCGACGAAGGCGGCGCACCCTGCGCATAACGCACAACAGTCCGCTTAACCATGTTCACGCCCACGATCTGGTGCGAGTATTTATCATCGGTGGGGAAAAGCCCTACCGTGACCGTGCGCTCGGGCTTGCCTTTGACCGACGGGTCGGTCGACAGCGGAGGCATCGGCGGGTACAGCTCAAGCCGCTTGCTGCTCAGCGCGGGGCCGAATTCCGGGTCGGCTGCGACGACGGCCACCGCCGCGTCGAACTCCTCGGGGCCCGGCTCGGGTTGTAGATCAGACAGCGTCACAGCCATCGCAGAATCGTAGAAGCCGCCCTCGGCGATAACCGTCCTGTTATTAGTGTAGTCGAATACCATCGCGCGGAATCTGGTCGGAGGCTCGCTTCTACCTGACTCCTTAGAATTGTTCTCGATATAGTCGAATGAGAGTATGCGGTTGCGCGTGCCGCGCAAGTATTTCTGGACCGTCGCGTTACTCATCACGCGCGCCTTCGCCGCGTCGATAGCCTGCTGGTCTGGTCCCCAGGGCGCCACGGTGATAGTATGGCTCCCTTGCACTGTGACTCCTCTCGATCTTCCCGTGGAAAAAATGGTGATCGTTAGACTGCCTATTACTAATAGAACCCCGGCCAACACGAAAAGCACTCGTCTCATCATTAATCTCCTTAAGCTATAAGACGCTTTTTTATACAAACCCAATGCGTTCGAGTCTTGTATCCTAACCCAATGGCCGGTCGATTTATCGAGTGATTCTTATCACAAGGTTTTGATGGGATCAAGGAATCGCGAGTGGCTGCGGAGTTAGAAAGCAAGAAAGAGGCGAGCAGGAGCCTGCTCGCCTCTTGTAACGCGCACCCGCGGCCGGGGGTTAATACTTCTGCAAATAAATCTTAGGCCCGTGCACAAACGGCCCGCCGCCGTAATTCGGGCCGCCCGGAACCGGGCCTTCAAAATGGTCGTGACGCCAATGGCCCGCGTACCACACGACTACGTCCTGGTTCGAGATAGACTGTCCGTTGATCATAGGATTCAACCTGGCCGAAGTGGATGGGCCGTCGGGCGGCTGCGCCGAATCGTCGATCTCACCTGGGAAATTGCTGCGCAAGAGCCACACGTCGCCCCTGCCATACTTATCCGCGTTGCCGTCATCGGCCCTCGGCTGGATCACGGCCGCCTCGTTCGTCACCGAATTCTGGATTACCCAGCTCTGGTTCGAGCCATCCCTGAGATGCATGATCTCTGTATCGACCTGCTTCTTGACCCCGCCGGAATTAACGAAGATGTTGTTGTTGGCCGCCGTCACTATATCGAAATCCAACCGCCAGTAGACGTGGTGCGTGTGAATCCTGCATACGCAGGTGTTGGTTACTGCGCCGTAGCCGAACAGCGGCTCGATCGACCCGTCATCATGAAATCTCCATTCGCTAATGTAGCGGTACCACCCGGCGTTCATCTCGCTCAGGAGCCGCACCTCTTCCCTATCCCAGATGGCGACGCCGCGGTAGTTTCCGAAATCGGTCCCCGTGTCGAGGACGGAGCCCGGAGGGCCTGTGCACATGCGTATCCCGCCATTGGTCCCTGGGACATCGGTCCCTGGCGCGTCGAACATGCCTTCCTGCCAGAGCCAGTCTCTAAACGGCCCGCAAAAATTCCTCTCGTACTGGACGTTGAGGATCGGGGCGTTGGCGCGCGAGAGCACCATCTTGCCTTGATACCTCACGTCCCTAAGCTCTATGCCTGACTTGTCGGTGCCGGATGAAGCCGAAGGGCGTATGCAGATGAACCGCCAGAACTCTACGCCGTCGCGGCTGATTACGATCTCGACCTGCCCGGCGGTGCCGAACGAAGTCGTCCCCTGCCCCGCGCTCGGCACGCCGCAATTCAACGCGGCGGCGTTCGACGAAGGAGGAGCGCCGTTCCCGTATCGGACAATAGTCCGCCTGACCATGTTCACGCCCACGATCTCGTGTGCGTACTTATCATCCGTAGGGAACAGCCCTACTGTGACCGTGCGCTCGGGCTTGCCTTTGACCGACGGGTCTGTAGACAGAGGCGGCATGGGCGGGTACGGCTCAAGCCGCTTGCTGCTCAGCGCGGGGCCGAATTCCGGGTCGGCTGCGACGACGGCCACCGCCGCGTCGAACTCCTCGGGGCTAGGGTTCGGCTGGTCGTTAGCCACAGAGACGCTGACGGCGGAGTCATAGAACCCGCCTTCGACGACTATCGATCTGTTGTTGGAATAATCAAAATACGTGGCTCTGAATCGCGTCGGAGGCTCGCTCCTTCCGGTCGCCTTCGTGTCGTTATCGATGTAGTCGAATGAGAGCAGGCGATGGGTCGTATCTTTGAGATAGGACTGAACCCTCGCGTTGCTGTCGACGCGCTGTTTCGCCGCGTCGACAGCCTGCTGGTCTGGTCCCCAAGGCGTCACGGTGATCGTGTGCACCCCCTGCGTCGTTACGCCCCTTCCTGCCACCTTCGCCCCGCTCGTCGTTACGACCACAGCAAGGCTCCCGACTACCAATAGAACCCCGGCTAACACAAACAGCCCTCGTCTCATCGCTGATCTCCTTCGTCTTTGTTAATTGGGACCCGGACCCGTGGCTGATCGAATCAGTACCTAAGCGACCGCTCTTTCGGAGTGCGGTGACTTGTCACCGCTTTTGAGTTAGCCATCACGGCCTCTCCTAACTCAAAAGCTGCGACAAGTCGCAGCACTCCGAAGGAGGCGCTGCTTTTCCCACCCGCGCTCAATTGCAACGGCCGGGTTAATACTTCTGCAAGCGTAGCGTAGGCCCGTGCACGTTCGGCCCGCCGCCGTGATTCGGAGCGCCAGGGGTCGGGCCGTCGAAATGTTCGTGACGCCAATGGCCCGCGTACCACACGACTACGTCCTGGTTAGCGAGCGACTCCCCGTTGATAAAGGGCTCGATGTTTGCGGCAGAGCCGGCCCCCGTCCCTGAGTCGTCTATCTGAAGCGGGAACTTGTTCAGCAAGAAAACTAAATCGTATTTCCCGAACTTATCCGCGTTGCCATCCCGCGGCCCCGCCTCGATTACGACCGATTCGCCCGTCACCGAATTCTCGACGACCCAGTTCTGGTTGGCGCTGTTCCTGAACAACATGCCTTCGCTGGCAATCTGTTTTCTTACCCCGTCTTTATTCTCGAACAGGTTGTTATTGCCGGCCGTGACGAGATCGAAATCGAGCCGCCAGTAGACGTGATGGACGTGAATTCTGCACACGCAGCTATTGGTCGTCGCGCCGTAGCCGAACAGCGGCTGGATCTCTCCGTTGTCATGAAATCTCCATTCGCTGATGTAGCGGTACCACCCGGCGTTCATCTCGCTGACCAACCGCACTTCTTCTCTGTCCCAGACGGCGACGCCGCGGAAGTTGCCAAAGTCGGTCCCGTTATCGAGCACAGAGCCGGGCGGGCTCGTGCACATGCGTATGCCGGGAGCAACATCGGTCCCTGGCGCGTCGAACATGCCCTCCTGCCACGACCAGTCTCTGAACGGGCCGCAAGAGTTTCTCTCATACTGCACGTTGAGGATCGGGGCGTTGGCGCGCGAGAGGACCATCTTGCCCTGATACCTCACGTCTCTAAGCTCTATGCCCGACGCGTTGTTGCCGGAAGAGGCCGAAGGGCGTATGCAGAGGAAGCGCCAGAACTCTACGCCGTCTTGACTGATCACGATTTCAAACTGGCCGGCGGTGCCGCGGCTCGTCGTCGACTGCCCCGAGCTCGGCACGCCGCAGTTCAGCTCGATGGCGTTGGACGAAGGCGGCGCGCCGTTCGGGAAACGGATTACCGTCCGCCTCACCATGTTCACGCCGATGACCTCGTGCGAGTATTTATCATCCGTGGGGAAGAGTCCTACGGTGATCGTGCGCTCGGGCGTCCCTTTTATCACCGACGGGTCTGTAGTCAGCGGCGGCATCGACGAATAAGGCTCATACTTCCTGCCGGAGATAGCGGGGCCTAAATCAGGGTCGGCCGCTATTATATCGATTGCCGCTTGAAACTCTTCGGGGCTGGGGTTCGGTTGGAAGTTAGACAGCGACACGTCCATCGTAAAATCGTAGAAGCCTCCATCGGCGATGACCGTCCTGTTGTTAGTGTAGTCGAATACCATCGCGCGGAATCTGGTCGGAGGCTCGCTCCGCCCTGTCTCCTTGGAGTTGTTTTCGATGAAGTCGAACGAGAGCATGCGGTTGATTGTGCCCCTTAGATGCTTCACGACATCAGGGTGGCTTGCGACGCGCGCCTTCGCCGCGTCGATAGTCTGCTGGTCGGGACCCCACGGGGTTATAGTGATAGTGTGCTCCCCGTGCATAGTGACAGCCCTGGAAGTCCCTTTTGCCTTGCTCGTCGAAACAGCGGCAACCGTCAGACTCCCGACTACGAATAGAACCCCGGCTAATACAAATAGCCCTCGTCTCATTGCTGATCTCCTCTCCGGTGGATAATCCCCGATCTTCCAGGCGGCAACTTGCAACCGCTTGAGGCCAAAATTCTTGAATAAGGGTCTTTTTCCCCTGTGGCTGATTCGGCCCTTTTGAGCCGTACTAAACGACCGGCAACCACCCGATTGGACCTGCAAGATTGTCGGCCGAATTAGAGCCTCATTGGTAACATATTACTTTTGTCAGGTCAAGGATTAGCCTGATAAATCCAGACCGCATATCGCCCCTTGCGCTTGCGCCGCGCCTGCGCATAATCAAGCATGTGAAACGCTTTTTCAGAAACCTGTGGGGCAGCAAGCACCCCGCCTGGCGCATAGCCCGGATGATGCTGATGTTATTAGTCGGGCTCGTGATATTGGTGATGGCATTCGAAGACAAGTTTATCTTTTATCCCGCAAAATACCCGGAAGGCTACTGGGCGGTAGAGAAGATCCCCGCCGCCGAGGGTCAGGTCGTCCCGCGCATAGAGGACTGCGAGTTCAAGGCGGAGGATGGCACGAGGCTGCACGGGTGGTACGCGACGCCTCACAAGAGGAGGGGCGGCGAGCTTGTGCCTCTTCCTTCCGATATGGTCCTGTTGTGGTTTCACGGCAACGCGGGCAACATCACGCACCGCTTCGACATGATAACGGGGCTGATGGAGCTGCCCGTGGAGGTCTTTATCATAGACTATCGCGGGTACGGGAAGAGCGAGGGCACGCCTTCCGAGCGAGGCATCTACCAGGACGCGCGCGCCGCGTGGGATTACCTGACCGCGGAGCGGCGGGTGCCGCCCGACCGCATAATCATATTCGGCAAGTCGCTGGGGAGCGCCCCGGCCGTAGACCTGGCGAGCAAAGTCGAGGCGGCCGGTCTGATCGTGCAGTCGGGTTTCACATCAGGCGCAGACATGGCCGCGACTATCCTCCCGTTCTTGCCGTCGGTGCTGCTTCGCACGAAGATGGATTCGGTCGGGAAGATCGCCGCCGTCGCCTACCCGAAGCTGTTCATCCACAGCCCCGTCGACGAAGTGGTCCCCTACAAGCTCGGCCGCCGTTTGTTCGAAGCCGCGCCCGAGCCTAAGCGGTTTTACGAGGTGGGGCGCGCTCCGCACAACGAAACCTACATCGTAGGCGGCAAAGCCTACTTCAACGCGCTGCGCGAATTCATAGAGTCTTGCAAACCGTCTTCGTAGGAGCGCCGACGCGAGAGGTTCACCGCAGAGACGCAAAGAACACAGGATGGCCGATGATGTGCTTCGCACGCGGCGGAGGCGCAGAGCGAATTAAGCCTCGAAGAGGCGTAATTCAATAGCCAGGGGCACCGCCCCTGGAAACGGATTGTTATTAACGAGAAGCCCTGAAAGGGCGCGATAAGAGTATCGCCCTTTCAGGGCTTCTCGTTGTATGCGTGCGTCACCCGGCGCGTTGCGCCGGGCTATTGAATCACGCCCCTACGGGGCTTTCGGCTATTGAATCATCACCCCTTTGGGGCTTTATGCTCTCTGCGCCCCGCCACGTGCGAAGCACATCATCGGCCATCCTGTGTTCTTTGCATCTCTGCGTTGAACTGTTTTCCGACCTTCTAATCGTTTTCCGGCTTCCGCTTGAGCGTGGGAGGCTGTTTATCCCCTTCGCCTTCGCCGTCCGTGCGCGCGGGCTTGCGCCGCAGCGTCGGGACGCCGCTTTTAGCTTCGCCGTCCAGCTTCTGCTGATTGTTCAGCGCTAGGAGCTTATCTTTAACCGCGTTGAACTCCGACGTGGAGATCATGTATTCGTCGCGGCCCGGAAACCGGACCAGCAAGGTGCGCGCCTTCTCTATGCGCTTGCCCGTCGCCGGGTGCGTGCTGAATATCTTAGCCAGCGTGCCGGGCTCTTTCTTCTCTTTCGCCTTCAGCTTCTCGAAGAACGTAAGCATAGCGGTCGGGTCGTAACCGGCCGCCCACATGTACTGTAGCCCCAGGTAATCGGCCTCCTCTTCGGCCCCGCGGCTGAACTTCAGATAGGTGAGCGGCAAGGCGATGTTGGCCAAATTCTGCACGATCAGGCCGGGCACGCCGCCTACGAAGATCAGCGGGATCGACAGGTATTGCAGGAGCGTCCCCTTCGACGCCTGCTCTACGCCGTGGCGCGCGGTGACGTGCGCTATCTCGTGCGCCATGACGCCCGCGACCTCGGCCTCGTTGTCGGCGGCAAGTATCAGCCCGCTGTTGACGTAGAGGAACCCGCCCGGCAGCGCGAACGCATTCACGTCCGGCGCGTCGACGATCTTTATCGTGAAAGGAATCTTGGCGTCCGAGCGGAGCACGATGTTCTGGCCGACGCGGTTTACGTATTCCGTGATGACGGGGTCTGTGATGAACTTCGCTTTCTGATCGACCTCGGCCGCGAGCCTGCGGCCGACGCTCAACTCTTTTTCGAGAGAGTAGAAATTGAGGCTGCCTTTATTGATGTCGCGCTTGCCGATCAAAAGAGGGTTCTCTTTATCCTTGAGCGGCTTCTGCTCCTTGGCCTTATCGTCCGCGGCCAGCGCGGAGGCGGGCCCCACCAGCAATGCGGCGGCCAGGGCGAGCGCGGCGACTCTTTTAGAGATTATTGTATGAAACTTCACTTTTGTTGCACTCCCTTCTATGAATCCCAATCCCAGCTTGTTCGTTATTTACTTCGGAAGCGGCCGATCACCACCCAGGTTGCGGGACCGTTGAGGTAGAATCGATCAGCCTGTTTAGAATTTTATCAAGACGCGGAAGCCCGTGACAACTACTTTGTTTGACACTCTTCTCGCGCCATTCCTATAATTTCTTACTTATCGATTTAGCGACCGACTGGAGAGTGATGATGGCCGACGAGCAGCAGACCGCCGCAGACGTGAACGAACAGATACGCGAGCGACAGCGCACGCTTGAAGAGATAAAGAGCTTGGGGCTGGCGGCCTACCCGCATAAATTCGACCGCACCCACACGATCAGCCAGATAGTCGAAGAGTTCTCGTCGAAGACGGGCGAAGAGCTTGAGGCCGCGCCCTTCAAAGTCCGAGTCGCCGGGCGCGTCCACGCCATAAACAAGATGGGCAAGGCCGCCTTCATCAGGTTCACCGACGGGCGAGAGATACTACAGGTCTACATAAAATCGAACGAGGTCGACGACCGCACGTGGCAGTTGTTCAAGCTGCTCCACCTCGGCGACATGATAGGCGCGGCAGGCCACCTGTTTCG
Source organism: Blastocatellia bacterium (assembly GCA_035249305.1). Lineage (GTDB taxonomy): Bacteria > Acidobacteriota > Blastocatellia > UBA7656 > UBA7656 > DASUNP01. The sequence continues at coordinate 9,944 of DATFGQ010000006.1, read as the reverse complement.
CACGCGCACGGGTGAGCTCTCGATACACGCCGAATCGATCTCGTTTCTGGCCAAGGCCATCCAACCGCCGCCGGACAAGTATTATGGGCTGCATGATAAAGAGGTCCGCTACCGCCAGCGTTACGCGGACCTGATCGCCAACCGCGACGTGCGCGAGGTATTCGAAAAGCGGTCGCAGATAATCCGATTGATCCGCTCTTTTTTCGACGAGCGCGGGTACGTCGAAGTCGAAACGCCTATGCTCACGCCGCTGCCGACGGGCGCGGCCGCGCGCCCCTTCGTCACTCACCACAACGCGCTCGACATAGACCTCTACGCGCGCATAGCCCCCGAGCTATACCTCAAGCGGCTGATCGTCGGCGGGTTCGAGAAGGTCTACGAGATCAACCGGAACTTCCGCAACGAGGGGCTGTCGTGGCGGCATAACCCCGAGTTCACTATGCTCGAATGGTATCAGGCTTACTCGAATTACGAAGACCTGATCGCGCTGACGGAAGACTTGATATCGAGCGTGGCCGACCAGGTGTGCGGCCGTGAGACGATAGAGTACGGCGAGCAGCAGATAAGCCTGGCCCGCCCCTGGGCGCGTATGACCATGCGCGAGGCGGTCGCGCACTACTGGGACGCCGACCAGCCGCGGCCGACGATCGAAGAGCTATCTTCGCGCGAGGGGTTGCTCGCCCTGGTCGAAAGGTCGAGCTACGAGGACCTAAAAACTCAAATCTCAAATCTGAGATCGAAGGGCTACGGCTACCTGCTCGGCGACGTGTTCGAGCACGTCGCCGAAGCTCGGCTGGTCAACCCTACGTTCATCACCGAGTTCCCCACGGAGCTGTCGCCGCTGTCGAAGCAGAGCGAGCACGACCCGAAGTTTGCGGACCGTTTCGAGCTTTACATCTCGTGCATGGAGATAGCCAACGGGTTTTCGGAGATAAACGACCCCGTGGACCAGCGCCAGAGGTTCGAGGATCAGATGAGCCTGCGCGAGCGCGGCGACGAAGAGGCGATGTTGATCGACGAAGATTACATACGCGCGCTATCGTACGGGATGCCGCCGACGGCGGGCGAAGGCATAGGCATCGACCGGTTGACGATGGTATTGACGAATCAGAAATCTATCCGCGACGTGATTCTCTTCCCGCACATGCGACCGGAGGCTTTGAAATCTCAAATCTGAGATTTCAGATTTCAGGTATGGCCTACGAGCTCTTCATAGCGCTGCGCTACCTGAGGGCGAAGCGCAAACAGGTGATGATCTCGGTCATCACCTTCATCGCCATCGCGGCCGTGGCGGCCGGCACGGCCGCGCTCATCGTGGTCCTGGCGATGATGACGGGCTTCCGCGAAGAGTTCCAAGAAAAAGTTCTGTCCGGCACTCAGCACCTCAACCTGATGCGCAAGGACGGCCGCGCCATAGAGGATTATCAGGAGCTGGTCCGGCGCGTGAGCTCGGTCCCCGAAGTCCGCGCGGCGTCGGCGACCGCCTACCAGAGGGTCCTCATCCAAGGCAGCAACCAGGCTGACGGCGCTATACTGAAAGGCGTCGACCTCACCGCGCCGCGCGAGGCGAACGAAGTCTTCCAGTTCAACGTCGAAGGCGATGTCGAAGCCCTGAGCGAGCCCGAGATCGATTCCGAGAGCGGCGCGAAGATCGACCGCATGATCGTCGGCCGCGAGCTTGCGCGCACCGTGGGGCTCGGCGTAGGCGACATCGCGACCGTAATCTCGCCTCAGGGGCACCTCACGCCCGTAGGACTAGCCCCGCGCTACCGCGATTTTCGCGTGGCCGGCATATTCGAATCGGGCCTCGGCGATTACGACGCCGCGTGGGCTTACATATCGCTTGAGGCGGCCCAGCGGCTGGGCGGTAAAGAGGGGGCCGCCGACTTGATACAGATGAAAGTCACGGAAGTCGACCGCGTCAAAGAGATCGGCCGCGGCGTGCTTCGGGTGGCGGGCGAAGACTACGCCGTGCAGGACTGGCAGGATTTGAACGCGCCGATCTACACGGCGCTCAGCTACGAGAAGTTCCTCTCAGGCATCGCGCTGCTGATCGTCATAGGCATAGCCGCGCTCAACATAATCACGGTCTTGATAATGATAGTGATCGACAAGCAGCGCGACATCGCGATACTGAAATCTATGGGCGCTACGAACCGCAGCATAATGTACGTCTTCATGATTCAGGGCTTGATGATCGGCGTCGTGGGGATGGCGATAGGCATAATCGCGGGCGCGGGCTTCACCTACTTTGCCGACGCGCGCCGGTTGATAAAGCTGCCCGCGGGCGCTTACGCGCTCGACTACCTGCCGTTCCACGCAAGCTGGTTCGACATAATCGTGGTCGCAGTTGTGACGGTCGCGATCAGTTTTCTATCGACCGTATACCCGGCCTACAGCGCGGCCCGTCTCGACCCGGTCGAAGGACTCAGGTATGAGTGAGGCGTCCGAACGCGAGCGCGCGTCGCCGCTGATACGCGCCGAACGATTGACGAAGACCTACGAGTCGGGCCGCCAGCGCGTGGTCGTCTTTCAGGACCTGAGCGTGGAGATCGCCCGAGGCGAGATGATCGCCGTAGTCGGCCCGTCGGGCGCTGGAAAATCGACCTTATTACACCTATTAGGAGGATTAGACCGCCCCACCGCGGGCAGCGTCAAACTCGGCGAATTTGACATTTTCAAACTCAGTGATGTAGACTTGGCTCGGTTTCGGAACAATGAAATTGGCTTCATTTTCCAATTTCATCATCTGCTGCCTGAGTTCACAGCACTTGAAAATGTTATGATGCCGTTGCTCATCGGCCGCAACTCGCACGCCTCGGCGCGCGGGCGCGCGCAACGGATGCTTGAAAGGGTGGGACTAAATGACCGCGCGTCGCACCGTCCGGGCGAGCTTTCCGGGGGCGAGCAGGCGCGGGTCGCGTTGGCGAGAGCGCTCGTCGCCCAACCGCGACTGCTTCTGGCCGACGAGCCCACGGGCGATCTCGACAGCAGGACTAGCGAAAGCATTCATAACCTGCTCAAGGAGGTCCACGAGTCGCAAAAACTGACCTCGGTAATCGTAACACACAATGAGCGCTTGGCTTCGATTTGCGACCGCGTACTTCACCTTGAGGATGGCAGACTAAACTGAGTGCCGAGTCCTGAGTGCTGAGTCCTGAGTGAAAGCGTTTACTCAGGACTCAGCACTCAGGACTCAGGACTCTCGCGAGCGGAAGCTGATATGTTCGAACGTTACACCGAGAAGGCGCGCCGCGTTATTTTCTTCGCGAGGTATGAAGCCAGCCAGTTCGGAGCGCAAGCGATTGAAGCCGAGCACATCCTGCTCGGGCTGCTGCGCGAAGACAAACAGCTAGCCCAAAAATTCTTCCGAAGCCCGCACTCAACCGTAGAGTCCATCCGCAAGGAGATAGAGGGGCGCACCGTGCTGCGCGAAAAAGTCTCGGCCTCCGTAGACCTGCCGCTTTCGGCCAGCGCCAAGCGCGTCTTAGGCTACGCCGCCGACGAGAGCGAGCGGCTGCAACACCGCAACATCCACACCGACCACCTGCTTTTGGGCATACTGCGCGAAGAGAAGTCGCCCGCCGCCGTCATACTCTACGACCGCGGGCTGAGGCTCAACCAGATTCGCGAAGACCTGATGCGCGCCCAGCAGAACGAGCGCGCGCTGGCGCAGAAAAAAGACGCGCCGCACCTGGCCGAGTTCAGCCGCGACCTTACCGAAGCGGCCTTCGCCGACCAGCTCGACCCGCTGATCGGGCGCGAGGGCGAGATCGAACGGCTCATACAGATCCTCTGCCGACGCACGAAGAACAACCCCGTGCTGATAGGCGAGCCCGGCGTGGGCAAGACCGCCATCGTCGAGGGGCTGGCGCAAAGGATCGTCACCGAAGACGTGCCGCCTTTCCTGCGCGACAAGCGCATACTCGCGCTAGACCTGTCGCTGATAGTCGCGGGAACGAAATATCGCGGCCAGTTCGAAGAGCGGCTCAAGACCATAATGCGCGAGCTGATCGATAACCCGCATTACATAGTCTTTATAGACGAGCTTCACACGCTCGTAGGCGCGGGATCGGCCGAAGGGTCGTTAGACGCGGCGAACATTCTTAAGCCGGCGCTCTCGCGCGGCGAGATACAGTGCATAGGCGCGACGACGCCCGCCGAGTTCCGCAAGACGATAGAGAAGGACCGCTCGCTTGAGCGACGGTTCCAGGCCGTCAAGGTCCCGCCGCCCACCGAAGACGAAACGGTCAAGATACTGCAAGGCATACAGGAGCGCTACGAGACGTTTCATCAGGTGCGCTACACGCAGGACGCCATCGACACTGCGGTCTACCAGTCGAACCGCTACATACCCGACCGCTTCCTTCCCGATAAGGCTATTGACATAATTGACGAGGCCGGCGCGCGCGTGAAGCTGCGCGAGGCGAACATGCCCGACGAGATACTTGAGAGCCAGCGGCGGCTGCGCCGTCACACGGCCAACTTCGAGCGCGCGACCGCCGAGCGGAATTACGAGCAGGCCAAGATATTCAAACAGCGCGAGCAGGAGGAGATGGACCGGCTCGCCTACCTGCGCGACCTGCATAACCTGACCGACGCGCCCGTGCCGCCCGTCACGCGCGAAGACATAGAAGAGGTCATATCGCGCTGGACCGGGATCCCGCTGACTTCGCTAAAGGAAGAAGAGACTGCGAAGCTCCTTCGCATCGAAGAGGAGCTGCACAAACGGATCATCAGCCAGGACCGCGCCATCTCGGCTCTGTCGCGCGCGATCAGGCGTAGCCGCGCGGGACTTAAGAACCCCAACCGCCCCGTGGGCTCTTTCCTCTTCCTCGGCCCTACGGGCGTCGGCAAGACCGAAGTCGCGCGGTCGCTTGCGGAGTTTCTCTTCGGGTCCGAGCGCTCGCTGATACGCTTCGACATGTCCGAGTACATGGAGAAGCACGCCGTATCGAAATTAATAGGCAGCCCGCCCGGCTACGTCGGCCACGAAGAGGGCGGCCAGATGACCGAGAAGATCAAGCGCAACCCCTACTCGGTCCTCCTGCTCGACGAGATCGAGAAGGCGCACCCGGACCTGTTCAACATCCTGCTTCAAGTCCTCGAAGACGGCGTGTTGACCGACTCGCTCGGCAACTCGATCGATTTCAAGAACGTCATTCTCATAATGACGAGCAACATCGGCGCGCGCTTCATACAGAAGCGCGGCCACCTCGGGTTTCAATCCTCTTCCCGGTCGCAACAGGCCACGGTCGAAGAGGGCGTGATGCAGGCGGTCAAGCAGACCTTCAACCCCGAGTTCATCAACCGCCTGGACGAGATCATAGTATTTGAGCCGCTGACCGACGCCGACATGTTCGAGATCGTCGGGCTGCTCGTGGCGCAGCTCAACCGCACGCTCATACGCCGCAAGCTTCAGGTGCAGATGACGGAAGAGGCGCGGCGGTGGCTCGTAGAAAAGACCTGCTCGGACCGAACCTACGGCGCGCGCCCGCTGCGCCGGGCCTTGCAAAAGCATGTCGAGGACCCGCTGTCTGAGGCGCTGATAGGGGGCCGATTCAGCGAGGCGTCCGTAGTCGAGGTCTTCTTGGAAGGCGACGGGCTCGGCTACCGCCCGCTAGAGCTTGAAGAGCTAGGCGACGCGCTGCTGGTGCAGTAATTCGATTACGGATTGAAGATTGAGCAAAGCCCTGAAGGGCGCGCTTCAATAGGAAGCCTCGAAGAGGCGATATTCAATAGCCGAAAGCCCTGTAGGGGCGTAATTCAATAGCCCGGCGCAACGCGCCGGGTGACGCACGTATACAACGAGAAGCCCTGAAAGGGCGATATAACTATCGCGCCCTTTCAGGGCTTGTTGTTATTGGGTCGTCGTTCCAAGGGCGGTGCCCCTGGCTATTGAATTGTCGCCCCTTTGGGGCTTATTGAATAGTCGCCCCTTCAGGGCTTTTTGCTGTTAGATTGGGGGATCGGCAATCCGCAATTGGCAGTTGGCTTTGCCCGCCACATTTTTGTTACAATAACCGATCAAACTAGCGTTCTATATGTCGGTGAGAGACTAAGACTTCAGCCGTGAGTCTACGTGCCTGGCTAAATGGGTTGTTTTCGAGCAGTGCTCTGGATAGAACATCTTGCAGGAATGACGGACCGGAACAGACTCTGAATCACTGAGGAGTGTGCAATCATTTATGAGTAAGCGTGTTGTTTGCTTAGTTCTTCTATTGATAGCAGCGGTAGGGACCTGGCCCGTGAGCGGGCGCGTCGCGTCCGTAGCGCCGGCCGCTCCCCAGTCACAGGACGTGACGGTCGAGCAGGTGCTCATACGCGGCAACCGCCGCATACCGGAATCCACGGCGAAGATATGGATCGCCACGCGCGAGGGCGACCCTTACAACCCCGCTCAACTGGACCGCGACGTGCGCGCGCTCTACGCGCAGGGCCACTTCGAAGACGTTAAGGTCTTCGCCGAAGAGGGCACGCGCGGCGGCAAGATCATCACCTTCGAGGTCAAAGAGTGGCCGCTGCTTTTAGACATCCGGTACGAAGGGCTGAAATCGGTCCAGCAGTCTACGCTGCTCGAAGAGTTCCGCAAGCGCCAGGTCGGGTTGTCTAAAGAGTCTCAGTACGACCCCGTCAAAGCGCGCCGCGCCGCCGCCGTCATCAAGGAGATGCTCGCCAACGAGGGCCGCCCCGAGGCCAAGGTCGAGCCGGTCAAAGAAGACATATCGCAGACGGCCGTGGCGCTCATCTTCAAGATCGAAGAGGGGCCGCGCTTCCGCGTCGCCGAAATCGAGTTTGAAGGCAACAAGGTCTATTCCGACGACCACCTCGCCAGCAAGATGAAGCTGGTCAAAGAGCTTGGCCTGTTCACGACCTTCACCTCGAAAGACATCTACCACAAAGAGAAGCTCGAAGCCGACCTCGACCGGCTGCGCGTGCTCGTCTACGCCGACAACGGCTACCTGCGCGCGCGCTTCGGCGAGCCGCGCGTCGAAGACGTGGGCAGGGTGGGCACATGGGTCCCGCTGTTCGGGCACAAAGGGCAAGGGCTGAAGATCATCATACCCATCGACGAGGGGCGACAGTACCGCGCGGGCGAGATCAAGGTCCAGGACAACACCGAGTTTACCGCCGACGAGATCAAAGCCGTTTTGAACGTCAAGGCCGGCGACGTCGTGCGCGGCTACAGCGTGCTGCAAAAAGGGATGGAAGACCTCAAGAAGGTCTACGGCTCGCGCGGCTACATACAGTTTTCGGCCATACCCGAGCTCGACTACAAAGACGACCCCGCCGACCCGACCAAGGGCATAGCCGACATCACCTTCACGATGGAAGAGGGCAAGCAGTACTCGCTGCGCAGGCTTGAATTCATAGGCAACACCTTCACGCGCGACAACGTCCTTCGCCGCGAGGTGCTGATAAACGAGGGCGAGCGTTACAACCAGCAGCTCTGGGACCTTTCGCTTTTGCGATTGAACCAGCTCGGTTACTTCGACCAGGTGAAGCCCGAGGACGCGACCGTGAATACTAACGAGCGCGAGGGCCAGGTCGACCTAACGCTCAAGGTTCAGGAGAAGGGCCGGCAGCAGATCAGCTTTACGGGCGGGGTGTCGGGTATAGGCGGCTCGTTCATAGGGATCGATTACGCGACGAACAACCTGCTCGGCTACGGCGAGTCGCTTTCGTTCGCGGTCGCCGCGGGCAACCGCCAGAAGATACTCTCGTTCGGCTTCACGGAGCCCTACGTCAAGGGCCGCCCGATCAGCCTCGGCTTCCAGGTCTTCTACCAGGATTATCAATTCTTCGGCCAGGGGTTCGGCGCGACGACCCAGCGCAACTTCTTCAGCAGCTTTAGCGGCGAGTCGCTCTTCACGCAGAAGACGACCGGCGGGTCCGTGTCCGCCTCCGCGCCTCTGAGCTATTTCGCGCGCCGCTTCCGCATGGGCCGTTTCGTAAGGCTCGGCCTCTCTTACACGTTCCGGACCACGGACATCGTCGACCCGGACGTTAACCGCGACGACGACCCGACCAACGACATCATCCTGAATTTCCGCCAGAGCGGGGTCACGCAATCTACGGTCACGCCCACGATAAGCTACAACACGCTCAACTCGACGCTCGACCCCACTTCGGGGACGGCCGTAACGCTCGGGATGTCGCTGTCGGGCGGGCTGCTGGGAGGCAAGGTGAACACCGTAGAGCCGACGATCGAGTACAAACACTTCCGCCCGCTGTTCGCGGGGCGCGAAGCCTCGGTCAGGCGCGAGCCCGGCAAGACGCGCACGCTGGGCGTCCGCGCGCTGTTCGGCTACATAGGCGCGTTCGGCGAGCGGTTCCAATCCAACTCGTTCTCGTTCGTAGGCGGGACGCCGCTCTTTGCGCGCTTCTTCCTCGGCGGCGAAGAGACCATACGCGGCTATAACATCCGCGGCATCGCGCCGACGGCCCCGGTCCGCACTTCCTTCAGCACCCAGAACGTCTTTGTGACCGACGAGACGGGCCGCCGGCTCAAGGTCAGGCCGGTCGAAGAGGGCACTTCCGGGTCGGTCGCGCCCAGCGTCATCCGCAAATTCACCTTCTCCAACCAGGAGAACCCTGGCATCCCCGCCGTGCCGACATTCATAGGCGGCGACACGCAGTTGCTCTTCAACGTCGAGTACCGCATACCGATATTCGGGCCGCTCGCCTTCGCGCCCTTCTTCGACATAGGGTCGGTCTTCAACGTGCGCGACCTCGAAGACCAGTTCATCCAAAGCGAGTTCGTGCCCAACAGCTTACTCGGGACGGTGGTGTTAAACCCGCGCGGGCAGGTGGCGACCAGACGCGAGATAAAGCAGGCGCGGACGCCCGAGAACCCGGCGTTCCTGCCGCCCGGCTTCAGGTTCGCCTCGATACGAGGCGAGCAGCAGGTCACCAGGACCGTCAGCCTGGACGAGGCGGTCGCGGGCATATTTGATAACTACCGCTACAGCCTCGGCGGCGAGCTTAGGGTGCAGGTCCCGGTCATCAACGTTCCGTTCCGGCTCATATTTGCGTGGAACCCGAACGCCAAGGCCGACAACCCGTTCTTCTTCGAAGAGAAGCGCGCCATACGCTTCTCGGTCGGGCGCACGTTCTAAGTTTGGTTTCTAGTTTCTAGTTCCTGGTTTCTGGTTATCGATCGAATGAACCAGGAACTACAAACTAGAAACCAGAAACCAGTACTGTTATAATGGCATATTCTCAGGAAGCGGAGGGCGCTGGCCGTCGATCCGCATCAATTTAAGAAAGACAGGAGCAGTTATGGTGAAGATCAAGTTTGCTGCCTTTGCAGTAACACTCATGGCAGCGTTCGCGCTGACCGCTTCGGCGCAGCAACCGGCCAGCCCGGCGGGCGTAAACAGTCTACTCCCCGATGGCAAAATCGCGGTTATCAATACGCAGGCTTTCCCCGAGCAGATCAGCGAGCTCAGGCAAAAGTACGAGCAGGTGAACAACCAGTTCAAGGACCGTTACGAGCGTCTCAAGTCGCTCGATACCCAGTTGAAGCAGATGGAGACCGACATACAGACTAAAGGCTCGGCCATGGCCCCGGAAAAGGTCCGCGAGATGCAGACCAATTTCGAGGACATGAAGAAACGCGGCTCGCGCGATTACGAAGACCTACGCGTAGACGTAAACAAAGCTATCGGCGCTTCGACCAAGCCCGTGTGGGACAAGATAGGCCAGTTCATGAACAACTATGCAGCGCAGCGCAATATCGTTCTGATACTGGATCTGCCCGGCGCGGCCCAGGCCGGCTCGCTGGCATACGTCTCCCCCGGCTCAGACGTGACGGCCGATTTCATCGCAGAGTACAACAAGGCGAACCCCGTAGCGAGCGCTCCCGCCCCGCCTTCGGCTACGCCGCAGCAGAAGCCGCCGGCCCCGAAGCCCGCCGTGAAACCGAATAACTAGGCGAAAGG
>DATFGQ010000005.1:0-16029 GCA_035249305.1 Blastocatellia bacterium | reverse complement strand
CTTTACGCGGCGGGCGGCAACATAAACATACCGATAGACGGGTCGGCCCCGGATAACTTGACGGTCCACGGCTCGCTGGCCGCGTTCGAGCTGAAGGGCGAAGACGGTCAGCCCATACTCGGCCCGAACGGGCGTCCGTGGGGCGGGCGTGTGCGGTCGGACCTGCGCAACTGGGCGAGCACGCCAAACCGAGGCCGCTTCAACCTGGTCGGCGGGGCGCAGTCGAGTAACTACGACAATCTCGGCGTCTATAACGGCAGCTTCCACGGGTATCAGTACAAAGGCATGTGGGACGCCAGGTATGATCAGAACCAGTCGCCGCCGTTTTACCCCGGCTACGTCGTAGACAGCGGAGGCCCGACCGGAGAGCCGACGGTCAAGGCGCAGTCCAACAGCCCGCAGGTGACTTCGTACAAGCGCATTTATTATGGCGCGGCGAAAGAGGGCGAAGACGTGCGCCGGTAAGCGGTCGCGATAAGATGTGACCGCTCCTTCGGAGTGCTGCGACTTGTCGCAGCTTTTGAGTCAGGCAAAGCCGTAATAGCTAACACAAAAGCGGTGACAAGTCACCGCACTCCGAAAGTGGTGCTGCTTTTCCTGGCCACCCGCCTTTATTGGATGTTAAACGCCGTAGTATCGAGTAATTCTTTACTCTTTGTCGTTCAGCTCAGCGTCGTCATTATCTTCCTCCTCAGCCCGCAGTTCCTCGATGGTGGCGGTCAATTCGTCCTCCCAAAAGAGTTTTTCATCCTTAGCAGGATCGTAAGGCGGCAGCTTGGGAATCTCCACGTCGAGTTGCTCCAGCAATGAGCGGGCTTTGTTCAGATAGTAGCGCAAGACGTAAGGTTCGCCATCAGCCCACGCCTGATTGTAGGCCTCAAGAGCATGTTTCTTCGCCTGATCTGGATCGCCGATGGCGAGCCACAGTTCCGCAAGGTCCTGGTGCGATACCCTCTTCGCCTTAGAGAGTTGCTCAGCCTCGTGGCGCGGGTTATGGAGTTGACCGAGACGAAACTTGGCAAGGGCGAGCAGGGTTTCTGATGTCGCGTCGCTCTGTCCGACTTCGCGAGCCATGCGTATAGCCTCAAGAAAACTATCGGCGGCATGTGACCATTGACCTAGCTCTATTTGCCACATCCCGCGTAGGCGATAGATATTTCGAACGCCGCCTCGGTATTTAGCTGCTTTGGCTAATTGTTCGGCAACGGCAAGGTGCTCTTCCCGCAAATCCCCTCGGTAGAATCGGAACCAGCCGTAAGAAATTTCCGCCTCGCCGGGGATGTAGTACAGGCGTGACCAACTGCGGCCCATGGGATCGAGGACCTGCCAGACTGCTTCTGCTTCCTCAAACTGCCCAAGAATTCGAAGTTGACGGAAGCGGCTCAATCGAGATGTGAAGAGGCCGGGTTTGTCGTTCGCCAGGGTGGCAATATCAAGTGCGAGGTTAATAATGCGTTCGCATTTTGCCAGGCAATTCTGATCGGAGAGTAAAAGGCAGATGTTGCGCAAGCTGGTTCTTACAGAAGCCCAGTTTGTCCGCCGTAAGACGCCCAGCAGCGAGGTGCCATAGAGTGTGAGGGCTTCGTTAGGCGCGTCGGTCGACGAGAGGGCATTGGCGGCGCTGTTTGCGAGAAAGGAAGCGTCTTCTGCCGTTACGCCCTCGGGCATAGTTGCCCAGCCGTGGGGAAAGAAAGGACGGAGGAGTGCTAATGATTCGGTGTGAGCCTCTAAATTTATAGTTAGAGCGGTGTCTAAATCGACCGGAAAAGCATCGCAGGCTTGCTGGTAGCGGCCCATCTGAAGCAGGGTGCGGACGACCTGGAGGCTGTCGCGGAGGTCTTCGAGTGTTTCTGCCTGCTCATAGGGATTATGGGCTTGCCGGGTGAAGTGATCTACCACGCGCTGGCCATAGAGATCCTTCTCCTCCTGACGCAGGCCCCCAGCGGCAATGCCGCGAACGACTGGATGAAGATCGTAACGCTTGGTCTGATTATCATATTGCAGCAAGCCGCGATGTTCCAGATCAAGTACCGTTTTAGCTAGATATTGTGACGCAGCGAGGAGCACCTGGGGCTGTTGCCGGGCCTTGACGGCTTGTTCGTAATCCTTTCGACGCTGGAGGGCTGTCTGGTAGTCCTGCTGCGCCAGTTCCTTTTCATCATCCGACATTCTTTCCCATCTCCAGCCAACTTCCGGCCTCCTAGGCTCCTTCACTTCTTCCGGTTCGGGTGGCAAGTGTGGATTGAGCGCACTTAGAGTGAGGTAATCAACTGCTTCCGACAGCAGCGCCAGTGTGGAAAGAAGTTGGCGGCTCTTTTCTGGGAGAGCGGCAAGAGCGGCATGGAGAATATGGTTGCGCTTTTGGATCAGATCGAGGTTGGCGAGGTTGAGATACCCCCCCGCATCGGGATCGGCAGCCCAGGCGTCGAAGTTTCGTCTGTCGGGAAGGTACTCATTGATAAGACCGGCGAGGACGCCCGTGACGAGAGCATGGCAATCACAATGGCGTTTAAGATAGTTCTGAATTTCCTGTGAATTGCCGGTAATATCGCAGGAGCGAAGGAGTGCTTCAGCTTCCGCCGGTCTGAGGCCGGGAAGGCGCTCGTGTAAGACGCCGGGTATTGGCTGGCCCGCGGCATTAAGAAGGACGCGAGGGATCAGCCTGGACGTGATCAGGAGCTTGGACGGAGATGCAGCGGCGAGCGCGCGCAACAGGTCATCATCCTCAGGTCGGATCGCGGCGCATGGATCACGATGAGCAATCTGGTCTGTAGTGCCCGCCTCTTCATCAAGAACCTGCGCGGCATCGAATCGATGGTAGGCTACGAGCACGCGCTCCAGGCCGTCGAGAATAAGCAGCCATGGCTGGGCCTGGAGGTGGAGAAGGAGCAACTCGCTTAGCTCAACTATCTTCTTTTTTCGGAACTCCCGTAGCGGCTCGCCGGTCATGTAAGCCAGAGCGCGCTGACAGAAGTCAGACATGACTGCTCCCTTCTCATAAAACGAATACCAGAACCGGCCAGCCCAGTCCTTGCGGGCTTTGGTTGCGTGTTTGATCGTCCACTCCCAGGTGAGCAGACTCTTGCCCGCGCCGCCTATGGCCTCGAACAGAAGAATCGGGTGCGAATCGGCGGGCGAGGCCCAGTCATTCAGAGTATCGAGTTGGGCTTTGCGGCCCAGAAACCTATGCGACCCGATGTAAGGCGGCTCGGCATAAAAGGCCGGCGGAGCAGGGATGGGATCGGGCTTGGTTCTGTCATGGCTGTGCGCCGGTTGACTGGTAGCGGCGGGTTGGCTCTCCAGATAGCGTCGGAGATTTGCGACGGCATGGATGGCCTTCTCCTTAAACTCATCAAGGCTGTCGAAGTTAGCATAGACGCGATGCACGAATGAATCAGGCCCCATGTTTTTTGCCCGCGCGCGAAAGGCTTCCAGCTTCTTCTTCTTCGCGCGATTTGTCTCAACATCTGCTTCGATCAGCGGGTGCTTTTCTCCCATGATGAAAAGCAAGATTGGGCGATTGAGCCTCTGGGCTTCGTTGAATTCGAGCTCAGTCAGCGAGAGGTTGCCGGGATTTCGTTTCGAGCACTTTGGCGTCTGGCCATATTTGCGACTGATGACGCAAATGTAGGCCGTGCTATTGCGGACCATCTGGAGTGAAGAATCGATGACATCGAGGCCCGGCTTTGCCGAGTCGTTCTCCATGACAACATCTGTGAGCCCCTGGCCATTGATGGCTTTGATCAGCGCAGCCCTGTGGTCTTTCAGGTCTGTGAAGGTGCTGGAGATCATCACTCCTTTGAACTGGAGTGGCAGGTGAAGGTCGCCGTTTACCATAACCGTTTACAGTTTTGTGGCCTTATGAGGGAAAGGCCAGCGTATGCAATTCGATGTTAGAGCACGCCTATAATAGACTTTCTTATTATGTAATTCAACATCCTCAATGAGGATCGTTTCAAGGTAATGGAAGGTTATCTCTACTTCTTCTCGTCCGAGAGATTGCCCGAGGGGCGGAGGGTGTCTTCTTCGTCGTCGAGCAGTTCCACGTCGATCTCGCGCGGGAGGTCGGGGTCGCGCGGGATGGTCGTCGCCCCCCACCTCGCGGGCATAGGCTTATCTACCTTCGTCGGCACTGGGCCTGTCCCGCTCTTCAAGGGCTGCGTCTCGGCCGCGTCCTCGATCTCGACGGGCTTGAGGAGGCCGCCGGCGAACTGCGCTACCAGGATAGTAATGTTGTCTTCGCCGCCCCGCTTGTTGGCCAGGTTTATCAGCGACTCGCAAGCCTCTTTGAGCGAATCGGCCCGGTCGATTATCCTCTCCATCTCGTCGCTGCGCACCCTGTTGGAAAGCCCGTCGCTGCACAGCAGGACTATATCCAGGTTGCGCAGCTTCAGCTCGTCGACGGCGACGTTTATGTTGGGCGCCGCGCCCAGCGCCTGGAGTATGACGTTCTTATAAGTGTGCTTTTCGGCTTCCTCTTCCGTTATGTGGCCGGCCTGCACGAGCTGGCCTACGAGCGATTGGTCGCGCGTCATCTGCTTGACCTGTTTGCCGCGTATCACGTAGGCGCGGCTGTCGCCCACTTGCGCGAAATAGGCGGTCCCGCCGAATAGCCCTACGGCCGTGAAGGTCGCGCCCATGCCCTGGTAGTCCGCCCGCTTCATGCTCATCTGGTAGATGTAGAGGTTGGCAAGCTCTACCGAGAACCTGAGCCGCTCGTGGAACGGGTACCTCGCGTAATAGTGGCTGGCCTGTAGCTCAAGCATGCGGTCGCGGACGCACTCGACGGCCAGCCGGCTGGCCACCTCGCCCGCAAGCGCCCCGCCCATGCCGTCGGTGACGGCAAGCAGCGACCCATAATGGCTCTGATCAAAGAGCGTCAGGTTCTCCGGGGGGTCATCCTTTACTTTGAATGGAGTCCAGGTGTCTGCCGTCGAGAGGTTCAAGACCAGAAAGCTGTCTTCGTTGCCGGAACGCACCATCCCGACGTCCGTTTTTGCGTATACCGAAATCTTGAAGGATACGTCTTCCGGCATATTCTAAACTATAGTCGCGGCCTGTCGGCATCAGCAGGCGGCTCGTCAAATCCAATCCTCGTTATAAAACGCAAAATCTACACCCAGGCGTGGCGGTGATTATGAATTATTTTCCGCCGATTAGCAATATCAGTAGTCAGTAGTCAGTAGCCAGTAGCCAGTAGAAACGCTCCGTCTACTGGCTACTGGCTACTGACTACTGACTACTCAATCCTACTCAATGCCTGGTCCAGGTCGGCCATTATGTCTTCCGCGTCTTCGATGCCTACGGAGACGCGGACCAGACCGTCCGTGATCCCTAACCGGTTGCGCTCCGGCTCGGGGACCGAAGCGTGCGTCATCGTCGCGGGGTGAGAGATCAGCGTCTCGACCCCCCCGAGAGATTCCCCGAGCGTGCAGAGGCGCACGCCTTCAAGCACGCGGCGCGCGTTCTCAAGCGACCCGGTCTCGAAAGAGATCATCCCGCCGAACCCGGTCATCTGGCGGCGCGCGAGCTCGTGCTGCGGGTGCGATTTCAAGCCGGGGTAGTAGACGTGCTTCACCCTCGGGTGCTCGGAGAGAAACTGCGCCACCGCGCGCCCGTTCTCGTCGTGCTGGCGCATGCGCACGGCCAGCGTCTTCGTCCCGCGCATGACGAGCCACGAGTCCATCGGCGAAAGGATCGCCCCGGCCGCGTTCTGAATGAACCCGATGGCGCGCGCATCCTCTTCAACATTTAGTATGACCGCGCCGCCAACGCTGTCGCTGTGGCCGTTGAGATACTTCGTCGTCGAGTGGACCACAATGTCCGCGCCCAGGTCGAGCGGGCGCTGGAAGTAAGGGCTCATAAAAGTGTTGTCGACGACCATTCGTATGCCGCGACGCCGCGTGATCTCAGAGACGGCTTCGATGTCAACGAGCGACATGACTGGATTCGTAGGCGTCTCTATAAAGACCATGCGCGTTTCGGCTCGCGCGGCGTCTTCGACCGCCTGAGGCTCGCGCGCGTCTACGTAACTGAAATCGAGCCCGAACCTCTTCCACACCTTATCGAAGAGGCGGAAGGTGCCGCCGTAAGTGTTATCGCTGACTATGACGTGGTCGCCCGCGTTCAACAGCGTCACCACGGCGTTTGTGGCAGCCATCCCCGAGGCGAATGCGAAACCGTGGCGGCCGTTTTCCAGCGCGGCCAGGTTCTCTTCCAACGCCGCCCGCGTAGGGTTCTGAGTGCGCGCGTACTCGAAGCCTTTGTGGCGTCCTAAACCGTCCTGCGCGTAGGTAGAAGTCTGGTAGATCGGCACGCTCACGGCCCCCGTCGCGGGGTCGGGCTCCTGGCCCGCGTGGATTGCCTTAGTAGCGAATTTCGTAGATTTCTTTCCGGTCATAGCATCCCTCGTGATAAATCTAGCATCTTTCATCTTACTTTTGCATGGGGGAACTTTGGCTTTGTTGAAACGTATGTGAACTTGATTGTATAGTTCCAATAATTACCAAAGCATTACCGGGACGGAGCCTGCTAGATTCTATGCTTAAACGCAAGGCTACGATAATTGTGCTCGCGCTTATTGCGGCGCTCGTCGCGCCGTCGCTCATCTATTCTTTGACGGCGGCCGCGCAGGACGCGCCGGCCGAGCCTGCGGCCGAGCGCGGCGTCGTTCGCGCGGGCGACGTAGAGATAGTCGTCAGAGCGGGTTTCAACCGACTCGACGTGAACGGCAACACGGGCGGCTGGGTCCCGTTCCGTATAACGGTTTCAAACCAAGGCGAGCCCATCTCCGGCCGACTGATAGTCAGAAGCGAATCGCCTGCGAACCCTAATAAACAGGCTCGCGAGTTCGTCAAAGATGTTCAACTCCCCACGGGGTCGCGCCAGCTACACAACATCTCCGCGTTCCTGAATTCGGGCAGCGGGCCGGAGGTGAAGCTGGTAACGAACGATAACCAGGAGATCGCAAAGCTGACTCTCAATATCGATCGCCACATGTGGACGAGCGATCAATTGGAGATCGCCGTCGTCGATACGGACCCGACGACGCTCAACAACATCACGTCGACCGAGATAGCCCGCTCGCCGCTCAGAGAGCCGTTCAAGTTCGGGCCTTTCGCCGACCCTTCTCAACAGGCTAACAACCCGCAGCCTACGGGTCCGCAGGGCCGCCGCTCGCGCAGCTCTCAGACCCCGCAGAATCTGACGGCGCACCCGATCGTTGTGGCAAGCGAAGACCTGCCGCGCGAGTTCGTCTCCTACGACCCGGTCGATGTAGTCGTCATCGGCGACGCGCCGCTCAGCCAGTTGACCGAAGACCAGGCGCGCGCGCTCAGGCTCTGGGTCGCTTCGGGCGGCATGCTCGTCGTGACGGGCGCGGCCGACATTGCCGGTCTGCGCGCGGCGGGCCTCGACGCGATGCTGCCCGTAGAAGTTCAGGGCGCGACGACCGCAAGCTCGCTCGGCGCGCTGTCGGCCGTTTATGGCGGCTTCGAATCTTCGGACCCGCCGCTGGCGATGTCCGCGACAGCGCGCGCGGGCGCAGTCCCTCTCGTAGGGACGAGCGACTCTCCGATAGTCGCCGAGCGGAATTACGGGAGCGGGCTTGTCCGCTTCCTCGCGATAAATCCGAAGATCAACCCTTACCGGGGCTGGGCCGCCGCGAAGTACTTGTGGACAGACATGCTGCTGCCGGCGGCCGAGGCGAAGCCGAGACAGGTGAATTGGATCACGGTCGGCCGCCGTAACAATAGGATGTCGAGCAGCCTGGGGATGCGGAACTTCCTGTTCGAGCTTGCGGAGATCGAGCCGCCCTCGATGAAGTACTTCCTCTTCTTCCTCCTGTTGTACCTGCTCGTCGTCGGGCCGATCAATTACGCGATCCTCAGGTGGAAGCGGAAGCTCGACCTCGCGTGGCTCACCATACCGGCCGTGGTCGTCGTCTTCACAGTCGTCAGCATAGCCATCGCGCAGGTGACTCGCGGCGGCGGCTCGATAGCGGCCGACGTTTCGCTCGTAGAGCTGCATCAGCAGGAGGGCATACGGCGGCACACGGGCGCGCTCCTGATAATGCCATCGTCGAAGGGGACCGAAGAGATCTCTTTCGACGGCGCTGACACGTTCGTCAACGACCTGGCCGATAACTACTCCGTTACCGCGTCGTCGGCCGACACGATAGAGTCGCGCCGCGACCCCAAGCAGTTTACGCTCTCGGTCCCGCTGACCACGTGGACGGCGGACATATTCAAGGTCCGCTCGATCGGCGAAGGGGCCGCGCCGCTTGTGGCCGTCGACGGGTCGGGCTCTGGCTCCACGGTGACGATCAAGAACGTCGGCGACGCGCCGATAACCAGGGCGGTCTTTATGAGCACGGCGGGCGTCTCCGCTCAGTTCGACATCGCGCCCGGCGAGCAGCAGCAGATAACGCTCGCCAGCCCGCAGGCGAACACCTTCACGAGCTGGTATCAATCGCAGTTCGATTCCGCGAGCCACGAATCTCAGATCTTCTCGGAGCTCGCGGGCGTGTTAGATCGCGAAATCGGCGGCGGTCGCGTCTTCCGCCAGGGATTCTTTGACACCCTGACGATGCAGGCCGCGCTCCCGCAGCTTGAGCGGCCCATTATCGTGGGGTTCGTAGACCGCAGCGCCATCTCTATGAGCTTCCAGGATTCGATACGCAGGCGCGGCAAGACCTTTTACGTCGTGCATCTGTAAAGCAAGCCGATTATGAGCGAGAACGTAGAAACAAAATCGAGCATGATAAAGCTCGAAGGCGTGTCGAAGTCCTACAAGAACTTTCGCGCCGTCGATAACATGAATCTCGACATAGGCCGCGGCGAGGTCTTCGGATTCATAGGCCCGAACGGGGCCGGCAAGACCACGACTATCAAGATGCTCGCGACGCTCATGCTGCCCGACCAGGGGCGATTGAGCATAGGCGGTTACGACGTGGTCGCCGAGCCGCACGAGGTACGCCGCCTCATAGGCTACATGCCCGACAGCTTCGGCGTGTACGAAGACCTGCTGGTCTGGGAGTATCTCGATTATTTCGCCGCGCTCTACAAGATCGGCCCGGCCGAGCGGCGGCGGGCCATCTCGGACGTGCTTGAGCTTACGGACCTCGGCGTCAAGCGGGACTCGCAAGTCATGAGCCTGTCGCGCGGGATGAAGCAGCGGCTCTGTCTTGCCAAGACGCTCATACACGACCCGGAAGTGCTGCTGTTGGACGAGCCCGCCTCCGGCCTCGACCCGCACGCGCGGATAGAGATTCGCGAGCTGATACGCGAGCTCTGCCGCATGGGTAAGACCGTGCTCGTCTCTTCGCACATCCTCTCGGAGCTCGCGGACTTCTCGACCGTCATCGGCATAATCGAAGCCGGCCGCCTTCTGGCCGCCGGCCGCATGGACGACATAATGGCGCGCTTCACAAGCAACGTCATGCTTGAGATCACCGTCAAAGGCGACCCTCAAGTGGCGCTCGGCGTGCTTGCGGAGCGGACGGACGTTACGCGCACGACCTTCGACGGCCGGACGATACGGGCCGAATACTCAGGCCCCGCCGACAGCGTCGACGAGCTGCTCGAATACCTCGTGCGCCGCGAGGTGCGCCTTCTCGGATTCACGCGCACGGAGACCGATCTTGAAGACATCTTCTTGAAGGTCACGCGCGGCGTCGTTGCTTGAATCAGTTTTAAGTTTTTAGTTTTCAGTTTTCAGAAGGGCGGCGGCCGACTGTGACTTTGAACTAAAAACTCAAAACTGAAAACTAAAAACTATGCACTGGAACCCGATCCTGATTAAAGAGATGCGCACGCGAATGCGGGGCAAGCTCGCCTTCTTCGTGCTGACGACCTACGTCTTCGTATTGAGCGGAGTCATACTGCTCTACTTTCTGGGGACCAGGGGCGCGCCGCCGGCCGTCTTCAACCAGGCAGGCTTCTGGCTGACGTTCGTCTTGATGATCGTCCAGATGGTGCTGATCTGTCTTGTCGCCCCGACCTTTTC
Organism: Blastocatellia bacterium; assembly: GCA_035249305.1. Lineage (GTDB taxonomy): Bacteria > Acidobacteriota > Blastocatellia > UBA7656 > UBA7656 > DASUNP01. Next base: position 6,024 of record DATFGQ010000005.1, on the reverse strand, counting down.
GGCGAGCGCCATCTCGTCGGAGCGCGAGCAGGAGACGTTCGACCTGCTCGTCGCTTCGCTCGCGCGGCCGTCGACGATAGTCGTCGGCAAAGTGGGCGCGGCGCTATCTTACCTCCTGGTCATTCTCTTAGGCTCGATGCCCGTCGTCGCGCTGGCCTACTCGCTGGGCGGCGTGGCGCTTCGCGACCTGGCAATATCTTACCTGTTGATGTTGGTCGCCTGCATAGCCTTTTGCTCGATCAGCTTCCTGTGGTCCTGCGTGATACGGCGCGGCGTTATGGCGATAATGATGAGCCTCGTGTCGGTCTTTTTTCTGGTCGTCGTGCTGCCTCTTCTGGGGCTCGCATTCATGGGGCTGACGGTGAATTTCGGCGGCGGCGGCGGCCCGTCGCAGACGGTGGTGAACATAGTCTTCTTGATGCTGCGGATAAACCCGTTCGCTTCGATCGCCTACCTGCTCATACCCGGCATCCCCAAGCCGCAAGGGCTCTGGCTGAGCGGCATTCCGTTCTGGGTTTCTCAAATGCTATTCTATCTTACGCTGACGGCGTTGAGTCTCTTCTTGAGCATCAAACGACTTAAGCGGGTGAGGAACTGGATATGACCGAAGCAGCGCAAGCGATAGACACTCTCAAGCGCAAGGTGATGTGGCGCGCGCGCATGATCGCGCTCCAGCATCATGCGGCGATCATCCTGATGGCGGGCGGCGCGCTCGCCGCGGCGGTCGCGCTTTACATCAAGCTGAAGCCTGTTCAAGCCGCATCGTGGCCTTACGCCGCCGCAGCCTTTGCCGCGGTTGCGATTGCGCTGCTGGCGAGATGGATGAGGACGGGCGCGACCGAGCGCTTCGCCGCTTTTAAGATAGACCGGACGCTTGAGCTCGAAGATAGAATCACGACGGCGCAAACGATCTTTGAGCGCGGCGGGCCAGCCTCGCCCATCGAAACCGCGCTGGTCGAAGACGCCGCCTCGCGCATCGCCGAAGCTAAGGCGGATAAGATCGTCCCTTACAGATTCGCGCGCTGGCACGCCTTGGGCCTGGTCGGCGTCGCCGCGCTCGCGACGGCCCTGGCCGTTCCGCAAAGGGCGCTGCCCGGCGCACAAGAGTTGATCGCCGAGCGCGAAAACATCGAAAGCGCGGGCGACCGCCTTGAGCAAGCTTCGACGGAGGTGGAGCAGGCCGCCCCCGCCGGGACCGAGACGCGGCAGCTCGCGCGCGAGCAGGCCGACCTCGGGCGCGCGCTTCGACGCATGAACATCACCAAGGCCGAGGCGCTGAAAAAACTGAGCGCGCTCGAAGAGCGCATACGCGAGCGACACGACGAGCTTGCCAGCACGCGCGCCGACGAGATCGTAAGCCTCGCCGAGAAACGACTCCAGCCTGCGCTCTCGCCCAAACCGAAGGAGGCGAAAAAAGATCCCGCGACCGCAGAGCCGTCCGAGGTGAATCAGAGCCAGCCGGCCGGCGAATCGAAACCGGCTTCGAAGGGCGATGCTAAAGCCGGTGAGTCGCGCGGTGAAAACAAAGATTCTGCCGCCGCTAATGCTAAAGAGAATTCAAGCGAATCGAAGAAGGCCGAAACGAAGAAGGCCGAAACGAATACCGCTACGGCCAATCAGCCGGTAGCGGCAAACCCTAAACCTGCCGCAGAAGAGAGCGCTCGAAAGGCCGGCGGTCAAAACCTACCTCAGCCGCAGTCCGGCCCGCCGCCTGAAAAACAGCAAGCGCAGCCGGCCGCTTCCGAGACTCAAACCGGCGGGCAGCAGAAGGCCGCCGAGCAACAGCAAGCTGAAGCTGAAAAGAATCCTCCAGGTCAGCCGGCCGGGTCACTGGCCGAACAGGCGGCTAAGGCGATGCCTGAATCGATGGTGGGGCAGGCGGCGAAAGCGGCTACGCCGATGCTTTCTGAGCAGTTGTTAAAGCAGGCCGATCAACTGCGGGCCAACCAGCTCACGCCCGAAGACATTCGCAATCTGCGACAGGCGGCCGAGTCGTTAGCGAAGGACCTCGCGCCCATCGTTCAATCGAAAGAGTTCCAGCAGATGGTCGAGCAACTGGCCCGGCAGGTAGACGCCGAACAGCTTGAGCGCGTGGCGCGCGAGCTGATGAGCCGGGAAGAGATACGCCGCGAGATCGAATCGGCCGCCCGGCTGTTGATGGAGAATCGCGAGGTCAAACAGATGGTCTCGGGGCTTTCTGAGTTAGCCCGCTCGCAGTCTCAGAAAGATCGGCAGAACGGGCGGAACGGCCCCGGCGACAGTCAGAATCAAGGTGAGGCTCAGGGCTCGGAGGGCGGAACCAAATCTCAAATGAACGGCGGCCCGAGCGGGCGCGGTGAAGCGCAGGGCCGTGGGCGCGGCCCGCAGGAGCGCAGGGCAGAAGAGGTGAAGCTCTCGGCGCAAGGCAAAGAGGTGAGGCCCGGCGGAACTATGCAGCGGAAGCCCGGCGGCGAATACCTCTACCTTCAGGCGAAGCCGGGCGCGGGCGCGGCGCGCACTCCTTACTCTTCGGCCTACCCGCAGTACCGCCGCGAGGCGGAGCGCTCGGTCGAGCGCAGCCAGGTGCCTCAGCACATGCGCTCGGTCATACGAAAATACTTTGACGCGATAAACCCCGACGCGAACAGAAAACAATAGACTGATCAAAAGGTGAGACATGGACCAGAGAGATAAAGAGAGATTGCTGTGGAACCTGCGGTCGCTCCCCAACGAGCTTCAGGATTTGATAGGCGAGCTTGACGAAGACACGCTGCGCTGGCGGCCCATCCCCGACAAGTGGTCTATAAAAGAGATCATGTGCCACCTGCGCGACATGGAGCGCGAAGCTTACCTGGCCCGTTACCGCAGGATGCTCGGCGAAGATAACCCTTTCCTCCCGAACGTGGATCAGAACCGCATAGCCTCCGAAACCGATTATATTAATCAAGACGCGAAAGCCGCGCTTACGGAATTCAAGCGGCTCCGCGACGAGACGATACAGACGCTGGAAGGAGCGCCCGCGGAGAGCTGGTCGCGCGGCGGCACGCACGAAACCGACGGGCCGATGACGATCGAGCAATTAGTGGTGCGCCAGATCAAAGGCAACGACTTGAACCACCTCGTCCAGATGAAAGACATCGTCCGCCTCAAGATGCCGTGGTGAGAAGACCGAGGCCAAGCAAAAGAGATCAGATAGGCTATCCGGCTTCGAAGTGCTACACTACACAGCGAGGTAGCAATTATGGATAAGTCCTTGACTTCAGACGTGACACCCGACGAAGCAAACATCAAAGCGGCAATCGAGGATACTTGCGCCGAGATCGCGCGCGCGATTGAGCTAATGAGAAAAGACCAGGAGGAGATTGACCGGTTGAAGGCTGAAACGCGTGCAATGCTGAAGGAATTGAAGGCGGCCTGAATTATGTTCAAGCAGCTCTATGATCTGATAAAGCAATTACTCCTATTAACCCAAGAAACGCAACGGAATAAAGCAGAGATCAAGGAGCTGCGCCAGGAGCTTAAAGAGTTAACCTCAGTTGTTCAGCGACTGGCTTACGAGATTCATCGAACTGGAGAGAACGACGCGCACGAACGAGTGAAATTAATACTGCGTTTAGAAAATGAATTACTGAAGTTCGAGCGCCGGCTACCTTCTGAAAACGCCGAACAGAAAAAACGTAAGAGTTAGTGCAACACATCACCATCCGATGACGGGATGCGCCTGTTATGCAGACACTCGGAGACATAAAGAACAAGGTCGAGAGCTACGCCGAGCGGTTCGGCGCGCTCAAGAAAGAGATCGCCCGCGTCATCGTAGGCCAGGACGAGATCGTCGAAGCGACGCTGCTCGCGCTGATGGCCGGGGGCCACGTCCTGATCGAAGGCGTGCCGGGGTTGGGAAAGACCCTGCTCGTGCGGACCCTCGGAGAGACTATGGGCCTCGACTTCGCGCGCGTTCAATTCACGCCCGACCTGATGCCCGCCGACATCGTGGGCACGAACATAATCGTTGAAGGCGAAGGCGGCGAAAAGGCTTTTAAGTTCCAGCCCGGCCCCGTCTTCACAAACTTGCTATTGGCCGACGAGATCAACCGCGCCACGCCCAAGACTCAATCCGCCTTGCTCGAAGCCATGCAGGAGCGGCAGGTTACCGTCAGCGGGAAGACCTACCCGCTTGAAGGCGTCTTCTTTGTCCTGGCGACTCAAAACCCGCTGGAGATGGAAGGCACTTACCCGCTGCCCGAAGCTCAGCTCGACCGCTTCATTTATAAGCTGATCATCAACTACCCGACGCGCGCTGACCTGATCGAAGTGCTGCGCCGCACGACGGCCGAAGAGGTCCCTCACGCCGAGAAGATCCTGTCGCCCGAAGACCTCGGCGAGATGCGGAGGCTGGTGCGCGAGGTGATAATCGCGCCTCACGTCGAAGAGCTTGCGGCCGACCTTCTGTTGAGGACGCACCCGGCTACGGATCAAGCGCCCGAAAGCGTGCGGCAGTACGTGCGCTTCGGCGCGAGCCCTCGCGGCGCGCAGGCCATAGTGCTTACGGCGAAAGCCCGCGCGCTGCTGGCGGGCCGTTACAACGTCAGCACGACCGACATCCTGGCCGTGGCGACGCCTTCGCTGAGGCACCGAATAATTCTCAACTTCGAGGGCGAGGCCGACGCCGTCAGCACCGACGAGATTCTCGGCGACGTGATCGCTTCGCTCTCGTCGAGCAAGAAGCCCGCCGCCGGGCGCGCGTCAGAGCAACAGCCCGCGTGATGGCCGAAAACAGAGCCAGCCTTCTAGACCCCTCCTTCTTGCGCAAGCTAGAGCGTCTCAGGATTCAAGCGCGCCGCGCCTTCCCCGGCACTATGCGGGGCGAGCGGCGATCGACGCGCAAAGGCTCGTCTGTCGAGTTTTCCGATTTCAGAAAGTACGAAGCGGGCGACGACTTCCGCCACGTCGATTGGAACATCTACGCGAGGCTTGAGCGGCTGGTGCTGAGGCAGTTCGTCGAAGAGGAGGACGTGCGCATAGACATAATGATCGACCGCAGCCGCTCGATGCAGTTCGGCGAGCCGATGACGAAATTCGACTTCGCGCGGCGGGCGGCGGCGGCGCTCGCGTTTTTGGCCGCGACGAGCCTCGACCGGTTCGGGGTGACGGCCTTTGACGCCACGGTCAGAAAACGCATGCGGCCCTTGCGCGGGCGCGGCCACCTGCTTTCGGTGATCTCGTTTCTCGAAAGCCTCGCCACGGGCGGCGAAGGCGATGCGAGTGATGTCGATGAAGAGGGCGGCACAAACCTTAGCGGCGTGTTGAGGGCTTACCAGAAGACGAGCCTGCGCCCCGGGATACTCTTTGTGATCTCGGATTTTCTCGACACGAGCGACTTCCGCGGCGAGATGAAGCGGCTCGCCTATCGCGGCTTTGATCTGAACTTGATCCAGGTGCTGACGCGCGAAGAGATAACGCCGAACGTCGTGGGTGATCTTCTTTTAGTAGATTCGGAGACCGGCGACGAGCGCGAGATTACGGTCAACGACCGCGCGATGGCCGCGTACCGCAAGGCGCTGGCGTCCTACACGACGGAGCTTGAGTCTTTCAGCCGCCGGAATAGAATCGGCTACACCCAGCTTACGGTCGACGTGGCCTTCGAAGACCTCTTATTCAAGAACCTCGTCGAAAGCCGCATGGCCGGGTGAATTGATCTATCAATTCACCTTACACTAAATAATAAAGGCAGCCGGGAGGCTGCCTTTATCTGGTGGGGAGGGTTTTACCTGAGCGCAAGAGGCGTTATTTCGTATCGAAAAGAATGAGTGCCAATCTCAATGCTTATAAAAACTATTCCGCGAGTATCTCCGAGACCCCGAACCTCTCGGCCGCCTCGGCCGGAGCCAGTACCGGGTGGTGCGTCTTCCCGTATGCGCCTGTGATCTTCTTCACGTAATTCTTCGTCTCTTTATAATCCGGCACCTGATTGCCGCTCTTCTCGACGGCGCCCTCGCCCGCGTTGTAGCCGGCAAGCGCGAGGTTGACGTTGCCGTCGAACCGCTT
>DATFGQ010000004.1:0-28534 GCA_035249305.1 Blastocatellia bacterium | reverse complement strand
CGCCCCTGGAAACGGGTTGTCTTTATTACAAGCCCTGAAAGGGCGATACTCTTATCGCGCCCTTTCAGGGCTTCTTGTCGTGTGCGTACATAACCCGGCGCGTTGCGCCGGGCTATTGAATATCGCCCCTACGGGGCTTTCTAACGATTAGCTCATCCCGCGTTGCGCCGGGCTATTGAATCGTCGCCCCTTCGGGGGGCTTATTGAATATCGCTTCTTCGAGGCTCTATTGAATAAAGCCCTTTCAGGGTTTTTTCTCCCACTTCTCAGACGCCCTCTAACTACTTCCACTCGCCTTGCAGAACGAACCCCGCCCAGTAGTATGGCGCACTCCACCGCCTCTGACGCTGCATCCACTCCTGCGCTCTCCTCAACGCAGCGGCCGGCCTCTGGTTCTCTTTAATCATCCCTTCGTAGAACCTCTTCATCATCTCGGCCGTCGCCTCATCTTCGACGCGCCACAAACTCGCCATCACGCGCGCCGACCCGGCGTACATGAATCCCCGCGTCAGCCCTATGAGCCCTTCGCCCTTGACCTGTTTGCCGAGCGCCGTCTGGCACGCGCTCAGCACGACCAGCTCGGCCCCCAGGTTCATGTTATAAACGTCGTAGAGGCGGAAGAATCCGTTCTGCGGCTTGCCCTGATTATCCACCAGCGACAGGACTATGCCGCTAAGCTCCGGGTGCTCGTTGTTGAGCAGCCCGTGAGTGGCGAAATGGATTATGCGGTACCGGCCGAGGTCGGGGCTTGATGCCGTCTCTCGGCTCGCCTCAAAGCCGAGCGCCACTTTCGTCCATTCAGGGCCTACGCCCGCCTTCCTGGCCAGCGCCTGGATCGCGTCGGCTTCCTGGCGGCTGAATGGCAGACGCGGCAAGTCGCCCCTGTCGGCCAACCCCGCTTCCTTGACCGAGCGCGTCAACGTCATGTCTGAATCATCTTTTGCGATCTCGCCTGACGAGCCTTCGGCCCTGGCCGAGCGTTGCACGCGCGCGTCGTCCGCGTCAAAGACGGGGTCGGCCAGCACGGCTACCGCGTTGGGGGCCGCTTTCCGCCCCGCCATCTCATTCCTCAACACCGCCAGGCTCGACGCCGACGGCAGGCTGATGATTTCGTGATCGGCGACAAGCAGCCGTTGACGGGCTTTAGCTCCCGGCGCGGGCAGGGCGGCGAAAGGAACATAATTCAACGCCCCGTCGGCGACTACGAGCAATCGCTTCTTGCCCAGCAGCCCGCCGACCGGACCCAGTATCATCCTGCTCAACTCCGCCGCCGCGAGGTTGTAATCCTGCTCAGCCTGTTTTGCGCGCGCCTGCCGCTCGGCCGCCGACGCGGCTTGCTCTCGCCGGTTGCGCGCGGTCAGCAGGTCATAGACGCGCTGGGCGGCTTTTTGCACCTCTTCGCGCTTAGGCAGCATAAAGCTCGATATTGAATCGGTGGTGATCGCCCAGAGGTAACTCCGTTCGCCTCCGAGCGCGTACTCTAAAAGCAGCGTGTCCGGGTCGAGCACCTCCTGCTGAATCTGCTTGAGGGTGAGGGGCCGAGGCTGTGTGAGCGCGGCGTATCGCGGGCTGCCGGCCCTGATCTGCGATTGCACTTCCTGGAATTGTGTCAGCAGTCGGTCGATCTCAAGCTTGGCCTCGGCGGCCTGCTGCTGAGTATGCTTGCCGCTGAGCAGTCGGGTCTGTCGCTCAGCTTTGGCTTCGAGGAGGTTTTGCAGTGAGCGTTCGCGCTCAAGCAAAGCGGCGTCGACGCCCTGCCGGATGTCGGCGCGGGCTTCGGTGAGCATCTCAAGCAGAGTGCGCGCTCGCGCCCGCTCGCTGGCCTCAAGGGCCAGGACGTCATGCCCCTGTTTCGGCTCACGATCATGTAGCCGCATCATGAGGTCGATGTAAAAATCATAGTAATCTTGAACGGAGGCAAAGTAGGACGCCCGCAGCTCGGGGCTTGTTAACTTCACGCGGAGCGATTCGACAATATGAAGGGCGCCTTCGATATTCGAGCGCGCTTGAACGGGATCGCCTTGCTTAAATTTTACGCGGGCGATCTTATATAAGTTGTCGCCCTCGAAGCTAAGCTCGCGAATCGCTCTGCTGACTAGGAGCGACTCGGTATAGAAGTCGTGAGCCTTCTGCGGCTCGCCCAGCTTATCGTGAATCCTACCGATGTTGCTGAGCGTCCCGGCTTCCCCTCGCCTGTCGCCTATCGAACGAGTGATTGGCAAAGCCTGGTTGAAATAATCGAGCGCCTTCTGAGGCTCGCCCAATTTATCGTGAATTTGACCGATGTTGTTGTACGACGCGGCTTCACCTCGCCTGTCGCTTATCGTTCTCCGTATGGTCAAAGCTTGATTGTGGTGATCGAGCGCCTTCTGCATCTCTCCCAGGTCATCGTAAATCCTACCGATGTTGTTTAGCGTTGCGCCTTCCGTTCGCCTGTCGCCTGTCGAACGGGTCATGGGCAGGACCTGGTTGAAATAGTCGAGCGCCTTGCGCGGCTCCCCCAGCGAATGGTAAAGCACGCCGATATTGGTGAGCGCTACAGTCTCTCCTTGCTTGTCCCCCACCACACGGATCATCGTCAAAGATTGGTTGTAATGGCTCAGCGCTTTTTGCTTCTCTCCCAGGGAATCGTAAACCTGACCGATGTTGTTGAGCGATGCGGCTTCACCTCGCCTGTCACCTATCGTTCTCCGTATGGACAAACCTTGATTATGGTGATCGAGCGCCTTCTGCATCTCTCCCAGCGAGAAATAGGCCGTGCCCAGGGTATTGAGAATTACGGCTTCTGCTCGCTTGTCGCCTATCGAGCGAGACGCCGACAGGGATTGGTCGTAGTATTCTAACGCCTTCTCCTTCTCGCCCCGAAAATCGTAAACCTGACCGGCGCTCCTGAGCGCAACGGCTTCCCATTGCCTGTCGCCTATCGAACGAAATACTGGCAGGGCCTGGTCGTAGTACTCCATCGCCTTCTGGATCTCTCTCAGGTAATAGTAAGCCACCCCGATGTGATAGAGCGCCCTGGCCTCTATTCGCCTGTTGGCTATGGAGCGAGCCGCCGGCAACGCCTGGTTGTAAGAATCGAGCGCCTTGTACGGCTCCCCCAGTGAGTTATGAATAATACCTAGATGGATAAGAGTATCTGCTTCTCTCTGCCGGTCGCCTGTCGAGCGAAACACCGGCAGTACTTCCTCGTATCTTTGAATAGCTTTGCGCGAAGACTCGGCCGTGGCTTGAGAGGCCAGTCGCACCGCTTCGGAGTATCCTCTCTCGGCGGCTACGCTCACACCGTCTTGCTGGGTCGCGGGTCGTATCACATCCAGCTTTATTTCATACCGCCCCGCGATACTACCCTTATCCGTCGAGCGCACTTCCAACCGGAAGCTGCCTTCTTGATCGCTTATCGCCGAAATCGACTCTTGTCCTTGCGCCCCTACTGGACTGTCGAACTCTGCTATCTGCTTGCCGTCAGGGCCGAATAGCTTTAACGCTACGTCTATGCCGCGCTGATCGACTGCCACTCTGAGAAACTGATTGGCGCTGAGACTCACTTGATACGTGTGCGCCTCTCCACCCTTCAGCTCTCGCTCTATCGGTTTACCCGCTTCGAGCTCGACCGCGTCTTTGTTAACTTGCCCGCCGCCGCCTGCTTCGATTGAAACGCAGTCGCCTAAAGTCAGCGTTAAGACCGCGCATCCGGCCAGGATGTAGCTCGACAGCTTCGTGACTCTTCTACGGCCTCTAAATTCGGGTCCGCATCGTGAGATCATTGCTACGCCTCCTACGAAACTCCTGTAATAAATATCGCTTTGACATGGGTGCCTGAGAACTCGGGCCTTGGGCGCTCTGGTTTCATAATACTTCCGATAGTCGGTTTGGGCCAGAGTAAAGAAGACCGCGCAGGTCGGCCATCGAGTCTGTAGTTCTCCATTTGACAGCCCGCCGGGTTCTACTTAGCATGTTACTGCCACGTCTTCAGGCGTTATTCGTGGTGACGACTTATCGATCCTGAAGTCCCCAGACCAGTTGTAATATAAAACTATTGTTGTTTCTATCGCTTTGCATTGATAATGCGATCAGCAGAGTCACACTCGATAGATCATCAACCGGCATTCCGTTCAAGCCGCTACGGGCGAATAGGGAAGGGAGGCAACCATGCGAACACGGCTATCAGCTTTCTCTAGGGCGCGCGCCATTGCTCTGGTCTTCATCTTTCTGTCGGGCTACTTGTGCTTGGGAGGCCACCTCTTCAAGCAGGCCGACGTGAGCGCGGACTCTACTCACCAAACTATACCCTTCAGCCAGGACTGGTCGAGTACAGGATTGATCACGACAGACGATAACTGGGCCGGCGTGCCTGGCATCATCGGTTTTCGCGGTGACGACATGACGACGGTGACGGCCACGGACCCGCAGACGATACTGGCCGACGGCTCGGGCACGCCCGTCGACGTGATAGCCAACCAGGCCAACCCGAACACGCAGGCGACGGGCGGCGTCGGCGAGTTTGATGGGATCGCAAACCCCACCGTCGCGCTTCAAGGCTCGGGCACGGCCGACGCTCCGCACCTGGTCATTCACATCAATACCACGGGGCTTTCGAATATCACCGTCGCCTATCAGGTCCGAGACATTGATGGGTCGGCAGACAACGCCGTGCAGCCGGTCGCGCTGCAATTCCGCGTAGGCGCGAGCGGCAACTACACGAACATCCCCGCGGGGTTTGTCGCGGACGGCACCACAGGGCCGAGCATCGCGACCGCGGTGACAAACGTCAGCGCCGTGCTCCCGGCCGCAGCGAATAACCAGCCGCAGGTTTTTATTCGCATCATGACGACCAACGCGGTTGGCAACGACGAGTGGGTCGGCATCGATAACATACTCATCTTCGTCCCATCCGAAGCGAAGCTCGCTTCCTTCAACGCGTCGTCTACAGACGAAGGGACATTGCTTCGTTGGAAGACGGGCTTTGAAGCCGACAACCTCGGCTTCAACATCTACAGAGATCACAACGGCCAGCCGACGCGCGTCAACCCTCAGATGATCGCGGGGTCTGCCCTGATGACCGGCGCCACTTTAAGGGCGGGCCGTTCTTACGCCTGGCTCGATAAATCAACCGGCGGCGGTGACGACCAGTACTGGCTCGAAGCGGTAGACCTTAACGGGCAGAGGGAATGGCACGGCCCCATCCGCGCGGCGCGATCGGTTGATGAAGCCGAAGGCGCGCGCGGGTCGAGAGAGCAATCGCTTTTGTTGAGCCGGCTGGGCGCGGCGTCGCCTGCTGCCGCGTCGTCGGGCTCGGCGCGCGAGCGCGCGGCGACGGTTTCAAAACCGACCGAAGCCGGGCTGCGTTTGCAGGCGTCGGCGACCGCACGGAGCGCTGTTAAGCTCGCCGTCAAGCGCGAAGGCTGGTACAGAGTCACTCAAGCAGAATTGATTCGGGCGGGATTCGATCAATCGGTCGACCCTCGCTTGATAAAGCTATACGCGGACGGCCAGGAGCAACCCATCGCCGTGATGGGCGAAGCCGGCGGCAGGTTCGACGCGGTTGAGTTCTACGGCGTCGGCGTAGACTCGACCGTTACGGACGCGCGCACTTACTGGGTGACGGCGGGCGACGAGCCTGGACTGCGGATTCAAGAAGTGAAGGGGCGCAAAGGCAAGGCCGCGCCGTCGAGCTTCCCTTACACGGTCGAGCGACGTGACCGCACGGTCTATTTCTCTTCGCTCAACAACGGCGAGGCCGATAATTTCTTCGGCCCCGTCATCGCAAGAGAGCCCGTCCAGGTGGGGCTCGCCCTTCGCGCCATTGATCGCGCGGCCAGCTCTGACGCCGAGCTCGAAGTGACGTTGCAGGGCGTGACACAAGCTCAACACCGCGTCCGCCTCTTTTTCAACGAATCGGATTTCGGCGAGATCGCTTTTTACGATCGCGCGATCGGCAACGCCAAGCTGAGAGTTCCCGTGAGCCTGCTTCGCGAAGGCGACAACGCCATCAGGCTCGTGGCGCAGGGCGGCGAAAACGATGTGAGCCTCGTAGACCGCGTCAGCCTCACCTACCGCCGCGGCTACCGCGCCGAAAACGACCGGCTGCGTTTTACGGCTAAAGGCAAATCGCGCGTGACCGTCGACGGGTTCACCGGCGATCAGATTCGCGTGCTCGATGTCACCTCCCCTGCCGACGTGTTCGCCGTGCGCGCGCAGGTCGTCGCGCAAGGGAGCGGTTACGCAGTCACGTTCGTCACGCCACAGAAGGGCGAGCGGACATTGATAGCCGTGGCCGCCGCGGGTTTTGACGCCGTCGCGCGCATTACCGCGGAACGTCCTTCGGACCTGCGCCGTTCGGATCACGAAGCCGATCTCGTGATCATCTCTCACGGCGACTTTATGGCGAGCGTCGAGCCGCTCAAGGCGCTCAGGGAGAGCCAGGGACTGAAGGTGGAGGTCGTCGATGTCGAAGACGTCTACGACGAGTTCAGCTTCGGGCAGAAGACGCCGAAAGCCCTGAAGGATTTTCTCTCGTTTGCCGCGTCGAGCTGGCGGCGTGCGCCGCGCTTCGCGCTCCTGGTAGGCGACGCCAGCCTCGATCCGAAGAACTACCTGGGGCAGGGCGATTTCGATTTCCTCCCGACGAAGATCATCGACACGACGGCGCTTGAGACGGCTTCCGACGATTGGCTCGCGGATTTCGATGGCGACGGGCTGGCGAGCCTGGCGATGGGGCGGCTGCCGGTCCGCACGCGGCAGGAAGCCGACGCGGTCGTCGCGAAGATCATAGGTTACGACCAGTCGACGGCCGCCGGTGAAGGCGTGTTGCTCGTGACGGACGCCAACGACGGTTACGACTTTGAATCGATAAACGCGCGGGTGAAGGAGTTGATACCCGGCGTGAGCGTCCAGGAATTCATGCGAGGCGGCTCCGGCCGCTTCTCGGCAAAGACAGACCTTCTCGATTCGTTGAATCGCGGGCCGAAGGTGGTCAACTACTTCGGGCACGGGACGCTGGACCGTTGGAGCGGCGATTACCTTTCGTCGTCGGACGCTTTGGGGCTGACGAATCGCGACCGCCTTGCGGTCTTCTTAACCATGACATGTTTGAACGGCTATTTTCATGACCCGGCCTTAGAGAGTCTCGCCGAGTCGCTGCTGAAGTCTGGCGGCGGCGGGGCGGTCGCCGTCTGGGCCTCTTCGGGGATGTGCGACGCGTCGTCGCAGGGCGCGATGAACCTTGAGATGTTCCGTCAGTTGTTCGCGGACTCGGGGCCACGGCCTATCACGCTGGGCGAAGCCGCGCTACGCGCCAAGGCCGCGACCAGCGAGCGCGACACGCGCCAGACCTACGTGCTGTTCGGCGACCCGACGAGCAGGCTCAAGTGATATTGAGTTGCGGCTCTCTTTATAATCTGTATAATTCAACGGTTGTTAATTCGCTAAAGGCGCGGGAGGCAGAGACGGTTTGACTGATCGGAATTTACCCCGGCTCAAATTGGAGTCGACCTGAATGGACAAGATCGACCGCCTGGGCTGGGCGGATGCAATAAACTTCGTCTCTTACGGGCTGCGGGTAGGGGTGCGTGTGACCGACGCTTCGGTACTCGACCAGGTAAAGGAGCACCTGCCGCCCGACTGGAAACCCGCGCCTTCGCCCGTAGTCGACCGGCTCTACTCGATCATAGTCGGCGGAGAAGGGTCGCGGCCCGGCATCCGCCGCTACAACCTGGCATACGCGAACGCCCTGCGCATAGCGCGCACGCCCGAGCTCTTCCAGGCGCTCGACGCGTTCGAATCCGACCTTCAGCTCTACGTCGCGGAGACGGCCCCGCGCCGCGTCTTTGTTCACGCGGGCGTAGTGCGCTGGCGCGGCAAAGCGATCATAATCCCCGGCCGCAGCTTCAGCGGGAAGACTACGCTGACGGCCGAGCTGGTCAAAGCGGGCGCGACTTATTACTCGGACGAGTATGCGGTCTTAGACGGGCAGGGGCGAGTGCACCCTTATCGCCGCCGCCTGTCGGTCCGCGAGAACGGACACCTGGAGCGGCCTACGAAGTACGCCGTGGAATCGCTCGGGGGGCGCAGCGGGATCAAGCCGCTGCCCGTAGGCCTGGTCATAGTGAGCAAGTACAAGCCTAACGGGAGGTGGCGGCCTCAGAAGATCTCGGCGGGCGAGGGGGCGCTTGCGCTGATGGCCAATACGGTTTCTGTCAGGCGTCAGCCCGAAACGACGCTCGCCACGCTGAGGAAGGTCGTGGCTCATGCGCCGGTCTTCAAGGGCACGCGCGGCGAAGCCAGGCAGGTCATCGATTTCATCTTCGAGCAAATGGGCGATTAAGTGGGCGATCTTTGTCGTTGACATAGCCGACGTTACGTTGTAAAACCGTGTAGAAGTACGCAGGCCAGTAACTACAGATTTGGAGCTTTCATGAAAAACCTAACCAAGCAGTTAGCACCTCAAGCCCGTAGCAACGGATTGGTCGTGGAAGAGCTGGCAGACGAAGTGCTGGTCTATGATCTGGACCGAGACCGCGCGCACTGCCTCAACCAAACAGCGGCAAACGTGTGGAGACTGTGTGATGGGAAATCTTCGCCGGCCGAGATAGCTGCGCGGCTTGGCGTGGAGCTCGAACCGGCGGCAGCTCAAGAGGTCGTCTGGACGGCCATCGATCAGTTGGGCCGCGCCGGGCTGCTCGACAAGAAGGTGAAGCGGCCGACGCCGTCCATAAGCCGAAGAGACGTGATGAAGAAGATTGCCGTGGCGGCGGCCATCGGCGTGCCCGCCGTGACGAGCGTTGTCGCGCCTAAGGCTACGCACGCGGCGACCTGCCGGCCGTCTGGGCAGTCCTGCACGGCGAGCGCGCAATGCTGCTCCGGCATCTGTAACGCCGGCACCTGCGTATAGACAGGCCATGTAAGATTCAGCCATGGTCAAGCCGTTTGCGAATGGTTCGGCGGGCAGCCTCGTAGCGAAAGTGCTCGCCGGATCATGGCGCATTCACCCTCCGCCGCTCGAAATATCCCCGGAAGAGTTAGCCCGCGTCGCGCCGCTCCTTTTAGAGTCGGGCGCGGCCTCGCTGGGCTGGCGTCAAATACGCAACTCCGCGCTCGGCGCAACCACGGATGCCGGCGAGCTTCAGCAAGCATACCGTCTGCACACGCTCCAGGCCGGGATACACGAGCGCGACATCAAAGCGGCCGTGACGATGTTCAAGCGCGCGGACATTGAGCCCGTGCTGGTGAAAGGATGGTCGGTGGCGCGGCTTTACCCGGAGCGCGGGCTGCGTCCTTACGGCGACATCGACCTCTGTTTCCGCCCCGATCAATTCGACGAGGTCGAGGCCGCCTTAGCGACCGACGAGGGGAAGAAGTTTAATATCGACCTTCACAAAGGATTCGCGAAGCTTGACGGCCTGGGCTTCGAAGAGCTCTACGCGCGCACGGAGGTCGTTCGTCTGGGCGACGTAGAGGTGAGAATACTCGGCGCGGAAGACCACTTCCGTATACTCTGCGTCCACCTCCTGCGTCACAGCGCGTGGCGGCCCCTGTGGCTGTGCGACATAGCCGTGGCCCTCGAAAGCCGTCCCGCCAGCTTTGATTGGGACCGCTGCTTGGGCCGAAACTCGCGGCAGGCCGACTGGGTCGCCTGCACCGTGGGCCTTGCGCATAGCTTGCTGGGGGCTAAGATAGACGACACGCCCGTGGCCGCAAGAGCCGCTAATCTTCCGCGCTGGCTGATCCCGTCGGTCTTGAGGAACTGGGACAAGCCGGACCCGTACCTCTACCCGCCCCTGTCATACGTGCCGCCCATGGTCACTTATTTCCGCAGACCCGCGGGCTTCTTCAAAGCGTTGCGCCGCCGCTGGCCCGACCCCATCGAGGCGAGCATAAGAATGAAGGCCCCGTTTAACGAGATGCCCCGGCTGCCGTTTCAGATCGGCAACGTCTTTGCGCGCATCTTCGGGTTCTTCGCCATTCTCGTAGGCGCGCGCGAGGAGCAGGTGCACTAATAAAACAGATTAGCCACAGAGACACAGAGGCACTGAGGAAAGAATAACAAAACCCTCTGTGTCTCTGCGCCTCTGTGGCTAATCTGCGGTATTACTTTATCGCTTGTATTGACAAACAGTTAGAACCCACATTATTCTTTTTGCCGATTCAAACATGCTTTCGTTTTATTAATTTAAATGTATGATGGGAAATTGCGTGGATGTAGTAAAGCGGTCATCTGGAGTATGTTCCAAATCTCACCGCGAAGGCCCGGACACAGGAACTAAAGCTAGGAAATCTAAGGCAGGATAGACGGCTTTTACTGTGTGTGCGGCCTCAACCGTCTACGAGCTCTTGTGACAGCCGAGCGGCGCTTATCCCCCAAGTTCTGCGTTCAGCATCCATAAGATCGAATGTCCCGTCGTGTGCCTTTGAAAATCTCTTGCGTCGCCTCGCGCGGCTTCCCTGACGGGTTTAACATCGAGGGGCGAAGTGTGTCTCGGATTGCCCCTTAGTGTTGCAGTAATCACAAGCAGTATATAAGCTACACCAGAATCGACCGCGCCCCGAAACAATATGATCATCGACTTGAGCTTGAAGAGCACGATAGCCCGCGCCGCGGTCCTGCTGGCGGGGGTGGCCTTTGCGTCGCTTCTGGTCTTAGTGATCATTTCCAAATTCATCATCGGCACGATGAGCGATAACCGGAAGCAGTTCAGCAGCGACGAGCTGGCCTCGCCCGTTTATCACTTCCCCGGCTCGGCCCGGTTGCATGCGCGGCTGGCCGAAGCCGAGATGTTCGACCGCGACCGCGACCTCGCGCTCGCGGAGTCTCATGCGCTCGCGGCCGTCAAGCTCTCGCCTCACGATTTCCGCTTCCCGCTGATACTGGCCTCTGTGAAAGAGGCCGCGGGCGACCGCCAGGCGGCGGGCGAGCAACTGCGCAAGGCGCTCGTGCTTGCGCCTAACAACCAGAGCGTTCGATACAGGCTGGCGAACCTTCTGTTGAGAGAAGGCCGCCTCGAAGAGTCCGTCGAGGAGTTTCGCGTAGCGGTCGCGACTGAGACGAAGCTGCTGGCGGCGACAATAGACCTGATCTGGCAAGCGTCGGGTAACGACTTGAGCGCGATAGAGCGCGTCACGGCGGACGACGCCAGGGCGCAGATGACGCTCGCGCAGTTCCTCGCCAAGCAGTCGCGCGCGGACGACGCGGCCCGCGTCTTTAACCGAATAGACCGCGCGGCCAGGCTGGCGTCGGCCGAGACGCCTCTGTTTTTGAAGTCGCTCATCGATACGGGGAACACCGTCGTCGCGCGCGAGCTGTGGGCGGGGCTGTGGGGCGCGCGCGAGGTTGAAAACCCGCTCGTGTGGAACGGCAGTTTTGAGACGGACATTTCGAGGAACCTGGGCCAGTTCGACTGGGTGGTGCTCAACAAAGAGTCGAAGTACGCGCGCCTCGGCATAGACCGCACGACCGCGCACACGGGCGCGCGCTCCCTGAAGGTCGAGTTCACGGGCGAGAACACGACGCGGCTCGACGGCGAGATCAAGCAGTTGATAGCGCTCAAGCCGGGCGTGCGATACCGCTTGGAAGGCTACGCGAAAAGCGAGGGGCTCGTCACCACCGAAGGCCCGCGCCTGGCGGTCACGGGGGGCGTATCGACTGCGGACCCGAAACAGGAGCCCGCCAGCGAGCCCGTTGCCGCAGGCTCTACCGACTGGCAGCGGCTCACGGTCGATTTCGTCGCGCCTCAGACGAAGGTCCCCGGCCAGTCGTCGGTCGTCATAGCGATCAAACGAATCCCGAAGTACAGCTACGACGAGCCGACCAGAGGCGTAATCTGGTTCGACGACTTCACGATCAAAGAACAGTAGCCAGTAGTCAGTAGCCAGTAGCCAGTAGTTTTTGGTAATGAGGCCCTCCGTGATATCGAAAAGTTTCGAAGATGTGACTGTTTGGCGGAAGGCTCACGCTTGGGTGTTGGAGATTTATCGTTTCACGGAACACTTTCCGAAGCAAGAGATGTTCGGCCTGACTTCACAGTTAAGACGGGCGGCAGTTTCGGTCCCAGCCAATTTTGCCGAGGGTTTTAAGAAACGCGGACACTCCGATAAACTTCGTTTTTATAATATTGCACAGGGTTCTTTGGAAGAGTGCCGTTATTACTTGATCCTAGCAAGGGATTTGAACTATGGAGACGTTACTAGATTACAGGAATCTCTGGCGGAAATCAGCAAAATGCTAGAAAGTTATATGCGCTCTTTAAGCAACACACCCTACTGACTACTGGCTACTGACTACTGACTACTTCTTTAAGTATGAACAAAGCGTTAGACAAGATAATCACGGTCGGCCTGTTGGTGATGGTCGCCTTTACGGCGCTGGCCTTCGGCACGGTCGAGCCATGGTCTATCGCCGTATTCGAGCTGGGCGTAACCGTGCTACTGCTGCTGTGGGCGGTCAAGGCCGTCTCCGACAGACGGCTGAAGATCAACGTGCCATCGGTTGCGCTCCCGCTCATACTCTTTGTGGCGCTGGGGCTCATTGAGTGCGTGAGCTTTACGGCGGCCGACGGGAGCAGGTCGTCGCTTTCGATGGATGTCGAGGCGACGCGCTCGACAGTAATAGTGCTGATAATCTTGTTGGCTTCGTTTATAATTGCTGCGAACTTTTTCGCCAGCCGGGAGCGGCTTGGCACCCTGGCGAGCTTTCTGATTATATTCGGCGTCGCGCTTTCGCTCTTCGGGCTGTTGCAGTATTTCGCGAGCGAGACGTACATCTACGGGTTCAGGCCTATGAAGAAGAATCAAGGGTTCGGCCCGTTTATCAACCGCAACCACTTCGCGGGCTACATGGAGATGTTGATACCTGTGCCTCTGTCGCTCATCGTCGCGCGCGCGGTCCATAAACAGTCATGGGTATTCTACGGGTTCGCGGCCGCGATCATGGGGCTCGGCGTCGTCACCTCGCTGTCGCGCGGCGGGATACTCAGCCTCATGGCTGGGCTGCTCTTTATAGCGGCGGCCAGCTCGCTGTTGCGCAAGAACAGACCGCCGAAGGGTTTCGAGCAGGGCCGCTCGGCCTCCATCGTGAAGAGGTTCGCCGCCGTCGCCGCAGTCGCCGCGACGATCATCGTGGGCGTCGTGTGGATAGGCGCAGAAGACGTGATACGCCGCACGGCCGAGACCGTAGACCAGGCCAGGAGCAGCGAGGAGGCCTATTCGAGCCGCAAGTGGATTTGGAAAGATACCTGGAAGATGGTGCTGGCCTACCCCGTGCTGGGCGTAGGCATAGGCGCCTACGAGACGGTCTTCCCCGCGTTCGCGAGCGGCGGCGAAAGCCGCGTCCGCGTCGATTTCGCGCACAACGATTATCTGCAAGTGCTGGCCGACGCGGGCATCGTCGGCGGGCTTCTGGCTTTGTGGTTTATCTACCTCATCGCGCGCGCGGTCCTGCGCGGCCTCCGGGACCCGGACCCGTTGCGCGCTGCGATGGCCATGGCCGCGGGGGCAGGGATTTTCTCGATTCTTGTGCACAGTTTGTTTGACTTCAACCTCCAAATACCCTCTAATTCTTTACTCTTCCTGCTGCTCTCGGCTGTGGCCTCTTACGCTGGCGCGGGCGCGGACCGCGAGTCCGCCCGGCCGGCGTTGAAGCAGACGGCGAGCAGTGACGCAAGCCCATTGGCAACAGGAGCATCGTTATGAGAATCAGACTCGATGACAGACGCGCGCTTACGTTTTCGCTCGTCTTAACTTTGATCTTTGTGACGCTCGCGCCAGCGACCTACGCGCAGCAGCGGCAGCAGCCGCAGCAGCAGAAGCCGCCGGCCGTACAGCCGGGCGAGCCTAATGCTTCGCCGAACATCCTCGTCTCGCCGGACGAGGACTACCGCATAGGCCCGCGCGACGTCATAGAGGTCCGCATCGAAGACGCCGAGGCGTTGTCGGGCACCTACGCCGTCATGGCCGACGGCACTTTCGTGATGAATTACCTCAGGCGCATCAAGGCG
The DNA here is from genome assembly GCA_035249305.1 of Blastocatellia bacterium. GTDB lineage: Bacteria > Acidobacteriota > Blastocatellia > UBA7656 > UBA7656 > DASUNP01. Next base: position 14,543 of record DATFGQ010000004.1, on the reverse strand, counting down.
GAAGGGAAGACTACCGAAGAGCTTGCGACGCATATCGCCGATGGGCTCCGCGGCCGTTACCTCAAAGACCCGCAGGTGATCGTATCGGTCAAGCAGTTCCACAGCCGCACCTTCTTCATTCAAGGCTCCGTGCGGCGGCCCGGCGTCTACAATATCGAAGGTCACCCATCGCTTTTGAAGCTCATAACTGTGGCGGGCGGGCTCGCCGACAACCACGGCGCCAACGCCACGGTTATCCGTGAGGTCAAGCAAAAGAGAGGGTGGAAGACGCTCGATGGCCAGACGCCTCAGGTCTCTGTAACGGCGAACGCCCAGGCGGCAAGTGTCGAACAGGAAGGACCCGATTACGAGTTCAAGACCGTCAACATCACGGGCCTGCTCAAGGGACAAAACGATAACATGTTTCTTGAGCCCGGCGACATAGTGAACATACCGCCGCTGGACATCTTTTACGTCGCGGGCGAGGTCAACGCGCCCGGCTCGTTCCAATTAAAAGAAGGGACTACGCTCAGGCAGGCCATAACGCTCGCGCAGGGCACGACCTACAACGCCGCCATGGGCAGGGGCATCATCTTCCGCGACGACCCGCTGACGGGCAAGCGCGAGGAGATAAAGATCGACATCAGCCAGGTGATGAGCGGGAAGAAAGACGACATCGCCATAATGCCTAACGACATAGTCCTGGTCCCCAACAGCAAGGGCAAGGCGATCGGCAACGCCATATTGAAGGCGCTCGGCATGGGCGCGGCCCAGCGCGGCCCGTACAGGTATTAGGCGCGAGACGTTGTGCTCGAAGCATGCGCGTGAAGTTGCAGTTCATACCGGAGAAGAAAGATGGCAGACGAAAGATTGGGATTAGAGAAGTCGCCGGTCGTTGAAGTGACAGCGAAGGATCTAACGGCGAAGGAGACTTCGGGCCTGCGGCCTCGTTACCCCGGCTCCTACGGCTACGGCGACAACTACGGCAAGGAAGAGGGCAAGATACACCTGCGCGAGCTGTGGCGAACCATCCGCAAGCGCAAGTGGCTGATAGTCACGATAGTCTTTGTCATAACCACTCTCGTCACCATCGAGATGTACCGGACCAAGAACACCTACCAGGCGACCACGATGATAGAGATCGCCAAGGACAACTCGTCGGTCACGCGGACGGGCGGGCTTGTCATAGACGACTACGACCCGTTCTACATGGTCAACATAAAGACGAAGATGCTGATGATCCAGAGCCGCGCGCTGCTGGAAGATGTGGTGACCGAGAAGAGGCTGGACCGCAACCCCAAGTTTCTTCAGGTGGGCGCGAAGAGGTCTGTGTGGGACGCGCTGAGGGCCATAGGCGCGAAGTTCGGCGCGGGGACGCCCGAAAAGAACGAGGCGAGCGACGAGACGGCCACAGTCGAGCTGAACCTGGACCCGGAGGCCGAGAAGCAGACGCGCGAGGCGTGCATAAGCATGCTCCAGGCGAACCTATCGGTCGACCCGATCAGGGAGACCAAGGCGCTGAGGATCTCATACAGCCACACCGACCCGAAGCTCGCGTCGGAAGTCTGCAACGCCGTGGCCGACGCCTTCCTCGATCGCAACTTCGTAGCCAAGATCGACAAGTACAGGAAGTCGAAAGAGTTCCTCGAAGAGTCGAAGGCCAAGATGAAGGCGAGGCTGGAGAAGGCCGAAAAAGAGCTGGCCGACTACACGCGGGAGAAGGGGTTTTTCTCGCCCGACGGCAAAGAGACGACGCTGACTTCGCTCCAGCTCGGCGACCTGCATAACCAGTTGTTGCGCGCGGAGGCCGACCGCAGAACTAAGCAGAACATCTACGAAGAGGTGAAGAAGAACAACGTAAAAGACCTGCCCGTGGAGTTCGCAGACCTCGTCTCCAAGACCGCCCCCAAGCTCGGCCAGCTACAGCGCGAGCTTGAGGCGCTCGACGCTGATTACGCGGCCATGAGCGACAGGCTAGGTCCGGACCATCCTAAGGTCTCCGAGAACCGGCAGAAGGCCAAGAAGGTCAACGAACAGCTCGCCGCGGCCACGCGCGCTCTGGAAGCGAAGATACGCACGGATTACGAGCGGGCCGTGCGCGAAGAGGAGATGATAAAGGGGCGGCTCGGACAGGCGCGCGGCGAGGCCGTCAAGCAGAACCAGGATTCCATCCAACTGAACATCAAGAAGCAAGAGGTCGAGACGGCCAAGGCGCTCTACAACGACTTCCTTGAGAAGGCCAACCAGGCCGACGTGCAGGTCGCGGAGCAGTCGAACAACGTGCGCGTGATCGAGCCCGCGCCCGAGAAAGCGCCGATGGTCGGGCCGCGGAGGATGTTCACGATAATGGCGGCCTTCATGCTGAGCCTGGCCGCGGGCGTCGGGCTGGCCTTCTTCCTCGACTACCTCGACAACACGATCAAGACCGTCGAAGACGTGAGCCGCTACGCGCAACTGCCCGCGCTCAGCGTCATACCCGCGGGCGCGATGGGGATGCCGCGCCGCCTCTCCGGCAAGGGCAAGAAGGCAATCGCGGGGCGTTCGAAGGAGCCCGCCGCGCCGCAGACCACACAGCTCGCGGCGCTCGACACGCGCTCGTCGGCCGCCGAAGCCTACCGCGTGCTGAGGACTTCCGTTTTGCTTTCGGCCGCGGGCCAGGCGCCCAAGCGAATACTGATAACGAGCGGCCAGCCCGGCGAGGGCAAGACGACGACCGTCATCAACACGGCGATAAGCCTTGCACAGCTCGGCGCGTCGGTGCTCGTGATAGATTGCGACCTGCGGCGGCCGACCACGCACAAGGTTCTGGGCGTCGATCACATGCAGGGGCTTTCGACTTACCTGTCGCGCGACATCGACATAGACGAGGTGATTCAGAAACTACAGATCGCCAACCTCTCGCTTCTGCCCTGCGGCCCGATACCGCCGAACCCCGCCGAGCTGATAGCTTCGGACCGCATGAAGGCGCTGCTGGACATGCTGAGCGAGCGTTACGACCACATACTGATCGACTCGCCGCCGCTGATAAACGTCACAGACCCCGTCATACTGTCGACGATGGTCGACGGCGTGATACTCGTAGTTCATGGCGGCAAGAGCACGCGCGACGTCGTGCGCCGCGCCCGCCAGGAGCTGTCGTCGGTCGGCGCGAAGATCTTCGGCGTCGTGCTGAACAACGTAGACCTCAAGCGCGAAGGCTACGACAACTATTACTACTACCGCTATTATTCGGGTTACGGCCAGGAGAACACCGGGAGCGACTAACGCCCGCGCGCCCGGTTTCCACTTATGAAGCGGATCGAGACCTCCATCCCCGGCCTCTGTTTGATAGAGCCTGTCGTGCACGAGGACGAGCGGGGGTTCTTTTTCGAGAGCTACAACGAGCAGAAGTTCGCCGAGATAGGCATCACGACCCGTTTCGTTCAAGACAACCATTCCAGGTCGGTCAAGAACACGCTCCGCGGTATGCACTATCAGCTCGCGCACCCACAGACGAAGCTCTGCCGCGTAGTCCAGGGCACGGTGCTCGACGCCGTCGTCGACATACGTCACGGCTCGCCCTACTTCGGCTCGCATGTGGCGACCGTGCTCTCGGCCGAGAACAGGCGGCAGATGTACATCCCCGCGGGGTTCGCGCACGGCTACGTGGTTCTGTCCGAGACGGCCGAGTTTCTTTACAAGTGCAGCGATTTTTACCGCCCTGGCGACGACCGCGGAATAGCATGGGACGACCCGGAGCTGGGCATAGCGTGGAATGTATCGGCCCCTATACTTTCTCCGAAAGATCGTCTTCACCCGTTCTTGTCGAAGGTGGCCCCGGCGGAGCTGCCCGTTTACGCCGGGGATGACGGTCTGTGACGGCGCGCTACCTGGATGGACGAATCAATATTCATTCATAAGCTAGCTTTGATCGAGCAGGGCGCGAGGATCGGCGGCCGCACGCGCGTCTGGGCCTTCGCGCATGTGCTGGGCGGGGCGGTCATCGGGGAAGACTGTAATATCTGTGACCATGTCTTTATCGAAAACGACGTAGTCGTAGGCGACCGCGTGACGATAAAATCGGGCGTGCAGGTGTGGGACGGCATACGGCTAGAAGACGACGTGTTCGTGGGGCCGAACGCGACGTTCACCAACGACAACTACCCGCGCAGCAAACAGTACCCCGACCGCTTCCTTAAGACCGTGGTGCGAAAGGGCGCCTCGGTTGGCGCGAACGCGACCATACTGGCCGGGGTAGTCATAGGCGCGAACTCGATGGTGGGCGCAGGGGCGGTCGTCACTAAAGACATCCCGCCGCACGCTATCGTTAAAGGCAACCCGGCGCGCATAACGGGCTACGTCACTTCGGGCGCTAAGGGCGTACTCGACGCGGCCCGCCCCATCCAGGCGGCCGAGGGGGAGACGGTCGCGGGGGCGCGCGTCTTCCGCATGCCGTTGGTCACGGACCTGCGCGGCTGTCTGTCGTTCGGCCAGTACGACGCGCACTTGCCTTTCGTCCCCCGGCGATACTTCATCATCTTCAAAGTGCCGAGCAAAGAGGTCCGGGGCGAGCACGCGCACCGGCGGCTACACCAGTTCTTGATCTGCGTGAAGGGCTCCTGCTCGGTCGTCGTCGACGACGGCAGCACGCGCGGCGAGCTTCTGCTCGACAGCCCCGAAGTCGGCCTGCACGTGCCGCCGATGACCTGGACGACGCAGTACAAGTACTCCGAAGACGCGGTGCTGCTGGTGCTGGCGTCGGACGTTTACGAGCCCGAAGATTACATCAGAGACTACGACGAGTTCATGCAGGCTGTGACTCGGAGATGAGCATGACGGTCCCTTTCCTCGACCTCAAAGAGGCTTACCTGGAGATCAAGGCCGAGCTCGACGAAGCCTACCTGCGCGTGATGAACTCGGGGTGGTACATACTGGGTGAAGAGTCGCGCGCCTTCGAGCAGGAGTTCGCCGCCTACTGCGGCGCTAAACACTGCGTAGGGGTTGGCAACTGCCTGGACGCGCTTCACCTGATCCTTCGCGCCTACGAGATCGGCGACGGCGACGAGGTAATAGTGCCGGCCAACACCTATATCGCGACCTGGCTCGCCGTCTCTTACGCGGGGGCGAAGGTCGTTCCCGTCGAGCCCGTAGAGCGGACCTACAACATCGACCCGCGGTCGATAGAGGCCGCGATCACGCCGAAGACGAAGGCCGTTATCGCGGTTCATCTTTATGGCCAGACGGCCGACATGGACCCGATACGCGAGGTCGCGCGGAGGCGCGGGCTGAAGGTGATCGAAGACGCCGCGCAGGCTCACGGCGCGCGTTACAAAGGCCGCCGCGCCGGCTCGCTCGGAGACGCGGCGGGGTGGAGCTTCTACCCCGGCAAGAACCTCGGGGCGTATGGCGACGCGGGCGCGATAACTACCGACGACGACCTGTTGGCCGAGCGCGCGAAAGAGCTTCGCAACTACGGTTCTACGGTGAAGTACTACAACACAGTTAAAGGGTACAACAGCCGCCTGGACGAGATGCAGGCGGCATTGCTGCGCGTAAAGCTCAAGCGCCTGGACGAGTGGAACGCGCGCCGGTCGCGCGTGGCCGCAACTTACCTTGAGCTGCTGGAAGGGTGCGACCTCGCGCTGCCCGCCGTAGCCGAAGGCGCGGAGCCCGTCTGGCACCAGTTCGTGATTCGCACGCCGCACAGGGACGCTCTGCAAAAGCACCTCGCGAGCGCGGGCGTGGGCACGATGATCCATTACCCGGTCCCGCCGCACTTGCAAGAAGCATACGGCGAGATGGCTTTGGCGAAGGGCTCTTTCCCAATCACCGAAGCGATCCACGGACAAGTCCTGAGCCTCCCGATCGGGCCTCACATGCCGGGTGCGAATCTATCGAGAGTCGTCGAGGCGGTGCGGTCGTTTTCCGCGCCGGCCAGTGAAGCCGCGCCCGTCAGTTTAAATCGGTGAGATGAACAGCAACAGCGACCTCGTCACGTTCGCGATCTTTGCTTACAACCAGGAGCGCTTCATCGCGGAGGCCGTGCGCGCGGCGCTCGCTCAGACCTACTCGCCGCTTGAGATCATAATCTCTGACGACTCTTCGGCGGACGCTACTTTCGAGGTCATTCGGCAAGAGGTGTCGGGTTACGAGGGGCCGCACGAGATACGCTTGAACCGCAACGAGCGGAACCTCGGCTTCGCCTCGCACATCAACCGCGTGATGGAGATGGCGCGGGGCCGTTTGATAGTCGCCGCCGGGGGCGACGACGTGTCGCTGCCCGAACGCGTAGAGAGACTGTTCGCCGCTTATGATTCGTCAGGCGGAAAAGCGTTGTCGGTCTACTCGAACGCCACGGTCATAAACGAGTGGGGCGAGCGCGTGGGGCCGTACCTGGTCAGCCGCGGCCCGGAGAGACTCACCGCGCGGTGGATGGCCGAACGGTTCAGCGCCGCGCTCGGCTGCGCGCAGTCATGGGACAGGCGCGTATTCGACCTGTTCGGGCCGCTTCAAAAAGAGGTCTTCAACGAAGACATGGTAATCCCTTTCCGCGCGGCGCTCATAGGCGAGGTCAAGTACATAGACGAGCCGCTCGTGCTCTACAGGCTGCACCGCGACAACGCGCACTTCAAAGAAGCGAGGAGCCTGAAGTCGGGCCACGAGCTGCACGCCGCGCTGTTGAAGCCCGCCGACAGCAGGATCGCCATCTACAAAAACCGATTGCAGGACCTCGACACGATGACGAGGCTGTCACCCGACAGGGCCGACGAATGGCGCTCGCTCAAGGTCATAACCGAGAGGGTCTGTCGAGAGATGGAGGACGAGAAAGCCCTGCTGACCGAATCGAAGTTCTTCAAGCGCGTCGCCATCATCGGCAGCGCCTTGAGGCACGGCACGCCGCTGAGAAGAATCATCAGGTGGGTTATGACCTACTTTTTCCCCAGGCTTTACCTGGGCTACCTGAACCGCTTGAACGCGAAGATGTATCAGCGCTAGAGAGATGATCGCGCCCGTGGCAGAGCTCAAAAAAAGAGGCGGCATCGCCGATCCGATCGTCCTGTCGTCGGGGTTCGCGCGCCTGGTCTCCACGGTGACGAGCCCTGTCTCCGCCCTGCTCGTAGTCCATTTCCTGACTCTCGCCGAACAGGGCTACTGGTTCACGTTCCTCGGCATAGTGACGATGACGAATTACGCCGAGATGGGGATGGGGCAAGTCATCTTGCAGTTCGCCGCTCACGAAGCAGGCAGGCCGGGCGGGGAGCCGGGAGATCAACTCTCGCATGACAACAGAAGGCTGAAGAGCATTCTGAGAACGGCGTTGATCTTCGGCGGGCTGTCGGCCCTGTTGCAGTTCGCCGTAGGTCTGCCGGTCGGCTACCTGATCTTATCCCGCCACGCTGAGGCGAACCAGCAGGTCGAATGGCTCGGCCCATGGGTCCTGCTCTGCTCTGTGGCGCCGCTCAACCTGGCGCTCGCCTTCATGAACTCGTTTCTCGAAGGCTGCCAGTTCATCGTGGGGTCCAACCTGCGCCGCGCGCTCCAGGCCGTCGCGCAATTGAGCGTTACGCTGCTGGTCTTCGCCATGGGCGGGAGGCTCTGGTCGCTGGGCGCGGGGTTGTTCGCCAGCTTCGCGGCGGGGCTCATCTGGATCGCGGTCGCGCACGGCGGGTTCCTCGGCCGCCTGCTTTCCGGCTTTCGCCAAAACAGAGATGTCTCGTGGCGCAAAGAGGTGTGGCCTTTGCAGTGGCGCTACGCGATGACCTGGTCGACGGGGCTTTTCACTTATGGGTTGTTCAACCCGCTGATATTTTCGCTCGCGGGCGCTGAAGCGGCCGGGAAGTTCGGTTTTACGATGGCGGTCGTCGGCGTCGTGCTCGCCTACTCGCAGGTGTGGACCGCTTCGCGCACGGCGGTCTTCGCGAAGCTGAACGCGGGGACCGAGTGGGGCGAGCTTAAGCACCTGTTCGAGCGCAGCACGATGTACGGCGCGGTCGCTTACCTGTTGGGCGCGACGGGTGTGATGGTGGCGCTCCACTTGATAAATCTCAACCTGCCATGGCTTGCGGCAAGGTTCCTAGACCCGTTAGCCACGCTGATACTGCTGGTGGGCGGCGGCGTCAATCTAGCCACGTTCTTTATCACCTACTTCGTCCGGAGCTTCAAGGAGGAGCCTTTCGTAAAGCTGGCCTGGCTGATAGCCGCTCTCATGGTGATCTTGCTGCCGGCGGGCACGGTGCTGTTCGGGACGACGGGCGCGGCCGCGGCCTACTTGCTCTCTCAGTCGGCCGCGCTGCCGATGGCGGTCGGGATCTACAGCAAGTATCGCAAACGAATGTTGCTCGAATACGGTTGATGAGGATGAGCGACAGACCGCTGCTGACGATAGCAATCTCAAGCCACAACCGGGCGGCGAAACTTGATTCGCAGATTCGATGGGCGGCCGAAAGCATTGGCGGGCGCTGGGACGAGTGCCAGTTGCTGGTCGTCGACGGCGCGTCCACCGACGCGACGCCCGCCGTCTGCGAGAGGTGGAAAGCAGCGCTCGGCGAGAGAATAACCTGCTCGCGTCTCGCCGTGAATGAAGGGATCGTGCCGGGAATATGCTCTTCCATAGAGCGATCTTCGGGCGAATACGTCTGGACCGTGAGCGACGACGATTTCATACGGGCCGACGCCGTGACGACGGCCATCAACGCTTTGCGCCGGCACTCCGGGCTAGGGCTTTTGCACCTGAATCACAGGATCGTCGACGGGATAAGCGGGGAGTTGATCGATGAGAGCTTCTATCCCTGGACCGAAGATCAACACGCGGACCCCGGCCGTGAGCTCATCGAAAAATGTCTGATGCATCACGAGGGCGGGCTTCAATTCATGACCGCCAACGTCGTGAGAAGGGACCTGGCCGTAGAGGCGATTAAACGCTGGCCCGAAGGGCCTGATAATCTCGCGATGCCGATTTACATATATTCGTATGCCGCTAAAGACGCGTCGGCGCTCGTCGTGGCGAGGCCGGCCCTGGATTGCGTCTACAAGCTCAGCTCGTGGTACGACCGCGCGGGCTGCGTCTATTACAAAGACGCGCCCGAAGTCTTGCTGCGCCTCGGCCAGGTCGGCTTCGACCGCAGGGTGATGAGCCGCGTGCTGCTCAAGCGGCTGCGCTTCAAGCTCATCACGGCCAAATCGCTCACAAAGTTCTTCATGAAGTTTCCGTCGGAGTTCGCCAGATCGATCCCATACTACTTACGCGCTCTGAGGGATGCGGTGTAGCGGATTCACAAGAAGCGCCAAGATGTCTAAAGTGCCGAGCCTGGCCTGGGGAGTATTAAAGCAGCCCGATCGCCTGGGCGTCAGGGTCAGGCGTTTTTTCCTGTACGTCCAAAGGTTCGGTTTCGCGGGCGGGCTGAAGGCGCTCTTTATGGTCCTGGCTTCGAGGCGTGAGCTCATACGGCTCTCGATTCCGCAATCGAAGACCCCGCTCACGCTCAGGACCGGCACGTCGGACATCCTGACGTTCGAACAGATATTCGTCTATGATGATTATGACCTGGCGACGCACGTAGACCCCAGGCTCATCATCGACGGCGGCGCAAACGTCGGCCTGGCCTCCATCTACTTCGCCAACCGTTACCCGGACGCGCGGATAATCGCCGTCGAGCCCGACGAGTCGAACGCAGAGATGCTGCGCCGCAACACGTCGCCGTACCCGAACGTCACGGTAGTCCAGGCGGGGATCTGGCACAGGGCGACCTCGCTTGCGATCGAAAACCCTGAAGCCGAGAAATGGTTGCTGCGAGTCAAGGAGGCCGAGGGCGGCGAGGGCTCGGTCGAGGCGGTGACGATCGGCGAGTTGCTTGAGCGATCAGGCGCCGCGCGCATAGACATCCTCAAGCTCGACATAGAAGGGGCCGAGCGCGAAGTCTTTTCTCACGACCCGGAATGGCTCGGCAAGGTCGACCTCTTGATAATAGAGCTGCACGACCATTACAAACCCGGATGTAGCGCGTCGGTCTACTCGGCCATATCGAAGTACGACTTCACGGAGTTTCAGAAGGGAGAGAATCTCTTTCTGGTCAGCAGCCGGCAGCGCGAGGCGGCCCTTCAGCGGAGATGATTAAGGCGCAGAGGTGTTCATGGGGATCACAGTCGCGGACGTAGCCCAGGCCGGCAAGGTGTCGAACCGCACCGGGCCGCACCCCAAAGCCGTAGTCGTCCTTGCCGGCGGGCGCGACAGTTACCAACTGCCGCTGGCCCTCGATGAGGGCGGGTTGCTAGAGGCTTTAGTCACGGACCTCTACTGGCCCGCGGATAAGAGATGGTTCTCGGCGCTCTGCGCGCCCTTCGTGCCGGGAAGAGTTCTCTCGGCGCGGTATTGCTCGGACCTCAGCAGCTCAAGGGTCCTTCTTTCGAAAAGGTCCCTGGCCGCCGCGGCGCTCATGCACGTCGCCCCCCGTTCGAACCTTAACAGGTATAAAGACAAGGCCGTGAGCAGACGAGGCGGCAGGGTCGCGCTGCGTGACGGCGCGGCGCTGTTCTGTTGTAGTTATTACGCCTCCGAAGCCTTCAAGCATAAAGAGGCTGTGAAGTACCGCTTTCTTTTTCAGCTCCAGGCGGAATATCTGGCCGCACGCCGGATACTGCTCGAAGAGATCGAGCGGACCCCGGTTGCGAAAGCGTCTTTGTCGGCGACATACGAGCTGTCGCTTTCGGGCAGAGAGCTTGAAGAGTTATGCGACGAGCCGATCCTGGCGAATGGCTGGGTGACGACGAGCAGCTTCGCGGCCGGCACGCTCGCCGAGCGCGGCGTTCCCGCCGACAGGATACACGTAGTCCCATACGGCGTTGAAAGCGACACGTTCACAAAGAGAGCCGCGCCGCCCGACATGAAAAAGCCCTTTAAGATAATCTACGTGGGCAGCTTGAGCCAGCGGAAAGGGCTCTCCTACCTGCTCGACGCCGTGCGGCTGTTAAGATCGCGCAACGCGCACTTGACGCTCTGCACGCGCGGCGTCATAGACCGCCGGCTGCTTGGCTGCTACGCCGACCTGGACCTGGAGATAAAGATAGGGCTGTCGGGCAGGGACCTTGCAAACGAGATTCATTCAAGCGACCTCTTCGTGTTCCCCTCTCTAGCCGAAGGCTTCGGGTTCGTAATCCTTGAAGCCATGGCTTGCGGCGTGCCGGTCATTACGACGGACCACACCTGCGGGCCTGACGTGATGACAGACGGCGAGCATGGCTTCATAGTGCCGATACGCGATCCGGAAGCGCTCGCCGAGAAGCTGAGCTGGGGCCTGGAGCACCGCGACGATCTTGCGGCGATGGGCGAGAGCGCGGCCACGCGGGCGAGGCTCTTCACCTGGGAGCGGTTCAGGGCGGGCGTAAGAGACGCGTATGCCGAGATGATCGAGTCGGCGCGGCGAGAGGTTTGACAAGTCACGGCAGAGACGATCATGGCACAAGCACACAACCTGCCCGCGGTCACAATAGGCATAGCCACCAAGAACCGTTGGGAAGATTTGAGAACCACGCTCTCGATGATCGAAGCGTTCGGGCGCGGGCGGTTGAGGGTGTTGATATTCGACGACGCGTCGGACGCCGAGTGCCCGTTTGATGTCGCCTCGATCTGTAGCGGGGCTGAGCTTAAGCGGTTCTCCAGATCTGAAGGCTACATCGTCCGGCGCAATCAACTGGCGCGCGAGATGGACTCGAAGTACTACCTGAGCTTAGACGACGACTCGTTCCCGTACTCGGGCTCGCTTGAGGCCGCCATCGAGTTCGCCGAAGGCAACGAAGAGATACTCTGTTTGAGCTTCCCCATATACAACCCCGTCACCGGAAAGCACCAGTTGAGATCACTCCAGGAGAGCCCTTACATGGTGCAGTCGTTCATAGGGTGCGGGCACCTTCTGCGCCGCGAGCGGTTTCTAGAGCTGGGCGGGTATTGCGAAGATCTGATCCATTTCGGGGAGGAGGAGGAGCTGGCCGTTCGCGGGTTTCAGCGCGGGCTGAAGTGTTATCATTTTCCGGGCCTGACTATACACCACCTGGAGTCCAACGCGGGGCGGAACTGGAGGAGGATGGACTACTACGGCGCGCGAAACAACGTCCTGTTGAACGACTGGTTTATGCCGCGCGGGCTCAGGGTGATAAAGCAGAGCCGCACACTTGTTTCGAGGCTCCTGCTCTTTATAAAGACGGGGCGGATCGCTCATTTGAAGGGGCATATCGCGGGAGTGACAAGCGTCTTCAGGTACAAGGCGAACCGCAGCCCCATGCCGTTGAGGCTTTACCAGCAGTGGAAGAACCTGCCGTCGAGTTAGGAGCGCGGTCATTTCGAGATGAACATAAGGCACGCGTTGCGCAATTGCCTGTTGAGTTTTAACTACCTGCACCCGGCGGTGATGGCCGTTGCGCTCAGGCGCGGCCCGCGCGCCGTCAAGCCTTACTTGTCGGAGATGTATCGATGTAGTAAGACCGACGCGGGGCTCTACATGCCCGTCGTCACGCTTGAGCAGATAGCCGCCGAGACGACGGAGTTCGTAGTCTATCGCCAGCCCGATTGGGGAGGGTCGATGACGATCACAGAGATAAGCTCGCTGTGCTATCTTGTCGCGGCCCGCTCCCCGCGGAAGGTGCTTGAGATAGGAACTTTTCGCGGCCTGACCACGCTCAACATCGCGATGAACGCGCCGCGCGCGGAAGTTCATACGCTCGATCTGCCGCCCGACGCCGACCCGAATGCGACGAAGTTCAGTAACAACGACGCCGGCATCATCACGCGAAGGGACGGCTATTATTACGCCGAGCGGGCCGAGGCCGCCCGCATCCGCCAGCACTACGGCGACACGGCCCTGTTTGACTTCACACGGATCGGTGCGGGGATAGATTTCTGCCTCATAGACGCGGCGCACTCTTACGAGTACGTCCGTAACGACACGGCCAGGGTTTTACCATGGTTGACGGACGACTGTTTGATGCTCTGGCACGATTATGGCCGCAACGATTTTATGGCCGACGCAGACGACTCCTGGGGGGTGACGCGCTTTCTACACGAGATAGCGGACGTAGGCGTGGCGGTCTTGCAGGGGACTTCGCTGGGCGTTCTCAAGCTGAGCCGCGCGACGAGGCAGGAGATGGCCAACCGCCTCGGCGTCGAGCTGGGAGGGAGAGTGTTTGAGCGCTAAAGACGACAACGGCGAACGTCTTCGCGGGCTTGTGTTCTGCCCTGGCTCCATGGGTATTTTTCAGCAAAGCCTGGCGCTGCAAGAGCGGGGGTGGCTGGGCACGATGGCGATCGATATTTACTGCGACATGTCGAGCGCGCCATACCGTTGGATGCCCGAAGGGCGTGTGAAGAAGATTCTGGGCAGGCGCTACTTTAAGCACCTGGACGCGCGCCATGTGCGCATACACCCGCTGCCGGGCGCTGTAATGCAACTCGCAATACGTTTCCCGCAGAGCACTACGAGCCAGTACCGCTGGGTGCTTTGGGGTAACGTGCAGTTCGACGCCTGGGTCGCGTCGAAGCTGGCCGAGTTCGGCAACCTGGCTTTCGGTTATGAGAGTTCGAGCCTGCTCACGTTCCGGCGCGCGAAAGAGCTCGGCATCCCCTGCGTCCTTTATCAGCCCGTCGCCTGCGCCGAGCACGCGACAGAGCTTTTGGAAGAAGAGAGGCAGCGGTTCCCACAGCTTGCCGACACGCTGCGTTACAACTGGTTCCCGGATGAAGAGCTGGACCGGAGGCGTGAAGAACGCCGCCTCGCCGACGCAATCATCTGCGCCAGCAATTTCACAAAGAGCTCACTCGTGAAGATCGGCGTCGAGGCCGAAAAGATATTCGTAGAGCCTTACGGGGTCGATCAGAGTCTCTTTTCGCCTTCCGACGATAAGCTCCCGCAATTCTCCGTGATTTGGGCCAGCGCTTTGACACACACCAAGGGCGTGGGCTACCTGCTCGAAGCGCTCGCGCGCGAGCCCGTGCCCGGCATAGAGCTGGTGCAGGCCGGCAACCCTGTCGGGACCGACGCCGTTTCGCTTTATCAAGACAGAGTGCGCGTGAGGCGGCTGGGTCATATAAACAGAGAAGAGCTCGGCAGCGTGATGCGCCGCTGCCACGCGCATGTCTTCCCGACGCTGATCGAAGGGTTCGGGCGAAATATAATCGAAGCCATGTCGAGCGGGCTGCCGGTCATCACAACGCCTAACTGCGCCGGGCCAGACCTGATCGAAGACGGCGTTACGGGCTTCATCGTACCTTTGCGCGACGTAGACGCGATCTGCGAGAAGCTGGCCTGGGTTCACGACCACCCGCAGGAAGCGAGCGAGATGGGTCGCCGCGCGCGAGAGCGAGTCCTCGCTTTGACCGAAGCAGACTACCGCAAGAGATTCGCCGAGCGGATACACGATGTCTGGCATGGACGATTACGGGATAGGTTGTAGGGGCGGGGCTTGTCTGTACGGTATCATAAGATACTTTACAGTTTGTTATCACGACATCCTTTACAGTCCCGGGTATATGCTCTTCTTACAAGGAGGAGAGCATATGCCCTGGAGAAGCGATACTGTAATGGATAAGAGAATCGAGT
>DATFGQ010000003.1:0-3656 GCA_035249305.1 Blastocatellia bacterium | reverse complement strand
TGCCTCCGTGCCTCTGTGGCTAATCTGAACAATTATCGGAAGGGAACTCTATTTGATGATCATCCGATTACTGTGATCTAATTAACGTAAGCCCAGGGTTTCGCAGCAGATCACTATGACAATGCCTGCATCGCAAAACGTGACGCAGTTGCTGCTGGCGTGGGAGCGGGGCGATGAAGCGGCCCGCGACGAGTTGATCCCGCTCGTCTATGACGCATTGCGCCGCATCGCGCGTCATCATCTGCGAGGCGAACGCGCCGGCCACACGCTGCAAACCACGGCGCTGATCAACGAGGCATATCTGAAGCTGGTTGAGCAGTCGGTTCCGTGGCAGAGCCGCGAGCACTTCTTCGGCATCGCGGCCCGATTAATGCGCCAGATACTTGTCGATTACGCGCGCGGACGGCAGCGGCTCAAACGCGGCGGCGACCAGCAGCAGATTACGCTGACGTCCGGCGTTGGAATCGAAAACGCAGAGACCGCAAACCTGCTGGCGCTCAATGAGGCGCTCGAAACACTGGCCGAGGTTGATCCGCAAAAGAGCCGTATCGTCGAGCTTCGCTTCTTTGGCGGATTAACTATTGAAGAGACAGCCCATGTGATGGGCATTTCGACTCCCAGCGTCGAGCGCGGATGGCGCGCCGCCCGCGCATGGTTACAAACAGAGCTGGGCTCGCTCTGATTTCAAAAAATGAATCCCGAACAGTGGCGAAAGATTCAGGAGCTTTTTGAGGCCGCCTTGGAGCGCCCCGCCGACGAGCGCGCGCCATTTCTCGCGCGCGCCTGCGCGGGTGATGAAGAGACGCAGCGGCGCGTGGAAGCCATGCTCGCTGCCGATGCCGAAGACGACCTTATGATGGATCGCCCGGCCTACCATGCCGCCAGCGCCCTCGCCACATCAATGCCTGATAACGATGATTTGCAGAGTTTCAGCGGCGAAATAATAGGCGTCTACCGGCTGGTAAGAGAGCTGGGGCACGGCGGGATGGGCACAGTTTATCTCGCTTACGACACTCGGCTCGGGCGGCGTGCGGCGCTGAAACTCCTGCCTTCGGGGTTGATCAACAACCCGGAGCGCGTGCGTCGTCTCCAACGCGAAGCCCGTGCCGCCACCGCGCTGAACCATCCGAACATTATCACCATCTACGACTTTGGCCAGGATAACGGGCGCGATTACATCGCCTCGGAATTTGTACAGGGCTGTACGCTGCGCGATTATGTCGGCAGCCCTGCCCTGACACTCAACCAGATACTCGACGTGGCAATTCAAGTGGCGAGCGCGCTCGAAGCCGCGCACGCCGCAGGGATAGTACACCGCGACATAAAGCCGGAAAATATCATGCTGCGGCCCGACGGATATGCCAAAGTGCTTGACTTCGGGCTGGCCAAGCTGACCGAGCCGGAATCGGGCGGTAATGAAGCCCAAACGGATGCCCCCGGGGAGTCTTCCGATTTCGAGACGCGGGCCGGAATGGTGCTGGGAACGGTCAACTACATGTCGCCAGAGCAGGTGCGCGGGCAGCAGGTAGACGGGCGCAGCGACCTGTTCGGCCTGGGCGTCGTCCTTTACGAACTCATCACAGGGCATAGGCCGTTCAGCGGCAAGACCTGGCATCACACGATGGTGGCGATTACGGATGTAGAGCCGCCGCCGATCGAACGCTTCGTTAAAGGCGCGTCTGCCGCCTTGCAGCAGGTTATGAACCGTGTGCTGGCCAAGGACCGTGAGGAACGTTATCAAACTGCGCGCGAGTTGCTGGCCGATCTCGAAAAACTGCAAGATGAGCTGGCAAGCGATACCCGGCTTCAACGGGTCGGACGTGGTCGCGCGCGCAGGCCCATGCGAATTAACGAAGAGACAATGGCCATGGGCGCTCATTCGGCCGCGATCACTGACGAAGGCCCCGCGCGCAATGTGACGGGAGCCGTTTCGCTGATCACAAAGCTGAATCGGCATAAGCGCGCCGCCGCGATAGCGATCATTATGGCCGCGACCGCCACCTATTTTTACTTCGGACGCGGCTTCGGCTTTGGTTCAGGCTCCCCGGCGCTGACCGGCAAAGACACTATCCTGCTCGCGGACTTCATCAACACGACCGGCGACGAGGTCTTTGACGGGACACTCAAACAAGGTCTTGCAGTTCAGCTCGAACAATCGCCCTACCTGAACATCTTTCCCGAAGAGCGGGCGAGAGAGACGCTTAAATTGATGGAGCGGTCGCAGGATGAAAAGATCACTCGTGAAGTCGGGCGCGAGATCTGCCAGCGGCGCGGGATCAAGGCGCTGCTCGTCGGCACGATTGCCAGTCTCGGGCGCAATTACGTCATCACGCTTGAGGCGATCAACAGCCAGAGCGGCGAGGCGATCGCGCGCCAGCAGGCCGAAGCCGAGGGTAAAGAGCAGGTGCTCAAGGCGCTGGGCCGTGCCTCGACCGAGATGCGCGAGCACCTGGGCGAGTCGCTGGCCTCTATCCGCAAGTTCAACGCGCCGATCGAGCAGGCGACGACCATATCGCTCGAAGCTTTCAAGAACTACACGGTCGGAGTTGAGCTGTGGCGCAAGGGGCAATACGAGCAGTCGGTCCCGCCGCTCAAACGGGCAATCGAACTCGACGGCGAGTTCGCCCTGGCTTACGCCCAGCTCGGGACTTCGTACCGCGACGTTCGCAACCTGGCGCTCGGCAGGAAGTATCTGGAGCGGGCCTACCAGCTGCGAGACCGCGTTAGCGAGCGGGAGCGGCTCGAAATCTCGGCGACCTATTTCAGACACATTACGGGAGAGATCGACAAGCGGGTTGAGACGACCTCGCTGATGACGCAGACCTATCCGCAAGACCCTTCGGGCCACCACCTTCACGGCAACTCACTGGCCATCACGGGAGATTTCCAGAAGGCGGCAGAGACTTACCGCGCGGCGCTCAGGCTGGATCCTGATTTCGCATTGTCGCGGGCGAACCTGGCGGTCTCGCTGATCGCGCTGAACCGTTTTGACGAGGCGCAGGAGGTCATCGAGGAGGGGCAGGCGAACAAAATCGACTCGGGCGGTTTTCACAATCGACTCTACCTGCTCGCGTTTCTCAAGGGCGACGCGCAGGCTTTAGCCCGCCAGGTCGAATGGTACACGGGGAGGGCCGACGAGTATCAGATCCGTGAAATTCAAGCGCGATCATTTGCCTTTGCGGGCAGGCGGCGCCAGGCCAGCGAGTTCTTCGCGCAGGCCGCGGCGCTGGCCGAATCGCGCGGCCTGCTTGCGGAGAAGGCCCGAATCCTGGCTAACGAAGCCAACATGAACGCGACTTTCGGGATGACCCAGCTGGCCGAGAAGCAAGCCGCGCAGGTGATGGCGTTCCTGGGAAACAGAAGTATCAGCCCCGATGAGTTAACGTCCTCTGTGATCTCGCAACTGGACTCAGAGCCTCTGGCATGGACGCTGGCCTTATGCGGTGAGGAGAGGCGGGCGCACGCGCTTGCCGAAGAATTCGCGCGCGAGCTCCCATTGAACACGATGTGCAACGCGGTCTGGGTGCCGCTGATCCGCGCAACTCTCGAACTGAAGCGCGGCCCGGCCTCCGACCCTGACAAAACCGTCCAACTGCTGCAAGCGGCCAGACAGTACGAAGCCGCCATCTCCTTCAGGCCGACGTGGGTGCGCGGAC
>DATFGQ010000002.1:0-8745 GCA_035249305.1 Blastocatellia bacterium | reverse complement strand
TTATCTTAAAAAGAACATAGGGCTCGCTTACCTCCCAGTCGAGCACACGGCGACCGACACAGAGATTTCTATAGCCGTGCGAGGGCGCGAGGTGGCGGCCCGCGTCGTCGATACGCCATTTTATAAACGTGAACGCAAATTCGATTGATAACGGAGAGAGACGATGGCAAACACCCCCGAAGACCTTAGCTATACCAAAGACCACGAGTGGGTCCGCGTCCGAGCAGAGCAGGCCACGATAGGCATCACGGACCACGCGCAAAACCAGTTGGGCGATGTCGTCTACGTAGAGCTCCCGAAGGTCGGCGATAAGTTCGAAGTTACGGAGCCGTTCGGTTCCGTCGAATCGGTCAAGGCCGTGAGCGAGATTTACATGCCGCTGACGGGCAGTGTCGTCGAGGTGAACGAGAGCCTCAACGACTCTCCCGAGCTAGTCAATACGGACCCCTATGGCGACGGCTGGATGATCGTCATAAAGATGGATAACCCCGCACAGGTGGATGGGCTTTTGAACTCGGCGGAGTACGAAGATTACATCAAGGAAGAAGCGTCGGAGTAGGATCAAATGAGATATATTCCGAACTCGCCTGATGAGCGTCGTTCGATGCTTCAAGATATTGGCCGCGCCCGTATCGAAGACCTCTTTGAGCAGATCCCTGAAAAGTTGAGACTGACCGAGCCCGTGGGCGTGGGCGACGCCGTGAGCGAGCCGGAGCTGCTCGCTTACTTCCGCGACTTGGCCGCACAGAACGCCACCGACTACCAGTCGTTTCTGGGCGCGGGCGCGTACTCGCACTTCATCCCGGTCATCATCGACCCGCTAATATCGCGCTCGGAATTCTTCACGGCCTACACGCCGTACCAGCCGGAGCTGAGCCAGGGGACGCTCCAGTACATATTCGAGTTCCAGACGATGATCTGCCAGCTCACGGGCATGGAGGTCGCCAACGCATCGCTGTATGACGGGTCGACGGGACTTGCCGAAGCCGTGTTGATGGCCAACCGCGTCACGCGCCGCGACCACTTCGTCATAGCCGACACGGTCCACCCTCAGTACCGCGAAGTCGTCTCGTCCTACACGAAGAACCTCGGGCTGAAGATCGATTACGCCGCTCACTCGGAGGCGGGCGCCATCGACCCTGCGTCGTTGCGCGTAGACAAGACGACCGCCGCCGTCGTAGTCCAGTCGCCGAACTTCTTCGGCTCGATCGAAGAGCTCACGCGGCTTGCCGACGTGGCGCACGCGGCCGGCGCGCTGCTCATCGTCGCGATGACCGAGCCTCTGAGCCTCGGCGTCGTGAAATCTCCCGGCGCGTGCGGGGCCGACATAGTCGTGGCCGAGGGGCAGTCGTTCGGGATACCGCTGAGCTACGGCGGCCCGTACTGCGGGCTCTTTGCGACGCTGGAAAAATACATACGCCAGATGCCCGGCCGGCTCGTGGGCGAAGCCTACGACCACGAAGGGCGGCGCGGCTACGTGCTGACGCTCTCTACGCGCGAGCAGCACATACGCCGCGAGAAGGCCACGTCGAACATCTGCACGAACCAGGGGCTGTTCGCGCTGATGGCGACCATCTACCTTGCGACGATGGGGCGGCGCGGCGTCGGGGAGGTCGCGCGCCAGAACTTGCAGAAGGCGCACTACGCCGCCTCGCGCATAGGCGAGCTCGACGGGTTCAGCCTCAGGTTTTCGGCGCCGTTTTTTAACGAGTTCGTCGTCCGCTGCCCGCGCCCCGCGCGCGAGGTGACGCGCGAGCTGCTCGATAAGAAGATCGTCGGCGGGGTCGCGCTTGAAGATTATTACCCGCAGATGAGCGACTCGCTTCTGGTCTGCGTCACAGAGACTGCTAAGAGGTCTGCGATAGATGATTTCGTTTCGGCGCTTGCCGGATAACGGTTTTCAAATGGACAAACGAGGCGGCAGGATAAAGAAAGCGACTACGCATGTGACCCAGAACGAGGGGCTCCTGTTCGAGGAGTCTCGCGCGGGGCGCATGGGCTACTCGATACCCGCGCTCGACGTTCCCGAGCGCGACGTGGAGGAGCTGATCGCGAAAGAGCTGTTAAGGGAAGACGACCTCGAAGGGATGCCGGAGCTGTCAGAGGTCGACGTGATACGCCACTTCACGAGGATCTCGACCTGGAATTACGGCGTCGATACGGGGATGTACCCGCTCGGCTCCTGCACGATGAAATACAACCCGCGCATAAACGAGCGCGTCGCGCGCATAGAAGGCTTCGCTTCGCTGCACCCGCTCACGCCCGAGCCGCTCGCGCAGGGCGCGCTCGAAATAATCCGCCGCCTCGAAGAGTGCCTCGCCCATATCACAGGGCTTGCGGCGGTGACCACGCAGCCGGCCGCGGGCGCGCAGGGCGAGCTGACGGGGATCATGATGATCCGCGCGGCGCTGGCCGCGCGCGGCGATGCGCGCAAGAAAGTTCTGATCCCCGATTCCGCGCACGGCACCAACCCCGCGTCGGCCGTCATCAGCGGCTACACGGTCGAGACGGTCCCTTCGAACGCGGAAGGCACGACCGACCTAGACAAGCTCCGCGGGATGATGAACACGGACGTTGCCGCGCTGATGCTGACGAACCCGAACACGCTCGGCAAATTCGAGCAGAACATAGAAGAGGTCTGCCGCATAGTTCACGACCGGGGCGGGTTCGTCTACATGGACGGCGCGAACATGAACGCGCTGGTAGGCGTCGCCAAGCCCGCGAGCTTCGGCATAGACGTGATGCACCTGAATCTGCACAAGACCTTTTCGACCCCG
The DNA here is from genome assembly GCA_035249305.1 of Blastocatellia bacterium. Taxonomy (GTDB): domain Bacteria; phylum Acidobacteriota; class Blastocatellia; order UBA7656; family UBA7656; genus DASUNP01. The sequence goes on along the minus strand of DATFGQ010000002.1, from coordinate 5,968 downwards.
CACGGCGGCGGCGGGCCGGGCGCGGGGCCTGTCGCGGTGACTGCGGAGCTTGAGCCTTACCTGCCCTTCCCGCGCGTCGCGCGCGCCGAAGGGGGGCGGCTCACGCTCGATTTCGACCGGCCAAAATCGGTGGGGCGCGTGCGCGCTTACTTCGGCAACTTCGGGGTGCTGGTCCGCGCGCTCAGCTACATCCTGACGCACGGCGACACGGGGCTGCGCGAGGCTACGGAGACGGCCGTGCTGAATGCGAACTACATCGCGCATCATCTGAAAGATGTTTACGACATAGCCTATCCCGGCTCGCTGATGCACGAGGTCATCTTTTCCGACAAGAGGCAGACCAAGTATGGCGTGCGCAACGCCGACATCGCGAAACGTCTTATCGATTACGGATTCTACCCGCCCACCATGTCATTCCCGTTGATCGTTCAGGGCGCCATCATGGTCGAGCCTACGGAGACCGAAAGCCGCGAGGAGCTTGACCTGTTCATCGATGCTATGAAATCGATCGACCGCGAAGCCGCCGAAGACCCTGAGATACTGAAGCACGCCCCGCACACTACGAAAGTGGGCCGCCTCGACGAGGTCGCCGCCGCACGCAAGCCCGTTTTGAGGTGGCGGCCGCGACCTGAAGATAACCGTGACAAGGGACGCGCAGAGACCGCGTGAGTCGTTCCAGATTAATCATTACCGGGTCGATTGCCGTCGCGCGGTCGGCCTCATTTATTTAATAGACTGAAGGAGATCATAAATGAAACCAGAGAGCACAGAGGAGCTGCGCAGGCGTTTACTCCAGGACGACCAGGTGCAGACGATGATTTCGATGCGGGCTTATGAGATTTATCAAATACGTGGAGGCGAGCCCGGCCACGACGCCGAGGATTGGTTCCGCGCTGAAAATGAGATACTGACGTTCTTGATTCAAGAAGAGTCTCGCCGAGAGAGCTATTCACGCGAGCAGGCGCCGGGCGACGAGATCACCGGAACCCGGTCTGAAACCGACGCGCGCCCGCACGCCTTCGAGCCGCAGACCACGCCCGAAACCGCCGACAGGATTGAAGAGCCTGCGGGGCAGCTCGCCGAAGAGAGGGCCGAGCAGCAAAGCGAGCTCGGCACATGGTCCCCCGCCGAGCCCGCCAGCGCCGAGACCGCGCCTGCGAAGAAGACGCGTGCCCGCACGGCATCAAAGACCGCGGAGCCGCGCAAGCGGAAGACTACGAGCGCGCCTAAGGAAGGCGCCGCAAAGAAGCCCGCCGCGCGGCGCACCTCGTCTAAGAAAGCGCCCGAAGGGAAATAGTCGAGGGCTATCTGAAATTTGAGATTTCAAATTTGAAATTTCAGATGGCCCGACTTTAATTCTTCGGCGCGTAGTAGCTGTCGCGCGTGCGGACGGAGTATCCGGCGCGTGTGAGGTAAACGTTGATGCGGCGCAGGCGGCCATCTCTCGCTTCGTTCTTCGGGATGTAGGTGATTATGTATTGATTCTTCAGCTCGCGCGCCACCTGCGCGTAAGCGTCTTTCATCTCGTCGTCTTTAAGCGGCGAGAAAATCTTTCCGCCCGTGCGCGTAGCCAGGTCGGTCGTTATAAACTCCGCGTGCTTTAACCTCGATATCAACGACCTGGGCGCCCAGGTCATCATAGCGCGGGCTTTGCTCACGACGTAGATGACGGCCCCGGACCTTATGACGGAAGCGAGCGATTGCTCGTAAGTGACTTTGCTCGACGTGTCATCGCCGTCGGTCAGTATGATCGCCGCCTTGCGCCCTTCGACCTTCGCCAACTGCTCTTCGGCCGTCAGGTATAGCGCGTCGTAGAGCGCCGTGCTCGAATAGGTCGTGTTGCCCGAGCTGGTCCGCTCCATCCCCGGCTTGAACCGCCAGGAGATGGCGTGGCGTATGTCGTCCTGGTTCGATGTCCATTCCTGAATCAGCTCGACTTTCGAATGGAACTCGATGATCGAGACGCTGTCTTCCGGCCCTAGCTGCTCGATAAAGCGCATGGCGGCCTGGCGTAACGACTCGATCTCGCCGACTATCGACCCCGAAGCGTCAAGCATCAGCACGACGTTGACCGGCACGCGGCTTATGATGAAGCTCGCGATGTCCTGCCGCTGATTATCCTCGGCGATGATGAACTCGTTCTGGGTCAGGTCGGTGGCTTGCCGGTTGTAAGGGTCGATAACGGTTATGTTTAAAAGGACTTCCTCGGCTCTGAGCCGGATCGTGTCGTCTTGATCTTTCCTCTTGGTGGGCGGAAGGTTGCGTCCGCTTTGAGCCGGGACGGCCGCCGAGACAAAGACCGCCACCAGGAGAATGGAGCTAAATCGCGTAAGTAGGCTTTTTACGTTCATACTCGCCCAGGACCTTCTTGTGTAAGTATATCCCAGCCCCTCGCGTTCTGAAAACCGGTTCGACGTAATCTCTGCAAATGCAATTCTTATGAGTAGAACGGCCGATAATTCAAGCTTTGTTCAAGGATTTTTCAAGTTGGCCATAAATAATGAAGGCCGACGATTAAGCGGGTATTGGGCGTAGAAACCAATCAAAGAAAAACGGATCGCAAGGCTGTAAAGATGAATAAAGTAGCCTCCCCAAAGGTCAGAATTCTCCTAGCCATCCTACTCTTACTCCAAATCACATCTACAGCTTTTTCTGGAATCTCTTTCGTCCCCGGCCAGGGCGTCGTATTGACGGGGGCCGACGGCGTCGTGCTGACAGGAGCAGACGGCGTGGTCTTGACCGGAGCCGACGGCGTCGTGCTTACGGGGGCCGATGGCGTTGTGCTGACCGGCGCGGACGGCGTAGTTCTGACCGGCGCGGATGGCGTTGTGCTGACAGGGGCGGACGGCGTGGTGCTTACGGGCGCGGACGTAAACACCTTCACGCGGCCTTACGGCGTGGTGCTTACTGGAGCCGACGGAGTCGGGATCAGGAGTCTGGACCCTGAGCTGGCGTTGATAATGAACCGGATGCCGGACACTTCGGCAATCAACGTCTTTATGGTCTATCACCAGATGCCTACGACGGCGGACTTTAACGCGCTGCGCGCCGCGGGCATACTGGGCGGCACGAAGTTTCGCAACCTGCCTATGGTGATGGTCAACGCGACCAAGCGTCAGATCGCGGCCCTCTCGACACAGCCTTCGATACGCACGATCTATTCGAACAAGACTCTAGAGTTTTTGACTCACGACACGCGCGTCGTGACGGGCCAGGACCAGATGATAGCCGACGGCGCGCTGACGCAGCGCAACGGCGGGCTCCCGCTTTCGGGCCAGGGCGTGACCGTGGCCGTCCTCGACACGGGCATAGACGCCACCCACCCGGACCTCCCGCTGGGGACAAAGGTCGTTCAGAACGCGCGTGTCTTTGATCTGATGGGCGTCCCGCTTCTCGGCTTCTTGTACCCGACGCTGATCGAGGGACTGCCCAACAGCGACCCGATCATGGGGCACGGCACGTTCGTCGCAGGCGTTATCGCGGGGACGGGGGCGGCCTCGGGCGGGTATTACGGCGGGATGGCTCCGGGCGCGAAACTGCTCGGCGTCTCCTGCGGCGACGCGAGCCTCTTTTACGTCCTGTCGGGGATCGATTACATCCTCTCGAATCGCGCGGCTCAGAACATACGCGTCGTCAATTGCAGCTTCGGCGTGAGCGGCCTGTTCGACGCCAACGACCCAGTCAACATCGCAAGCAAGATAATGCACGACGCGGGGATCTCCGTGGTCTTTTCCGCGGGCAACCGCGGCAACCAGCCGAACTCGCTCAACCCCTACTCGGTAGCCCCCTGGGTGATAGGCGTGGGCGCGACCAACAAATCGGGCTCGCTGTCGTCTTTCTCGTCGCGCGGCCAGGGCAGCTACGGCGTCTTCCATCCTACGCTGGTAGCGCCGGGCGAGGCCGTCGTCTCGGCGCGGGCGTCGGGCGTAAACGTCGTCGGCACGGCCGGGCTGGCGGGGCTCGACGCGTCGGGCCTGAGCGACCTTGAAGTCATCCCGCCCGCTCACTTATTGCGCTACACCGTCAGCTCGGGCACGAGCTTTGCCGCGCCGCACGTCGCCGGGACCATAGCGCTGATGCTTCAGGCGAACCCCGGCCTCACACCTGACCGGATCAAGCTCATACTGCAAGAGACCGCGACGCCTATGCTCGGCTACACGCGCTACGAAGTCGGCGCGGGCCACCTGAACACATACGCAGCGGTCCGCAAGGCCGCGTTCAACACTTCGTTCGGGCAGTTCCGCTATCTGCTCAACAGCTCCTTAGTCACCCTGACGCAGGAAGCGCTCTCCCAGTTCAGCGGCGAGATCGCCCCCAGTTCGAGCCACTCGGCCCACATAGAGTTCCCGCAGGACACGGTATTTGCGACGGTGCAGGTCGGATGGGTCCGGCGCGGCGGGTCGGCCAACAGCCTTAACGTCAACATCCAGAAACACGGCGAGTTTTATCAATCGAACTCTGCGACCGTGCTGCTCGCGGGCAATCAGATGTGGAGGACCGGCGTAATAGTCAACGAGCCGGCGGTCGGCGACTGGACCGTCACGGTCAACAACACGAGCAACAACCTGACGGGCGGCGCTCAAAAGTTCATCTGCTCGATCGAGATCATCCGCGCCAATTACGACGCGGTGTCGAACATCAATCAGGTTCCGGAGCACCAGCGGGTGGCCCTCAAGCGAGCGTTGCGGAGCGGCTTAATCAATTTCGGGTCGGGCGAGTTTGCCACCGCCCAGGCTACGCGGATCGAAGTCGCGCGGGCGCTCGCGCTCGGCGGGGGCACGCGCGTCCCGCTCTACCTGCCCTATTCGCCCACGTTCGCCGACCTGCCCGCCGACGGCACCGCCGTCTTTGTCGAAAGCCTGGCGCGCTCGCAGGGAGCGAACGTCCTGGGGGCGACGGGCGGCTCTTTCAATCCGCAATCCGGGGCCGACCGATTGGCGGTGGCCGTGGCCGCCGTGAAGACGGCCGGCCTCCAACAGGAGGCGCAGTCGGCGACGCTCGCCGCGGGCGAGGTTGCAGACCTGGACGCCCTACCCGAAAACATGCGCGGCTATGTGGCCGTAGCACTGAGGCGGCACTTGATGAGCCTGGACGATACCGGCTCGTTCCGCCCGTCTGCCCCTATCAGGCGCGCCGAGCTTGCCCAGACAAGCGTGGCGCTCCAGCAAACAACAAGGTAATGGCCCTTTAGTGACCGTGCCCGCGGTCGAGGTATGTCAAGTCGTGGGAAGATCAGGAGAGTAGCCGTAGTGAAGCAGTTTTATATCAAAGATTCCGATATGAGATCTAAGTTACTGCCGATAATCTGCCTCAGACAGAGGCCGGCGGGGTCGAAAGCTTCGAGAAAACTCTAGTGAGGTTGTCGTTTCAAGTTTTTTTCAACTCGCTTTTGATATATTGCGCTTGAGATTAAGGGGAAAGCCAGTTGGCTTTCAGATTTGGGCCGCACTTAAAGTCGTCAGCGGCCATTAGGAGAGCGCGGCGTTTAACTGGGGAGGGACGCCGCGCTCTTTTTTCTTCAGATTCGACCCTATTGCTGCCCGCATGCGCCGCGTGCTAGACTCGTCCTGATGTTTCGCCTTATCGACCGTTACCTGATCCGCGAGATCGTGCCTTACATACTGCTCGCGCTGTTGCTGTTGACGGCGATAATCTTCGCGCACGAAGGGAGCCGGTTTTCAGAGCTCCTCGTAGTCTCTTCCCGCAACGGGCTCCCTATGCAGGCGCTCGCCCGCGTCTTCGCCGCGCTCATCCCCGGCATACTCGTCTTCACGCTGCCGATCTCGCTTTTGATAGGCTCGCTCGTGGGCCTTAGCCGGCTGTCGGGCGACAGCGAGGTCGTCGCGCTCGGGGCGAGCGGCATAAGCCGCACGCGCATGCTCAGGCCCGTCTTGGGCCTCGCTTTTGCCGCGGCCATCGTGATGCTCTACATCACCTTTAACGTGCTGCCAAGCTCCATCGCGCACCT
>DATFGQ010000001.1:0-24085 GCA_035249305.1 Blastocatellia bacterium | reverse complement strand
CGAAATCTAGAATGCGCACCGGGTGTTTGGGCACGTCCTGCAGCTCGCGCTCGACGAGCGCGCGCACCTCGTCCTGCTGCTCCTCGATTGAGCGCGTGGCATCGATTACGGTAAGCCCGAACTCTTCGACCATCGCCTCGTAGCGGTCTTTTATCATCCCTTGAAAGAGCCGGAAGCTCTCTTCTATGTCGTCGGAAAGATTGAGGTCCATCCCGGCCTCGTAGTATTTGAGCCCGGCCCGCGCGCCGAGGATTCTCTTCAGCGAGACTTCAAGCGGCACGCGGAAGTAGAAAGGAATCGTCGGCCTGACGGCGAAGCGGTAAAGCTCGCGGACCCACTGCGGGCTGACGCCGCGCGCGCCGTCCCGCGCGAACGCCGTGTAGATGTAGCGGTCGGCCAGCACGATCGCGCCCGCCTTGAGCGGCGGGATGATGTGGCGCTCGATCCGGTCGGCCAGGTCCGTCGCATGGATCAGCGAGAAGGTCGTGGGCGTCAGCATCTGCTTCTTCTTGCCCCGGCTCGTCGTCTCTTTCACCAGCGGCGAAGAGTTCCATTCGCTGAAAAAGACCATGTAACCTTCGCGACGGAGCCATTGCTGGAGCAGGCTGAGCTGAGTCGATTTGCCCGAGCCGTCTATGCCTTCGACTATGAAGAGCTTGCCCGGGAACTGGTGCTCCCCGAATGTTTGCATATCAGCACTCCAAGGGCTAAAGTATAATAGAATTGTGAGTTAAGACCAAATGAATATCAGGCTGAGCACTCTGATTTTATTCATTATCGCCGCGATCGCCCTGACCCCGCATTCGTCTACGCTCGCGAGCGACGAGCCCGAGCCTGCGCCTATCGTAGAGCGACAGCTCGATTTTTATGACCTCACGCTGCGCGCGACAGACGGGGCTCGGTTGAGTCTGCGCCAGTACGCTTCGGGTAAGCAGTTGGTGATCGTCGGGTTCATCGCGGGCTGGTGCAGGAACAGCAACGAGAACGGCCACGTCGTTAAACGGCTTTATGACAAATACAAAGATAAGGGTCTTGGCGTCATCATCGTCGCGGAGTATTCCGACCAGCAGGAGCTAGAGCAGCACATCAATCGAATAGGGATCAACTATCCCGTGATGATCGAGACTGAGGACCGCGATGCTCGAAAAAAATCGATCCATTTCAAATACCGCCAGATGGTAGGCGATAAGCGGAAATGGGGAACGCCTTTTTACGTCATCTTCGACGCGCGAGACATACTGCCAACGGGAGCCAACCAGCCGCTAGCCCGCCGCGTTCATACTGTTTCGGGCGAGATCATAGAGTCAGAGGCCGAGCAGTTCATCTCTAATCGCCTTGCGGGCAAATAACTATCCGAGCCGCTTTATGACCTCTTTGGCAAGCGACGTATAGTCTTCCGCTCCGTCGCTTCGCGGGGCGTACTCGAAGACCGATTGGTGCGCCTCTTGCGAATAGTCCAGCTCAGTCCGCTCGCGCACGACCGTGCGAAGCAGACGGTTGCGATAAATCTTCTTCGCCTCCTGCCGGACGTACTCAGGCCCCGCCCGCCGCGTCGTGTAAAAGGTCAAGACGATCCCCGTGCGGTCGCTATCGATCTTCGCCTCGCGCGCATGCGTGTCAATGAAGTCGACCATCTGCTCTATCGAGCGCAGCCCGAGCCAGGTCGCCACGCACGGTATGAGCAGGAAGTCCGAAAGCGAGAGCGCGGCCGAAGTCATTCTCCCGAATTCCGGAGGGCAATCGAAGAGCACGAAATCGAACTCCCCGCCTCCGTCGGGCGCTTCGAGCGACCGCTTGATCGGCCCAGTGATGGCCCGCAGACCGTCGGCCGAAGAGTAAGCCTGCGCGAGCCGGCGGCCGCCGCTTGCCAGCAGCCAGACGCCATCGCGCAGCTCGACGGGTGCGGCCGAGCCTCTCGTGATCGCGGAGGCGACGGTCCCAGATGTCTCTTCTACACCCGCGATGAAGCGCAGGTTGTCTTGCGGGTCGCAATCGACGAGCAGCACACGCGCCCCCGCCAACGCCAGGCCGAACCCAAGGTTCCAGGTAGTGGTAGTCTTACCCGTGCCACCTTTCGTGGCCGCAACCGTGATATGTTTGCTCATCCTTAATCTCTCAATCTCTCTTTTTTTCTTCTCAGGTTTCTTGTTTCTCAAGAACCGGCTGCGCGCTGCCCGATGCGGGAAGCTCTGCGACCTCCTCCGACTGCTGTGGCGCGGCGCGGAGGTTTTCTATCCCCCTGTAAGCGAGGTAGTGGTTGTAGACGACGATAATCAGCCCGACGAACGGGATTGCCAGGAAGATCCCGCTCAAGCCCCCTATCTCCGCCCCCGCCAGGATCGCGAGCACCACGACCAGCGGGTGCATCTTAATGCCCTGCCCCACGATCTTCGGATAGAGGATATAATCTTGAACTATTCTTAGCACTATCAAGAAGGCCGCGACGATTATCGCCAGCTTCAACGAGACGGTTAACGTCAGCCCCACCGAGATCGCCGAGGCAAGCAGCGGCCCTATCATCGGGAAGAATTCGAGCACCGCGGCTATCAGCCCCAGCACAATGGCGTAAGGCACGCCCAGAATGGTGTACGCTATGGTGACCACACTTCCAATGACGACGCAGGAAGTGACCTGCGCGCGTACGTAGGCCGCCAGCGTGCGGTTGACGTCCAGCAGCAGCCAGTGGACGCGCTTCCTTAGCCGCTCGTTCGGCATCAAGGTTACGAAGGCCCGCTCGAAGCGCGCGGCGTCTTTGAGCATGAAAAACGACAGGATCGGGACGAGTATGAGCCAGGTGAGGTACGGCAAATAGCCTAAGGCCGAGCCGCCAAGGTCTGTGAGCTGCACTCCGAGCCAGCCCGCCAGGTGCTCGGCCTGCGTGCCCATGTACTGCCTCCACTCCTGCGGCAGCTTCAGCCGGCGCATCCAACTGTCGGCGTCGTTGATAGTCTTGTTGACCGTCTCGGAGCCCGACTTAATGTAGCCGGGGACCTGCTTGGCAAGCTCTTGCACCTGCGGCCAGAGGATCGGGACGATCCACTGAATGGCGAGGAACAACACGAAGCCCGCCGCGGCGTAGACGACGCAGATGGCCACCGTGCGCGGCAACTTCATCTCGCGCCTGCCCAGGTAGATGGGTTGCTCGACCAGGCGGACCAGCGGCGCGATCAGGTAGCAGAAGAAGATCGACAGCACCAAAAGCAACAGCAACGTGCTCAGCTTGTAGATCACCCATACGACTATCGCCAGAGAGACGATTATAAACAGCACGCGGACGAAGATGATGGTCCAGGCGCGTACCAGTGCGGGCTGGTCAACAACTTTTTTCTTCAACGCGGCCTCCTGCCTCGCGAAGGGGTAAACTCGCGTGGGCAGTATAGCACAAATGAAAAGGTGCAGCCCCTTTCAAGGCTGCACCCGGTTTTCGCTCAAACTTGCGATAAATGGTCGGCCGATTAATCGCGCCGTAGGTCGCCGTTCTTCGACGCGCGCATGCGGCGGAAGTCTTCGAGTAACGACTTGGCCTTCGGCACTTCGGCGACGGCGCGCTGCATCTGAGCGTCGCCTTCGAGCAGCACCTGGCGGCCCAGCTCCTGGCCGTAGGCGGCCGTTACTATCTCGTAGCGGATCTGCCGCTTCACCCAATCGGCCTCCTTGTCGACGCGCGATTCGAGCGCGGCGAAATCTTTTTGAGTCCGCAGGAAGCTCTTGAACGCGGCCAGCACCTTGTCGTTCGCCCTGTACTCGTCCTGGCCAAGCCTGTGGCCGAAGACGATCGGGCGATCTACCTTGTACTCGCCGAGCCCGGCCACCTGCCCTCCCGCGAGCTGGCGCGCGAACAGAAATATGGGCTCAAGCCAGACGCGCTGTAACTCGCCCTCTTTGGCGGGGATCTTCACTTCGACGTCGGGCTCGATCCCGCCGCCGCCGTAAACGGCCCGCCCGCTGTCTGTGCGCTTCTCTTCCGTTCGCTGAACCGCTTCCTTGTCGCCGCGCCTCAGGTAGTAATCATAAAACGACCGGCCGGAATACTCGCGCTGGATCAGCCGCCCGCTCGGCGTGTAGTAGTGGCCCGTCGTGAGCGTCAGCCCCGACCCGTCGTTGAGGGTCCAGACGCTCTGGACCAGCCCTTTGCCGAAGCTGTTCTCGCCGACGATCCGCGCGCGGTCGTGGTCCTGGAGCGCGCCCGCGACGATCTCAGACGCGGAGGCCGAGCCGCGGTTGATCAAGACGATGAGTGGGAACTCTTCGGGGTTCGGGTTGAAAGCCACGAGCTCTCTCGGCTGAAATACGCCAGGGCGCCCGCGCATCGAGAGGATCTTCTGACCTCTGTACAAAAAGACGTTAGAGACTTTCCACGCTTGATCGACCAGCCCGCCGCGATTGTTGCGCAGGTCCAGGATCATCGAAGTCATCCCCTGCTCTTCGAGTATGCGCATCGCTTCGCGCACCTCTTCGTGCGTCGTCGTGTTGAACCCGCGCTCAAGGTTGATGTAGCCGACGCCGTTGGGCAGAAGGTAGTAGTTCGTAATCGACGGGAGCCCGACCGCCGCGCGCGTCAGCTTGTACTCCACTGGCTGGCTCACGCCCAGGCGCGCGACCTTGACCACGACGGGCGTGCCTTCGGGGCCGAGCAGCTTGCCCGAGACCTGCGTAGACGACCACCCCTCGGTCGACTCGCCGTTGACTTCGACTATGTGGTCGCCGAAGCGTATCCCTGCGCGGTGTGCAGGCGCACCGTTGAAGGTCGCCATGACGTAGACTTTCCCCGCGCGTGAGGCGATGCTAGCGCCGATGCCTGTGTAGCGGCTGCGCTGATCATTCTGAAATGACTCCCACTCCTTGCGGTCGAAGAAGGACGAGTGAGGGTCGAGCGTGTGGAGCATGCCGAGGATCGAGGCCTTATAGACCCTCTCGAAATCGAGCTTCCCGGCGTAGTTGTTCTCGACCAGGGCGATGGCTTCGGCGTAATTCTCGCCGATCTTCTTTCTAGTTACGGAATCGCTTTCGCTTTGGCCGATCAGTCGCTGACCGGTGTGGGCGCCTGCGAAAGTCAACGGCATTACTAGGGCTACGACCAGCAACAGGTACCGCTTCATCAATTTCATTCAGCTTTTTCTCCTAAAAAGAAAACAGGAGCGAAGCCGTCCAGGCGCTCGTGATGTGCGCAAGCCCGACCTTGCTACTTCAACATCTTAAATCTTAACGGAAACGACTTCGGAAAACAACTAGCGAAACAATCAAGCCGCAGGCCGGCGCGGAAGTTTGAAGAGGGTCGACGCATCTGTTAAGTTAGGGAAAGGGGCTGCGGCCCACAAACGGATTACGGAGAGGTTTATGGCAAAAGACGTACTGATACTTTCGGGCGCGCGAACGCCGATGGGCGAATACGGCGGCGCGCTCAGGGACTTATCCGCGATAGAGCTCGGCGCCATCGCCGCGCGGGCTGCGATAGAGCGCGGCGGCATTTCGCCCGACCAGATAGACCACACCGTCGTAGGCAACGCCATGCAGACTTCGGGCGACGCGATCTACGGCGCGCGCCACGTCGCGCTCAAGGCGGGCGTCCCCATAGACAAGCCTGCGCTGACGGTCAACCGACTCTGCGGATCTGGAATCCAATCGATAGTCTCCGCGGCGCAGATGATACAGCTAGGGGAGGCGCACGTTGCGCTGGCCGGCGGCATGGAATCGATGAGCCAGGCGCCGCACGTCATAAGAGGCGCGCGCTGGGGCCTGCGCCTGGGCGAAGGGAAGCTTGAAGACTCGCTGATGGTCGCGCTGCTCGACACGCACTGCGGTTTTTACATGGCGCAGACGGCCGAAAACCTCGCGCGGAAGCACGACATCTCGCGCGACGCGCAGGACGAGTATGCGCTGCTCAGCCAGAAGCGCGCGGCTGCTGCCTGGGAGTCGGGCCGGCTCAAGGAGGAGGTCGTGCCCGTCGAGCTGAAGACTCGCAAAGGGACCACGCTCTTCGAGCAGGATGACCACATGAGGCCCGACACGACGCTCGAAGGGCTCGGCAAACTCAAGCCCGCGTTCTCAAAAGATGGGATGGTCACGGCGGGCAACGCTTCCGGCATCGTCGACGGCGCGGCGGCGCTTGTCATCGCCGACGAAGAGACTGCGCGCCGGCTGGAATCGCGTCCGCTTGGCAGGATCATTTCTTGGGGCCTTGCCGGCGTCCCGCCCGAGATCATGGGGATAGGCCCCGTGCCCGCGTCGCAAAAGGCGTTAGCGGCGGCCGGGCTCTCTCTCGACGACATCGATCTTGTCGAGGTCAACGAGGCGTTCGCGGGGCAGTACCTGGCCGTAGAGCGCGAGCTCGGGTTGGATCGCGAGCGGACTAACGTCAACGGAGGCGCGATCGCGCTCGGCCACCCGCTCGGCGCGTCGGGCACGCGGCTTGTGCTGACAGTCTTGATGGAGCTCCGTCGACGCGGGAAGAAGTATGGCCTCGCGACGGCTTGCATAGGCGGCGGCCAGGGCATCGCGATGATCGTCGAAGCGTTCCAGTAATCTCGAATTTGAAATCTGAAATTTCAGATTGGGATTTCGAATTATGTTCGGTGGACGAAAGAAACTTGTGATGTGTCAGGCCTGCCGGGGCTTGATCGAGCCTTCGACCAGGGTATGTCCTCTTTGCGGGCTCGAATCGGTCCCGGCTCCGCGCGCGGGCTCGGTCGACAAGCCCGGCATGGAGCGTTTCTTCTCGCGGCTCGTCCTCACGATAAACATCGCTTTGTACGTGATGATGCTGATGGTCGATATGAAGATGGGGTCGGAGTCGGCCTTGCAAGGCCCGAGCGACCTGGTCTTTCTGGACTTCGGCGGGCTGCTGACGGTCGCCGTCGCCAACGGAGAGTGGTGGCGCCTAGTCACAGCAAACTTCATACACCTCGGCATCATTCACATCATGTTCAACAGCCTCGCGCTCTACCAGATCGGCCCTCTGGTCGAAGAGATTTATGGCTCTCAAAAATTCATCTTCATCTATGTCGCCACAGGGCTTTTTAGCTGCATATGCTCCTACGCGGTAGGGATCAACGGCGCGGGCGCGAGCGGGGCGATATTCGGGCTTATCGGGTTGATGGCCGTTTACGGGTACAGGCTCGGCGGGTCGACCGGCCGCGCGCTGATGCGCCAGATGCTGATCTGGGCCGCGTTCGCCATAATCGTCACTTTCAGCTCGGCCAACCAGGTGGCTCACATAGGCGGCTTCATCGCGGGAGCGGTGATGGGCTTCTTGATAAGAGGCCAACACCCCGCGACGAGCCGCGAGTCGCTCGGCTGGAACGTCGCGGCGATCGCTTCCGCGCTGCTCGTAGTAATCAGCTTCGTGATGGTCGCCGCACATTACGGCGAGTCGCAAAGATGGTTGATAAGACCTCAGTTTCAAGCCCGTAACCAATCCGTCAACATTGAGGCGACCGCCGAAGGCCAGTATACTCCTAAGCATTGGAACAGAATCTCGGCCAGCAAGAATTCCGTGTCTGCCCGCGGTGCAGGAAGCCCACGCCGGCAGACAACCTCGAATGCGCCCACTGCGGACTCCCCCCGGACGAGCTGATCGCGGCCGCGCGGGAAGAGGCGCGCACGCGCCGCTTCATAAACGCGCTCATCCAAAGATCGAACCCCTTCACGTACCTCATCATAGGGATAAACCTCGGCGTCTTCCTGCTGATGTGGCTAGCGGGCGGGATGGGCCTGATCGCCGCCGATGATAAGGCGGTGGTTGAATTCGGGGCAAAAGAGAATGCTCAGATTCATGAGCACGGCGAATACTGGCGATTCGTGACATCGAACTTTTTGCACATAGGGTTCATTCACCTTCTTCTAAATAACTACGCGCTGTGGATAGTCGGCCAGGAGATAGAGCGGCTCTATGGCTCCGCGCGTTTCGTCGTGCTCTACCTGCTGTCGGGGATAGCCGGGTCGGTCGCGAGTTATTTCTACAGACCCGAGGCGGCGTCGGCGGGCGCTTCGGGCGCGATCTTCGGCCTCTTCGGCGCGCTCGCCACGTTCGGTTTCAAGTACCGCAAAGAGATTCCTCACATCATCAGCCGCGATATTAAGCGCAGGGTCATCCCGCTCATCGCAATCAACCTCGGCATAGGCTGGCTAATTCCTATGATCGACAATTCAGCGCACATAGGCGGACTGCTCACGGGCGTCGCGCTCGCGCTCGTGGTCCCGTACAAGCGGCCCGACGAGCGGCAAACCGGCGTCGTGTGGCGAGCTCTACAGATGCTCTGCTTAGCCGCCATCGCCGTGTCATTCTTCGCCGTCTTCCGCGCGTATGAAGGCCCGCCGTTGCGACCGACTAACTTGATGGTCAGCCCCGCTCTTCCGGGCGTGGATTTTCTCAACGGAATGAACAAGGGTCTTGAAGCGATCAGAGATTCCAACCACGAGCTCATAAAGGCGGGCAAGAGCGGAGAGGCGGAGCCCGACGTAACTCACGTGATCGCGATCGTAGACAGAGGGCTTGAGAGTCTCGACGGCATGAAGCCGACAGAAGACGAGGCCGAGCGATACAGGATGCGTCTGAGGGAGCTACTCTTGAGACAGAAGGCTTTGCTGGAGAGGTTCGCCGCCGAGAAGCCGAAGGACTATTCGAGGGCCGTCCGCGAAGAGAACGAGATCGTAAGCAGTCTCGAACAATTCCAAAAGGAGTATAAAGAATGGCTGCCGGGCTACATGGAAAAGCACGGGATTGAGCTGAAAAGAAAGGCCGAAGAAGAAAAGAAGTAATCTTTCATCTAAACCAAAAACTTATGACGGAGGGAGGCAAACAGATGGCGATCGACAAGGTGGCGGTGCTCGGCTGCGGGCTGATGGGCGCGGGCATCGCACAGGTTTGCGCGCAGGCAGGGCGCGACGTGATGGTGCTGGAAGTGTCTGAGGAGTTCTTAAGCCGCGGGCTCGGCCGCATAGAAAGCCTGCTAGGCAAACAGGTCGAGAAAGGAAAGCTCGCCGCCGAGGCCCGCGACCAGACGATGAGTCGCCTGAAAGGCACGACGCGTCTGGAGGACCTGGGCGACGTCGATATTGTGATCGAGGCCGTGATCGAGAACATCGAAGAGAAGAACCGCGTCTACTCGCGGCTCGATCAGATCTGCCGGCCCGACACGATATTCGCTTCAAACACTTCGAGCCTATCCATCACGCAGATGATGACGGCGACCAGCCCCGAGCGGCAGCGGCGGTTCATCGGCATGCACTTCTTCAACCCCGTCCCCGTGATGAAGCTGGTCGAGGTGGTCCGCACGATACTCACCGACCCCGACGTCTTCTCTGCGGCGACCGAGTTCGGCCGCGAGATCGGCAAGGTGCCCGTCCAGACTTCCGACCGCACGGGGTTCATAGTCAACCGCCTGCTGGTCCCTTACATGCTCGACTCCATACGCGCGCTCGAAGAGGGCGTCGCATCGATCGTCGACATAGACAACGCGATGAAGCTAGGGTGCGGGTATCCTATGGGGCCGCTGACGCTCGGCGATTTCGTCGGCCTCGATACTACGTATTACATAGCCAACATCATGTTCGACGAGTTCAAGGAGAAGCGGTTCGCGCCGCCGCCGCTGTTAAAAAGGATGGTGATGGCGGGGCTGCACGGCAGGAAGAGCGGGCGCGGGTTTTACGACTACACAGACCCGAACAACCCGAAGCCCATGAATCTGCTTTAAGACCTTAGCTCTTGGGCGATGGCCGTAGCCGTCTGGCGCGCTAGCTCCACCTGATCGGGGCGGTACGAGATCGCGCCTACAACAGCGTGGCCGCCGCCGTCATACCTCTCGCAGATCGAGGCCAGGTTATGGCGGCGCGGCTGCCTGCTCCAGGGGTTGAAGCCTACGGACACCTTCGCCCGGTGAGCCGAGAGGCTCACGCCCACGGAATAGACGCAATTCGCGAAAAGGTAATAAGGGATAAACTTGCTGTAGCCTTCGGCGTCGTGCTCTGAAACGTCGAAATAGACAACGCCGTCTTTACAATCGGCGACATCACGGATCAACTCGACGGTCCGCTTGTGGCGCTCGAACAATGGCCGGAACGCCCTGTCGACATCGGGCTGCGCGATGATCTGGGCGAGCGTCCGCGTCTGCATGCCGCGAATGATCTTCTCCATCAACGCCTTGTCCCTGCTCGCCTCGATGACGAGCATGAGGCGCAAGGCGGGCGCGTCCAGCTCGACGGCGGTCTTCGCGTCTTCGTACTGCGCGCCGTCGATTATGTCGGCCCAGTGAATCAACTCCTTCAAGTGGTCGGCCTCGAACCCGTAGCGCTCGGCCACCGTGTCGGCGATGAACTTCGTGCAAGATTTGTACACTGGGTTATAAAACTTTGTCGGTGATTTATCGTCGTAAAAATGTTTCTCGTCGGCCGGAGAGAGGAAGGCGCTCTGGTGATGGTCGAACCACCAGGTCAGGTGCGGCGAAGGGCTGTACTTGAAGTCGACGATTACGTTCTGGTCGCCGTCGAACAACTCTTCTTCGATGAACTTCTGGTTAGGCTTGTGGCTCAAGCCAGTGTAAGAGAGCGCAGCGCCGGGCTCTATCTTCTCGACAAAGAAGCGGGAGAAGACTGCGGCCGAAGCGAACCCATCAAAGCAGTGGTCATGGTGTAGTATTCTCAGATTCATGCGATTAATCAATTTACCATCCTGCGCGCGTGATCGTGAAGTGTTTTTGTATCCGCCCTCGTGGTAAAATATTTGTGCAGAGTTTATTCGAGCGAGCTTAATCGGGTCATGTCAACACAAGTCACACTGAAAGAGATTCTAAAGACCTATACGGCGGAAGGCGAGCTGTACGAGCGGCTCGAAGACGGCAAGCTGCGCTGTTACGCGTGCGGCCACCGCTGCGTCATTCTGCCGGGGCTGGACGGGATCTGCCGCGTCCGTTACAACGAAGGCGGGCGGCTGATGGCGCCCACGGGCTACGTCGCCGCGATACAATGTGACCCGACCGAAAAGAAGCCTTTCTTTCACGCTTACCCCGGCTCGCTCGCGCTGACGTTCGGCATGCTCGGATGCGACCTTCACTGCTCTTATTGTCAAAACTGGGTTACGAGCCAGGCCCTGCGCGACCCGAACGCAGTTGCTCCGCCGCGCGACGTTACGCCCGAGCAGATGGTCGACATCGCACGCCGCTATGGCGCGCGTCTGGTCGTTTCCAGTTATAACGAGCCGCTGATTACCAGCGAATGGGCCGTCGATGTCTTCAAGCAGGCTAAGCCCGCCGGGTTCGTCTGCGGCTTCGTCTCGAACGGCAACGCGACGCCGCAAGTGCTCGATTACATCAGGCCGTGGACCGAGCTTTACAAGATAGATTTGAAGAGCTTCAACGACAGGAATTATCGCAAGCTCGGCGGCGTCTTAGAAAACATTCTCGACACGATAAAGATGGTTCACGAGCGCGGGTTCTGGATGGAGATCGTCACGCTCGTCATCCCTGGCTTCAACGATTCTACGGACGAGCTTAAAGCCTGCGCCGATTTCATAGCCGGCGTTTCGCCGGACATCCCGTGGCATGTCACAGCGTTTCACCAGGACTACAAGATGACCGGGCCTGACAACACTTCTGTCGAGACGTTGATTCGCGCCTCAGAGATAGGCTACGACGCGGGTTTGAACTTCGTTTACGCGGGGAACCTGCCCGGCCGCGTGGGCAAGTACGAGAACACTTTCTGCCCGGACTGCAAATCGACGCTCATCGAGAGATACGGTTATCGCATACTGAAGAACCGCATCAAAGACGGCTCATGCCCCGAGTGCGCGAGACAGATTCCGGGCGTGTGGGAGAAGAGCGTTACGCGGTCAGGGTGGTTAGTTTAAGGTCAGGCCAGATCAATCCGCATCAATCCGCTGGGTCTTCAGAAGCTCGGCTCTCTTTCTTATACAGCACTTGAATTATCGAGTCGCGGCTCTCGTCGGCCAGCGCGTCTCCCGATCTAGGGACGCGGACTGCGCCGCCTTCTTCGGCGATCAACTCCTCAAGAAATTGGTCCTGCAACCTCCTGTAGGTGTTTACGTCACCGGCCGAGTTGAATATCGCAAACAGCAGAGGCCCATGCGCTTTCGTGTGGACAATCCCAACCAGCGTGCTCACCCCGTTGTCCATCGAAACGAGCGTGCCGGTCTTTGCCACCACTGCGCCGCGAACTTCTTCTCGGCCCAGCCTCACGCGAAGCGTCCCTGAATCGACGCCCGCGACGGGCATCACGTCTTCGGCTTTCAAAGAGTAGTTAGAGAGCACCGCGAGCAGGGCGCGCAACACTCGAATCGAAGCCTCTGGCGTGATGCGGTTGAATTCAAGACCCGAGGCGCGGCCGACATAGATTTCGCTGTCGCGCAGGCCCGCGCGCTTAATAAGGAAACTCTGTATCGCCTGCGGCCCGCCTACGGACTCGCCCACGACCTCGGCGACGGCGTTGCTGCTGTGCGCGTTTTGATAGAGCAGTATCTTCGCGAGCGTCTCGGAGTAATGAGTGAGCAACAACGTGCCGCCTTTTTCGCCGAACTCCGTCTCGCCGTCTATCTTGATCCCGGCGCTCTCGATCACCGCGCGGAGCTTCTTGGCCGAAGTCTCGGGCGAGAGGTTAGAAGTGTAGCCGCGCGCGTAATAATAAAACGGGCCGCTGATCCTGAGCTTCCCGGTCACGCGCGAGATGCCGAGCCGCGAAAGCTCTTGAGCCACCTCCTGCCCGTCTGTGGCGGCGAACATCGGGTCGTTGCCACCTTCGACTACGAGGTCGCCATCGAGCTTCCTTGCCGCGGGGTCAATCTGGCCGTCGGCCAAAAAGCTCGTCCTGTAGCGATAATCCGGCCCGAGCTTCGTCAGCGCGACCAGCGAAGTCGCGAGCTTCATCACCGAAGCGGGGTTAAAAGCTATATCCGGGTTGTGCTCCGCGACGCGCTGCTTGCCGTCGAGCGTCTCAACGACGACGCCGATGTCTTGGAGGCTGTGCCCTCGCGAGAGCAACACATCCTTGTAACTTGATAGCGACTTGAGCGGCTCGCCGCCGAGCTCCGGCTCCGAGGCGATCGTAAGCAGGTTGGCCGAGGTCTTGTGGTCCCGCACCTGGGCGGGAAATAGAAGAATTAGAATTGGGATCAGCAGTAATCTTTTCAATTCAGTCGGGAAACCCCTTCCGTATGAAATCTAACCCACTCGGAATCCACCTGCTGGATTTGGATTATACAAAAGCTGTGCCAGGAATAGCTACACAATAGCTTAGTGAGGAAGGGGTCTACGGGGCGCAAACCGCGCGGGGGGCCGCTCGTCGGGTTGCGCTTCTTAATCAAGCGGCGGGGACTGTAGCCGCAGTCCCCGCGACTGTAATCAAACGCGACACGCGCGACTAAAACCGCGCAAGCTCAAGAGCCTTGCGGTAAACGTCTTCCATTTCGGGCAGCATCGCGCGCTCAAGTATCTTAGAGAACGGGACGGGGTTGAACGGCGAGCCGACCCTGAGCACCGGGCCGTCAAGCTCGTTAAAGCACTGCTCATTGATTTGAGCCGCAATCTCCCCGCCGATCCCGCCAAAGACTTTGTCCTCGTGTACGACCAGCGCCTTCGAGGTCTTACGCACGGACTTTACGACTGTCTCCATATCGAGAGGGACGAGCGTCCTCAGATCGATCACTTCCGCCTCGATCCCGTGGTCCTCCTTCAACTGCGTGGCGGCGCGCAGACACCAATGGACCGTAGTCCCGTAAGAGACTATCGTCAGGTCTTTGCCTTCGCGGCGAACGCGCGCCTGCCCGAAAGGTATCTCGAAATTCTCACCTGGGTTCGGCGCTTTGGCGAAGACCTGGTTGTAGAGGTACTTCGGCTCCAGGAAGAATGTTATGCCGCGGCTGCGCATCGCGTGGCGGAGCAGGCCGACGGCGTCGTCGGCGAAAGCGGGGACGGCGATCCGCAACCCCGGCAGCGTCGAGAAGACGGCTTCGAGATTTTGCGAATGGTAAAGCCCGCCGCCGATATAGCCGCCCGAGGCGAGCCGCGCCACTATGTTCGGCGCGAACTGGCCGTTCGAGCGGTAGAAGTCGTGCGAAGTGTCTACGACCTGTTCCATCGCGGGCCACAAATAATCGGCGAACTGCGCGGCCTCGATCACCACCCAGATGTCATCGCGGAAGCGCGCGAAGCCGTTGGCCGTCCCGACGATGTAATCTTCGGCGATTGGCGCGTTGAAGACGCGCTGCGACCCGAACTCCTGCTGCATCCCTTTGGTGACATTAAATACGCCACCCTTATCTTTCGACGCCACGTCCTGGCCCCACAGAAAAGTGTTCGGGTTGCGGCGGAACTCCTGCTTGAGCGTCTCGTTGATGGCCTCGCGTAGAGTTATGGGCTGCCCCGTCGCGTCGGGGATCTGCGCTTCGGGCGATACGACAGACTCTTCCGGCAGCACAAAATGTGAGACTGTCGCGGTGTCCGGATCGGGCGAGGCTTCAGCCTTTTCAGCCGCCTCTTCGACGATCAACCGGTTCTCCTCTTCGATCCGCGCGAGGGTCGCTTCCTCGACCTCTTCGACGGCGAGAAGGTGCAATCGGAGCCGCTCGTAGGGGTCGTAAGTGCGAACCTCCGTCAGCTCTTCCTCGCTGCGATACGCCTCGTGCCGGTCGGAATTCGAGTGCGCGTTTATCCGCTCGCAGAAGGCATGGACCAGCACAGGCCCCGCCCCGCCATGTATCAAGTCCGTCGCACGCCTCATCGCCTTCGAGGCGTCGAACGGGTTGGTCCCGTCACAGTTGATTATCGTCAGGTTGCGCAAGCCCCGATAGTTCTCCGAAACTATCGGATTCGCGGTCTGCTCGCTGACGGGGACCGATATGCCGTAGCCGTTGTTCTGGACGACGAAGATGACGGGCAATTGCTCGCGGCTCGCGCCGTTGAGCGCTTCAAAGACGTACCCCTCGGAGCAGCTTGATTCGCCCTGGCTCGAAAAGACTATAGAGCCCGCGTCGTAATACTTGATGGCGCGGGCGAGGCCGGCCGCGTGCTGCGTGTGGTTGCCGGTCGCCGACGAGACGTTCCAGATGCCTATGGCGATCTTCGCGAAGTGGTTGCTCATGTGACGGCCGCCCGAAGCCAAGTCCCCGGCCTTAGACAGCCCGTTCAGTATTATCTCGTAAGGCGTAATGCCCGCCGCCAGACAGGTCAGCATGTCTCTGTAGTACGGGAAGAGATAATCCTTGTTCTGCCGGAAGGCTAATCCCATCGCGACCTGTATGCCGTCGTGTCCCGCGTGCGAGGCGTGATAAGACCACCCCTTGGCCTGGCGCAGGTAGTTGCGCGCCTTATCGTCTAGCATGCGGCCCAGGTGGATCAGCCTGTACCACTCAAGCTGACGTTCGATCTCGACTGTCGCGGGAGCGTCGGCCAACGGCTTGTACTGCAAATGGGCAAAGACGTTTGAGCTCATCATTTTCCTCTCGTTCGTTTTCTTGCTTGCCTGTACCTGTAATCGGTTCAATCAACATCAAAAAGATTCGCGGCCGCGCAGGCGCAAACCCCGCTTCCTGCGGCGACGATGACCCTATTCGTATGTATGATGATGGGGCTTGAGTTACGAGCAGCCTCACCGCCGACTTCGGCCCGACCCGCGAGGTTGGTTGAAAGATACCCTGCTGCAACTTTTCGCGGCCGGCGAAAGTTAGCCGACGCCACTCATTGTTTACTACTTTACTGCGCACAGAACAATTCACCATATCAAAAAAGAGATGCACAAACAACAAATCTCTTCCCATCGGGGCGCAAAACGGTCTCCAGTAAAGAATGATTGTTTGAGCAAGTTATTTCAAGGCTAGGTTTTCCGGCCTCGACGGGCTGGAAAAGATTTTATTCGTCACTAAAATCAGGCGTGGGGCTGAATATTCTTAGATAGGTGTGTTTGTGAGACAGTGAGCCGGATTGAGTTTGATACTTGAATGCGCGGGGTTTGGAGAAGCACCTCACCGCAGAGACACAGAGAACGCAGAGCGGCCGCAGAGTTCTCTATGTGTACCCTCTGCGGCGCTCTGCGTCTCTGCGGTGAATCTTCCCGCAACTCCTCACCGTCGCTTACTATTTGATCTCGGGCGCGCGGACCTCGATCGGGCCGAGGTCTAGCTTCTTCAACTCTTCTTCGATCTTGCTACGGTCGCCGACGGCGACGACCACCATGGATTTCGGCGAGAGATATTTCTCAGCCGCCTTCTGCACGTCGGCCGCTGTGACGGTGTTTATCTTCGCCGGGAGCGTCCGGTAGTAATCCAGCGGCAGGTTGTAGACGAAGAGCTGCCCGATGCTCCCCGCCACTTGAGGAGTCGTCTCGAAGAAGCCCGGCAGCGACCGCGCCATCGAATCTTTCGCGGCCTTTAGCTCTTCGGCCGTCAACTGAGTCGTGCGCATCCGGTCTATCTCGAAGAGAATCTCTTTGACGGCCGGGGCGGTAACATCGGTCCTTACGCCGCTGCCGGCCATGAAAGGGCCGGCGCCGCGCCTGTAAAAAAATGCGGAAAACGCGCCGTAAGAGTAGCCGTTCTTCTCGCGCAAGTTCATGTTGATGCGGCTTGAGAAGAGCCCGCCGAGCATCAGGTTCATCACCTCGACCGGGACATAATCGGGGTTCGACCGCGCTATGCCTACGTGGCCCACGCGTAGCTCGGTCTGAGGCGAGCCGGGCTTATCGACTACGACTACGTGTCGAGGCGAGTCGCCGCCGACCGCGGGCGTCGCGACCTGCGTGCGGCTCCCCTTCCATTTGCCGAAGTGCTTTTCGGCCATAGCGCGAAGCTCGGCTTCGCTTATGTCGCCGGCAACGACGAGGGCGGAGTTTTCCGGGACGTAACCCGCGCCCCAGAACTTCGCCAGATCGTCACGCGTGATCGCCTTCAAAGACTCTTCAGTGCCTAGCTCGATGAAGCCGTATGGGTGCTTCGAGCCGTAGACCTCGCTGAAGAAGACTTTGTTGGCGAGCGCGCCGGGGTTGTCGCGCTGTTGAAGCAGTTGCGTAAGGCGCTGGTTGCGAATCCTGTCGATCTCTTTTTCAGCGAACGCGGGCCGCAGCGAAACGTCGGCGAACAGCTCGAAGGCCGCGTCCACATTCTTCTTGAGCGTGCGCACGGCGACAAAGGATGAATCGCTCGACGACCCGGAGCTAAGCGTAGCGCCAATCTGAGCAGCGTCGGCGGCGACCTGAAGGGTCGAGCGCTTCTCCGTGCCTTCGTCGAGCATATCGGCGGTGAACGCGGCGAGCCCCGGCCTGCCCGACGGGTTCGCTTCGCTGCCCCTGAGCACTATGAGGTTGGCGGAGACGACCGGAAGGTTATGGCGTTCGACAAGCATGACCGTCAGCCCGTTCGCGAGCTTGAAGCTCTTCGGCACGGGCAATGTCAGTGAAGATGCGGGGCCGGCTTCAGGCTGTTTGTTCCTCCAGTCCTGGCTCTTGTCGGTCGAGCCCTGCGCGGGCGCGGCGTCAGCCTTCTCGGAGGTCTTCGGCGGGTCGTTGATGACCTTTTCGCCCTTCACGCCGTAGATGACTACGCGAGAGTTCTTAGCAAGCTTATCGGCCGCGACCTTCTTCAGCGAAGCCGTACTCGCCTTCCTGAACCGGTCCAGGTCTTTGGCCAGATAACTGGGGTCGCCAAGGTAGTGGTTATATTGGTTCAGACGGTCGGCGATCCCGCCAAACCCGCCTAGCGTTTCAAGCCCGCGGACGATCTCGGACTCGACTGTGTTCTGCGCGCGCTCAAGCTCTACCGGCGTAGGCCCTTCAGCGCGCATCGCGTTGATCTCTTCGTCTATGGCTTTCTCAAGGTCTTCGGGTTTCACACCGGGCTTGGCCGTCGCCTGGATGTAGAAGACTGACCCTAGAATCAAAGAGGACTGTTGTGCGCTCACGTCCTGCGCGATCTGTTTTTCGTAGACGAGCTTTTTATAAAGCCTGCTCGATTTCCCGCCGCCTAGTATCTCGGCGAGCAGCGTCGCATCGGCGTCGCCCGGCTTATAGATAGGGTCCGTCAGCCACGCGATGTAGACGCGCGGGAGCTCTATCTGGTCGGTCACGGTCACTCGCTTTTCGGCCGTTACTGGCGGCGTCGTAACATCAATCTTCGGGACGGGCTGGCCCGCCGGAATCGGCCCGAAATACCTCTCGACCAGCGCCTTCGTCTTCGCCTTGTCTATGTCGCCCACGATCGTGAGGCTCGCGTTATTGGGCGAGTAGTAGAGCTTGAAGAACTCGCGAACGTCGTCGAGCCGCGCGGCTTCGATGTCCGCGTGAGAGCCGATGACCCAGGCGTAATAAGGGTGGTTCTTGGGGAAGAGCGTCTGCCACATGGCCTCTTCGACCAGCCCGTAAGGGGCGTTTTCGCCTTCCCTGCGCTCGTTGCGTACAACGTCGCGCTGGTTTTCCAGAGCGCGCGCGTCGAGCTTGTCTAAAAGAAAGCCCATGCGGTCGCTTTCAAGCCACAAAGCGAGCTCAAGCTGATTTGAAGGGAGCGTCTCGAAGTAGTTGGTGCGATCGAAATCGGTGGTGCCGTTTATGTCGCTCGCGCCCGCGGCCTCAAGCATCTGGAAGTGCGCGTCATCGCCGATGTGCTTCGAGCCTTGAAACATCATGTGCTCGAACAGGTGCGCGAACCCTGTGCGCCCCGCGCGCTCGTTGGCGGGGCCGACGTGGTACCAGAGGTTGACGGCCACAAGCGGCAGGCGGTGGTCTTCGAGCAGTATGACTTCGAGGCCGTTTTTCAATTTATACTTTTCATAATTCAGGCTCGGCGCGGATTGGGCCGGCGCGGCGGCGGCCGCAGCCTTGCGTGCTTGCGCCAACGTCGCGATATTCGAGTATGCTGCAATGGCGATCGTCAATAAGACGAGCGTGGTCTTGCGAAGCTTAGGCATGGTAGAACAGTCTCCTTCTCGTATCCATCAAGTAAACTTCCCGGCACTAGCTGATTCCGGCTCTCTTGCGGGGATTGATTTATTATCACTGAATGGTTTTCGCCGTGTCCAGCCCATAAGCTTGACAGGCTGAGGGTAGTCCCGTACCATTTGACTTCGGTTTGACAAGGGGCTGTAGCTCAGCTGGCAGAGCGCCTGGTTCGCAATCAGGAGGCCAGGGGTTCGATCCCCCTCAGCTCCATCCAAATCCTTCACACATGTTGACGACGGCTAACGGCCTCTTACTTCGGCTGGTAAACGGGCGATCTCACCGAAGCAGGCGCGCCTTTAAGGTCTTCGGCCCGCACGCCGTTTATGTCCGCGTAAAAAGATAGCTTCCCTGTCTTCCCATACGACAACGGAGTCGCGGTCGCCGAGAACGTTTTCGCGTCGGCGCTGAGCGTCAGATTGAAATGATAACCGGTCGCCTGCTGGCTCTCGACATCCTTGGGCAGACCGCCGAGCCTGACAAGCTCTTGCATAGACGCGTTGCGCCCTTCGAACTTTCTTGAGTAGATCAACTCCGCGCCGATTATTCGCAACATCATCTCGTGAGCTTCGGCTTCGTTGACGATTATCCGCGTGTTAAAGAAGAAGTGTTTCCCCTGCGCGCGGACCATGGCGAGCGAGTCCCTGTCGCCAACTAGCCACTGCCCGCCTTCGCGTATCAGCGCAACCTGTTGGAGCTCCTCTATGCCGTCAAACTTCAAGAAGACGACCGCCGTGTCGCCCGTTATCTGCTCGCCGCGAGCCTCTATCTTTTCGGGTATGGCCGAAAAAGTGCGCGCGAAATCGGGCTCAAGCTCGCGGAGGTCGGCCGCGCTCAGCCCTTCGACCGCCGCGCGGTAGACCGAGTGTCGGAACCCTTCGAGGTACTGCTTCTGTTTGAGCGCTCGGTAAAAACTTATAACGGTGTTCGTAGGCGTCGCCGCGTTGTTGTCGGCGCTCGCGGCCGTAACGATAAAAGCTGTTGCTAAGAGAATGGCTGTGACTCGTCTCATAATGAAAACCTCGGGTCGAGTGGTAGCAGAATTATCGAGGGGCTTTTATCGAGGGGTCGGAGAAGCGAAAACCTCGGGGAGGCTGAGCGGCTGCTCGCACGCTAATATACAACCGCTTCGGGCGCGGTTGCAAGATTAATGAGCCCGCGCTTTGTTGCAAATTGATTGTGCGGGCATCGATGGACGTTGAGGAGTTTGTCGCCACCTGCGGCTGTTTGCTACGTAACCGCAGGAAGCTCGTGACCGCCATGCTCGGAGAAGGTCGGCGACACGACGGCGCTGTGGCGAAAGGCCCCAGTTGTCCCATTCTGCCAGAGTAAGATGCCTTTCATACAGGATTGTAAGTGAGGCAATTGCAGAGGATAAGAACCAGGAGAATCTGTCCTCAAAGGTATAGCGTTTGCAAATATGCTTATCGTTCGCTCGGTGAAAGTGATCGGCGGCGATCTTCGCGGTTCGATCTACAGGAGGCACCTTGGGTATTAAAGATATCACCATTCTGATAGTTGACGACGAAGAGCCTATCCGCAGGCTGTTGTCTATGTACCTCAGCGCGCAGTACACGTGCGTTACGGCCGAGAGCGCCGAAGAGGCTACGGAGTTGATAGTGGCAAGCTCCTTCAACCTCGTGATGAGCGACATAAGGATGCCGGGCGCGTCGGGGCTGGAGCTGTGCCAGCTCATTCACAAGATGCGCCCGGAGACCGTAGTGCTGATGGTCTCGGGGATGACCGACATCCAGTTCGCGATCGACGCGATGCGCCAGGGCGCATTCGATTACGTGACGAAGCCATTCGACCTGTCGCAGGTGATGCTGTCGGTCGAGCGCGCGTTGCGCTACCAGGCCCTGGTGGCGGCAAAGTTCCATTACGAGCAGTCGCTGGAAGAGACCGTGCGGACGCGGACCAACGAGCTGCGCGCTTTAAACGAAAACCTGAACGGCATGCTCGAAGCGCTCTACACGAACTACCGCGCGACGCTGCGCGCGCTTGCTGGCGCGCTCGAAGCGCGCGACGTGGAGACTCGCGGCCACTCTAACCGCGTGGTCGCCTACAGTCTCAGGATAGCCAAAGAGGTTGGGCTTGCGCACAACGAATTGATAGCGCTCGAACAGGGCGCGCTGCTCCACGACATAGGTAAGATAGGCGTGAGGGATTCAATACTTCTCAAACGCGGCCCGCTGACGGCCGAAGAGTGGGTCGAGATGCGTGAGCACATAGCGCTGGGCTTGCGCATAATCGACGGGATAGATTTTCTCTCGGGAGCGCGGCCCGTCGTCAGCCAGCACCACGAGAAGTACGATGGCAGCGGGTACCCGAACGGGCTTTCCGGGAACGACATTCACATTCAAGCCCGCATCTTCGCCGTCGCCGACGCCTTCGACGCCATAACGAGCGACCGGCCGTACCGCAGCTCTCAGCCCTACACGAACGCGCGGGCGGAGATCATCTCGGGCACCGGCATTCATTTCGACCCTAAGGTCGTGAAGGCATTCCTCGACATCTCTGAAAAGGAATGGGCCGACATACGCGAGGCCGCCGACAATGACGACTTCTTCGAGACGTTCATAGACAAACGTGAGATCCGCTCGTTCATCGTCTCGCTCAAGCGACACACAGGGATCACAGGGCCGCTGAGCCTGGCGTCGGTGGGGCGGGCCGGCATCCAAGCGATGTGATCCGACATATAAAACCCTTACGCGAGGCCCCGGATGATAGCCGCCATCCGGGGCTTTGCGTTTGTTGACAAGAAAAAAGTGGGCTGTCAAACTTCCCTGCGAGCTTTGAATATGAAGACATGCCCACAATGCGCCACGACCTATGACGACGAGCGGGCCGTCTGCCCCGCCGACAACACACAGTTGATAGAGATAGTGACCGACGGCAAAGACCCTATGCTCGGCAAGGTGCTGGCCGGCCGCTTCCTGCTCGTCGAGAAGCTCGGCCAGGGGGGGATGGGGACGGTTTATAAAGCCGTTCACACGCAGATGGACCGCATCTGCGCGCTGAAGCTGCTGTCGCCCTTCAGCCATGACACGGAGTCGGCCGTGGCGCGATTCAAGCGCGAAGCCAGGATGGCGAGCCGCATCGACAACCCTCATGCGGTCACGATATACGACTTCGGCGAGGCCGAAGGCGGGCTGCTCTATCTCGCGATGGAGTACATCGACGGCAAGCCTCTTACGCGGCTCCTGGCCGAAGAGCAAGGCATGGGGATTAACAGGACGGTCCACATCACGGCGCAGATCGCGCAGGCGCTCGCCGCCGCGCACACGCTCGGCATCGTCCACCGCGACCTCAAACCCGATAACATCATGATTGCCAGGAAGGGGGGCGACGCCGATTACGTCAAGGTCCTCGATTTCGGAATCGCGAAGACCGTCGCCGACGACACGGAGAACGTCACGAAGACTGGCTTCATTCTCGGGACGCCCGTCTACATGTCACCCGAACAGATCACGGGCGATAAGCTCGACGGCAGGTCGGACGTTTATAGCCTCGCGATTATCGCCTACGAGATGTTGAGCGGGCGGTTGCCGTTCGAGGGCGACAACGTCCAGGCGATCATGATAAAGCGGGTGACGAGCGACCCGATAAGGCTGAGGCAGGTGAATCCTTCGGTGAGCGAGTCGGTCGAGCAAGTGGTTATGGCGGGGCTGACGCGCGACCGCGAAAAGCGGATCGCGACGGCCGAGGCTTTCGCGTCGCTGCTCACCACCGCACAGCACGGCGGGACGCAGGTGATGAGCAGCCCCGTGACGAACGAGATCGCCGGGCCGGGTGGGAGACAAACCAACCCGATCACAGAGCGCCACACGATTATCTCCGCGACCGTGGAGGAGGGCTTCACCGCCGCGAACACACCGGAAGCCTTGCCGCAACCCGTCCCGCAGACCGCTCCTGTCGCGAGCTCCGAGCAGGAAAAGCCGACAGTCGATATTTCTGCGACGCCGCTGCCGCCCGCCGAGCAATTTGTAACTCAGCCCTCGACCTCTTTCGAGGCTATAAAAGTCGACCCGACAAAGGCCGACGCGACCAGACCTGTTCAACGGCCCGCCGAGAGCATACCGCCTACGTTCGACCTGCACAGCGAACCGCAGCCTCAACCCGCCGCCCAGGCGTGGCAGCAGCCGCAGGCTCAGCCGCCGCAGTATCAGCAGCAGAGCTGGCAGAGCGCGACGCGGCCCGTTGAGAGGCCACAGAAAGGGAGCAAGGGCGTTCTGATTCTGGCGGTCGCTCTGGTCGCCGCGGTCGTTCTGATCGGAGCGGCGTACTTCATCTACTCGCGTATGGACAAGGTCGATCAGCCTGTGACGAATACGTCTCGGACACAGAACGCAAACTCCGACAGCGGCGCCTCGGCCAGGACCTTTTACGAAAACGGCCTGAGGCATCAGAAGCAGGCTTATTCGCTTGAGAGCGCGGGGTCGAAGTTCGAGGCTAAAGCAGAAAACGAGAAAGCGGTCGATGAGTATAAGAAAGCGATCGCGGCGAAACCCGATTACCCTGAGGCTCACGAGAATCTAGGCGTCGCCTACTACAGCCTCGGCCGGCTCGACGAAGCTCTGACAGAATACGACACGGCGATACGTCAATATGGGAAGCCGACGGCGCAGGTGCTGACGAATCAAGGCATGGCTTTGCTCGGCCGCAAGCTTTACGAAGAGGCCGCGAGCTCATTCGCGGCGGCCAAAGAGCTCGACCCGAACGATCATGACCTCGATTACTATCTAGGGTTCGCTCATCACTACAGCGGAAACCCCGAAGGCGCGAAAGCAGCTTTCAGAAGGTATCTGGCAAATGCGCCTTCGGGGCAATACGCCAAGGAAGTGCGCGACATACTCGCAGGCCACGCGGAGCCGGTAATACCCAGCCCTTAATTCCTGTTGAACTGAGGCGGCCTCAGCCTCAAAGTGACCTTAGCCAGTTGATCGCCAGCCGGACCCGGCTGTGACGAAGGGCGCGCGCTCGGCGTGCTGACCGCTGGCTTAGGCTTTCGAATCGGGGCCTTTCCGATCACCGGCCTGCGCGGCTGTGCCTGCTGCGCTACGGCCTCGACTTCGATCACGTTCTCCGAGTAAGCGACGACAGGCGTCTTGTATGTCTTCCCGCCGACAGTAAAAGATTGCGCGTTGAACCACTCGTAGAG